>DASPUD010000100.1:0-120787 GCA_035623095.1 Pseudolabrys sp.
CTGTGCGCGACCGACAGCGGCATCGTCATGACACGAAAATTCCTCCTGCGCGCAGCGAAAGCAGCCGCCGAAGGCGGTGCGGTGCCCGCGACCGAGCCCGACACGCAGCGTGTGCGCTCTGCCTCGATCGAGCTCGGGAAAGATGTGCCGTTCACGCAGGGTGCCAGGCACGGGCTCTACGCGGCGCTGGGGACCGATCCGCTCTCGGTGTAATTTTCTATTTGTCATTCCGGGACGCGAGCGTAGCGAGCGGACCCGGAATCCTGAAACAAGGTTTGCTGATGTGTCTGGATTCTGGATTCCGGGTTCCGGCCTGTGGCCGACCCCGGAATGACAATAGCAACTACTCCGCCGCAGTTTTCGTCGACTTGCCGATCGCCGCGTTCACGCGCGGCATGACTTCCTCGGCAATCAGCTGCATCGAGCGCCTGGCGAGCGCCGGGTCGACCCAATCCATGCCCGCATAGACAAGCTCGCCGAAATCGCCGGTCTCCTCGCGCAGTTTGAGAATAGCGTCGACCACCTTGTTGACCGTACCGAAGGTCACGCAGTTCTGCATGACGTAGTCGAGAGAGATCTCGCTGTCCGGCTGCTCCTTATGACTCTTGAATACGTAGAGCCGGTTGCCGCGGATCATCTTCGCGCGCATGTTGCCGAAGTAGTGTCGATACGGACTTTTTGAATCGTCGCTGCCGTAACGGGCCGCAATCTTGTCGTCGTCAGCGACGAAAATCGTGCGCGCCACGCGCCAGTCGGCGACGTTAGCCTTCTGTCCTGCTTCCGCCTTGCCCTTGGCATAATTAGTCCAATGCGACTTGAGATGCTGCGCCAGGAGAAAGTTCGCAGACAGCGGATGGAAATCCCGTTTGCCCATGAGCACCACACCCGGGGAGAAAGGCGCCACGACGGTGCCGACGATTTCCGGCCGCGGTTTCTGAAAAGGCTTTGCCAGGACGCCGACGCCAAGCTCGAGCGCGGCGGTGCGCGCAAAGGTGACCTTGAAGCGGTTGTCGGGAAAATCAATGTTGTAGGGCGGATTGTTCTCCCACACCGCAAGGATGACGTCGATCGCTTCCGCGAAAATCTTGTTGCGATCCAGGTCCAGAATTCCAATCGCCTCGGAGTCGGAAGTCAGCGCACCGGCACTGATGCCCATCACGAAGCGCCCCTGCGACAGGTGATCGAACATCGCAGCATTGACGGCGATTACAACAGGATGAATCTGCGCCAGATTGGTGGTGCCGGTCGCGAGCTTGATGTTTTTTGTGTCGGAAATCAGCGTCGCAAGAAACAGCATGCTGTTGGTGATGTTCTCGCATGCATCGGTCAGGTGTTCGCCTATGAAGGCATCGTGAAAACCAAGCTTGTCGGCGAGGATAACTGCCTCGCGGTCCTCGCGCAGCGTTTGCGGCCAGTCACGGCCCAGTGGATGAACGGGCATGGTGAAGTAGCCCAAACGCATTGAGGTCTCCGGTTCGGATATTGCTTTGGTTGCAAACTAACCGACCCCGCGGGCCGATGCAGTAAATCTTGCGTGCCGCGCGCCCACGGCAAGCCGTTGTTTTCACAATATTAAAGTTGCCTCATATCGCCCCTTAAATTGCAGGTTGCCGGCGCGCGCGATGTTTCCACAGGCGAGATTTGCCCAGTATCGTAACCGCATGCCGAACGCCTAGTTTTGCGCTCAGGCGATTCAGTTTTACCGGGGTTTGCCATGCTGCACTGGTTTCAGGCCTTGATGCCGAAAGAGCAGCGCTTCTTTGAGCTGTTCGCCCGTCATTCGCGTGCCGTGCTTGCCGGTGCGCATGCGCTGCGCGACATGATGGAAGGCGGGGATGCGGTGGCGCGGAATAGTCAGACGGTGATGGACCGCGAGCATGACGCGGACGATGCCACTCGCGAAGTTCTCATTGCTGTACGCCGCACTTTCATTACGCCCTTCGATCGCGGCAGCATCCGTGACCTCATCACCGCCATGGACAATGCCATTGATCAGATGCAGAAAACCGCCAAGACCGTGACATTGTTCGACGTGACCACGTTTACACCGCACATGAAACAAATGGGCGACGCGATCGTAAAATCGGCGGAGCTGGTGCAGGAAGCGGTAACGCTGTTGAGCTCGCTTAACACGGAAGCAACGCGCCTGAGCGCACTCACCGAACAAATTTCGGCGCTCGAGGGTCGTGCTGACGAACTGCACGACCTCGGCTTGCGTGAACTTTATCAGAGCAGCAAAGCCGGAAGCGGCCTGGAGTTTTTTATCGGTAACGAAGTTTACGATCACCTCGAGAAAGTCGTCGATCGGTTCGACGATGTTGCCAACGTTATGCACGGCATCGTAATCGAGCACGTTTAAGACTGCCGGGACACAAATAACATGGACGTCGGTACGTTGGCTTTTCCGCTGCTGGTCGGCCTGATTGTGATCGCATTGGCATTTGATTTTCTCAACGGCATGAACGATGCCGCCAATGCAATCGCGACCGTAGTATCGACCCGCGTCTTGCGGCCACACAACGCGGTTGCCTTGGCAGCTTTTTTCAATTTTGTCGCTTTTCTGGTCTTCGGACTGCACGTCGCGGAGACTGTCGGGCGTGGCATTGTAAACGCCGATATCGTCAACGAGCACGTCATCTTTGGTGCGCTGGGGGGTGCGATCACATGGCAGATCATCACCAATCGCCTTGGCATTCCATCGTCGAGTTCGCACGCGCTGATTGGAGGTTTAGTCGGCGCCGGCCTGGCCAAGGCAGGTGTCTCCGCCGTGGTGTGGCAAGGCGTGTTCAAAACCGTCAGCGGCATTGTGCTCGCCCCCGGTCTTGGTTGCGCGCTTGCGCTGCTTCTCATGCTTACGGTGTCATGGCTGTTCGTGCGGTCCACGCCGCACGGCGCGGACCACTTTTTCCGACGCGCGCAGTTGGTATCAGCCTCCTGCTATGCACTAGGTCATGGCGGCAATGATGCGCAGAAGACGATGGGAATCATCGCCGTGCTTCTTTATTCGCAAGGCTATCTGGGCGGTAAGTTCTACGTACCGTTCACCGTGGTGATCGCTTGTCAGGCCGCTATGGCCATCGGAACGCTGGCCGGCGGCTGGCGCATTGTGAAGACGATGGGAAGCAGGATAACCAGGCTTACACCGGTGCAGGGCTTCTGCGCGGAAACGGGCGGATCGATTATGCTGTTTGCGGCAACCGAACTCGGCATTCCCGTGTCGACGACCCACACGATCACGGGCTCGATTATCGGCGTCGGCGCGGCGAGAAAAGTATCAGCTGTGCGGTGGGTTGTTGCCCGCGAAATCGTCACCGCCTGGATTCTCACGATTCCCGCGGCTGGCCTGCTCGCGGCGTTGTTTTACTGGCTGAGCGGGCTTTTCGTTTAAGCCGCGACGCGCGAAAGGAAGCCTTCGACTTCCTGGCGCAGTTCGGCGGCAGCGGATTCCACCGCCTGCGCGGCTGTGAGCACGCTTTGCGCCGAGTGCCGCGTCTGTGAGGCGGCGCCGGTTACTTCGCCCAGCACCGAGACAACGACTTTCGCCCCATCGGACGCGCTGGCAACGTTCTGCGAGATCTCGCCGGTCGCTGCACTTTGCTCTTCGACTGCGGCGGAAACAGCGGTAGCGCAGCTGTCGATTTCCTGCATGCGGCCGGAAATGCGGCCGATTGCCGAAACGGCGCTCGTTGTCGCGCCCTGCACGGCCATGATCAGCTTGGAAATATCTTCTGTTGCTTTGGCGGTCTGTACGGCGAGGGATTTGACTTCGGAAGCCACGACCGCGAAGCCTTTGCCCGCTTCACCCGCGCGGGCGGCCTCGATGGTGGCGTTGAGCGCCAGCAGATTGGTCTGCCCGGCGATCGCCCGGATCAATTTGATGACGTCGCCAATCTTTTGCGCCGCTTGCGCCAACGCCGCGATCTGTTGATTGGTGCCCTGCGCTTCACCGACCGCCGCGCGCACGATGTCGGTCGTCTTGGCGAGTTGCCGGCCGATTTCGTTGATCGATCCACTAAGTTCGTCGGCGGCGACTGCCGCGGTCTCTACATTGGTGGAAGCCTCATTCGAGGCAGACACCGCTCCGTCTGCGCTCTTCGAGGTTTGCCCGGAATTGCTGAACAGCGTTGTCGCTGTCGAGCGCATCGCCTTGGCGCCTTCGGTCACCGTCTTCAGGTGGTCCTCAACGCGCCGACGGAAGGTCGCGATCGCCTGGTCGATCGCGGTGCGGCGCTGCTGCTGCTCCTGCATCGACAGGCGCTCGCGTTCCGCGTCGCGGCGCTCGGTGATGTCTTCATGTGTTGCGACCCAGCCGCCGTCGGCCATCGGCCGGTTGATGACGGAAATTGACCGCCCGCCCATGGATTTGACTTCAGTTGTCGTCGTCTTTCCGGCGGTCATCGCGCTAAGCAGCTCGCGCCGGTACTCGGCAGGATTGCCGGAAAAGCTCTTGTTGCGAATTCGATAATCAAGCAAGTCCTGTAATGAGCAGCCAGGCTTAACGACGTCCGGCGAGAGATCGTACATTTCCATGTAGCGTTGATTGCAGACGACAAGGCGTTCAGTGCCGTCAAACATGCACAGGCCTTGCGACATGTTGTTGATAGCGACGCGCATACGCAGATTATGTACGTGCAGCTCGCGCGCCAGAAACACCATGGTGACCGCCATGGTGAGAGTCGCGACAAGTGCCGCCGCGCAGATGGAAACCAGGGATTCGGGGATGAAAGTCAGCCAGGCCCCGACCGGTATCACAAAATGAAAAACTGCATAGCTGACGGCAAAGCTGGCCGCGCCGGCAAGCATGACCATACGCCAATCGCGCGCTGTTGCGTGTGCGGAGGTACTCTCGACCATCTTCGCTTCCAGGTAGGCATGGACGGTATTCCCCAACACGTTTTTTTGCAGTTAATTGCCGGACATAACAGGTTAAGCAAAGCTTAACGTTCGGCGCTGGAGAGGGGGCAGGCGATGGCCAAGTTGCGTGCGGCGGAATGCCGTGAATTCATCAAGGCGGTGGTGGAGAAGGCCGGTGCGATGCGCGTGCCGGTGTCTGTCGCCGTGGTGGGGCCTGAAGGCCATCTCATAGCCGTCGAAAGGATGGATGACGCGGGCTTCATCACGCCGGAAACCGCAATCGCCAAGGCCTTCACCGTCGCGGCATTCCGCTCTATGAGCCCGCGGTTTCCCGATGGGCTCGTGATCCAGCAGTGGTTCAAGGAGCGAAATCCACAGCTGCTTGTCAGTCTTGCCGCAATGACCAATGGCCGGATCGCGGCCAGCGGCGGGGCCGCTCCGGTTTTCAAGGGCGACGAACTGGTTGGTGCCTACGGCATTTCCGGCGGCACATCACAGCAGGATGAAGAGATGGCGATCTATGCACGCGCCAAGGTCGCCTGGGCGCACGCCCCCGAGCACGACACCACCGATCCGGAAGTGAAAGCGCACATCAATGCGCTCTATGCAAAAGCAGGGATTACCGACCGCAAGCTTTGAAATTTCTTCGGGGGCACCAATGACGCAATCTGACACCGTCCGCGAGGACGATGCCGCGTGGCGAGGGCGCATCGAGGACGATGCGCTCCTGCGCGGACAAGGCCGGTTCGGCGACGATGTAAGACCGGACGGTGCGCTCGCCGCCTATTTCCTGCGCTCGCCGCACGCATTCGCCCGCATCAAACGCATCGACGTCGCGGCGGCGAAGTCCGCACCGGGCGTGCTCGCCGTTTTCACCGCCGCTGATCTTGCGTCCGAACACTATCATTCGATCTCGCATGGCCATCCGATTCCCGGCCGCGGTGGCAGGACCGCAGTATCGCCGCATCGCCCTTCGCTCGCGGAAACGCGTGTCATGCATGTGGGTGAGCCTGTAGCGATGGTGGTCGCAACGAGCGTGGCTGCGGCACAGGATGCGGCGGAAAAGATCATTGCGGACTATGAGCCGCTCAAACCGGTGACGGATGCGCGCGCGGCGGTGACTGCGGACGCGCCCCAGCTTTGGCCGGAAGCAGCCGGCAACATCGGCTTCGATTGGACCGCACCGGCCGATCCGGACGGCAAGAAACAAGCCGCGCTGGACAAGGCCTTCACTGAAGCTGCGCATGTGGTCCGGGTCGAAGTCGTCAACCAGCGCCTCGTCGTTGCCTCACTTGAGCCGCGCACCGCCACCGCGAGCTACGACCCCGCCAGCAAGCAATTCACCCTGTGCACCGGCACGCAAGGCGTGGCGTCGGTGCGCGGCCAGATCGCCGGCGCGATGAACATCAAACCCGATGAGTTGCGCGTCCTCACAGAAGATGTCGGCGGCGCCTTTGGCATGAAGGGCTGGTGCTATCCGGAATACATCCCGATGCTGCATGCCGCCCGCATGCTCGGCAAAGCGGTTTACTGGACGTCGACTCGCTCGGAAGCATTCCTGACCGACAATCAGGGGCGCGATTCATTCTGGACGGTCGAGCTCGCGTTGAGCGCGCGTGGGCGCTTTCTGGCTTTGCGTGTGAACGGCATCGGCAATGTCGGCGCCTATTTCACGGGCATCGCGCACTTTATCGTGACAACGCATATCGCGGGCTGCCTGCCGACGGTCTACGACATTCCGTTGATGCAGGTGAACTCGCGGTGCGTATTCACCAACACGCTGCCGACCGGACCGTATCGCGGCGCCGGCCGTCCGGAGGCGAGCTATCTGCTCGAGCGCGTCATAGACGCCGCGGCCGACGAGACCGGCATCGATGCCGCCGAGCTGCGCCGGCGCAATCTGATCCCGGCGCAGAAAATTCCTTACACGACGGCGTTCGGCAACACATACGATAGCGGCGACTTCCCTGCGATCTTCGAGCGCGCATTGAAGGCTGCAGACTATACGGGCTTTCGCGACCGCAAGAAGGCTGCGAAGCGGTACGGCAAGCTGCGCGGCGTCGGTATCGGCTGCTATCTCGAGATTTCCGGCGCGTTTCCGGAAGAAGCTGCACGCATCTCGTTTCCCGGCGGGAAATCCGTCGAGGTCAGCGTCGGTGCAGGCGCTAGCGGGCAGGGGCACAAGACGGTGTTCGGAGACGTGGTGGCGAAACGGTTTGGTGTCGATGCGTCTGCAATCAAACTGCTCTCCGGCGATTCCACGCGCGACGTTCCCGGGTTCGGTGCGGTTGCCTCGCGCTCGGCGATGATGACGGGCGGTGCCATCGCGCGTGCCACCGAAAGGGTGATTGAGAAAGGTAAAGCTGTTGCCGCCATGCTGCTGCAGGCCGGCGAAAGCGAAATTGACTATCAAGATGGCAAGTTCAATGTGAAAAATTCGGCACGGATTGTGCCGCTGTTCGAAGTAGCGGAGCGTGCGGCCGAGCTCAAGCGCCAGGGTGTTATCGCCGAAAGCCTTGATACGCAGGCCGGCATCAAGGTGCCGCCATCTTTTCCGAACGGGTGCCACATCACCGAGGTCGAGATCGATCCGTCAACGGGCGCGGTAGAAATCGTCTCTTACGTGGCGGTTGACGATTGCGGGAATGTACTCGACCACACGATCGTCGAAGCGCAAATTCACGGCGGCGTGGCGCAGGGGCTCGGTCAGGCCCTTACCGAAAACACCGTCTACGATGCCGGTGGCCAGCTCGTTTCCGGGTCGTTTATGGATTACGCGATGCCGCGGGCCGACACGGTGCCCGCAATGACTGTGGCCCATCATCCGGTGCCATGCCGAACCAATCCACTCGGCGTGAAAGGAACTGGCGAAGCGGGCACCACTGCCGCACCGCCGGCAATCATGAGTGCCATTCTCGACGCTCTGCCAAACGGCGCGCAGCTCGACATGCCGGCAACGGCGGAGCGCGTGTGGAACGCGCTCCGAACGGTCCAATAAGTTCAGAGAATTTGCTACTCGGCGGGCCGGACCCATTCGACAACCGATACGCCTGCTTTTTGATCAAGCATCTTGCGCGGCCCCTGCTTGAGTCCGCGGCCTTTCAATACCTCTTCCGGCGTTTTCGCCGGAACGTCGGGAAAAACCGCCCGCCCGCCGGGAAGCCGCACGCCGGGTGCGCGCGACAGAAAAAAAGAATCGTAACGATCGAGGAACATTCCGAACACCTGGGTGCCGCCGATCACTGCGATCTTGCCCGTCGGAATCTTCAGCACGGTCAGCGCCTGCTCCAGAGTTGCTCCCGCCGGATTCCAGAAAAGTGCGTTGTTGTTTGTCGGGTCGCTCGCTATCGCGGGAACTTTGCGCGTCACAACCAAACGCCGCCGCAGATCCGAGCGCCGCTGGTTCTCGTGCGAATGCCGGCCATGCACGACCACATCAACGCCATCGAGGCCCTTTTCGAAGAACTCCTGGTCGGCTTCGAACTTGAGCGTGTCCGGCATGACGCCGGCCGCATTCGCGAGCATGCCGTCCTCGGAGACGATCGCGTAGCCTTCGATCCGATAAGGAGTTTTCACTAATGATTACTGCGTTACGTCGATCTTCACCGTGGTGGTGATCGTCTCCCAGCGTTTCATCTCGCTATCGAGCCAGCTTTTTGCGTCGGCCAGCGACTTGTTCGGCGCGACGTTATAGTTCTGCTTTTGCAGCTTCTCGATCGCCTCGGGTGATTGCAGTGCTTTGCTTACGGCATTGAACAAAGCTTCCAGCACCGGTTTCGGCGTTGCCGCCGGCGCAAACAACCCATTCCATGCGATGGTGCCGACGTCACCGTAACCGACTTCCGTCATCGTCGGAATGTCGGGGTAGTCCTTGAGCCGTGAATGATTGACCAGGGCGAGCGGGCGGAATTTTCCGGCCTGCACCTGCCCGGCGGTCGACCCGACATTGAGGAAGGCGGCCTGCACGTCTCCGCGCAACATGTCCTGAATGACGCCGGCGGCGCCATTCTTGTTGGGCAAGCCCACCAGATCGAGATCGCCGGCGCGCTTGGCGAAGTAGGCCATGTCGTAGTGCGGGTACGATCCGACGCCGACGGTGCCATATTGCACCTTGCCGGGGTTTTTCTTTGCGTAAGCAATGAATTCGGCAACGGACTTCGGCGGGAAATCGTTAGCCGTCGTGACAAGCAAAAAAGCCGGCACATCGATCAGGTTTGTGACCGCCACAACGCTCTTGGCGTAGTCCGCACTCATCTTCTTTGCATAAATGATGGGGGTGATCGCGTTGGTCGAGACATTGCCGATCATCAGCGTGTAGCCATCCGCTGGCGCCTTCACCATTTCGTCGATCGCAAGCATGCCGAACGCGCCCGGCTTGTTGAGAACCACGAAGCCCTGGCCGGTGATCTTCTGGAATTCATCGCCGAGGATGCGCGCGACGATGTCGGTCGATCCGCCGGGCGCGTAAGGCACGATCACCTTGACCGGACGGCTGGGGTATTTGTCCTGTGCCATCGCCGCGCCCGCGCTCAGGACGAGTGCGGCAAGCAGTGCTAAAATCAGATGTCGCATGGGAAGCCTCCCCATGATTTTGGTGCTGGAAATTCTTTTCGTTTCCGTCCGCGCTGTTGCTCAGCTCGCCTTGATGCCGTGCAGGCTATGCGAGGCGTCTTTAACGGTAAAGAAAACAACGTCGCTATCCGCGGTCGCCTTGCCGGCGTGAATCGTGTTGGCAGGGATGTAGACGACGGATCCAGGCTTCACGTCGATGTTCTTTCCGTCAATGTTGGCGCGGAATGTTCCTTCCAGCACGTAAATCCATTGCTCGTTGGGATGCGAATGCGGTTCGGCGCCGGTACCCGCCTTCATACGCATCAGGCCGACGATCATGCGGTCACCCTCGACGCAAGGGCCATGCGCCGTGGAATAGGCGGGGCCGCCCATGATTTTCTGCATGGTCTTGAGGTCGAAGACATATTCGCCTGGCCCGGCGCGCTTGGCGCCCGGCGTGCGTGCAGCCTGCGTGTTCGACATGACATTGCTCCACGGGAGAGGTTCCGCGAGATGTTAGTTGAGACGCAGGCGCTTCGCCAGTAGAGAGGGCGTTCAATTGTCGATTCGGGAACAACGAACGATGCGGGTTATTCGGCTGCTGTTGGCCATAGCGGGCATGACGGTGCTTGTCGGTTGCGCCGACACCTACATGCCGAAGTCGGAACCGAGCTTCTATCGCAATCTGGCGCAGCCGGGCGCGCAGCTGGATGCGGCCGCCGCCGCTTCGATGATTTCCGGTTACCGCACCAACAATGGCTTGCCGACCGTCGAGCTCGATCCGGAACTCATGCGGCTCGCGCAGGCGCAGGCCGAAATCATGGCCAAAAAAGACAAGCTGGACCACGGCGCCGGCAAACCGTTCGTTCAGCGGCTGAAGGC
Source organism: Pseudolabrys sp. (assembly GCA_035623095.1). Classification (GTDB taxonomy): domain Bacteria; phylum Pseudomonadota; class Alphaproteobacteria; order Rhizobiales; family Xanthobacteraceae; genus Pseudolabrys. Next base: position 10,288 of record DASPUD010000100.1, read on the forward strand.
TTCCGGTTACGACGCCAAGCGTGCCGCGGAGAATATAAGCGCGGGCTATCACACACTGGCTGAGGCGTTTTCCGGTTGGCGCGATTCAAACCCGCACCGCGCCAACATGCTGCTGGGGGGCGCAACCCGCATGGGTATCGCCGCGGTTTACACGCCGGCCTCGAAATACAAAGTCTACTGGTCGCTGATCCTCGCCGAACCGGATGAGACGAAAGGATAGAGCCTCAGGCCGACCGACCCCCGCCACCTGCTGGATCAGGCTTGCTCAATGCAATAGGCTTCTGATCCCACTGGTCCAAAAAAACTTGATAGGGGGAAACAATGAAGCAGTCCCGCCGCCGGACTACGCCTAAGCGTCAAAGCCGCAGAGAATTCCTCATCAACGCCGGTCGCGGCGCGATCGCCGCCGGTGCGTTCGGTGCCTATCCGCTTAGAGGCTGGGCGGCTGACCCGGTGAATATCGGCGGGCTGTATCCGGTCACCGGCAGCTTCGCGCAAATCGGTCAGGCCTGCGTCAACGCGGCGAAGCTTGCGGTCGAAATGGTCAACGAGGCAGGCGGTGTCAAATCGCTGGGCGGCGCGAAGCTCAATCTGATCATCTCCGACGTGCAAAGCGAACCGACGGTCACCCGCACCGAGACCGACCGCTTGATCTCGGGCAACAAGCTGTCCGCAATCCACGGCTGCTACGCAAGCGCCTTGACGTTGATCGCGAGCGAAGTGGCCGAGCGCGCCAAAGTTCCGTTGCTGACGGGATCGAGCTCGGACTTGCTGAACAAGGGACGTACCTACACCTTCACGCCATTCGCGCGCGCGTCGCAATTCGCCAAGGCGCAGCTGCAGATGTCGCGCCTGGTGAGCGACAAGCCGAAGGTGGCGGTCATCTTCGAAAACACCGCATTCGGCACCGCGACCTCGAACGGCCTTAAGGAGCAGGCGCCGGGCGAAGGCGTGGAGATCGTGTTGTTCGAGCCATATTCGGCGGGCTTCGCCGATGCCGGACCGCTGCTCAACAAGGTGAAGGCTTCCGGCGCGGATATGCTGTTCTCGGTTTCCTATCTGAACGACCTCATCCTGATCGTGCGCACGGTGAAGCAGATCGGGCTCAAGATCGGCATCAACGGCGGTTCAGGTGGCTTCGTCGTTCCCGACTTCTACAAGAACGTTGGCGCGCTGGCCGAAGGTCTGCAAGGCGTGGCGCACTGGAATCACGATTCTGACGCTAACGCGCAGAAACTGAATGACGAATACAAAAAACGCTACGGGGAATTCCTGTTTGAGTATGGCGGTGGGCTCGTGGCGCAGACATTCATGATCGTCGACGCGCTCGAGCGGGCGCAGTCGGCCGATCCGCAGAAGGTGCGCGAGGCGCTCTCGACGCTGGATGTATCGTCGGGCTATGCGGCGATGGCTCCCGGCGGGAAAGTGAAATTCGGTCCTGACGGCAAAAATGTCTATGGTCACCCCGTGGGGGTGCAGTGGCAGCATGGCGACCTCGCCAGCATCTTCCCGAAGGAAGATGCTCGTGCACCGCTCATGAAATCGTAAAGCGCGCCACGCGATGCTGGAAATCGTGGCCCAGGCCGTCATCAACGGCCTGCTCATCGGCGGCATTTACGCGCTGGTCAGCATCGGCGTAACGCTGATTTTCGGCGTCATCAAGATCGTCAACTTCGCCCAGGGCGAATTCGTGATGATCGGGATGTACATCAGCTTCTTTCTGTTCGCCTACCTCGGCATCGACCCGATTATCTCGCTGATTGTGTCGATGCCGGTTCTTTTCGTGGCCGGCGTGTTGATCCAGCATTTCCTGATCCGCCGGGTGCTGGGGCTCAACGACCTGCCGCAGATTTTCCTCACCTTCGCGCTGTCGCTGCTCATTCTCAATCTTGCGCTGATGCTGCTGACAGCGAATTACCGCACTGTGCATACGTGGTATTCGGATGAAGCGCTGCATATCGGTGGGCTCTATATTCCGGTGGCGAAACTCATCGCCTTTGTGCTGGCGATGGTACTGAGCGCCGCGCTATGGGTCTTTCTGCACACGACCGATCTCGGCAAGGCGATGCGCGCGGCCGCGCAAAAGCCCGAAGTCGCCATGCTGATGGGCATAAATCCCAACCGCGTGTTCTGCGTTGCGCTCGGCATCGCGCTGGCGCTCGCCGGTGCGGCGGGATCGCTGCTGATGCCGTTTTATCCGGCCTATCCTATGGTCGGGCAGGTGTTCACGCTCATGGCTTTTGTTGCGGTCGTGCTCGGCACGCTGGGCAATGTGGTTGGCGCGCTGATCGCCAGCTTGATGATGGGAGTGGCGGAATCCCTCGGCATCCAGTTTGTCGGCGCCGACTCCGGACTAATCGTCGTCTTCCTGATGCTACTGCTGACGCTCGCCGTGCGGCCGAGCGGGCTCGCCGGCGGGAGGGCACGATAATGGGAGCATTTCGCCACTGGGGCCAACTTTCTGTCTGCGTGCTTGCCGCTGTCTTCGTCGCACTGCCGCTGGTGGTGAAGAATTCCTTTGCCATCGACATCTTCATCCGCGTGTTGCTGTTTTCCTTCATTGGCGTCGCTTGGAATCTGATCGGCGGCTATGCCAAGCAGCTCTCGCTCGGCCATGCCGCTTTTTTCGGCCTGGGCGCTTACACCTCGACGATTCTGCAGATCGACTTTAGCGTCTCGCCCTGGATCGGCATGGTTGCTGGCGGAGTCGTCGCCGCGCTTGCCAGCCTGCCGATCGGATGGCTGTGCTTTCGTCTGCGTGGCCCATACTTCGCCATCGCTACGATCGCGACGGCACAAGTGCTGATGCTCATCTTCCTGAAGTTTCGTGATCTCGCGTGGGGCGCGGAGGGCACGACCATTCCCAATCTCGGTCATGCGCCGTTGATGATGCAGTTCGAAGGCAAGACGGCTTATTACTACATTGCACTCGGCCTGCTTGCGATCGGCCTTGCTATCACCCGTCGCATCGAGCGCTCGTGGATGGGCTATTATCTGGTCGCCATCGGTGAAGACGAAGACGCTGCCGAAGCGATCGGCGTGAACGCGCCGCGCGTCAAGCGCGACATTTATATGATCAGCGCGTTTCTCACCGCTCTGGCCGGCACGTTCTACACGCAGTACATTTATTTCATCGATCCAAACACGGCATTCAATTTCAACGTCTCGATCGAGGCGGCGCTGGTTTCGATCGTCGGCGGCGTCGGCACGCTGTGGGGCCCGGTGATCGGCACGGTGTTGTTGGAAGCCACTTCGGCGCTGCTGCAAAGCTGGTTGGGCAGCTCGACCGGCGGCGTGCAGCTGACCGTGTACAGCCTCATTCTGATGGCGGTGATCCTGTGGCGGCCAACCGGAATCATGGGATTCATCACCGAACTGCACCAGCGCCGTGTCCGCGCGCATGGCGGCGTTGTGAAGGCGGCTCTCGATGCCTGAAGCATTGGTCATCCGCAATTTGAACAAGCGCTTCGGCGGATTGCGCGCCGTGCAGGACGTCAGTTTTTCGGTGAATGAAGGCGAGACAGTCGCGCTCATCGGGCCGAATGGCGCCGGCAAGACCACAAGCTTCAATCTTATTACCGGATATTACCGGCCGGATGCGGGCTCGGTCTCGGCCTTTGGCCGCGAAATTGTGGGCCTGCGGCCGCACGACATCTGCGCGCATGGACTGGCGCGGACATTCCAGGTCGCCAAGCCATTCGGCGCGATGACGGTGCTGGCGAATGTCATGACAGGTGCTTTTCTGCGCAACAAACACATCGATGTCGCGCGCGAGAGCGCCCGCGAGGCAATCGCCTTTGTCGGATTGTCGGCGAAGGAACACTCACCGGCGCGCGATCTTACGACCATCGACCAGCGGCGGCTTGAAATGGCGCGCGCACTGGCGACACAGCCGCGACTTTTGCTGCTCGACGAGGTCATGGCCGGCCTCAATCCACCGGAGGTCGACCAGGCGGTGGCTCTCGTCGGAAAGCTGTCGCAGCGCGGGCTAACGATCGTCATCGTCGAGCACGTGATGCGCGCCATCATGGCTGTCGCGCGTCATATCGTGGTGCTCGATCACGGACAGAAGATCGCGGAGGGCAATCCCGGCGAAATCGTCGCCAATCAGGATGTGATCCGCGCCTATCTCGGGACCGGCTACGTGCATCATGCCACGACAACGGGAGGCACTTGAGTGTTGTCGTTATCCGCAGTGAGCGCCAGCTACGGGTCGGTGCCGGCTGTCGGCAACGTCAGCATCGAAGTCGGCGAAGGCGAAACCGTTGGACTACTGGGTGCGAACGGCGCCGGCAAAAGCACCACGTTGCGGGCGATCTCGGGTCTCGTGCGGCTGACCTCAGGCAGCATCACGTTTATGGGCACGAATATCGCTTCGCTGCCGCCTTACCGGATCACCGAACTTGGCATCGCCCACGTTCCCGAAGGGCGTCAGGTCTTTCCTGAGATGACAGTGCAGGAGAATCTCGAAATCGGCGCCTATGTGCCGCGCGCCAAGCCCGACCGTAGCCGCTCGCTCGAACTCGTGTATGGCATTTTTCCCGTGCTGGCCGAGCGCCGTCGGCAGCTCGCCGGCACTATGAGCGGCGGCGAGCAGCAGATGCTCGCCGTTGGCCGCGGACTTATGTTGAAGCCGCGCCTGCTGATGCTTGACGAGCCGTCATTGGGCCTGGCGCCGGTGATAACCGACGTTACGTTCGAAAAGATTCAGGAAATCCACGCTATGGGCACAGCGATTCTTCTGGTGGAGCAGAACGTCAGCCGCGCGCTGACTCTCGTGCAACGCGCTTATGTGCTGGAGAGCGGCAAAGTGATCATGCACGGCACCAGCGCGGAACTGGCGAACAACAAGCAGGTGCAGGCGGCTTATCTCGGGATGTAGTTACATCCGGAAGGTCTGCCATCGTTTCAAATGGCACATTTTTCTCTGGTTATGTTCCCAAGTCGGACAGCTAGCCCCTGGGGATATCCGCGCCTTTTGCCGGAGGTTTCAGCAATTCATCCCTTAGTCTCTCATAGCAAGCGCTGCGGTCCGATAAATTTTCTACAGCGCTGCATTTTTCAAAACTTGGGCTGTTTACGAACCAGATTGCAGCAATAAAGAAGGCTATACACAACAGTATCAATGCAGACGTGATTCCAAACTGATCTGCCAAATCTTCTTGCGATTTTGGCCGCAGAACATCGCCAGCGTCGTCATCGATCGTGGTGTCGAAATCCCACTCTGTGCGTGTCATGGTCAACCTTTCTCAAGCAACATTCGATGGCGCGTGCGCGAGACCCACAACAGAGCCGATCAGGAGAATGACCAGGATCAGCTTCAGGTTCTGGAGCAAAAAGGCAGTCATCGAAGTTACTCGGGTTACAGAAGCCACCTTTGGCTTCCGTACTGCCTATGTGTGCGCCGCCACATAGAAATTCGATTGGGAAGTCGGTGCCGGTGCATAAGGACGGCGTAAAGGCCGTGCGGTGACGTTAGGCATTACGGAGTCTCACTCGGCAGCCACCGCAAGCATTGGAAGCTCCGATTTGGGGAGCGTCCCAATCATGTAGTCGGAGTAGACGTCACAAATTCGCGCTAGCGCCGCCGAAACGGCGTCGCGTGATTCTTTGCCCAGTTCAACCAGCGGCAATCGTACTTTTGCCGACATCAAGCCGAGCAGGCTCAACGCATATTTGACGGGAGCTGGATTCGATTCCCGGAACAGCGACGTGGTCAATTCCCCAATGGGCGCCGCCAACTGCTGGGCTTTTTTCGGTTGTCCCTGCCGGCAGGCCAGATACATGGCGCGGCACAATCCGGGGGCCACGTTGGATGTTACCGATATGCAGCCGTGACCTCCTTGGGCGAAGTATGCCGATGCTGTCGCGTCATCGCCGGACAGAAGCCGGAACTCCGGGCCTAGAAGAGTCCGCAACCTTACGGGCCGACTGAGATCGCCGGTCGCATCCTTGAGGCCGATTACCTGCGGGAACTCCGCAAGGCGCGCGACCGTCTCGTCGGCAAGACCACACACGGTGCGCGACGGAACATCGTAGAGAATGATCGGCAGACCCGTGGATTGTGCGATTGCACGGAAGTGCGCGTAGAGCCCGGGCTGCGTGGGCTTGTTATAATAGGGCACCACAGAAAGAATGGCGTCGGCGCCGCCGGCTTCCGCGTCTTTCGTCAATTCAATGGCATGGACGGTCGAGTTGGAGCCTGCGCCGGCGATCACCGGGACGCGGCCGCGTGCGACGTAAACTGCGATACGGACGAGAACGTGATGTTCGGCCGGGCGCAATGTCGGCGCTTCACCGGTTGTCCCGCAGACGACGAGCGCCGTCGCGCCTTCGTTTATTTGTTTTTCGCAGAAGTTTTCGAACGCCGCGCGATCGATGTTTCCATCTCGATCAAAAGGCGTTGGCACCGCAGGCGCGTAGCCCGAAAGTTTCGAAACGTGTCGTCCAATAATGAGAGTCATTTGAGTTGCGCGGGCTGGACGGACTTAGGCCACTTTGCGCCGGTTCAGAAAATTGGCGTTTTGGTGTGCCGGCACAGCATTTTGGTTCACATTGAGCTCGAACACTCCGGGGACCATCACCACTGCTTGCGGCCGACTTCCATTTTCCAGCATTGCAAAACGAAGTGCCTGGGCACGATTAACGAATAATCCACCGCAGAGGCCACGGTCGTCCTGGACGACCCAATGTCCGTGGCTGTCCTTGCCGATTTGAAATTGCAAAGGCCTGGAGCAAGCCACTATCGAGGGAGGTTTGTCCTGTTTCATAGCTGATCTCCTTATGCGGTCCTCAGTGGATGAAAGGCAGCCAGAACGCAGCCCGCAATGCGATGACCACCGTGAACACAGCCGAGAGAAGTCCAAACGCCAAAAGCACTACTTGGTCCCGGTGACGACTGCGCGGCCCGCCGAAATGCGTTGCCGCTCCGTTAGAGAATTCGTCGGCCTTTGGTACGGCATAGGGGCGGTCGGCAGGCGGCAATGGCATATCAGGCTTCAACATGCCGGCTCTCCTTCAGCGGACGATCGGCAGGTCGTCGTCGTTTTTCGAGGTGTGGAAATAACGCTTTTGATAAAGCTCGGCCTCGATCATTGCCTTTTGCAAACGTGCTTCGGCGATGGCATCGAAAACGTTGACGCACAGACGGCCGAGAGCTGAGAGCATTTTGGGCAAGCGAGCGCCGATGCCCGGTTCGCGAACGGCATCTGCCTTGCGTTTTCCGGGCGCCTGGTTCGTCGCTTTGGAGTTGTTCGAAATCGAATATGTGGCGAGCGACATGGTCCGCTCCTCTTGTAAGCAGCCGGCCCTTGCCAGCCGTGCCTGCGGCTTCAACGCCGTGGCGAGCGGAAATCTGTGCACCGCCGCATAGTAATTCGATTGGGAAATCAAAGGCCCGCTGTAAGCGGGTCATAAAGAGCGCCGGGCCGGCGGTAACTTTGTAGCGGCCTTTATTTCTTCTTGATGTGCGTCAAAGGCGATTCACATCGCTTCTTTATCCTTGGCCACCTAATTGAGCTTTCGCTCCATCGCATCACGCGTATTTGAAGGGGGCAATTATGCTCGACGTCATCCTGCTAGCACTTGCCGGCGCCTTCTTCGTCTTGTCGATCGGCTACGCCTACGCCTGCGACCGGCTTTAAGAGGAGGCCGCAAATGATCTTCGACTATTCACTCGCCGCTCTCGTGACCATCGGCATCATGGTCTACCTCGTCTATGCGCTGCTCAGGCCAGAACGGCTCTGACGCGCAAATTTTTGACCGATTTTCGGCAAGTAAAGCGCAAACAACAAGGCTTCGTGTCATGACTACGATTGGCTGGATTCAGATTCTACTTTATTGCGCGATCATCGTAGCGATCACCCCCGTGCTCGGCGGCTACATGACCCGCGTCTTCAGTGGCGAGCGGACGTTCTTGACCCCGATTTTACGGCCGGTCGAGAGGGCGCTGTATGCTGCGGCGGGCGTGGACGAGAAACGGGAACAAGGATGGCTTGCCTACACGGTCGGCATGCTGCTGTTTCATGTCGGCGGATTTCTCATTCTCTACGGGCTTATGCGCTTCCAGGCGGTTTTGCCGTTCAATCCGGCCGAACAGTCGGCGGTGGCGCCCGATCTCTCCTTCAACACCGCCATCAGCTTCATCACCAATACGAATTGGCAGAACTACGGCGGTGAGGGAACGCTGTCGTACCTCACCCAAATGCTTGGGTTGACTCACCAGAACTACCTTTCGGCAGCAACCGGCATTGTCCTCGCAGTTGCACTCATCCGCGGATTCGCGCGCGCATCAGCGCGAGGCATCGGCAATTTCTGGGTCGATGTCACCCGCTGCACGCTCTACATTCTGATGCCGATTTGCGTCGTGGCCTCGCTGTTCCTGGTCTGGCAGGGCATGCCGCAGACACTTGGTCCCTATGTCGAGGCGACCACGCTCGAAGGCGCCAAGCAGACGATCGCTGTCGGTCCGGTCGCGTCGCAGATCGCGATCAAGATGCTCGGCACCAATGGCGGCGGTTTCTTCAACGCCAACGCCGCGCATCCATTCGAAAACCCGACCGCACTGTCGAACTACCTGCAGATCATCTTGATCTTCATGCTCGGCGCCTCCCTCACCAACGTATTTGGCCGCATGGTCGGCAACCAGCGTCAAGGCTGGGCGATCCTCGCCGTTATGGGCGTTCTGTTTATCTCTGGCGTGATGCTGGCTTATTGGGCCGAAGCGCATGGCAATGACATCATGAATGGGCTCGGCCTTTCCGGCGGCAATATGGAAGGCAAGGAGGTTCGCTTCGGCATCGTCGCCTCAGCCCTCTTCGCCGTGATCACCACCGCTGCCTCGTGTGGCGCGGTCAATGCCATGCATGATTCATTCACGGCGCTGGGCGGCATGGTGCCGCTGATCAACATCCAGCTCGGCGAGATCATCGTCGGCGGTGTCGGTGCCGGCATGTACGGCATGCTGCTGTTCGTCATTATTTCGATATTCGTGGCGGGACTGATGGTCGGCCGGACTCCGGAATATGTCGGCAAGAAAATCGAGGCCAAAGAAGTGAAGATGGCGATGCTCGCCATCCTGGTGCTGCCACTAATGTATCTGGGATGGACGGCGGTTGCCGCGGTCAATCCGCAGGCACTCACCCAGCTGGGCAACGCTGGGCCGCACGGCTTCTCCGAAATGCTCTACCTTTATACCTCGAGCACAGGAAATAACGGCTCGGCTTTCGCGGGTATTTCAGCGAACACGTTATTCTTCAACATCACCGGCGCCGTCGCCATGTTCGTCGGGCGCTTCTGGATGATCATTCCGACCATGGCAATCGCCGGTTCGCTGGCGGCCAAGAAGTCCGTGCCGCCATCCCTCGGCACATTCCCGACCACGGGGACGCTCTTCGTCGGCCTCGTGGTGGGCGTGATCGTGATTGTCGGCGGGCTCACATTCTTCCCCGCACTTGCCCTCGGCCCAATCGTCGAGCACTTCGCGATGACCGCGGGCACCGTGTTCTGAACCGGATTCTTTCGGAGTTAAACTCATGGAAACCTCAAAAATTCGCAAGCGGATGCCGGTGGCGACGCTTCTGGACCCGAAGATCGTGGTTCCGGCAATCGGCCAGGCTTTTTTGAAACTCAACCCGGCCACGCTGATCAAGAATCCGGTGATGTTCGTTCTGGAGATTGTCACCGCGCTGACGACGGTCATTTTGGTCCGCGATCTGTTGACCGGAGGCGGCAGCCTGGCTTTCGAATTCCAGATCGTCATCTGGCTGTGGTTTACTGTGCTGTTCGCCAATTTCGCGGAAGCGGTGGCGGAAGGGCGCGGTAAGGCGCAAGCTGATACGTTGCGAAAAGCGCGCACGGAAACACGCGCAAAGCGCATCCAGTCGCCAAGCAGCTATAAGAAGTTTGAAACGATCGCTGCCGACAAACTCAGGGCAGGGGATCTGGTCGTGTGCGAAGCCGGCGACGTCATTCCCGGCGACGGTGACGTGATCGAAGGCATCGCTTCGGTCAACGAGGCGGCCATCACCGGTGAATCCGCCCCGGTTATTCGGGAATCGGGTGGCGACCGCTCGGCGGTCACCGGCGGCACCACGGTCATTTCGGACCGCGTCATTATCCGCATCACGTCTTCTCCGGGCTCCTCATTTCTCGATCGCATGATCAAGCTGGTCGAGGGCGCGGAACGCCAGAAGACTCCGAATGAAATCGCGCTTGATATCCTGCTGGTCGGTTTGACCATCATCTTCGTATTCGCCACCGCCACTATTCCGAGTTACGTGACCTATGCGGGCGGCGCGGTATCCGTTGTCATTCTGGTAGCGTTGTTCGTCACCCTGATTCCGACCACGATCGGTGCGCTGCTGTCAGCGATCGGTATCGCCGGCATGGACCGGCTGGTTCGTTTCAATGTGCTGGCGATGTCCGGCCGCGCGGTGGAAGCCGCGGGTGACGTCGACACGCTGCTGCTCGACAAGACCGGCACCGTCACGTTCGGCAATCGCCAGGCAACCGAGATCATTGTGGTGCCCGGTGTGACCGAGCGGGAAGCCGCCGACGCAGCCATTCTGGCCAGCGATGCGGACGAGACTGCCGAAGGCCGTTCCATCATCACCATGGCGCAGGAAAAATACAATGTGCGCCGTCAGGCGGCGCCCGCGGAGGCGAAGTTCATCGAATTTTCCGCTACCACGCGGCTTTCCGGCGTCGATATCGGCAAGCGCAAGCTGCGCAAGGGTGCGGTGGATTCCATCCTTAAATTCGCCGGTGAGCAGGCAGGACAGAAGGTGGCCGAGCCGCCGGCATTCCGCGCTGCAGTCGACAAAATCGCGCGTTCGGGCGGCACGCCGCTCGGGCTGGTCGAAAACGATCGAATCCTCGGAGTGATTCATCTGAAGGACGTCGTGAAGCCCGACGTGCGGGAGCGTTTTGCGGCGCTGCGCCGCATGGGTATCAAGACGGTCATGATCACCGGCGACAACCCCGTAACTGCCGCCGCGATTGCCTCGGAGGCCGGCGTGGACGATTTCATTGCCCAGGCAACGCCCGAGGATAAGCTGCGCTATATCCGCGGCGAGCAATCGCAGGGGCGGTTGATCGCGATGTGCGGCGACGGCACCAATGACGCGCCGGCGCTCGCGCAGGCGGATGTCGGCGTCTGCATGCAAACCGGCACGCAAGCCGCTCGCGAAGCCGGCAACATGGTCGATCTTGATTCTGATCCGACCAAGCTGATCGAGGTTGTTGAGATCGGCAAACAACTGCTCATGACGCGCGGCGCGTTGACCACGTTCTCCATCGCAAACGACGTGGCGAAATATTTCGCCATCATTCCCGCGATGTTCCTCGCGTTCTATCCGCAGCTGGCCGTGCTCAACATTATGAAACTGTCGACGCCGCAGAGTGCGATTCTCTCGGCCATCATTTTTAACGCTCTCATCATCATCGCGCTGATTCCGCTGGCGCTGAAAGGCGTGAAATATCGCCCGATCGGCGCGGCTGCGCTGCTGCGGCGTAACTTGTGGATCTACGGAGTCGGCGGTGTGATCATTCCGTTTATCGGGATCAAGGCCATCGATCTTATCGTCGGCGCCCTGCATCTCGTCTGAGGAGACAAGTCATGTTGAAGGAAATCCGCCCCGCTATCGTCCTCGTGGTCGCTTTGACGCTGATCACCGGGCTGGTCTATCCGCTCGTGATGACCGGGCTTGCCGAAACTTTCTTCCCCTATCAGGCGCAGGGCAGCCTGATCGAGAAGGACGGCAAGGTCGTCGGCTCCGCGCTGATCGGCCAGGTGTTCGCCGACGACAAGTACTTTCATGGCCGGCCTTCGGCGACCAATGCGCCGGACCCGAAGGATTCCACCAAGACCGTCGACGCGCCCTACAACGCGATCAATTCGATGGGCTCGAATTTCGGTCCGACCAGTAAAGCGCTTATCGACCGAGTGAAGGGCGATATTGATACGCTGAAGAAAGAGAACTCCTCGGCGGTAGTCCCGATCGACCTAGTGACCACGTCCGGCAGCGGGCTCGATCCTGACATCTCGCCGGAGGCGGCGCTTTTCCAGGCGCCGCGCGTGGCCAAGGCGCGCGGGCTTCCGGAGGCACGTGTCCGCGCCCTCGTGGAAAGCCAAACCGAAGGCCGCACTTTGGGCCTGCTCGGCGAGCCCAGGGTTAATGTCCTCAAATTGAATCTCGCTCTGGACGGCCTGAAGTCCTAGTTGCGTGAAGCTCTCCCTACTTGCCGGTCCGGGACATGAAGTCCGGGGCGGGCTTTTTCTTGTATGATGCGCTAGAGGGAGATGTATGGCTCACGAAGAAGCGCAACGAGCCTCACCTGACGCACTGCTCGCACTCGCCAAGAAAGAGGAGCGCGGGCACCTGAAGATATTTCTCGGCGCCGCGCCTGGCGTCGGTAAGACCTACGCAATGCTCACCTCCGGCCGCGCGGAAAAATCGGGCGGACGCGATGTTGTCGCCGGTTTGATAGAGACTCACGGGCGGCGCGAAACGGAACAGCTGGTTGACGGCTTCGAGGTTCTCCCGCGCAAGCCGATCGTGTACCGCAATCAGGTCATGAAGGAGTTCGACCTCGATGCTGCGCTGTCGCGGCGGCCGAAGCTCCTGCTGGTCGATGAATACGCGCACACGAATGTGCCCGGCAGCCGCCATCCCAAGCGCTGGCAGGACATCGATGAGATTCTGGCAGCGGGCATAGACGTCTGGACGACGCTCAATATCCAGCATCTGGAAAGCCTCAACGACGTCGTGCAGAAAATCAGCAAGGTGCGCGTGCGCGAAACAGTGCCGGATACCGTTTTCGACAAAGCGGACGAAGTCGTGTTGGTCGATTTTCCGCCCGACGAGCTGCTCAAGCGTCTCGCGGAAGGAAAAGTCTACGTCCAGGACACCGCGGCGCGCGCCGTTGAGCACTTCTTCAAGCCGCAAAATCTGACCGCGCTGCGCGAGCTCGCGCTGCGGCGCGCCGCCGAGCGAGTCGATGCCGACCTGATCGAGAAGATGCAGGCGCAGGCGATCGAAGGCCCCTGGGCGGCCGGCGAGCGTATTCTCGCCTGCATCGGACCAGATTTGGTGTCGCCGACCGTCGTTCGTACAGCCAAGCGGCTCGCAGATCTGATGGATGCGCCGTGGATCGCCGTCACCGTTGAACGGCCCGGGACCAGCCTGGATGCTGCCGCGCGCCAGCGGCTGGATGACGCAATGAAGCTGGCCGTGAGTCTTGGCGCGGAAACGCAAACGCTGACCGGCTCCGACCTGCCTGCTGAACTACTGCGCTTTGCCAAGTTCGAAAACGTGACCCAGATTGTGATCGGACGGGCAGGCGACAGCTTCTGGAGCGAGCTGTTTCATCGATCGCTGCCGCACGAACTGGTACGGCGGACCAAGGACATTGCAATCCATCTGATCACGCATCAGCCAGAATCGCCCGCAAGGCCGTCCTGGCTGCGCTGGCCTGAATCCCTCTCATTTGTGCCGTCGCATTTCCTGTATGCGACCCTCGCGGTGGCTGCGGCGCTCGCTGTTGGTGAGGTACTTACCGAAATTACGCCAATACCGAATCTTTCGATTGTGTTCCTGCTGGCGGTGCTTGTGATCGCTATGAGCTTCGGCATCTGGCCCGCGATCTACGCCTCGGTCTTGTCATTCCTCACCTACAACTTCTTTTTCATCCCGCCGATCTACACGTTCACTATCGCAGAACCTTATGAGTTGCTCGCACTGGTGATTTTTCTGGTGGTTGCGGTTATCAGCTCAGCGCTGGCCGGCCGTGTGCGCGAACAGGCGAGAATCTCGGCAAACCGCATGCGCGCAATGCGCCGGCTCTACGAGTTCACCAAACGCCTGTCCGGGTTGGCAGCGCTCGATGCCGTTGCCGAAGGCGCTGCCGGCGAAATCCACGCAAGTCTGGGCCGTTCGGTCGTCGTCCTGCTTGGTCAGGATGACGATCTCACTCTCACAGCCGCATGGCCGCCCGAAGATACCCTTGATGCTGCCGCGATGACTGCGGCGCGATGGGCTTATAGCCATGTCGAGCCGGCAGGTGCCGACACAGGGACATTGCCGATTATCCCGTGGTATTTCGTCCCGCTGACAATTGGCAAGAAAACCCTTGGTGTTATCGGCGTTGCCAAGCCGAAAGATACCGCGCCGCTCGATTCGGAAGCACGCGCGCTGCTTGACACCCTCGTCGAGCAGACGGCTTCGGCGTTGGAGCGGGCGTCGCTCTCGCGTGAAATGGTGTTTGCGAAGACCGCCACCGAGACCGAGCGGGTGCGCAATACGCTGCTGGCTTCGGTGTCGCACGATTTCCGCACCCCGCTTTCGTCGATTCTCGGATCGGCCACCAGTCTGATCAATTTTGGCGACAAGCTCGATGCTGCGGCGAAGAAGGATTTGCTCGGACAAATCAAGACAGAGGCTGAAGATCTCGATGAGATGGTGCGCAATCTTCTGGCGATTACCCGTATCGATGCGGGCGCGCTGGAGTTGCGACGCGATTGGACCGACCTTCGGGAAGTGGCAGAACGCGTGGTCAGCGCCGCGCGGCGGCATGGAGCGCGGCAGGGCATCAAGGTCGACCTGCCGGCCGAACTTCCGCTTGTACGCGCCGACGCAACATTGACCGAGCAGGTCATCAGCAATGTAGTAGGAAATGCTGTCGTTCACACGCCGCCCGAAACTGTGGTGGTACTGGATGTGATCGCGCGGCCGGACAGTGTCGCGTTGCGTGTTACCGACAATGGGCCAGGCATAGCGGCGGAGGAGCTGCCGCACATTTTTGAGAAATTCGTAAAAGGAGGAGATGCGACCGCACTGCACTTTGGCGGCGCGCAGGGCACCGGGCTCGGCCTCGCCATTGCGAAAGGCATTATGGAAGCGCACGACGGCACCATCGAGGTCGAAAGTCCTGTTGAGAATGGCCACGGCGCTCGCTTCGTCCTGACATTTCCGCGAGAAGGATTACCGGGATGAGTGCCAAAATCCAGGTTCTGGTTATTGACGACGAAACCGCGATCTTGCGTTTCCTCAAGCCGGCACTTGAAGCCAACAACTACGAAATGAATAGTGCGGGTACGGTTGCCGAAGGCATCAAACGTGTCGCCGCGGAGACGCCCGACATTGTTCTCCTCGATCTTGGGCTGCCCGATGGCGACGGCAAGGATGTGATCCGCCGCGCCAGGGAATGGTCAGACATTCCGATCATCGTGCTCTCGGCTCGCGAGCGCGAGGCTGAAAAGATCGAAGCGCTGGATCTCGGTGCCGATGATTACGTCAACAAGCCCTTCAATGTCGGGGAGCTGCTCGCCCGCATGCGCACAGCGCTGCGCCATCGCATGCAGCGCAAGGCGGAGATTCCCGTTCTGCGGGTCGGAAATCTCGAAGTGGACGCCGTACGTCACCGTGCAACTCGCGCCGGCGCAGAGCTCAAACTGACGCCGAAGGAGTTCGAACTTTTGCTATTTCTGGCGAAACACGCCGGGCGTGTCGTCACCCATAAGCAAATCCTCACGGCGGTATGGGGCCCTGCGCATACGGAAGACACGCAGTATCTTCGCGTCTACATTGGTCAGCTCAGGCAGAAGGTCGAAGAACATCCCGACGACCCTCAGATAGTTCTGACAGAGCCGGGAGTCGGCTATCGAATTGCAGAGGGGCGTTAGGTGGGCACGGGAACCGGTTTTGCTCGTCAGTGATCGGACAGGCGCTCTGCAAGAACCATGTCGATGCGCTGGCCGTCCATATCGACTACCTCAAATCGCCAGCCTGCATGTGTTACGTGGTCGCCGGATTTCGGAAGCTGATGAAGGCGTGACAAAATGAAACCGGCGAGTGTCAAGTAATCGCCCGAAGGAGGCTCATTCAATCCAATCAAACGCATTACATCGGAGGATGAAACCGATCCTTCGATGAGATATGAACCATCCTCGCGGTGCACGATTTTCGGTCGTGCCGGTGCGTCGATCTTAGGTAGGTCGCCGGCAACGGTCTCCAGCAGGTCAGTGCGCGTGACGATGCCCTGTAGAACCCCAAATTCATCGACAACGATTGCAGTGTGAACTGGTGTCTTTCTGAACAAGTCGAGTGTTCGTAAAATCGTGGTCGATTCGTGCAGCATCAATGGCGGCCGCGTCATT
Organism: Pseudolabrys sp.; assembly: GCA_035623095.1. Taxonomy (GTDB): domain Bacteria; phylum Pseudomonadota; class Alphaproteobacteria; order Rhizobiales; family Xanthobacteraceae; genus Pseudolabrys. The sequence goes on from DASPUD010000100.1 coordinate 26,444, forward strand.
TGCTCGATATCCGGCGATTGCCCACCGAGAACCTGGTCCAGCAGGTCCTGCTTGCGCACTACACCGACCACTTGGTCAATTGTGCCGCGGCCAACCAGAAGCTGGGCATGCGGACAGAAACGAATTTGGCTGAGTATTTGTTCTTTTGGATTATTGAGGTCCAGCCATTGCACGCGAGGTCGCGGGGTCATGATAGAGCGCACCGGGCTGTCGGCGAGGTCGAGCACGCCCTCAATCATGTCGCGCTCGACGGAGTGAATGACACCAAGCCTTGCGCCTTCTGCGACGAGGTAGTGAATGTCATCTTCGCTCAAAGCGCGTTGGAAGCGCGGACGCAGGCGAAACAGTCGAAGGAGAAGGCGGGTCGATTGGTTGAGCAGCCAGATCACTGGCGCGGCCGCGCGAGCCACAAATACGAGCGGTCGGGCAACACGAATTGCTATTGATTCCGGATCATTCAGCGCGATGTGCTTGGGCGCGAGCTCTCCAATCACAAGGGCGGTATAGGTCACACAGGCGGTCACCACCACGATCGAAAATACTTTCGCGTATGCTGCCAGGACTGGAATATCCGGTAGCGCGTTTTCCAGCCTTTCGGCGAGCGTTGCGCCGCTGAAGATACCCGCAAGTGTTGCAGTGGTCGTGAATCCGATTTGAACGGCACCCAGCATGCGCGCGGGATCATCGACGAGTTCGAGAGCGGTCTGTGCGCCCACTCGACCCTCCTTCGCCAATCGTTCCAGGCGCGCGCGCCGTGAGGACACGATCGAAAGCTCGGCCATGGCAAAAAAGCCGTTCAATACGAACAGCGCGACAACAACAGCGATCTCGACGATCAGCATTCTCGATTGGCTGCTTCTTTATAGAATCCTTACAAACCCGGCCCTTCGTCCGTCTCGATTATTTATGGCCTTTTACCCATCTTCCACGCAACCGCTGGAAATCTCCGGATCATGGACTTGCACACGAAACGCGGGTTTAAGCCGAAGAAGACAGACCGTGAGCCGGTAATCGTCAAGATTTTTGTCGTGTTTCTTGTCGGGACAGTCCTAGTTTGTGCGGGCATGCTTGCAGTGCCACTATCGAACGCAGTCATCGATGTTTGGCAGTCTCGCGTGACCGTGCAGCAAACCGGCGTGTCGAAAGATTTGGCGCAACGAAACCGCGTCGAAGATGCAGCCGTGAAGATTTGGAGTTTGGGAAAGCGGGATCAATAATCGTGGGAGCGTCTATCCAGAGGTGACACCGTGCATTACCTTCTGGGAATATCTGCACCCTTTGCGGGAGGTTTTAACGATTCTTTCCTCAACTGTTCATAGCAGTCGTAGCGGTCTGTCAAATTATCCACCGCGCTGCATTTCTCGAAACTTGGGCTGCTTACGAACCGGATCGCTGCGATAACGAAAGCCAAGCACAACAGTATCAATGTAGACATGATCCCAAACTGATCTGCCAAGTCCTCTGGCGACCTTGGCCGCAGACCATCGGAAGCGTCGTCATCCATCGTGGTATCGAAATCCCATTCTGTACGTGTCATGGAACGCGTCCATTTCGTCAGATTTTCCTCACGAGCCGAAATTTGTGTGCGGTCGCATAGAATTTCGATCAGGAAGTTACAGCGTCTTTATAAGTCTCTTATAAAGACCGAGGTCTGCGCACGGCACAGAATTTCTCGACCCAACTGCGGTGCCTCTGCGGTCGTAGGCCCTGCTACTGCTTAGGGAATTGAGCGTGGCACCCAAATCCACACGTCCACTGCGGCGCTCGCGGCCAAAATCACGAACAAACAGGCAAGCGCAACCATCAGACTAATGCCTTCCTGAATCGAAGCAGGCAGCCTACGAACGAACTGCGCTCGCCGCGTAGGTTGTTTAGTGATGTCTCTTCGTTGTGGAACCGTGTTTGCGTCCATGCCCACAATTTGTGCGGCATCGCATAGGGATTCGATTGGGAAACGAACGCGCCTTTATAAAAGGGTCATAAAGAGCTGAGAGATCATCGTTGCGGATATCTTATTCCAATTTCGACAAGAGCCGTACTCCATTCGCGTCGAGAAACTCGATTCCATGCTTTTCGAGTGTGGCGCGTATGGCGCTAAGCTTTCGAGCCTGCATTTGGGGTTTGCCTTGGGCCCTTTCGGCTCGCGAGATCGCTGAATGAGAAACACCGCATCGGTCGGCGAGTGCGTGTGCCGACCAGCCGAGAAGCGCGCGGGCTGCGCGCAACTGGGCGGCGGTAATCGGTCCCCTGGGATTTGAGCGGATGGTGCTGCTGGGGTCAGATCGTCGCGGCAGTTTTGTGAACATAGTGAGCACGAACGGCCCCGTCGCTTCGCATTGCCACGCTGTTATCAGCGCGACGAAATAACCGTGTCTGAGCCGTCGATCCGCATAGGTGGGATGCCTCGATCCGCAATGTCAACAATGACATGCTTTTCACGCCACTTCGGCCCCGGACCGCGCATGTAATGCCGCTCGGGATTATATACGGTCCAGCCTTTCCAGAGTTGGACCAACCTTGAACGAAGAAACGAAACGACGTGGGCCATCTGGCTAACTCTCTGCACTGTACGGCGAAAGGATTGGCTTAGCGGACGCGTGCGAGGCGGCTGTGAAAGCGGCGACGTGGGACAACATGCGCAATTGTCTGCCGCAATACGTCAAGCACCGTGCGCAGATTGAAGACCACCGCGTATAATCCGGCGAGCATCGTGAGATAGGCCAAAGCAAGCAATGAAGCCTCCCAAACCTGTTTGTCTGCCTGTCAGCTAGGGGACGCCGCATCAGGATTCGATTGGGAAATGGCCAGCCCCCTGTAAGGCCGGCATAAAGGGCCGTCGCGCTGAAAAAGGGCCCAAATGTGCGCTTCTAAGGCCCCTCATTTGACACAACTCAGTCTTTGCCCCGAATCAACGCAACGCATACCGTCCGGTGCCCACCGACAGATTCGCTGCATTGTTGCGTCTTTGAACCGTGTCTCGTCCCCGTGTTCCGCAACGGCAAGGTGGGCAGAGGAAAAAAGATGCAATCGCCTTATCTCGTTGAAAACAGACACATGGCAGTCAAGCGATGCAAGCATGGCTTGTTCATGTACAACCGTAACGACGCATTTGTGGGGCGAGGCCTCGACCTTTACGGCGAGTGGTGCGATTTCGAAATTCAGCTGATGCGCCAATTCATCGAGCTCGGCGACATCGTCATCGACGCCGGGGCGAATATCGGCACGCACACGGTTGCATTCGCCAATCTGGTCGGGCCGGGTGGAATTGTTCATGCCTTCGAGCCGCAGCGCCGGAATTTCCTGATGCTGGCGGGGAACGTCGCGCTCAATGGACATGACAACGTGTTCTGTCATCAAAAAGCGGTCGGTGACTCGAATGGAGAAATCAGCCTGCCGCCTCTGCCGCCGCCCGACGTCACCTTCAACTACAGCGCCGTATCGCTTGTGAAAGGCTTGCCGACCGGCGAAAGCGTGCCGCTGGTGACGCTGGATTCGCTTAATTTGCCGAAGTGCCGAATGCTCAAGATCGATACCGAAGGCATGGAGGAGCAGGTGCTGGCCGGTGCGAAATCGTTGATTGAGCGCTGCCGCCCGTTTCTGTATCTCGAGAACAACGAGGCCGGAGCCTCAAAAAAATTGAGCCGGATTCTGAATTCGCTCGGCTATGTCGCCTGGTGGTCGATCTTCCCGTACTACGATGCCCGCAATTTCTATTCGAACATGGAGAATGTCTGGACGAACTTCGTACCATCCTCCAACATGCTATGCGCGCCCAAGGAGCTGAATCTCAGTCCAAGTCTCATGCCATTCCTCGGCGAGGCCGACGATTGGAAGGCCTGCGTCCAGCGGATGGCCACGCCCGCACAACAGAAAATGGCAACCGGACTGGACCCCGCGTAATCCGCTGACTAGTTTTGCGCCATGCCGGTCCTGCCTCGCGTCAAGGATTACAAATCGCTCTATGGTCAATTCCGCTGGCAAGTGCCGGCCCGCTACAACATTGGCGTTGACGTTTGTGACCGCTGGGCGGCCACGGAACCCGACCGTCTTGCGATTTTGCACGCACGGCCGGATGGCCGCGATGAGCACATCACCTATGGCTGGTTGCGCGAAACATCCAATCGGCTGGCGAATGTACTGAAGGCGCACGGCGTCGCGCGCGGCGACCGCGTCGCAATTCTACTGCCGCAGTCGCCGGAAGTGGCGGCGATCCATATTGCGATCTACAAACTCGGTGGTGTGGCACTGCCGCTGGCAGTGCTGTTCGGTACTGATGCGCTTTCATACCGGCTGCAGAATTCCGGCGCCGCGGCCATGATCACCAATGCGCGTGGCGCCGAACGCATTGCCGAGATCAGGAACGATCTGCCGGCGCTCAAGGTCGTATTTTCGCTCGAAGGTGCGGGTAACGGCGCGCTCGATTTCGCCGCTGCGCTGGCGCGGGCTTCCTCGGACTTCACACCTGTCGATACATCGGCCGACGATCCCGCGATGATGGTCTATACCTCCGGCACGACCGGCCAGCCGAAAGGTGCGCTGCACGGCCATCGCGTGCTGATCGGCCATTTCCCGGGCGTCGAAACGCATCACGATTTTTTGCCGCGGCCGGGCGACCGTTTCTGGACGCCGGCCGATTGGGCCTGGGCGGGCGGCCTGCTCAATGTATTGCTGCCGGGGCTGCACTACGGAGTTCCCGTCGTGGCGCGGCGCTACGAAAAATTCGACCCAGAGGAAGCCTTCGCGCTGATGGCGCGCGTGCAAATCCGCAACGCGTTCATCCCGCCTACCGCGCTGCGCATGTTGCGCGCGGTGCCAAATCCCAAAGGCCGCCACGACATCAAGATGCGGTCTATCGGCTCCGGCGGTGAGACGCTCGGAGCGGAAACCTTCGAGTGGGGCAAATCGGTCTTCGGTCTCGCCATCAACGAATTCTACGGTCAGACCGAATGTAATCTCGTCCTGTCGGCGTGCGGTGCGCTCGGCGTATCGAAAGCAGGCGCCATTGGCCGGCCGGTTGCCGGACACACGGTCGCCGTCATCGACGACAAGGGCAATCCGCTGAAGGTGGGCGAAGCCGGCCAGATCGCGGTCAGGCGGCCGGATCCGGTGATGTTTCTGGAATACTGGGGTAAACCGGAAGCGACGCGCGACAAGTTCATCGGCGACTGGATGACGACCGGGGACCAGGGCGTAATGGACGAGGAAGGTTATTTCAGCTTCGTCGGGCGCGATGACGATGTCATCACATCGGCAGGTTTCCGCATCGGGCCGGGCGAGATCGAGGATTGTCTGATCCGACATCCGGCCGTGGCGCTCGCTGCCGCGGTGGGCAAGCCAGATGCATTGCGTACCGAGATCGTGAAGGCCTTCATTGTGCTGAAGAAGGGTTACAACGCCAGCGATACGCTCGCATCCGAAATCCAGGATTTCGTCAAGACCCGGCTCTCCGCGCATGAATATCCGCGTGAGGTTGCCTTCATCGATGCCATGCCGATGACGACGACGGGTAAGGTGATCCGGCGTCTGTTGCGCGAGCGGGCGTAAGCTAGCTCAGCCGCTTGCGGCCCAGAATGAAGATGTGGAAGCCGAGGCGCCGTTTTGCGACGACGTAGAACATCGCCGATTCGGCGACCAGCGCGCTTGAGGTTGCAACCGCCGCGCCCTCAATGCCGATACGCGGGATGAGGACAATGCACAGCATCAGGTTGATGGCGAAAGCGGTGGCGTAGACGAAAACGCATTGCTTGCGTTCGCCCAGCATGTTGAGCAGACGTTCCGCAGGACCGACGGCGGCTCGCGCCAGCATGCCGATCGCGAGAATGAACATTACGTCATAGCCCGCTTCGAAGCCGGCGCCGAACAGCGACAGCAGCGGCCGTCCGAACGCCAAAATAAGCGCGCAGGCAAGCAGGGACGGCCAGAATGTCCAGCGGATCGTCTCGCGGAAAAACGCAGTGAGGCGTTGCTGGTCGCCTGCCACATGGTATTCGGTGAACTTGTGCGTGGTGGCGCCGGCAATCGCGAAATACACAAACGCCACGATCGCGAGCAACCTCGCGCCCGCATAGTATACGGCAACATCGTGCGGCGAGCGGAAATGCTCAAGCGCGATGATGTCGACATAAGTGAGCAGCAGGTATGAACCTTCAACCACAAAGATCGGAAGCGAAGTGGCCAGCCAAGTTTTGGGTTCGAAAACTTTTCGACCGGCCTGCACCTTTGCCGCCAGACGTCGGTTGAGCAATGCGAGCTGGCCGATGGTGACCGCCCAGGTCGTAACGACGGCAACAATCATCGCCGTCACAGCATCTGTCGGCAAGCCGATCAGCCAGATCAGACCCATGGCGAGTGTTATGGCGATCTGCCGCCATATGTAGAACGGCATGAACGCCAGATTCGGCCAGTCGTAGGATTGCGCGATACCGGCCTGCACCTGCACGAGGCCGTAAATCGGAATCGTAACGCAGGCGAGATAAAGCGGGATGATTGCGAAGTTATCGAGCCATGGCTTGAGCAGCGTCACGCCGAGCGCCCCGACAACCCCAATACCGGTTGCGATGGCAAATGCCAGCCAGCGCGAGCCTGCGAGGAATCCGCGCAGTCGGTCGAAACTCTTCAACTCGGTATATTCGGGAATGAATCGGCGCGCCGCAGACGAAAGGCCGACATCGGAGATCGCCCCGATCATCAGCACCCACGTCCATACATAGATGTAGATGCCGAACTCGAAGCTGCCCATCCATCGCGCGAGCAGCACCTGCGAGACAAGCGCGAGCAACGCGCTGCCGACGCGAACCAGAAAAACTTTTCCGGCGACGAGCTGCGCGAGCCGGCTGTCGCCGTGATCGGCAAGGATGGATTTGAAACGCGCAAAGACGCGCGCAGCCGCTGATGCGCGCGAGGATTTCACGTGTTCGGAACCGATCAACGCCACCGGATTTCTTTGCTCCGCTTGGCGAGCCGCGTAGCAAGAAAGCCTTAAAATTCAGTTGGATGTCGCAGTTTTTCCGGCGGATTCAGGCTATTTCCAGCTTTGCGACATCGGCAAGAATGCCCTCGACCGCCTGGCGATCAGCCGGCCCAAGCGGTGCCTGCGGCGGTACCGGGTCACCAACCGCGTAGCCCTGGATCTGCAATCCGGCCTTGATGCAAGCGGCAAGGTTGAAACGCGCAAACGCCTCGTTGATGCGCCAGAGATCGCGCTGAAGCTTCATAGCCTCTGGCCATTTGCCGGCGCGGCAGAGATCGTAAAGCCGCACGCTCTGGCGTGGCACGATGCAAGCGGGGCCGGCCATCCAGCCGACGCCGCCGATCAACATTACTGCTGCCGGAATATGCGCCGACGCTGAAAATACTTTCAAACGCGGCGCACGGTTCATGATCGACAGCAGACGTCCGGTATTGGTCGATGCGTCCTTTATGTATTGGATGCGCGGATGTTCGGCGAGACGCGTGATCACATCGAGTGAAAGATCGCTACGCTGAAATTGCGGATTGGTGTAGAGCACGACCGGAATGTCGACCGCATCTGCGATAGCCCGAAAGTAGGATTCGACCTGTGCGTCCTTGAGCGGGAAGAAAACCTCCAGAATAGCGAGGATGCCGTCGGCACCCAGTTTCTGATAGGTCTTTGCCTGTTCGACCGCGTCGGCAGTCGTGGTCGATGCGACGCCGGGTATCACTGGCACGCGCTTGGCAGCCGCTTCGATCGTTGCCTGCACCACCGCTTCACGCTGCGTGCTGTTGAGATAGGCGAATTCGCCGGTCGATCCGAGCGGCGTGAGGCCATGCACGCCGGCCTTGATCAGATCCGATGTAAGCCTGCCGAGCACGTCGGTGAGAACGTGCCCACGTTGGTCGATCGGCGAGACAAGATAGGGAAGAACACCGTGGAACCCGCTCATGCGCTTACGCCTAAAACACCCACAGCGCTTCGGGCGGAAATTCGACAAAGTGATCGCCCGGCTCGAGCGGCGCGGAAGCGTGAGCGCGAACGGTGAGGGCGTCGCGCGCGAACACAAGCTCCCAACGTTCACCGAGATACATCGGCGCCTTGAGCTGCATTTTTAGCCGGTTAGGGCCCGGGCCTGAAGCACAGTGCACGCGCTCGATACGAACAATGCCAGTGGCTTTTGCGCCTTTGCTCGCCTTGGTGCGCGAGACGCCGTTCAGCCGCTCGCCAAACAGCTCGATGGTCGCGCGTCCGCCCGTATTTTCCACCAGCGTTCCTTCGAGCCGGTTGTTGCTGCCCATGAATTCCGCCGAAAAGAGATTTGTCGGCTCGTTGTAGAGCGCTGTCGGCGGGCCCTCCTGAGCAATGAGGCCCGCATCGAGCAGCACAATGCGGTCGGCGATCGCCATGGCTTCCACCTGATCGTGGGTGACATGGATGGCGGAGAGGCCGAGCGTGACGATCAGCGTCCGTAACCACGCGCGCGCTTCCTCGCGCAACTTCGCATCGAGATTGGACAAAGGTTCGTCGAGCAGGATGACCGGCGGCTCGTAGACGAGCGCGCGCGCAATGGCGACCCGCTGTTGCTGGCCGCCGGAAAGCTGATGCGGGAAACGCGCGGCGAGATGCCCAAGACCGATCTGCGACAGGGTCTTCTCGACCCGGGCCTTGATCTCGGCGGTCGATACGCCACGCAATTTGAGGCCATAAGCGACGTTGTCGAAAACGGTGCGGTGCGGCCACAGCGCATAGGACTGGAATACAAGACCAAGCCCGCGCTCTTCCGCCGGCAACTCGATGCCGCGCGCGGCATCGAAGAAAACGCGGTCGCCAATGGCAATCGAGCCGCGATAGGGCGTTTCCAATCCGGCAATGGCGCGCAGCAGGGTGGTCTTGCCGCTGCCGGAAGGGCCAAGCAGGGCGACCACTTCGCCCGCGGGCACGGTGACCGAGACGCCCTTGAGGATTTCGTTGTCGCCGAGGCGAAGGGCGACATCCTTGACGATCAGTTCAGCCATGCAGACGCACTCCAAGGCGGACCGCGACGGCAAGGCCGACGCCGATCATGACCACATTAACGACAGACAGGGCCGACACCAGATCGACGGCACCCGTGCCCCACAGGGACACCAGGAGCGAGCCGATTACCTCGGTGCCGGGCCCGAGGAGATAAATGCCGGTCGAATATTCACGCACGAAAATCAGGAAGATCAGCAACCAGCTCGCCAGCATGCCGTACTTGATCAATGGCACGGTGACGTCGCGCTTGACGCGCAGATCGTTGGCGCCGGCGGTGCGTGCAGCCTCCTCGAGCTCAGGCGCCACCTGCAGCAGCGTGCCGGAGACGAGGCGCATACCGTAGGCGAGCCAGACGATCGAATAGGCAAGCCAGATGGAAACCATCGTTGACTTCAGCGGCGACAAAAACGGCACGAAGAGAAACACCCACAACAGGGCCAGGCCGGCAACGAGGCCGGGCATGGCGCGCGGCACCATTACCAGGTAATCGACCAGACGCGTCCAGCCGGAATTCCAGCGGTGCACCGCAAGCGCAATCGCGGTGTAGCAGGCAACCGAAATGGCGCCGCCGATTACACCGATGCCAAGCGTGTTGACGATACCGCGGATCACGTTGGGGTAGTCGGTAAGCTCGCGGTAGTGATCGAGGGTGAGCACCTCGCGTAATTTCACGCCTTCGCCCCATGTGACGACGAACGAGCGCAGGGTAATGCCGAAGAGCGGCACAACGACGGTCACGAACAGCCAGAGCGCGATTGCGCCGAACGCGATCCAGCGCCAGCCATGCAGCCGCAGCGGCTGTGTCTTGAGGCCCTTGCCGCGCACGGAAACGTAGCGTTGTGCCTGACGCAGCAGCAGCCGCTGCATAAAGACCAGCGGTGCTGTGATCGCAATAATCGCGACAACGACCACGGCCATCAGCTGATAAGACGGTACGCCAAGTTTGTTGGTGAGCTTGTAAAGGTACGTCGAGAGCACCAGCACGTCCTGCGGATCGCCGAGGACGAGCGGCAAGCCGAATAATTCAAACCCGAGAAAGAAGACCAGCACGCCGGCAAACAGGATAGCCGGCAGGATCATCGGCAAGCTGACATTGAGCGCCACGCGGAACGGATTGGCGCCGGACACGCGCGCCGCCTCTTCGAGATCGGTGCTCAATCCACGCAGGGCGGCCGCGCTGTAGAGATAAACATGCGGCACATGCGTAAGTCCGGCGATCACGATCAAAGCCAGCAGTGAATAGAGATTCCAGGGCACGAAACCCAGGATGTCCTTGGCCAGCGTCGAGAAAATACCGACCGGGCCGATTGCCACGACGTAGCCGAAGGCGATCACCACCGCCGAGACGAAAATCGGAATCAGGATCAGCGGTTCAAGATACTCCCGGCCGGGCACGTCGGTACGCACCATCAGGAAAGCGAGCAGGGCGCCGAGCGGCACCGCAATCGCCGCCATGCCCGCGGCGATGACAATCGTGGTCCAGAACGCCTGCCAGAAATCGGAATCGGCGAAAACAAAGGAGTAGGCGAGCAGTCCTGCGCGTGCCGACGGGTCGAAGAAAGGCGCCGTGAGGAAGCTCTGGTAGATCACCAGCGACAGCGGCGCCGCCACGGCAAGCGTGGTGATGCCGAGCACGAGCAAACGATACGCGACTATGGGCATCAATCACCGTCATTCCGGGGCGCGTGCGCAGCACGCGAGCCCGGAATCCAGATGCGAGCACCGAGTTGGTTCTGGATTCCGGGTTCCAGCCTTCGGCCGGCCCCGGAATGACCAGATGAATAATTCCTCACTGTCCTTTTTTCGCCTGTTGCCACTTCGACAGGAAGGCGAGCCGTTTGGCCTGGTCGAGATTTTCCAACAGCGTCTGATCGATCGGCACTGGACGCGCCTTGTCGCCGATCACCTGGCTGACGCCCTTGATCGTTGCCTCTCCGTCGACGTCGGAACGCAGCGAATAGAGATCAGCCTTATTGGCAATGATGTCCTGGCCGCGTTTCGAGAGTATGTAGTCGAGGAAGAGCTTCGCCGAATTCGGGTTCTTCGCCTTCTTGGAAATAAAGGCGACGCGCGAAGTGACCATCGTGTAGTCCTTCGGCAGAATGATGCCGAGGTTCGGGTCTTTCTTGGAACGGCCCAGCGCGTACGAGCCAAAGATTCCATACGCGATCAGGTGCTCGCCGGAAGTGACGCGCTCCATCATGGCGCCGGCACTGGTGTAAAGCTTGGCCTGCACCTTGCCCATGGCCTTGAACAGATCCCACGCCTGCGGGAAATCCTTGATGTCTTCATTGCAGAAGAGATAACCGACGCCGGAACGCTCCGGATCATAAGCCGTAATTTTGCCCTTGTAGAAATCGGCCTTCGCGTTAAGCAGCTTCAGCAGGTCGGTGTGGTCCTTCGGTACGTCACCTTCCGGCACCAGACGTTTATTGTAGACGAAGGTGATCGGCTCGTAGGTCGTGCCGTAAGCGGCATCCTTCCACACCGCCCATTTCGGCAACGCCTTGATTTCCGGCGAGGCATAGGTCTCGGCCTGTCCATCGGCGACGAGTTTCACCTGCAGATCCATGGCTGATGACCACAACAGGTCGGCCGTGCCGTTGTTCGCGGCAGCCTCGGCGATGAAGCGGTTGTAAAGCTCGGTGGAATTGAGATCGGAATATTCAACCTTTATGCCGGGATAGAGCGTCTCAAAATCCTTGATCAGCGGGTTGGCGGCGACCGCATCAGTGGTCGCGTAGATAACGACCTTACCTTCTTTCTTCGCCGCGTCGATGATCTTGGCGTAGTCCGCCGGGTAACCCTGCGGGATCTGCGCTTGTGCGCTGGTGACGAGAGCCAATGTAATTGCGATGAAAATCGCAGATACGACGTTTCGCATGAACTCTCCTTGGTGACGTTTTTTCGGCGGCGGCCCTTTGCTGCGATGCTACTCCAGGCCTTCCGCGCCCGCCTAGAGGCCCGGGCAAACGAAAATCCCCGCCGCATTGCGGCGGGGATCTTGTTTTGTCAGTGCTCGGGATCAGTGCGCGAGCGGATCGGGACGGATCTGGATGTGCACCGCGCGCGGGCTGGAACCCTTGCCGGTTTCCATCAGCCAAGGGGTGCGGTCACCGTTGGTGCTCCACAATCCACGGCCTTTCCAGCCGGCATTCGGATCATCGATGCGTCCATCGAGGCCCTTGGCGTAGAAGCCCATGGGATAGGGAATGCGCAGCATGACCATCTTGCCGTTTTTCAACGCTACGAAACCATCGTTTAGGTTAGCGGTGGAAATCGGGATGTTTTCTCCGAGCCCGACAGTGTTGTGCTGGTCGACCCACGTGTAATAGCTCGCCTCGACACTTCGGTCTTCGAAGCCTTCGAAGCCAGGACCGGGGTATTTGTAGAACTTCCATCCCTCGGGGCAGTGATTGCCGGTTGCCTGCGGGCCATTGAGCGGAGCTTTGCACAAGCTGCGGTCGAAGCTCACAAGATGGCCGCTCGATTCCGAGCCCCATGCGACGCCGTTGGCGTCGATATCGCCGCCGCGGATGCCGACACCTGGTTTTGGCACGGCGAAGAACTCGGAAAGCTGTGTCTTCGGATCGAAGCGCAGGAATCCTGCCTGTCCGCCAAACACACCGACGGTGTACCAGATTGAGCCGTCTTTCGGATTGGGCATGACAGCGTAAGGCCCGGAGCCGGCCGTAATGCGCGTATCCTTGGCGGCATCGCCCGGTTGCCCCGGCTCCGTGTACTCGTCACGTTTGCCGTTGCCGTTGGTGTCGAGAATGAACGGCGTCCAGCCGGTTGCTTTTTGCGCGTCGTGGGTTTCATCCCAGATTTTTGTGTTGACCCAACCCGCCACCGGTCCGGTGCCGGAGAGCCACAAGGTGTTATCGGCGTCGTAACCGAATTGCGGATGGTGCGTGCCGAAGCAGGTGTCGATGAATTCATATTTCATCGTCTTCGGATCGAGCATCGCCACCTGACGCGGGCTCTTTTCCAACGGGAAAGCCTTTGCGTAAGGATTATCCGAGCCCTTCTTGCACCAGTCAGGATTGTCCATGCCGCGCACGGTCGCCGTGAGCCAAACACGACCTTGGCTGTCGAACATGGAGTTGTGATTGTTGGCGCGCGTATCCCAGAGCACCTCGCCGCCCCAGTACGGTGAATCCGCCGTCGGTTTGACTGCGCCGGCATGGCCCGGCCCAAGCGACACGGGCATTTCCGGATCGCGCACCGGCATCTTGAAGAACGAAACCTTGTTTGTCTTCGGATCGAGGATCGGCATATTGTCGGTCGAATATTCCGGCGACCCGTACAACGGACCGTAGGCGTTCACCGTCGGCTTGCGGCGATCGGACGAAATCAGGTCATGCAGATATTTGTCCGGTTTCGACCATTCCCATGAGGTAACGACGAGGTTGCGCTCTTCGCCTTCGGGACGCGGCGGTTTGCTCTTGGGCAGTTCACCTTTCGCGATGCGGTCCGTCCAGTCTCCGAAATATTTGTACGGTACGCCGCCAAATTGGCCAGCGATCCTGTTTGTCATCATCTCACCGGACTGGCCGGAGAGGATGCGCCGCTGCCAAGCCTCAGCGCCAGATTCGAATTTGCCAAGCGATGCCGGGATTGTGCGTGTTGCTTCCTGACCGAGCTGGTGACACCCGATACAGTCAACATTGTTCATCTGCCGCAGCCAGTTTTCCTGGGTGATATTTTTCGGAATGTCGGTTGATCCGCCGAAATCTTTTGTCGGCGGGATCTTCAACAGCGCATACCAATATGCCGCCGGGTAGTAATGGGCAGCAGCTGCTTCGTTCGGTGCAATGGTCGCCGTGAGATTGAGAGTGGCTCCAGGTTTGGCCTGTGACTTGGCAGAATCCACCAAACCATAGCCGCGCACCCAAACGGTGTAGGTCGCGGCTGGAAGATCGGGAATGAGATAACGGCCCTGATCGTCGGTCACGACGATACGCGCGAATTTGGTCGGAAGCTCCGTCGTCTCGGCGATGACCCAGACGCCTGCTTCAGCTCCTTTCGAACTGGTAACAACGCCGCCGATCTCGTTGGCACGAACCTCGACGCCCTGTTGCGCATGCAGACACGTGGAATATGCGATCGCCAGCGCGGAGAAGATGACAGCCGGCAGCAAGCGCGGTAGCGCTTCAACCAAATGCAACATGGATTACCTCCCTGGCACCGAACCGGCTGAACCACCGGCTTTCGTTGCGGCAACCCTAACAAAGCTGATCGGCAGCGTCCCGCGGATTTTACGCGAAAGTTTTTCAGCCGGCGAAACCGCCGCCATCCAGGAAAGCCTGTTCCTCCGTGGTCGTCGTGCGGCCGAGGACAGCGTTGCGATGCGGAAATCGTCCGAAGCGCCGGATAATGTCGGCATGCACTTCTGCCCATTTCAGGCCGTCGGCATCGCCGATTGCTTTGTAGAAAGCGATGCCACGTTCCTGGTCGGCGAGATCTTCCGAATGCTCGAACGGCAGACAAAAGAAGCCGCGCATATCGGCGGGAACTTGTGCGTCAAAGCCGCGAACGATGCCGCCGGCGGCGACCGCGCGCGCCAGTGGATCCGTAGCAAAAGCGCGCGCCTCGCCGCGAAACATGTTGCGGGGAAACTGGTCGAGCAGAATCAGCAACGCGAGCGTGCCTTCAGCACTTTGTTCCCAGGTGGAGAATTTTCCGGCTGCGGCGGCCTCATAAGTATCAAGAAACCGCTCCCGGATGCTGTCGTCGAAGGCGCTGTCCTTGGTGAACCAGCGGTCCGGGCCGGCCTCACGCCAGAAGGACACCACTTCAGCGGCACTGGCCAGCATTGGCATCTCGGATCAACTTGCCGCTTGGCCAGTAGACTCGTCGCGCAATGCGCGCCGGAGGATCTTACCAACGTTCGTTTTAGGCAATTCATCGCGAAACTCGATCTGTCGCGGTACCTTGTAGCTCGCCAGCCGGGAAGCCAGAAACGTGCGTAGATCGGCCGCGGTCAAATCCGGGTCTTTTTTGACCGCGTACAGTTTCGCCACTTCACCGGAGTGCTGGTCCGGGACGCCTACAACGGCGCACTCGAGCAGGCCGCCCTGGCTCATGGCTACATCCTCGACCTCATTTGGAAACACTTTGAACCCGGACACTGAAATCATGTCCTTCTTGCGGTCGACAATTCGCACGCGGCCCTGGATGTCCATGACGCCGATGTCGCCAGTGCGGAAGAATCCGTCTGCGGTCATTGCCTTTGCTGTTTCCTGCGGACTATTCCAATAGCCGGCCATGATCTGGGGCCCGCGCGCGCAAATTTCGCCCTCTTCTCCGTTCGACAGCTCCTTTCCGTTGTCGTCGCGAATTGAAATCTCCGTTGACGGGACCGGCAGTCCGATCGTTCCGGTCCATTCAGTGATGTCGCCGCGATTGCAGGTCAGCACGGGCGAAGTTTCCGATAGTCCGTAGCCTTCGATAATCGGCTTGCCGGTGGCCTTGAACCATGCATCAGCGACGGATTTCTGGACAGCCATGCCGCCGCCGATCGCGACCTTGAGCATGCTCCAGTCGATTTTGCCGAAGCTCGGGCTGTGGAGCATTGCGTTGTAGAGAGTATTCACTGCCGGAAACATGTTCACTTTGTAGTGGCTGAGTTCGGTGATGAGACCGCGGATGTCGCGCGGGTTCGTAATGAGGAGACATGTTCCGCCCGTGCGTATGCCAAGGAGAAAACACGCGGTCAGCGCAAAGATGTGGTAGAGCGGCAAAGCGCAAACGATGAACGGACTGTCCACTTTAGGTGGTACGTTCACCATCGGTTGATTCCACGCTTCCACCTGCAACATGTTGGCCACCAGATTCCGGTGCAACAGCATTGCGCCTTTGGCAACGCCCGTTGTGCCGCCGGTGTATTGCAGGAATGCGATATCGTTTGGCTCGATCGTCACAGGTTTTAAGCCGAGCTTGCGGCCGGCTGAGAGCGTGTCGTTGAACGGCACGCTGTCCGGCAACGAATAGGCCGGCACCAGTTTCTTCACTTGCCGCACGACGACATTGACGAGCGTCCCTTTGAGCATGCCCAGCATGTCGCCCAGGGTTGCGACCACGACATGTTTGACTGGAGTATTCGGCAGCGCCTGCTGCAGCACCGCAGCGAAATTTTCCAGCACGATGATCGCTTCGGCGCCGGCGTCGCTGAGCTGGGACTCCAGCTCGCGCGGCTTATAGAGCGGGTTGACATTGACCACGGTCAGGCCGGCACGCAGAATGCCTGCGATGGCGACCGGATATTGCAGAACGTTCGGCATCATGATGCCGACGCGGGCACCACGCTTCAGCCCAAGACCTTGCAGCCAGGCGGCGAAGGCGCGCGAAGCCTCGTCGAGTTCGGCATAGCTCAGGGATTTGCCCATGCAGATGCAGGCCTCGCGGTCCGCAAATGCCTTGAAACCCTCCTCGAACATCGCCACCAAGGATCGGTAGCGCGACGGGTCAATTTCGGCGGGAACGCCCGGCGGATAATGCCGCAGCCAAAGCCGTTCCATAGACGCTTCCCCTGCGCCGGCATTTCGGAGCCGGCGATTCTCACATCAGCATGATTTCAACCGGGTCTGCATGCAAGGCCGCCGAACCGCGTCTAACGGCCGCCGAAGGGAACGAGTGGATTGTCGGCCAGGGCGGTCCGGTCGGGTTGGTCCGGGGCGGCGACGCCAAGAAACGCTTCGAACAGTTCGCGGACCGTGCGTTCGGGTAGGTCTCGGGTGATAAATACTAGCCGGGTGCTGTGGTCTTCGTCCGGCCAGCGCTCGAGTTGCGCCGTCGGATGAAAGACATGCTGAACGCCGTGCACCACCACCGGCGTTTCGGGTATTTCCGCGAGTTTTACGATGCCTTTGACGCGGAGGAGCTTAGCGCCATGCGTGGCGCGCAGTAGCTCAAGAAACATTTCCAGCGTGCCGGCGGGAATAGCCCGTTCGGTGGAGAGGACGAACGAGCCGATATGCTCATCGTGTCGGTTCACATCGTGATGGTGATGGTGATGATCACCGGCATAGGCTTCGGCGGCCAGCCACTTCCGCACGTCGGGTATTTTCTTGTCAGGATCGTAAAGCCCGCTACCAAGGAGTGAGTCGGGGGTCGCCTTGCCATCGGCCGCGACAAGAATAGGTGCCGCGGGGTTAAGCGCACGCAGACGCGCAGCGACGCGTTCGCGCTGCGCGGCGTCGGCCAAATCAGTTTTGGTCAATACGATGCGGTCGGCGACCGCCGCCTGCTTTATTGCTTCTTGATGCGCATCGAGCGTGGCTTCGCCATTGACCGCATCGACCACAGTCACGACGCCGTCCAGGCGATAGCGCAGCAGAAGGTAGGGATGTGACATCGCGGTATGCAACACCGGCGCCGGATCGGCGAGGCCGGTTGTTTCCAGCAATACGCGGCGGAACTTGCATCGCCGATTGTCGAGATCGCGCAGCAACGTCTCCAGCGCATCGACCAGGTCGCCGCGCATTGTGCAGCACAGACAACCCGATTGCAGAACCACCATATTGTCGCTGACGTATTCGACCAGCAGATGGTCGAGCGACACTTCGCCGAATTCGTTGATGATGACGGCGGTTTCCGCGAGCGCCGGATCCTTCAGCAGCCGATTGAGCAAGGTGGTCTTGCCCGCGCCCAGAAAGCCGGTGAGGACTGTCAGCGGGATAGGCATCGGCGGCTGGCGGCGTTCGGCGCTTGGGCCGGGTTCGCTCATTGATTGACCGAGGTCACTTTCGGTTTGGCGGCCTTTGCCGGCTTGGCGGTCTTTTTGTCGTCGGTCTTGGCCGGCTTGTCAGCAGTCTTTGGCGCTGGCTTTTCGGCAGCCTTCTTTTTCTTCTTCGGCGCGGCGCTTGCGGTTTGCTGGATCGTATCGGGGTGATCGGCCGGCCCGGTAAACACCACGATCGGCGGTGTGGTCTCGACGGGCGGACCGAGCACAAACTTGCCGCTCGCAGGTTTTAGGCTGGACAGCATGAAAGCCTGTTGGCCGTTGTCGGATTCGCCGCTGGCGGTCGTCGCCGACTCTTCCGGCTCCTCCTCGTTTTCCTCCGACGGCGGCTTGCGGCGATGGCCGCCGCACATCTCGTCTCGCAAATTGGGCGGCTGTGCGTCGATCGGCGCGAGCGCGTCAACGGTCCCGAGCGAAGGTGTAAGCCACGAAAGCCCGCCGCTGTTGAACCCGCGTTCCATGAGTTGCGCAGCTTTCTGCGCGCGTACGGCGCCGGACCAGGCACCGAGAATGACGACAATCAACCGGCGTCCGTTGCGCGTCGCGGAAGCAACGACATTATAGCCCGATGCGCAGATAAAGCCGGTTTTCATGCCGTCGGCGCCGGGATAGCGGTCGATCAACGAATTGTAATTGCGCATTACGCGATTGCCGTAGCGGATCGACGAGATGTGCCAGTAACTGTCGTAATCCGGGAATTCGCGGATGAGCGCGCGCGCCAGTATTGCAAGATCGCGCGCCGAGCTCACATGATTTTCCGCAGGCAGACCGTTCGGGTTGACGAAGTTGCTCTGCGACATGCCTAGCCGCCGGGCGTTGGCATTCATCAAGTCGGCAAATCCCGTGATCGAGCCGCCGACGCCTTCGGCAATTGCCACCGCGATGTCGTTCGCGGATTTCACCATCAGCATCTTCAGCGCGTTATCGACCGTTACCGTGGTGCCTTCCTTGAAGCCCATTTTGGTCGGCTGCTGCGCGGCTGCGTTGCGCGACACGGTGAGCAGCGTATTGAACGAAATTCTGCCTTCCTTGACCGCGCGCAACGTCGTGTATGCCGTCATCAGTTTGGTGACAGACGCCGGATACCACGGGTAGGTGGCATTCTCGGCATGCAGCACCTTGCCGGTGGAAGCTTCGATCAATAACTGCGCTTCCGCCTGGGCGTGATTTACGCCCGCGAACGAGAGCGCGCCGGCGGCGAGGCCGAGGACCAGGACGCGAGAGCAGCGGTTGAGAGCCATCATCATTCGCAGTTCAAGATGCCAAGGTCCCAGTAGTAGGAAAGTTCCATAACTTGCGGCGCTAGGCTATCTAAGCTTTGAATGGTAGGCAAAGCTTGTGAACCGCGGCTGAATATTATGGTGACTCGCAGCTCTTCCCTTAGGAAAGCGACCAAAATTCGGCAAAGGAGGCGTCAATGACCGCTTGCATTGTCGGGTGGGCCCATACCCCCTTCGGTAAACTCAGCGATGAAACGGTCGAAAGCCTGATCGTGCGCGTGGCCGCCGATGCATTAGCCGACGCCGGGGTCGGCCCCAAGGACGTGGATGAAATCATTCTCGGTCACTTCAACGCCGGATTCTCCGCACAGGATTTTACCGCCGCACTGGTCTTGCAGGCCTCGCCCGACTTGCGCTTCGCGCGCGCCACGCGCGTGGAAAACGCATGCGCCACCGGTTCCGCTGCCGTGCATCAGGGATTGAAGACAATCGAGGCGCGCGCAGCGCGCATCGTGCTCGTCGTCGGCGTTGAACAGATGACGACGACACCCGCGCCGGAGATCGGCCGCAACCTTCTCAAAGCCTCGTATATGCGGGAAGAAGCCGATATCGATGGCGGCTTCGCCGGTATCTTCGGCAAGATCGCCGGACTTTATTTCCAGAAATGGGGTGATCAGTCCGACGCGCTGGCCATGATCGCGGCCAAGAACCACAAGAACGGCGTCGGCAATCCCTACGCGCAGATGCGCAAGGATCTGGGCTACGACTTCTGCCGTACCGAGAGCGAAAAAAATCCATTTGTCGCAGGCCCACTCAAGCGCACCGATTGCTCGCTCGTCTCCGACGGTGCCGCCGCGGTCGTGCTCGCCGATGTCGAGACGGCACTCAAACTGAAAAAGGCAGTCGCATTCCGCGCCGCCGCGCACGTGCAGGATTTCCTGCCGATGTCGAAGCGGGACATCCTGAAATTCGAAGGATGTTCACAAGCCTGGCATCGCGCGCTTGCCCAGGCGGGCATGAAGCTCGGCGATCTGTCGTTCGTGGAGACACACGACTGCTTCACCATCGCAGAGCTGATCGAATACGAAGCCATGGGCCTGACCGGCGAAGGACAGGGCGCCCGCGCCGCGATGGAAGGCTGGACGCAGAAGGACGGCAAGCTACCTGTGAATCCGTCGGGCGGTCTGAAGGCGAAAGGTCATCCCATCGGAGCGACGGGAGTATCCATGCATGCGCTCTGCGCCATGCAGCTGACCGGCAGCGCCGGCGATCTGCAGGTCAAGAATGCGCGCCTCGGCGGCCTCTTCAATATGGGAGGCACGGCGGTGGCGAACTACGTGAGCATTCTCGAGCGCATCAAGTAGCGTGCTAGTTGACCTTGCGGCCCGTCGCGGGCGGCAGGAATGACGGATCGAAAATATCGCCCGCCATCGGTTTGCCTGACTTGAATTTATGGGTGAGAGCGATCTGGTCGATAGCGCGGGCGAATCGTTCCTCGTCGATGGTGCCGTAGCCGTTCGTTTTCACTTCCGGCGTGACGATGTTTTCCTTGATAGCCATTGTGAGCCGCTCAAGTTCGATATTTTTTTTGGCTGCGCTGTTACGCTTGAGCACCGGTTCGACCGCAATCGCGGGCTGGCGTACCGCCTCTTTCAGGCCTTTCGTGAAAGCGCGCAAAAAACCGCTCACTGCATCGGGATGCTCAGCCGCGAATTTCGCGTTTACCAGGATGGCGCTGCCGTAAAGCGTCACGCCGTAATCGGCCATCAGCAGCACGGCGATATCGTCGACCGGCACACCTTTGTCCTTGAGATCGATGTAGGAGGAAAGCGTCGACCCGATGATCGCATCGATCTGTCCGGCCGCCAGCATCGGCTCGCGCACCGGGAAACTGACATTTTCGATCGTCACCTTGGCCGCGTCGATCTTGTTCGCCTGAACGAAAATAGGCCACTGGGCAAATGAGATATCGGTTGCCGGCGCGCCAAGCGTCTTACCTTCCAGGTCCTTGGGCGTCGTGATGCCGCGGCTTTTGCGGCCGATCACCGCGTAAGGCGGCCGGTTGTACAGCACGAACACCGCTTTGACAGGCATGCCGGGGGCGCCATCACGTAACCCGATCAATAGATTGATGTCCGCGAAGGCCATGTCGTAGTCGCCGGCAGCGACGCGACGAATCGACTCACGCGAGTCGGCCGCGGTGTCGACGCTGACATCGAGCCCTTCCGCTTTGTAGAAACCTTTGTCGAGCGGCAGCAGGAACAGCCCCGAGGGGCCTTCGAATTTTGAATCGAGTGTAAATTTGACGGCCGTTTCCGCCGCCGCATCGCCGGTTGTCAAAGTCCCGGCGAGAAGCAGCGCCACCAAAGCCCACCAACTGCGATGGTGAGCACTCATCACTCGGCTCCCTCTCCAGTGACCACGCCCGATGCGTGACCTGGCCACAAGCTCACTCGTTTTCAGAAAAGAGCAAGCCGTCTCAAAGAGCAAGTATCGGTGCGCAATCGATGGCCGAAATGCGACAGCATGACTAACGCTGACGTCGTTAATTTGGATATCGGCAACCGCAAGGCGCGGAATTTGTGCGTTTGGGTTAAGCTGACACATTCGGTTCGGAGGCTTGATGCCGGCAAAGTCGGACAGGCAATCGCGGGATATTCGTCCGCTGAGAACACCTTACGCGCCACCGGACGAAGCCCTTGCCCGCACGCTGCTGGCGGACGCCGATCGTCCGCAGGACGCCGAGGCGCGCATCGATGCCCGGGCGCGGCGCCTCGTCGCGGCAATCCGCAATCGCATCGGAGGTCTGGGCGGTGTGGAGGACTTCCTCCACGCCTATGCACTGTCCACCAAAGAAGGGCTGGCCTTGATGGTGCTGGCCGAAGCCTTGCTGCGGGTTCCCGATGCCGAAACCGCTGACCGCCTGATCGAAGACAAGCTTAAGGCCGGCGACTGGGCGCACCGCGACGCCCGTTCGGCGGCATTATTGGTATCAGCTTCAGCCTGGACGCTCGGCCTTACCGCGCAGGTCATCCATCCAGGGGAGACGCCGGAGGGCATCGTTGCGGCTTTGGTCAAGCGGCTTGGCTTGCCGGCTGTGCGCGCCGCAACACGCCAGGCCATGCGGTTGCTCGGATCGCATTTTGTCCTTGGCCAGACCATCGAGGAGGCGCTGGCGCGGGCGGGCTCTCACCGCGAGTTTCTTTATTCGTTCGACATGCTCGGCGAGGCCGCGCGCACCGGCGAAGACGCGCAGCGTTATTTTGAAGCCTATGCCAAAGCCATCGCCGCGATTGGCAATAGTGCGGGCAACGAGACTTTGCCGAAGCGCCCGGGCATCTCGGTGAAATTGTCGGCCTTGCATCCGCGCTACGAAGCCCGGTCGCGTGAGCGCGTGCTCCGCGAGCTCACGCCGAAGCTGCTGGAGCTGGCGCGGTTGGCGAAATCCCATGAGCTCAATTTCACTGTCGATGCGGAGGAGGCGGACCGGCTGGAATTGTCGCTCGATGTGATCGCGGCGACGCTGCGCGATTCGTCGCTGTCCGGCTGGGATGGTTTTGGAATGGCGGTGCAGGGCTACCAGAAACGTGCCGGCGCCGTGATCGACTGGATAGCGGATGCCGCCGCGGCGCTCGACCGCCGGCTCATGGTCCGTCTCGTCAAGGGCGCTTATTGGGACACCGAGGTCAAGCGCGCTCAGGAGCGCGGACTTGCCGACTATCCCGTGTTCACGCGCAAGGCGATGACCGATTTGTGTTATCTCGATTGCGCGCGCAAGCTGCTGGCTGCGCGACCGCGTCTCTATCCGCAGTTCGCAACCCACAACGCCTTGACCGTTACCTGCGTGATCGAAGATGCGAGAGGCACGGAGGGTTATGAATTCCAGCGCCTGCATGGCATGGGCGAAGCGTTATACGACGCGCTGCTCACGGATTTGCCGGATCTGATCTGCCGGGTGTATGCCCCGGTCGGAGGCTATTCCGATTTGCTCGCCTATCTGGTGCGCCGGCTTTTGGAGAACGGCGCCAACTCTTCCTTTGTTTCTGTTGCAGCCGACCCGTCCGTGCCGGTCGAAACCATTCTCCGGCGCCCGCAGAGCTGGATAGCAGATCCATCGCATGCGCGGCATTCGCACATCCGGCTGCCGCGCGATTTATTCGGCCCTGCTCGGCGCAATTCCGCCGGCGTCGAGTTTGGCGATCGCGCCGCGCTCGACTCGCTGCTCGCAGAGATTCGGTCCGCTCCGCAAACGGCGCAGGCAAGCCCTTTGATCGACGGCGTCGCAGTGTCCGGCCGCGAGCGAGCACTCACATCGCCGATCGACGGTAGTCCGATCGGCTGCGTGCAGGAAAGCGATGCAGCGATTATCGATGCCGCGGTTTCCACGGCGCGGTCTGCGTTTCCCACGTGGAATGCGACAGCGGTGGCGGAGCGTGCCGCGGTTTTGATGCGCGCTGGCGATCTGATCGAGAAAAATCGCGGCCATCTGATCGCGCTTTTGCAACCCGAGGGCGGCAAGACGATCGACGATTGCGTCGCCGAGGTGCGAGAAGCGGCTGATTTTTGCCGTTACTACGCGAGCGAAGCGCTTCGTTCACTTATACCCAAGGCCCTGCCGGGCCTGACCGGCGAGAGCAACGAACTGCGGTACCGCGGGCGCGGCGTCTTTGTCTGCATCAGCCCATGGAATTTTCCACTCGCTATCTTCATTGGCCAGATCGCCGCAACCTTGGCTGCGGGAAATTGTGTCCTGGCGAAGCCGGCAGAACAAACTCCGCTTGTCGCGGCTGCCGCGGTAAGACTGCTGCATACGGCCGGGATACCGGTTGGCTCGCTGCAGCTGGTTCCGGGTGATGGCAAGGTTGGCGAGGCCCTCGTCGCCGATCGTCGTATCGCGGGCGTCGTGTTTACCGGTTCGACCGAAGTCGGCCGTGCCATCAATCGCGGCCTGGCGGCAAAAGATGGGCCGATCGTGCCGCTGGTTGCCGAGACGGGAGGCATCAACGCCATGATCGTAGATGCCACCGCGTTGCCCGAACAGGTCACTGACGATGTCGTTACGTCCGCGTTTCGTTCGGCCGGTCAGCGGTGCTCCGCACTGCGATTGCTTTGCGTGCAAGGTGATGTAGCGGACCGCGTCTTGGCCATGGTCGCGGGCGCGGCGCGCGAACTCACGCTTGGCGATCCGCGCAATCCGGCCACCGATATCGGTCCTGTGATCGACGCCGAGGCAAAAGACAAGCTTAACCGGTGGATCGCCGCGATGAACTCGCGCGGCGCCGTGTTGTTTCAATCAGACGCCAGGCCGCCAGGTGGCGGCACTTACGTCGCGCCAGCCATTGTCGAACTGGGTAGCGCGCGCGAACTCAAGGAAGAGGTGTTCGGTCCCGTGCTGCACGTTGTGCGCTGGCATGCGGACCAAGTCGATCAAGTGCTCGATGACATTCTGGCTAACGGCACCGCGTTGACCCTCGGCATTCATTCACGCATCGAGACCATGATCGCGCACATCGCTGCACGATTGCCGAACGGCAATGTCTACGTGAACCGCAACATGATCGGAGCGGTCGTCGGATCACAGCCGTTTGGCGGCAGCGGCCTGTCCGGGACCGGTCCGAAGGCGGGAGGGCCGAATTATCTGCATCGTCTTGTTATCGAGCAGGTGGTGACGGTGAATACGGCCGCATCTGGCGGCAATGCGACTCTGCTTTCGGAAGAAGAATGAGCCAATGCGGCGTTGCAGCGGGCCGGACGCTGCTTTTTGGACCCATTTCCTCTGTTAATCAGTCAATAACGTGGCGTTAGCCAAGTACCGCGTCGTAGCGCCAGGTGGCACCTGCGTTAACCGGTTTGGCCCAGAGATCGGATATTCTGGAGTGCATGACTGATTCGGTCGCCCGGCTTTACGAAGCGGTCGTTGCCGTTCGCGGCTCCGATCCGTCGAAGTCGCGAACCGCCAAACTTCTGCGCGCTGGCCGTGCCAAGATGGCCAAGAAGCTCGCTGAAGAGGCGGTCGAGGTCGTCATTGACGCAATGCATGGCCAGCCGGAAGCGGTGGTCAAGGAAAGCGCCGATCTGCTTTATAATTTGGTGGTGCTCTGGGTTCACGCCGGCGTTCGCCCTGACGATGTCTGGGCGGAAATGCGCAGGCGCGAGCTGATGTTCGGGCTGGCCGAAAAAGTGCCGAAGGATTTGGTGCGCGGCGCGGCGCGGCGTAAAGTCGTCGCGCTCGAAACCAGACGAATTCGCAAACGCCGCTGATCCGTCACAATTTTTCCCCACGAGTGGGTTCATGACTGTTGAGGCCACCGAGCCGCGCTCCCTGCTGCGCCGTCTTTATGACTGGTGCATCGCTGCAGCCCACAAGCCGTACGCCTTGTGGATCATGGGCGCCGTGTCGTTCGCGGAAAGCTCATTCTTCCCCGTGCCGCCCGACATCATGCTGATCCCGATGGCGCTGGCGTACCCGCAGCGAGCCTATGTGATGGCCGCCTGGTGCACGGTGACGTCAGTTGCGGGCGGCCTGCTCGGATACGCCATCGGTGCGCTCCTTTATGACTCAGTCGGCACTTGGCTGGTTCAGCTCTATGGCTACGGCGACAAGGTGCAGGCCTTTCGCGACGCCTATGCGCAATGGGGCGGCTGGATCATCCTTCTCAAGGGCCTTACGCCAATTCCCTACAAGATCGTGACCATCACGTCGGGCTTTGCGGGCTACAATCTAGGGCTGTTTTTCCTATTTTCGGTCATCACGCGCGGCGGCCGGTTCTTCGTATTGGCGTTTTTGCTGCATCGCTACGGGGATCAGGCACGTCATATTATTGAAAAGCGTCTTGGGCTATGGGTAACGCTCGGCGCGGTGGTTATCGTTGTCGGCATCGTGGCCGCGCTATACTTGTTCTGACCGGCCGGGTTCCTCAATTTTGCCACCTCCCGGCTCGAAATTGATCCGGCGAAGAGGAAGCGGCCGGACAGCCATTTTGGCCAGCTATGGGCGGAAGACAGACTTTAATCTTTTACCGGAAGGCGGCGGTGCGAAGCTGCGCATTCGCGACCGTCTTGATGCTGGCGTCAGCTTTGGCCGCTGCGCAGGACGCGACGGCTCCGGGTCAGAAGGCTCAGCAGAGCGAAGGTTTTTTCGCATCTGTCAGCCGCTGGTTCAAAGAGCACAGCGCAAACGTCAATTCGTCATTTGAAGGCGCGCGCAAACAGGTCGAGGGCTTCGGCAGCGCTGCCAGCGACGCTGCCAAGACGACGATGCAAGGCGCCAAGGATGCCGCGGGCGCGGTAGCAAAAATTCCGGCCGCGCGCGCCGTCAGTGGGCACGAGAAATGCCGGGTGGCAGTGAACGGCGCGCCGGACTGCGTGGCGGCTGCCAACGTCATGTGCAAGGCGAAAGGCTTCGAATCCGGCAGCAGCCTCGACATGACCACGGCCGAAGTTTGCCCGCCCAAGGTCTATATGTCGGGCCGCACGACCGGGGATGAGTGCAAGATGGAGACTTTCGTCTCGCGCGCCTTCTGCCAATAGCCGCAGGTGGTTATTAAGGCGCTTGTGCCGGCCCCGAGCCTGTGTTTCCGTTTTGCGCATGAACCTCCACGGCAAACTACTCGAGCGCGAGATCAGCGGGCGGCCGGTGACGGTCGGCCTGATCGGGGCCGGCAAGTTTGGCACGATGTTCATGGCGCAGGCCAGGCTCACACAAGGCATACATCTCGCTGGCGTCGCCGATCTTGATGTCGCGCGGGCGCGCGGCCAACTCAAGACCGCAGGCTGGCCTGATTCTACTTATGCGGCCGGCTCCCTCGATGATGCACACAAGAAACGAACGACGTTCATCACCGACAGCGCGGAGATGCTGATCGCCGATCCACGGATTGAAGTTACTGTGGAAGCGACCGGGATTCCCGGGGCTGGCATTCATCACGCATTGAGCGCGATCAAGAATGGCAAGCATATTGTCATGGTGAATGTCGAAGCCGATGCGGTGGCGGGACCGTTGCTCGCGCGGCGCGCCAAAGCGGCGGGCGTCGTCTACTCGCTGGCCTGGGGCGATCAGCCGGCGCTGATTTGCGAGCACGTCGATTGGGCGCGCGCTGCAGGTTTCAAGGTGGTTTGCGCCGGCAAGGGAACCCGCTACGAGCCGCACTATCACAAATCCAACCCCGACAATGTGTGGGATATTCTCGACAAGTATCTGAACATTTCCGATCGCAAATCGATCAATCCGAAAATGTTCAACAGCTTCGTCGACGGCACGAAATCCGGCATCGAGATGACCGCTGTTTGCAATGCGACCGGCCTGGTGCCGCAAGCGGGCGGCCTCGGCTTTCCGCCGGCCACGCGTTTCGAGCTTGCGGAAATCTGTAAACCCAAACGCGATGGCGGAACGCTGGAGAAGTCGGGCGTGACCGAAGTTACATCGTCGGTCTATCGCGACGGGCGCGACGTGCCGCACCATCTCGCGCTCGGCACTTACGTTGTGTTTGAGGGCGACACCGAATACGCACGCCGGTGTTTCAAGGAATACGCCATGCTGCCGGACAAGACCGGCAAATACGCCGCGCTTTACAGGCCGATTCATATGATCGGGCTGGAGCTCGGAATTTCGGTCGCCAGCGCCGCGCTGCGCAACGAACCGACCGGTGCTCCAACGGGTTTTCGTTCCGATGTTGTGGCCACCGCCAAGCGCGACTTGAAGGCCGGCGAAATGCTGGACGGGGAGGGCGGTTTCTGTGTCTGGGGCAAGCAGACGCCGGCCGAGGTTTCGCTTGAGCAGGGCCTGCTTCCGCTCGGTCTTGCGCACAACGTCAAGCTCAAGAACAACATTTCGGAAGGCGGCGCGCTTAAGTGGTCGGACGTTGCCTACGATCCACATGATAACGCAGTGAAGATACGCCGCGAGATGGAGGCCGCCTTTGGCCGGCGGAATGTCGGCGCGGAGCCGGTGTTATAGCTTATCGACCACAAGAAACTGCCGGGAGGATGACATGAAGATCGGACGTTTGGCCGGCGGAATGTTTGCGGCGGTATTTGCTTTGTCTGGCATGGCCCGCGCCGACGATGCCAATATCACCGTCATCGTATTTCCCGGCGTGCAAAATCTGCCGATGTTCGCGGCGCAGGCGAAGGGGCTCTATGCCAAACGCGGTCTCAAGGTCGACCTCAAGTTCACGCCGAACTCGGACGAGTTACGGAACGGGCTCGCCGGGGGGCGCTATCAGATCGCGCATTCGGCAGTCGACAATGCCTTCGCTCTTAAAGACAAGGCCAATGTCGATATCGCGGTAGTGTCCGGCGGCGACAATAGTTTCAATCATCTCATCGTACAGCCGGAGATAAAGTCGCTTGCCGACATAAAGGGCAAGACCGTCGGGGTAGATGCCGTGAATACCGCGTATGCTTTTCAGCTCTACGAAATGTTGCGGCAAAAGGGACTTAACAAAGGCGACTACGAGGTCAAGCCGATCGGGGGCACGGCATCGCGTCTGGAAGCGATGACCAAGGACAAGACGATCGTTGCGGCCATGATGAATCCGCCGTTTTCGGTTCGCGCCGACAAGGCGGGCCTGAAGGACATGGGAACGGCCGCTGCGGCGCTCGGCACCTATCAAGGCACGAGCGTCTTCGTCCTGCGTGCATGGGGCAAGGCAAATGCCGACACCCTGGTGAAATATCTGGAAGCTTATGTCGAAGGATTGCGCTGGGCCTTTGATCCGAAGAACAAGGCCGAAGCGGTCGGCTTGCTGGCAGAGCGTCTCAAGCTACCGGAGGACATCGCGACGTTATCGTACGACGCCACGAAAAACGAATTCAATCGCGATGGCGCGATCGATCTGGACGGCGTAAAAAACGTGCTCAAGCTGCGCGCGCAATTCGAGGGCGGCTCGCCGGCGTCGCCGGAGAAATACCTCGATCTGTCGTACTACCAAAAAGCGAGGGCCGGACTTTGAGCGGCGGTCAGCCGAGCTCGATCTCGCCGTCGACTTTGTGAGTGAGGCCAACTTTGCCGATGGTGAGCACCATCTGCGCCTGAATGGTCTCGTTTCCCTTCAGTTTGCCGTTGGCCACGGCCGCGCGGATTGCTTTCTCGATTTCCTGCTGGGATGTGACGCCCACGATCTTGAGGAATTTGCGCAGCGACATATTGAGGGCTTCTTCATTCATCTCGGAGCTCCTTGAAAGGCTATATTTTCGCACAATCTTACGGCGTGGCTTGCGCTCACACCACGAAGTTATGGGCTAAAGCAATACCCGCCTTTTTGTTTGGCTGCACAGCAACTTGACGCTATAGCTTAAGCCTTCAGCCGGTGTGGCGGAATTGGCAGACGCGCACGACTCAAAATCGTGTTCCCAAAAGGAGTGTCGGTTCGACCCCGACCACCGGCACCACCAATCGACACGCGCACAATGAACGACTACGTCATGCTGCTTCGCCGTGACCCACTCCTTGCCGCAGCGGCAATTATCGCGGTCGTTGGTCTGCTCACAATCTGTGGCTTTTTCTTTTTCCAATATGTCCTCGGCTATCCGCCGTGCCCGCTGTGTCTTGAGCAGCGCGATGCCTTTTACGTCAGCGTTCCGCTCGCTGCCTTGCTGTGGCTCGGGGTCAATCATGGCGCATCGAGCAAAGTCTTGATTGCGGGTTTTGCAGTAATCACCCTCGCTATGCTGTGGAATACCGGGCTCTCCGCCTATCATGCAGGCGTCGAATGGAAATGGTGGCCTGGGCCGACTGATTGTTCGGGGCCGATCACCGGTTTTGGCTCGGCCGGCAACCTGTTGAACCGTCTCCAGGACATCAGGATCGTGCGCTGCGATGAAGCAGCCTGGCGCTTTCTCGGGATCTCGCTCGCGGGCTATGACGTACTGATCTCGTTGTTTCTGGCGACAGTTGCCGCCTGGGGCACGAAGGCTTCGCTCGCGCGCAAAAAGAATTCCTATTAAAATGCCTTGCAAAGGTTGGTCATCATGGAAGTTCTGATTATCGGCGGTGGCATCGGCGGACTGACGCTGGGGCTTATGCTCCATCGCGCTGGCATCGCTTGCCGTGTTTTCGAAGCGGCTCCCGAACTCAAGGCAGTCGGCGTCGGCATCAACATCCTGCCGCATGCCTCGCGCGAACTGTGCGCGCTCGGCCTTGAGGCCGCGCTGGCAAAGGTCGCGGTCACCACGCGCGAGTATTGCTTCTACAACCGTTTCGGCCAGTTCATCTACAGCGAGCCCGCCGGGCGATTTGCCGGCTATGACGTGCCGCAATTCTCGATTCACCGAGGCGATCTGCAGATGGTTCTGCTTGATGCATTCGTTGAGCGCGCCGGCGCCGACAAGATTATTACCGGCTGGCGCTGCACGCGCGTGGATCCCGATGGGCCGGAAGCGATAGCGCATTTTGAAGACATCAACGGCAAGCCGCTGCCGTCGCAGCGCGGCGGTGTCGTGATCAGCGCGGAAGGCATCCATTCCGTATTGCGCAAGCAGCTTTTTCCGAACGAGGGGCCACCGAAATATTCCGGCATCAACATGTGGCGCGGCGTCACGCGCTGGAAGCCATTTCTTTCCGGCGCCAGCATGATCCGCATCGGCTGGCACCACCCGGCAAAGCTGTTGATCTATCCGATCCGAAATAACGTCGACGCCGAAGGCCGCCAGCTTGTGAACTGGGTGTGTGATATCGAGACGCCGCAATATCAGGCGCGCGACTGGAATCGGCGCGGCCATCTGGAAGATTTTCTGCCGGCCATGGCCGACTGGCATTTTGACTGGCTCGATGTACCGGAGTTCATCCGCAGCTCGGACGCGATTCTCGAATACCCTATGGTCGACCAGGATCCGTTGCCCCGCTGGAGCTTCGGGCGGCTGACGCTTTTGGGCGATGCGGCGCATCCGATGTATCCACGCGGCGCCAATGGAGCGGCGCAGGCGATTCTCGACTGTCGGACGCTGACTGACGCACTATTGGTAAATGCCGATCCGGTAGCTGCTCTCAAAGCGTACGAAGCCAAGCGCCTGCCGGCCACCAGCGAAGTGGTGCTGGCGAACCGAAAAGCGCCGCCGGATGCTATCTTGCATGAGGTTTACAGGCGTACCGGCGACAAGCCATTCAAGAATATTGAGGACGTGATCAGCCGCGAGGAGCTCATGGCTTTGTCCGAGAGCTACAAGCGGGTGGCCGGCTACGATAAGGAACGCCTGAAGACGCCGGCCTGAGGCCAAAAATCTGACGACCACGAAATGCTAAGGCGTGCGTACATCCGGCGTCGCCCATTACATATTCGTGGCCGCTCGATGACGGAGCGAGCGGCTCGACGTCATCGCTGGACTGTATGTAGGTGCTGTTTGTCCCAGTACAAGGCTCGAAAGACCGCATGGCCACCGCTTCAGCTTACACAACGACAGCAAAGGTTCTGCACTGGCTGATTGGAGCGCTGATCATCGCCCAATTCATTTTCGCGCTGACCATGCCGCACATTGGCCGCAACACGCCAGTGACGACCCTGATCAGCCTGCATTTTACTTTCGGCATCATCATTCTTGCGGTTGCGCTAGTGCGCCTCGCCTGGCGTGCGACCCACGCGGAGCCGGCGCCGCTTGATGGCGTGCCACCGTGGCAAGTGCAAAGTGCACGAGTCATCCATTGGTTGCTGTATTTGCTCCTGGTGGTCTTGCCGATTCTGGGCTGGATCAACGCCTCTTACCGCGGCATGCCGATTGTGATGTTCGGCGTGGAATTGCCGAAACTGATCGGCACCCGGGCGCCCGGCTGGGGCTGGACCGGCGACATTCACACCTGGCTCGCCTATTACCTGATGCTGACGCTAATCGGCCTGCACATTGCGGGCGGGTTTTATCATTATTTCATTCGCCGCGACCGTGTCTTGCAGCGAATGCTGCCCGGTGGCTGATCACGACCATCATCTTTTCTCGGGCGGTACGTCCTTGATGCGGGCTGAATGTTTGGCGATGTCGTCGAGGCTGTAGGACAGGTGCACCCGCTTAGTTGATGGCGGCCGCTTGGCGACCGACAGGCCCGGTCGCCATTCAGCCGCGGGACGGATGGGGCGAGGGACGAAACCTCCTCCGCAATTTGGACAGACATTGTGCAGTTTGTTTTCGACGCAATCGGCGCAAAACGTGCACTCATATGAGCAAATGCGCGCCTGCGTGGAATTGGGCGGCAAGTCGACGTCGCAAAATTCGCAGTTCGGTCGAAGCTCCAGCGCCATGGCCGCTCTCTAAGGCTTGTCCATCACCTTTTTCTTCCACCCTTCCCAGGTGCGGGCGAGCCCGTGGCCCTCGCGCTCCTCGATTTTGCGCGCCTCTTCCGGGTCCATATAGGTGATCGGTGCACCCATGCGCATGGCTTCGGCCTGCAGGGTCGCGTTGAGCGCGAGGAAAATAGTACGGCCAACGACGCGCGGCAGCGAAGGGCCAACTATGACGGCGCCGTGACCCCGCATCAGCGCGGCAGGGTGATTGCCAACCGCCTCGGCAAGATTACGGCCAAGCGTTGCATTGCGGATCAGCATGTCGGTCATGCCGGCCCGCTCGCGGATTTCAAAAACCGGAACGCCAAAACTGATGAAGGCCGAGCGATGGTACATCGGCTGCAACGGCACCTTGGTGACGCCGAAGGGAATCAAAGATGACGCGTGCGTGTGCACGACGGCGATCACGTCGGGGCGCGCCTTGTAGATTTCGCCGTGGATGTAACGCTCCGTGAACAGCGCCGACATCGGCAGGCCGTGCGTATCAACCGGCCGGCTGTCGAGATCGAATTCGATAATGTCCTTTGCCGTGACGAGATTGGCCGCGAGCCCGCGTGACATGAGGTATCGGTTCGGGTCGCGATTGTGCCGGACCGAAACATGCCCCCAGCCATCAAGCAGGCCTTGATCGGCGAGGATGCGGCTGGCTGCGACGAGATCCTCGATGAGCTGCGGGTCAGGAGGCCCGGCAGAAGTCGGCGCATTTTGTGTCGGCGCCGTCTGGGCTGCTGCTGCTCCTGCAATGCACTGGACGGCTATCGCGAACAGTACCGCCCACGCGCTGCGACGAGAAAGCAGCCTGCTGATCATGACGAACTCCAATGTGGAAGCAGGCGTAATACCTTACGGCTCCAGCTCGGTATCCCAATAGAGATAGTCGAGCCAGCTTTCGTGCAGGTAGTTGGGCGGGAAGAGCCGGCCGTTTCGGTGCAGATGATGCACGGTCGGCTGGAACGGCATCTGAGACGGCCACATTTTGGCTTCGTTGGGCGTCAGATTGCCCTTGCGCAGATTGCAGGGCGAGCAGGCGGCTACCACGTTGTTCCAGGTGGTATGCCCGCCGCGCGATCGCGGCAGCAGATGATCGAAGGTGAGGTCGTCGCGCTCGCCGCAATACTGGCAGGAGAAACGGTCACGCAGGAACACGTTGAATCGGGTGAAGGCCGGATGCGTCGAAGGCTTCACGAAGGTCTTCAGTGAGACCACGCTGGGCAGCTTCATTTCGAAGGATGGGCTGTGTACGGCGCGGTCGTAGTTGGCGACGATGTTCACGCGTTCGAGGAAAACCGCCTTGATCGCGTCCTGCCAGGACCACAGCGAAAGCGGGTAATAGCTCAGCGGCCGAAAATCCGCGTTGAGCACCAAAGCAGGAAAGCCACCGGGCGAAACGTGCACGTTCAAGCGACGCTCCTCCACCTCCTTGGAATGCTGCCGCCACGCAGCTAACGGGCTAGTAATAGGGCAGCGTGACAGGATTGTGAAGCCGGGACGGGGAGTTACCCGCAAACCTGCTATTTGCGGCGGGCAAAGCACCGGGCGAGGAATTCGCCGCCCTGACGCAGGCCTTCCTGATCAATGCCGTGGCCGATTCCAGCCGAGATGTGCCATTCCGCCGGGATCTCCAATGCGGCCAGCCCTTGCGCGGCAAGAAACAGCGCCTGCACAGGGATGAGCTGATCGGCGTCGCCGTGAATGAGCAGGACCGGAGGCTGGCTGCGAATCTCGGCGGCGAACGCTTGCACGTCATCCGTTTCGGGCGTCACCAGCATGCCGGAGTAGCCGACGATTCCCGCGGGCGCGATCGCGCGGCGCAGCCCGACGTGGAGCGCCATCATCGTACCTTGACTGAAACCCACGAGCGCCAGCGCCGCTGGCGGAAGATTGCGCCGCTTGAGTTCCGCATCGAGAAAGTTTTCGAGAATTGGCGCCGCCTGGTTGACCCCGGTCCAACGCTCTTCCGGGTTACGGAACGTGAGCGGAAACCACTCGCGGCCGACGGGTGCCTGACCGCATGGGCGCGGCGCATGCGGTGAAACGAAAGCAGCATCAGGAAGTAATCCTTGCCACGCACGACCGATCTCGATCAGGTCGTTGCCATCCGCGCCATAGCCATGCAGGAAAACAACCAGCTGACGGGCGTGGCGTGAACGCGGCTCGAGCCGCGGGCCGTCGAGTTCAGCCATTCTTCGCTTTCCTTTTCGTCGTTCTCTTGCCGGCCGGCTTTTTTGGCCGGTTGTCTGGCTGAACCGGCACCACATCACGTTTCTTTACCGCGTGATAGTAAGCCCAGAGAAGATGCGCCGCCACGCCGCGCCACGGACGCCAGGCCTCCGCCATCTTGGTGAGAGCCTTCACGTCGGGTCGTTTTCGGAGGCCGAAAGCGATACGCGCCGATTCCTGCACGGCGAGATCACCGGCCGGAAACGCATCGGAATGGCCAAGACAGAACAAAAGATAGATGTCTGCGCTCCATGGCCCGATGCCGTGCAGTGCGGTCAGCGCGGCGTGCGCCTTGTCTGCATCCATATCGCCGACCGCGGTAAGATCGATGCGGCCCTTGGCAACGGCCTTGCCGATTTCTCTAATCGATTTGATCTTGGGCGCGGAGAGTCCGAGGCGCTTGAGCTTATCGGTGCGGGCGCGCCGCACGGTGTCATGATGAAACGGATCGAACGCCGCAAACAGCCGGTCGCGAATGGTAGCGGCGGCCGCCGTCGAAAGCTGCTGGCCGCACACGATCGCACATAGACCAGGAAAGCCCGCCTCGCGCCGCCGCAGGCTGAAGCTGCCTGCTTTCTCCGCGACGGGCTGTAAGCGAGGATCGACGGTCAGCAATTGCGCCAGACCGGCCTGTAAGTCGGCGTCGGTATGCAGAAAGTGGGTCATGGTCTCCTTAGTATTATGCCGCTCGTCCCCGCGAAAGCGGGGACCCATTTAAAGCGCTTGACTGGATTCCCGCTTACGCGGGAATGAGCGGAAACTGAGATATAACGACCATGCCACCCGTTTTCCGCTTCGCGCCTTCGCCGAACGGCTATCTCCATCTCGGTCATGCATTGTCGGCGCTGCTCAATGCCGACATGGCGCGCGGGGCCGGTGGAAAACTTTTGCTGCGCATCGAGGATATCGATGCCTCCCGTTGCCGCCCCGAATACGAAACAGCCATCTATGACGATCTGTCGTGGCTCGGAATTCGCTGGGAGGAGCCGGTGCTTCGTCAATCTGAAAACTACGACAAGTACCGCGGTGCCCTCGCGCGGCTCGAGACGATGGGTCTGATCTATCCAAGCTTTGAAAGCCGTGCGGAAATCACCCGTCTTGTGGCCGAGCGCGACGCACGCGGGCGTTGGCCGCGCGATCCCGATGGGGTGCCTCTCTACCCTGGGAGCGCAAAGAACCTGCCGGCCGCGGAACAGCGACGGCGCATCGATTCCGGTGAACCTTATGCTTTGCGGCTTGATATGCCGGCTGCGCTGGCGCGCGCTAAGAATCTAACCTGGACGGAGGCCGGCTCCGGACCGGCCGGCGAGAGTGGCACGATTGCGGCTGATCCTGCCATTTGGGGCGACCTGATTCTTGCGCGCAAGGAGACACCGACGAGCTATCACCTGTCCGTCGTAGTCGACGACGCAACACAGCAGGTGACCGACGTGGTCCGCGGGCAGGATCTTTTCCATGCGACCGCAGTGCACCGGCTGCTGCAGGCGCTGCTCGAATTGCCGCAGCCGCGTTACCATCATCATCGCCTCGTGCTCGATGGCGACGGCCGCAAACTCTCAAAATCGACGCAGTCCACCGGCTTGCGTGAGCTTCGCGCGCGCGGAAAATTACCAACGGATATCCGCCGCCTAGTCGGGCTCGATTGAGCTCGGCTTCCATGGCATTGTCCGGCCGGGGTTTGGGAAATGAAGAAGCGAAAGGCCAGGAGGAAGGCGCGCGGGCGGAAAGTGCCGCGCAAGGCGCCCTCGGCGCGCGCGGTCGAGGCAGCACTGGCCGGCATTGCCCACGACATTCGCACGCCACTCACCGGGCTAGTTGCGCTCGCCGAATTGCTTGCGTCATCGGATCTGGGCGCACGCGAGCGTGAATGGGCAAACGCGCTCAAGAGTGGCGCCGATCATCTGGCGGCGCTTGCGACCTTGATCGTCGATGCAGCCAAGGCCGGCGCGGAAGGTCTTGTGCTGCGCCACGAACCATTTTCGCCGCGATTGCTGGCGGAGGCGGTGGGCGCCGGGCTTGCTGCGCGCGCCAGTAGTAAAGCTGTGAATACACAGACCAGGGTCGCGGTTGATTTGCCCGCCCTGGTGGCTGGCGATGCTTTGCGGCTGCGCGCCGCGCTCGAAAACCTTGTCGACAACGCGGTGAAATTTACCGAGGAAGGAACGGTTACGTTGACCGCCGCCGCCGAACAGGCTGCGCGCAAACGCATCCGATTGATCTTCACCGTTGTCGATAACGGGATCGGAATAAGCGCCGCTGAATCGAAACGGCTGTTTCGCCCGTTCGCGCAGGCGAGCGCCGAAATCTCCCGGCGTTACGGCGGCGCGGGGCTTGGCCTTTCCTTCGTCAAGCGTCTTGCTCAGGCAATGGGGGGCGATCTCACCGTCAGAAGCAAGAAAGGCGCCGGTTCGACGTTTCGTTTGTCCGTGCTTGTTGAACGTGTGACAGGTCATCCTGCACAAACGCGGACGAATGCGCGGCCCGCGTCGGCTCGGCCATTGTCGATCCTGTGCGCCGAGGACAACCCTTACGGCCGCGTCGTGATGAACACGATTTTGCGCGAACTCGGACACCGGGTGGACTTCGTCGAGACCGGAGGCGCCGCTGTCGAGGCGGTTGCAGGCGGCGGTTACGATGCCGTCCTGATGGATCTCACGCTGCCCGGTCTCGATGGCCTCGAGGCAACGCGCCGTATCCGCGCTTTGCCGGGCGCGGCGGGGAAAGTCCCGGTGATCGGCATATCCGGGCACAGCGAGCGCGGCGATGAGCCTGCGGCTCGCGCGGCGGGGATGAATTTATACTTCGTGAAACCGGTCAGTCCGGGCAAGCTCGCGCAAGCTCTGGCGAGCTTCACCAGCTAAATATCAAACATTGTTGGCGCCGTTTGCCCGTTCGACGATGCGCACGACGTCCGACATGATGCGATTCAATTCAAAATCCTTGGGGGTGTAGACCGCGGCAACGCCAGCTTTTTCCAATTCTGCCGCGTCCTCGGGCGGAATAATACCGCCGACCACCACGGGCACATCGAGACCGGCTTCTTTCATGCGGTCGACAACATCTTCAACGAGCGGCAGATGGCTGCCTGAAAGAACCGACAATCCGACAACGTGTGCTTTCTGCTTGCGCGCGGCATCGACAATCTCTTTCGGCGTCAGACGAATGCCTTCGTAGACCACCTGCATCCCCGCGTCGCGTGCGCGCACTGCAATCTGCTCCGCGCCGTTGGAGTGGCCATCGAGCCCGGGTTTGCCAACCAGAAAAGTCAGGCGCCTGCCAAGCTTGCGTGAAACGCGATCAACGTCGGCGCGTATGTCGTCTAGGCCGGTCACGTCGTTGCGCATGGCGCGGCCAACACCGGTCGGCGCGCGGTATTCGCCGAAGGCTTCGCGCAAGGTCCAACCCCATTCGCCCGTCGTGACACCGGCCTTCGCGCATGCGATCGAGGCCGGCATGATGTTGCCGCC
This sequence comes from Pseudolabrys sp., assembly GCA_035623095.1. GTDB lineage: Bacteria > Pseudomonadota > Alphaproteobacteria > Rhizobiales > Xanthobacteraceae > Pseudolabrys. The sequence goes on from DASPUD010000100.1 coordinate 64,336, forward strand.
GCTGGTGGCGGCGCGTTTGAGCTCTTTCAGCGCGGCAGCCAACGCCGCATCATCGCGGCTGGCTCGCCAGGCCTTCAATCGTTCGATCTGATCGCGTTCGGCATCCGTCGATACCGTGAGAATCGCGTCGGCTGCAGCCGCTAACGGCGAAGGTTCGCTTTCGAGGTACTTGTTGACGCCGACGACGATCTGTTCGCCGCGTTCGATCGCTTCCAGCCGCGCCGTGTTCGACTCGACCAGCTGCTGCTTCATGTAGCCGGTGTCGACGGCCGCGACGGCGCCGCCCATCTCTTCGATGCGCTTGAGTTCTTCCCTGGTTTGCCGCTTGAGATCATCAACTTTGCGCGCAATCTCCCCTGAGCCATCGAAGATATCGCCGTAGTCCAGCAGATCCGTTTCATAGGCGAGAATCTGCTGCATGCGCAGGGACCATTGCTGATCCCAGGGCCGCGGCAGGCCCAGTGCCTCATTCCATGTCGGCAGCTGTACCGCGCGGGCACGTGCGCCTTTTGACAAAGTAACGGCCAGCATCTCGATCAGAATGCGCGCGACGTTGTTTTCGGGCTGCTGTTCGGTCAATCCGAGCGAATTTACCTGCACCCCGTAGCGAAACAATCGTTGCTTGGAGTCGGTGATTCCATATCGCTCGCGGGTAATTTCGTCCCACAATTCGGTGAAAGCCCGCATCTTGCACAGTTCAGTGACGAAGCGCAGGCCGGCGTTGACGAAGAATGAAATGCGGCCGACGATTTCTCCGAATTTGGCCGGCGCGACATCACCCGATGCGCGCACCGTGTCGAGCACGGCAATCGCCGTGGCGAGCGCGAAAGCAAGCTCCTGAATCGGTGTCGCACCCGCTTCCTGCAAGTGATACGAGCAGACGTTGATCGGATTCCATTTCGGAATTTCTTTGGTCGTGAACAGGATCACGTCCTTGATCAGGCGCATCGAAGGCGCCGGCGGAAACACATAGGTGCCGCGCGACAGATATTCCTTGATGATGTCGTTCTGGATTGTTCCCTGCAGCGACCGGCGCGGCGCGCCCTGCTCGTCGGCAACCGCGATGTAAAGCGCCATCAGCCACGCAGCAGTGGCGTTGATGGTCATCGACGTATTCATGGATTCAAGCGGGATACCCTCGAACAACGCCCGCATGTCGCCCAGGTGGCAAATCGGCACGCCGACTTTGCCGACTTCGCCTTTAGCCAGCACGTGATCGGAATCGTAGCCAGTCTGGGTCGGCAGATCGAAGGCTACCGAAAGGCCGGTCTGACCTTTCGCAAGGTTCTTGCGGTAAAGCGAATTGGAATCCGCCGCCGTCGAATGTCCGGCGTAAGTCCGGAAAATCCACGGCTTATCGCGTTGAGGTTTGTCGCGCATCTGTCGCCTGACGCGGCAGTTTGGACCACCGTTTGTTGCAATGCAACATCCGGTGGCCTCCGGCTGGTCTGATCCAGCCGGCCATTCCGCATACGGTTAATCCGGCAGCGAAGGGCTTAAGCGCGCTTCACCAGGCCAATGATGACCAAAAGGAGCACGGCGCCGATGGTGGCATTGATGATCGAAGCGATAACACCACCGCCGATAAAGATGTTGAGGTAGGGAAGGATCCAGCTCGCGATGAAAGCGCCAACGATACCGACAATGATATTGCCGATCAGGCCAAAACCCACGCCTTTCACGATCATTCCTGCGAGCCAGCCGGCAACCGCGCCAATGATGAGTATGATAATCAAGGCTTCCAATGTCATGGCGTCACTCCCCGAATTGCGGCTCGCTCCCGGTGGCGGCCGCGCAACGGAGGATTGAATACCAATCCCGTTGCCGCGTCGACTGCCATCCGCGGTAGTTAGTTTTTGCGGGCCGGGGGCTTGTTTGTTCGCCGGACGTGCACGACCGCGAGGTCATCGGCGTAAATTCGTTGCCATTCCGGTAGCCGGTCGAGCAGTGCGACAGCCGGAGTCGATGGCGCAAGGAGTGTCGCGCCGAAACGATATTCATCGAGCAGCCGCAAAAAATCCGGAACACTGTGCAGGTTCAATGCCCCGTCGTAGCGCAGTATAAAGGCCTGACCGTAAAGTTCGGAGCGGCCGTCGATGAATGGCGGGACGCCGACAAAATCCAGATAACCGCCGAAATTGTAGTCGTTGAGAATAGGGCCGGATGTTTTGGCAACATCAAGCGCACGAAGCGCGCTGGCCGGGGTATTTTTCACCGAAGGCTTCAGGTCGTTTCGTAGCGTTGCCACGCCGGTGATGCCGGCAAGCAGCAGCATGGTTGCTGCGGTCATCGGCCACGGCGTGCCGTGTACTATTGCACGCGTGCGGCTGGCAGCCAGCACAGAGAATTGCTCTGCGAGCGGCCGCGCCAGAAATAGTGGCGCCAGCATTCCGAGCAGGTCTGCATGCCGTATTTGCGAGAGGCTCAGATGCAGCACGCCGAGCAGCATCGCAATTCTCGGCAATGGTAGCGTCACGCCGCGATATAGCGCGAGACCGAAAGCGCCAAGCATGATGACTTCGAAATTGCCGACGTGTGTGAAGTCTTGCGATCGCCATTCGGTGATGGTTGTCAGGGCCGAACCCAGAGCGACGGTCCGGAACGTCACCAGAATCATTTCGGGACCGTATGGGTTGAGGCAGGCGGCGACGAAGGCAAGGATTCCGAACGTTCCCCATTGCTGGATGACGTTCAGGCGTTTTGCGCGTGGCGCGCGCCAGAGCGCATCGCAGGCGATCAGTGCGGTCATCGCAAGACCGAATGTGAAGCTGCCGTGCAGGTTCGCCCATAATGTCATCAGCGGAAGCAAGAGCCAGGGCGGCGGGCTACGCGTGTCGACGGCGCGTATGAGGAGCCCGATCCAGGTCACGACGATGGGAAGCGCCAAAACGTGTGGCCGCGCCAGAATATGCGGCGCAGTCAGCAGCAACGCGCAGAGTACGGCGGCAAGGACGGCGTTCGGTTGCAGTTCCCGGAGCAGAAATCGCGTGAGCAGAGCAAGCGCGCCAGCGACCGCAACAGCAGCGAGCGCCACGACGCCATTCCAGCCTGCGGCGGCATACGTGAGCGCATAAGCGACTTGCGACAGCCACTCGAATGCAATCCAATCCGTTCCCCGCAGCGTCGCCGAGAGCGGATCAGTCGTCGGCACCGTGTGGTGTTCGAGAATCCAGCGGCCGAGAGCAATGTGCGAGTAAGTGTCGGGGTCGTTGAGCAGTCGCGGGCCAAGCGCGATCAGCAGGACATACACTCCGACCATCACAAGCCACGGCATCGTGGCCTGCAGGTCCATTGTTCGTCCGGCTCGGCGAAGGATCTGTTCCGACATTCCGTACCCTGGCGTGATGGGCGGCACGCTAGGCCGGCTCGCATTGCAATTCCCTTAAGAGTCGGCCGGCGGATAGGTTCGTAGCGAGTTGGGGCAGCGTGTAACGTCCTGACCAGGCGACGTTTTCAATCCCGCCACAAGCGAATATTGCGATGCAACATAATTTGCGCCAAACTGTTGTCAGGGCAGGGAGAAAGTTCGATGCCGGCTGTCGCAAAAGCAAGGAGTGTCGCGCCACTCAAGGATCTCTATGGCATCGGCGAGATCCCGCCGCTCGGCCACGTGCCGGAAAAAATGCACGCCTGGGTGATCCGCAAGGAGCGGCATGGCCCGCCCGATCAGTCATTTCAGCTCGAGGTGGTGCCGACTTGGCCAATCGGCGATGACGAGGTGCTCGTCTACGTGATGGCCGGCGGGGTCAACTACAACGGCATCTGGGCCGGATTGGGCGTACCGATATCGCCGCTCGACGGCCACAAGCATCCGTTCCACATCGCCGGCTCCGACGCTTCCGGGGTCGTTTGGGCGGTCGGGGCGAAGGTGAAGCGCTGGAAAGTTGGCGACGAAGTTATCGTCCACTGCAATCAGGACGACGGAGATGACGAAGACTGCAACGGGGGCGATCCCCTGTTGTCGCCGTCACAGCGCATCTGGGGTTACGAGACGCCTGACGGTTCATTCGCGCAGTTCTGCCGCGTGCAGTCGCGGCAGCTCATGCCCAAAGCCGGCCATCTCTCCTGGGAAGAATCGGCCTGCTACACGCTGACGCTGGCGACGGCCTACCGCATGCTGTTCGGCCATCCGCCGCACACCCTGAAACCTGGTGACAACGTGTTGATATGGGGAGGCTCGGGCGGCCTCGGGGTTTTCGGCGTGCAACTTGTCGCCGCTTCCGGCGCGAATGCGATCGCGGTCGTGTCCGACGCCTCGAAAGCCGAATACGCTCTCAACCTCGGCGCCAAGGGCGTGGTCAACCGGAAAGACTTCAAGTGCTGGGGACAGATGCCGGCGGTGAATTCGCCGGAGTTCAATGAGTGGACCAAGGAAGCGCGGCGCTTCGGCAAGGCGATTTGGGACATCACCGGAAAAAAAGACGTCGACATTGTGTTCGAGCACCCCGGTGAACAGACGTTTCCGGTTTCCTGTCTGGTGGTGAAGCGTGGCGGGATGGTCGTGTTCTGCGCTGGAACGACCGGATACAATCTTACCTTCGATGCGCGTTACGTCTGGATGCGGCAGAAGCGTATTCAGGGCTCGCACTTTGCGCATCTCAAGCAGGCCTCATCCGCCAATCGTTTTGTGCTCGAGCAACGTATCGATCCCTGCATGAGCGAGGTTTTTACGTGGGACAAAATCCCCCTCGCGCACATGAAAATGTGGAAAAACGAACATCCGCCCGGCAACATGGCGGTCATGGTGAATGCGCCACGCATGGGATTGAAGAACTTCGAGGACGCGCAGGAAGCGTCAGTGAGCTAGCCTCTTCGGGCCCTGGCGATCCTTGAATTCAATTCGCCGCCATAGATAAAAATCGACGCGCAGACGTAAAGAAAAACCAGCGCGATCATCGCTGACGCGAGACCGGCGTACATCGAAACATAGGCAAAGGCGAAGCTGGCAAGATAGCGCCCGAAAATCGCGCCGCTGATCAGCCACAACACGAGCGTGGCGACGATGCCCGGTGCAATCTCGTTGAACGAGCGCCGCCCGGCCGGCAGCCACAGATGCACGATCGTCAGGGCGACGATGAGAACGGTCGCCGCAACGGTATAGCGCGCCAGCGTGATCAGGTCGCCGAATTGCTCGAGCGCAGGCACATAGTGCACCAGCTTTGCCAGGATCAGCGGTGCAAACACGACCAGGAAAGAAAACGCCAGAATGGCCACCGCGCCGATGATGACATAAACGATCGACTCAAGCCGCAGCAGCCACCAGGCGCGCTGTTCCTTGATGTCGTAGGCGCGGTTAAGCCCGATACGCAGACTCTCCACGCCGCTTGAAGCGAAATAGAGCGCGAACATGACACCGAGCGTGAGTACGTCGCCGCGTGTCGATGTAAGTACCCCGGTAATGTCGAAAGCGATCGGCGCCGCCACTTCTTTCGGCCAAGCTTCAAGCAAAATGCGCGCGGCCTCGTCGGCCAGCTCTTTCGAGCCGAAGAAGAATCCGGCAAGCGCCGTCACTACGATGAGGAACGGAAAGAGCGCCATCAGCGTCGATAGCGCAATGTGGCTGGCGATTGCCCAGCCGTCATCGGCAATGAAATGCCGAAATGCGTCGGCTGAAATCGTGAGTGACCGCAAAAGAAGGCGCAAAATTAGGTCTCCGAAGGCGGTAGCCTTTCAGATTGGCCATTGCCGGAGGCTTTGCAAGGCCGTTTTGGGCAGGAGGAACTAGGCCGCGTGTACATTACTCAGGAATTGGCGGACCCGTGCTTCCAGTCCCTCGGCCTCAAGCGCGACCGAATCGGCCAGGTCCTTAACTCCTGATGCGGTGGAGCGGGCATCTGTGGCAACGCCGGTGACGCGGCTCATGGCTTCCGCCCCGACGCGAGCTTCGCCTGAGGCGCGGCTGACACCTTCAGCGATCGAGGCCACCGCCGAGTTTTGCTGATCAACCGTCGCCGCGACCGTTGTGGCAATTGAAGACATTTCTCGGATGATGGCGTCGACTTGTCCGATTGCCTGCGATGCATCCGCTGCCGCGGACTGAATGGATCCGATTTGATCAGCGATTTCTTCAGTCGCCTTGGCCGTCTGCGCGGCAAGAGACTTCACCTCGGCGGCCACAACCGCGAAACCTTTGCCGGAATCGCCGGCGCGCGCCGCTTCAATGGTGGCATTGAGCGCAAGCAGATTGGTCTGTCCGGCGATCGCCTGAATCAACCCCACGACTTCACCGATGCGCGTCGCCGCAGTGCCAAGTTCAGACATGGTTGTGACCGTACGCTGCGCCTCCGAAACGGCGCGGCCGGCGACATCCGTCGATTTTGCCGCCTGCGCGGAGATCTCGCCGATCGAAGCCGCCAGCTCCTCGATTGAGCTTGCCGCCGCGGTGACGTTTTCGGACGCGGCGGTCACGCGGCTTTTTGCCGTATCGGATTCCGATGAGACAGTGTCGGCGGCCTTGCTGAGGTCGGTCGAACTCTTCTCCAATTTCATCGATGCAGAGCGCAACTGGTCCAACGCGCTTTCGACCGAATGTTTGAACTGCGAAATGGTCGAGGTGATCATGTCGCTTCGCAGTTCGCGCGCGCGACTCGCCTCGGCTTGCGTTTGCGCCAGGTGTTCGCGCTCAATCATGCTATCGCGGAACACAATGACTGTTCGCGCCATTTCACCGATCTGATCGCGCGCCTGCGTTGCGGGTATGCGCGCACTCGTGTCGCCATCGGCAAGGCGTTTCATAACGCCGGCAAGACCATTGAGCGGGCGCGTAATGCTGCGACCGATCAACCAGCTGAAACCCAGACCGAGCGCGACCATGGCAATGCCCACCGCAATGATGCCGTTGCGTGTGTGGGATTGCGATGTTTTCAACACTTCAGCCGCACGTTGTGCGGTTTCGTTGGCGGACGCGATGATGGCGTCAGCCCGCGGCAACATGTTCTGGCTGTCGATATCGATAAGCGCGCGCAGTGGATTGGCACTATCGCTTGCCTCGATCCACTGACTGAAAGTGTCGGCATAGGCCTTAACGTCGTTCTCGAGCTTCGACTTCATTTCCGGGGTGCCGTCGATGTTGCCGAAGATTTCGTTGAACTGGTTGAAGCCCTTGAGAAACTGTTGGCGCGTGAGTTCAGAGGGGGTGAGACGGTATTCAGCCTCATGGTGCCGCATGGACAACAGCGCCATCATCAGCTTCCTGGAGTCCACTTCGGCAACCCAGGACATTTTTTCGTTGAGCGCACGCTCTGTCTTGAAGCCGGCGTCAAGCAGGCCTGCCCGCAAACCCTCAATGTCGCTGAAACCAAGCGTGCGCTGTTCTGCAACCAGCGCGGCAAAATTCTTTTTTAGCGTAGCGAGTTCCTTGCGTAGCGCCTTGATGTCGTCGGCGCGCATGTCGCTGACCGATGCCTCGATTGCATCGAGACTTTTGTTTGCCTGGTCTTGCGACTGCTCGAACACGTCGACCAACGCGCCGTGAGGGGAGGCACTGAAATCCTTCACCGCAATCCGCATTCCGGCGACAGCAATCTTGAAATCGCGGCTGGCGTCGGCGAGCGCGTGCGCGTTGCCGACTGATTGAAACGCGCCATCAACGTCGCCTTTACCGGAGACATAGGTCATGCCGTTGGCGAGAAATCCGGCGACAGGAATCAGCGCCAACACGACAATGCGCGTGCGCACTGAAAACGACGACAGCAACCGGGCCAGCCGGTTGAACGGAAGCGAGAGATCGGTGGAGCGCATGCAAACGGTTCGGGTTCTCGCCGGGGGCGAAAGCGCGGCGCAGCGGTACCAATGTAATGAAAACCGGAAATGGTTAATTTTTATAACAATTTGCCCTAAGCGCACCCCAGACGCGGTCAAAAGTATCAGTATTTCTGCGCTGCTTTGCTTTTGTGCACTGCACGCGTAGTGTCGGCTAACGCCGCTGTTTTTAAAGGTTCTCGAATTCCCATGTCGCCCGCTGCCTCCCGCAAAACCGCGAAACACGAACTTGCGGAACTTGCACGCGACACCAGTACTGCCCTTGAGGCCCTGCTGAATGACGCGACTGCAAAAGTGCGCGAGCGGGTCACGGCGCAAGGACGTGTGGCCGGCGAGCTGTTCGACCGCGAGCAACGTGCCACCCATGGGTTGGCCTGGTTCGCCACCTATGTCGAGGCCGTGCGGCAGCTCGCGGCCTACACGGCACGCATGGCCGATGAGGGAACTCTCGGCGAGATCGAGGAGCTGCTCATCCGCATCGGGCTCGGCGAGTATGTTGCCCAAATTGTGGGCGGCATCCCGATGAGCCAGGGCGAAGTTGTGCGGCCTGCCGATCTCGGCTTGTCGTCGGGGCAAGTCGCTGCACGCATCAACTCGCTGGCCGAGGGCCTTGTTGTTGCCGGCAATACCGTCGAGCGGCGGGCGCGCCTCGTCGAACTGATACGCAAGAACCACGCCGCCACGGTCGGGCGGTGCGGGCTTGAAGAGACATTGGAATCGATCCGGGACGAGATGCGCAAATTTTCCGACAGCGAGGTAATCGGCAACGCTCAGAGCTGGCACCGGACCAACAGTTACATTCCGCTCGACGTCATTGCTCAGATGTCTGAGCTGGGCGTGTTCGGCCTCACCATCCCCGAGGAATTCGGCGGCATGGGGCTTGGCAAGGAGTCGATGTGTGTCGTGTCGGAAGAACTCTCCCGCGGCTATATCGGCGTCGGCTCGCTCGGGACGCGCTCTGAGATTGCCGCAGAATTGATTCTCGGCAGCGGCACCGGCGATCAAAAGAAGAAATGGCTGCCGAAGATTGCCTCCGGTGAAGTGCTCCCGACCGCCGTATTCACTGAGCCGAACGTTGGTTCGGACCTTGCGTCGATAAAGACACGCGCCGTTCGCGAGGGTGGGGTGTACAAGATCTTTGGCAACAAGACTTGGATCACACATCCGGTACGCGCCGATCTGATGACACTCCTGGTGCGTACCAATCCGACCGAAGCCGGTCACCGCGGCTTATCAATGCTGCTGGCCGAGAAGCCGCGCGGCGACGACAAGAATCCATTTCCGGCGCAAGGCATGGGCGGCACCGAAATCGAGGTGCTCGGCTATCGCGGGATGAAAGAATACGAAATCGCCTTCGATGGATTCGAGGTCAAGGCGGAGAACCTGTTGGGCGGCGTTGAAGGGCTCGGCTTCAAACAGCTTATGCAGACTTTCGAATCCGCTCGCATCCAGACGGCAGCACGCGCGGTCGGTGTCGCGCAAGCCGCCATGGAACAGGCGCTCGACTATGCGCAAAATCGCGCGCAGTTTGGCGGACCAATCATCGCGTTCCCACGCGTGGCCGACAAAATCGCGATGATGGCGGTAGAAATAATGATCGCGCGGCAGCTCACATATTTTGCCGCACGTGAGAAAGACTCCGGCCGCCGCTGCGACCTCGAAGCCGGCATGGCCAAGCTGCTGGCGGCGCGGGTGGCGTGGGCCGCCGCCGATAACGCAGTGCAGGTGCACGGAGGCAATGGATTTGCGCTCGAATTTCCGGTCTCCCGCATTCTCTGTGATGCCCGTATTCTCAATATTTTCGAAGGGGCCGCTGAAATACAGGCGCAGGTGATTGCTCGCCGACTGCTTGACGGCACGAATTGATGGCGCTCCTAACGTCACTATTGAGCAACGGAATCAGGGTCTAACGCGTTTGATCTGGAGCAAACCGTCAAACGCAACCTGCGCTAGGTTGATGTAAATTTACGGAGGTCGATCCTTGTCAACACTATTGATCAAGCACGGCGAATGGGTCGTGGTTTGCGATGGCGCCAAGGCGCTGATCCTGGAGAATTCTGGCGACATCAAGTTTCCCAATCTCAAAACTTTGAAGGTTTTTGAGCAGAAGGATTTGCCGACTCACGCTCTCGGAACAGACGTGCCCGGTCGCGTGATAAATTCTGTCGGCAATTCGCGCAGTGCAGTCGAACAGACCGATTGGCACGACCAAGCCGAACGAGCCTTTCTGGAGCAGTTGGCGCAGCACTTGAATGATGCAGTAGCGGCCGGCAAAACAAAGTCGCTGATCATGGTGGCATCGCCGCGCGCATTGGGGATGATCCGGCCCGCTTATTCGCACACCTTGAAAGGCGCTGTGCGCGCAGAGGTGGACAAGGATCTTGTCAAAATGCCCGTCCACCAGATCGAAAAACACTTAACCGGCATTTGACCACATTGATCCGATCCGCCAATAGAAATGCTGCGATTCTGACTAGGCGGATGGCGCGGCGATGCTATGGTCGCCTCCATTTCGAGTGAGAGGCCGGCGGATGAGGGTCAATTTGGCGTGCTGGCGCGGCGTGCGCGCGTGCGCGTTCGTCGTAATGCTGACAGTCCTCGCTGCACCGTCAGCAACCGCACAGCCGACAAAGCAGGCGCCGACTCCAGCGCCGACGGTTGTGACGCCTCCCGCGGCCGCGACAACCGCAGACCCCCTGGCCGTCCCCGGCTTTTGGGACCCACGCCGGCGGCCGGAGCGGCCGGATCTTTCCCGCATCAGCATTATTCGTTTTTTGACCGAGACTGATTATCCGCCCTTCAACTATGCAGGCCCGGATGGAGCGCCGGTCGGATTCAATGTCGATCTGGCCCGGCTGATTTGCGAGGAACTAAAAGTTGCCTGCACGGTGCAGATGCGCCGGTTCGACACGTTGATCAGTGCGCTAAACACCAACAACGGGGATGCTATTATCGCTTCGATCGCCGCAACACCGGAGATGCGCACGCGGCTTGATTTTAGCGATCCTTATTACCGGACGCCGGCGCGGTTCGTCGCGCGCCGTAACGACCCGATCGACGATGTGCGCCCGGAGGCTCTCGAAGGCAAAAAAATCGCAGTTGTTGCCGGCACAGCGCACGAGGCATATCTCAAGGCGCTGTTCACCGAGGCCGAGTTGCGTCCCTATCCGGATGCGGACGCCGCCCGCTTCGCGCTCAAACGAGGCGAAGTCGATCTTCTGTTCGGCGACGGGGTGTCTTTGGCCTTCTGGCTCAACGGAACGGATTCGGCGAACTGCTGCACATTTCGCGGCGGACCTTATCTTGAAAGCCGTTTCTTCGGTGAAGGCGTCGGCATTGCGGTCAGACGCGGCAATGACCTTCTGCGGCAGGCATTCAACTGGGCGCTGTTCCGTATCTGGGAGAAGGGCCGCTTCACCGATCTGTGGCTGCGCTATTTTCCTGTCAGTCCGTTCTGAACTGCGCATTTGACGTGGCCGCATGGCATTTCTAGTGTCCGCGGCCCGGAGATCATGATGTCTGCTCCCGCCGCCGCTTCGTTGCGCCAAGCCGCCGAGCAATCAAATGCCTGGCCGTTCGAGGAAGCGCGCAAGATCGTCGCGCGGCTCAAAAAGCATCCCAAGGACGAGGTGATCTTCGAAACCGGTTATGGCCCTTCCGGCCTGCCGCATATCGGTACCTTCGGCGAAGTCGCCCGCACCACAATGGTGCGCCACGCGTTTCGCGTTCTTACCGATGACAAGGTGAAAACGCGCTTGATTGCGTTCTCCGACGATATGGATGGCCTGCGCAAAGTTCCGGACAATGTCCCGAACAAGGAGATGCTCGAGCAGTATCTGGGAAAACCGCTGACACAGGTGCCGGATCCGTTTGGTACCCATGCGAGTTTTGGCGAGCACAACAATGCGCGCCTGCGCGCATTTCTCGATCATTTCGGATTCCAATACGAATTCCTCTCGTCGACCGAATGCTACAAATCGGGCCGGTTTGATCAGGCATTGCTCAAGATGCTGTCGCGCTTCGATGAAGTAATGGCGATCATGCTGCCGTCATTGCGCGAAGAGCGGGCCGCCACCTATTCGCCATTCCTGCCGATCGATCAAAAGACCGGTATCGTCCTGCAAGTGCCGGTCATCGCGCACGACGCCAAGACCGGCACCATTACCTACGAAGATGCCGATACCAAACGGCCTGTCGTCACACCGGTCACCGGCGGCCGCTGCAAACTGCAATGGAAGCCCGATTGGGCCATGCGTTGGGTTGCGCTCGGCGTCGACTACGAAATGGCCGGCAAGGACCTGATCGATTCGGTGAAGCTCTCCGGCGAAATCTGCCGTGCGCTCGGCGGCACCGCACCTGAAGGATTCAACTACGAACTATTCCTCGACGAGAAGGGTCAGAAAATCTCCAAGTCGAAAGGCAACGGGCTGACCATCGAGGAATGGTTGCGCTACGCCAGCCCGGAAAGCCTGTCGCTGTTCATGTATCGCGAACCGAAGGCGGCGAAGCGCCTCTATTTCGATGTCATTCCGCGTAACGTCGACGAGTATCATCAGTTCCTCGATGGCTTTGAACGACAGGACCTGCGGCAGCAGCTGTCGAATCCGGTCTGGCATATTCACGCCGGCAAGCCCCCGAAGATTGATATGCCGATCTCATTCGCGATGCTGCTAACGCTGGTGTCGTCGTCGAATGCGGAAAATGCCGACACGCTATGGGGCTTCATTGGCCGTTACCGGCCGGGCGTAACGCCGAAGACGCATCCAAAGCTCAATGAGCTGGTGCAATATGCAATCCATTATTTCCGCGACTTTGTTTTGCCGGAAAAGAAATTCCGCGAGCCGTCCGATGCCGAGCGCGCCGCACTGATCGATTTGCGCGACGCGCTCTCGCAGCTGCGGGCCGGTGCGAGCGCGGAAGATATTCAGAATGTTGTCTACGAGGTTGGCCGCCGCGAGCCGTTCCTGGATCAGAAGAAAAAAGCCAAGGATGGCAAGCCGGGCGTTTCGCTTGATTGGTTCAACCTGCTCTACCAGGTGTTACTCGGCCAGGAAAAAGGTCCGCGCTTCGGTTCGTTCGTTGCAGTTTACGGCCTGCAGAACACCATCGACATGATCGACGGCGCGCTCGCCCGGAGTGCATAGCGGGCTACTGGCTGGCCCAGACGATACGCGCGACCCACTCAACGTCCGACATAGGCAACGTGCGGTCGCGGTGCTCGGCATTCAGCGATTTGAGCTCGATGGCCTTTGCGGTCTTGCGCTTGAGTTCCTTGACCAGGACTTCGCCGTCCTTGGTCTTGACCACAACGCGATCGCCTTTGTGCACGGTCGCCCCTGGCGAAACGATGATGACGTCACCGTTACGGTAGGCGGGCTTCATCGAGTCGCCGGAGATTTCCAGTGCGTAGGCATGTTCATCGCTCACGGCGGGAAAGGCGATCTCGTCCCAGCCCTTGCCGACTGGAAGGCCGCCATCGTCAAAGAGGCCACCGGCACCGGCCTGGGCAAACCCGATGACTGGCACATTGTTCATCGCCGACTTGCTACCGTCCGTTATCAAGCTGACGAACATGTCGATCTTGGTGTTTGTGGCTTGCAGCGACTTGGCAACGGACTCGGTCGATGGCCACCGTGGCCGCCCCTCCGGTGTGACGCGCTTGGATTTGTTGAATGTCGTCGGGTCGAGGCCGGCTTTTTTGGCGAGGCCGGATGGGGTCAGCTTGGCGCGAGCGGCCAGACGGTCCAGGGCCGTCCAGATCTGATTATGGGTGAGCATCGCCATGGGCGGCCGTGCTATCTGCGGTTGTGAGTGGATAGGAATTATAACCTTGAGCACCCCCCATCACGCAACTGTTTCCTATTTCCTGTGCGCGCGGCCTTGAATAAGCCTTGTCCACACCGATAGGGTCGGTTCGCACGGGAACTCGGAGCGCAGTCCGGTGATCGGTCTTTTTGACCATCTGTCCCGCCCGCTGCTGCGGGCCCTCGATCCGGAGGATGCGCATGCGCTTGCGATCAGGGCGCTGCGTTATATGCCGCTAGGCAGAGCTGCGGCCGATGCTGACGAACTCGCGGTAAGCGCCTTCGGACTTAAATTTCCCAATCCTGTCGGCCTTGCGGCCGGCTTCGACAAAAATGCGCAAGTGCCGGACGCGTTGTTGCGCCTTGGCTTCGGGTTCGTCGAGGTCGGCACCATCACTCCGCGGCCGCAGTCTGGGAATCCCAAACCGCGCCTGTTCCGGCTGGAAGCCGATCATGGCGTCATCAACCGGCTCGGCTTCAACAATGATGGCGCTGCTGTCGTCCACATGCGACTTGCCAGACGCCGCAACGCCGGCGGGATTGTCGGTGTGAATATCGGAGCCAATCGTGATTCCACGGACCGCATCGAAGATTACGTTCGATTGATCGAAACTTTTGCTGCGGTCGCCAGCTACTTCACCGTGAACGTGTCCTCGCCCAACACGCCTGGTTTGCGCGAGCTGCAACAGGCCAAGGCTCTCGACGATCTCCTTGCGCGCGTACTCGACGCACGTGAACGGGTTCGTCCGCGCGCGGGTTTAAAACCGGTGCTGCTCAAGATTGCACCCGATCTCACGCTGGCAGATCTCGACGACGTCGTCGGCGTCGCCCGCAGGCGGCGCGTCGACGGTATGATTGTCGGCAATACGACCGTCGCACGACCCGGCTCGCTGCGCGACGGTGAAACGGCGCGCGAGCAGGGCGGTCTGTCGGGGCGACCCTTGTTCCGGTTGTCGACCCGCGTGCTCGCGGAAACTTTCGTGCGCGCCGAAAGCGCGTTCCCGTTGATCGCTGCCGGGGGGATCGATTCGGGTGCGACCGCCATCGCCAAGATCAAGGCCGGCGCCACGCTGCTGCAGCTCTACACCGGATTGGTCTTTCGCGGCATCGGCATGGTCGCGGAGATCAAGAAAGATCTCACGGCGGCACTCAAGCGCGGCCACCGCAATTCGCTTGCCTCCATGGTCGGCGGCGATGCGGCAGCGATCACCGCTGACAGTTGGCCGGCTTAGCGGCCGCGCGGCGCATTGAAGAGGCGCATCAGGATCCAGATTGGGATCACAATGACAGCCCCAAGCAGGAAATAGCGCCAGAGCCAGCGGAACGCATCAAAGCCCATGTTCCAGAGGGTGCGGAACAGCCGTTCGACGCTGTGGATGATGTCGAACGGGTCGAGTCCGAGCGCGGACAGGATTACGCCGACCAGGATCGATACCAGAACAAGGCGCGCCAATACCCCAAGCGGCGAACCGCCCGCCCATCGTGCGACCTGATTGTCAGCCATGGCTACCCTCCGTTGGCTTGCAGTGTAGCACGCTCGCGCGACATCAACATATTTTCGAGCGTATCAGACGTGGTTAGATAGACATCCAGCGGGAAACGATAAAGGCCAACATGGTCAGTCCGATATTTCTTTCTTCCGGCGATGTTATCGCCGACCGCCGCTTTGAATGGGCCCGCGACCGCGAGGCCAAGGGCGATCTGGCTGGGGCGGCCGATTTATTGATGCAGGCGCTCGAGCTTGCGCCGGACTATGCCTCCGCCTGGTTTGCGCTGGGAGAATTGCGTGAGGCGCTTGGCGACCGCTCCGGCGCGATTGGCGCTTTCGAGCGCGCAAAAGAAGCCGACCTGCAGGACAGGCACGGGGCCACGCTGCGGCTTGCTCGGCTCGGCAGTGTGCCCATTGCCGGCATGCCGGAAGGTTACGTGCGTGCGCTGTTCGATGGTTATGCGCCGAATTTCGATCAGGCCTTGACGGAAGGCCTGAACTATCGCGCGCCGGATCTCTTTTTCCACGCAGTTGCGGCGGCGCATGCGGGTCGACGGATGAAATTTGGTTCCATGCTTGATCTCGGCTGCGGCACCGGTCTGGCGGCTTTGCCGTTCCGACCATTCAGCGATTGGATGGTGGGTGTCGACCTGTCGCCGGCGATGCTGGCGGAGGCACGCAAAAAAGGCCTTTACGACCGGCTGATCGAAAGCGAGGCGGTGGCGTTTCTTGCCGGCGAAGCAAACATCGGCGCGCACTACCATCTGATGCTGGCCGCCGACGTCTTCATGTATCTCGATGACCTCTCAGCGGCCCTGCAGGCAGGCGCGCGCGTATTAGCCTCGCTCGGACAGTTCGCCTTCTCCGTAGAAACGCATGACGGCGAAGGAGTCATCCTGCGGGAGACGTTGCGTTACGCGCATTCGGCAGCGCACGTGCGCGCCGCATTGGAAAAGGCCGGTTTGGAGCTGATCAGTCTTGATTCTGCCTCGACGCGCACCGAAAAGGGTGCGCCGGTCCCGGGCCTGATCGTGGTGGCCGGACACTAAAGTCCCATGGAACCCGCGCGCGATCTATTCGATGTTCCGCAACCATTGCCGGACATATTTGTCCGCTGGTTCGCGGGCCGTGGTTGGAAACCCCGCGCGCATCAGCTTGAGCTGCTGGAAAAGGCGCGGGCCGGCCGCTCGGCATTGCTGATTGCGCCGACAGGCGGCGGCAAGACGTTGGCGGGGTTTCTGCCGACACTGGTCGAGCTCAGCGAACGCGGCGTGCGACCACGTAACCTGAAATCGACCGGCCGCGCGCTGGTTCGCTCCCAAGGCCTGCACACGCTCTATATTTCACCCCTGAAAGCGCTCGCCGTGGACATCGCGCGTAATCTGGAGATTCCGGTACGCGAGATGGGGCTGCCGGTGCGTCTCGAAACGCGCACGGGCGATACGCCCGCGTCGAAACGCCAACGGCAGCGTCGCGATCCGCCCGATATCCTGCTGACAACGCCTGAACAACTTGCGCTGCTGCTCGCGAGCGCCGATGCCCCATATCTGTTCGGTACCCTCAAGCGGGTGGTGCTCGACGAAGTGCATTCACTGGTGACGTCCAAGCGCGGCGATCTGCTATCGCTGGGCCTCGCGCGCCTTTTTGCGCTGGCACCTCAAATCACCACTGTCGGCCTCTCCGCGACCGTCGCCGATCCGGATGAACTTTGCCGATACCTGGTGTCCCAGCCGCTCGATGGCAAAGCGCGTGCCGATCTCGTCGTGGCGCAGGCCGGCGCGCAACCGGTTGTGACAATGCTCGACACACATGAGCATCTGCCATGGGCCGGCCACTCCGCGCGTCATGCGCTCGGTGAGATTTACGCGCAGATCAAGGCGCACAAGACCACGCTGGTGTTCGTCAATACCCGCAGCCAGGCAGAATTTCTGTTCCAGGAACTATGGCGGGCGAACGACGACAACCTCGCCATCGCTCTGCATCACGGTTCGCTCGATGTCGCGCAACGGCGTCGTGTCGAGGACGCGATGGCGTCGGGCAAATTACGTGCTGTGGTGTGCACGTCGTCGCTCGATCTTGGCGTCGACTGGGGCGACGTCGATCTGGTGATCAATGTCGGCGCGCCAAAAGGCTGCTCCCGTTTGCTGCAACGGATCGGTCGCTCGAACCACCGGCTCGACGAGCCATCCGAGGCTGTGCTGGTGCCGGCGAATCGTTTCGAGGTGCTGGAATGCCGGGCCGCCATCGATGCGGTCGCTGAAAATGCGCAAGATACGCCGCCGCTGCGCACCGGCGCGCTTGACGTGCTTGCTCAGCACATTTTGGGTCGCGCTTGCGGCGAACCGTTTTTGGCCGAGGACCTCTATGCCGAGGTGCGGGCCGCAGCGCCTTATTCTACGCTGCCGCGCGCCGATTTTGATGCCGCTATCGATTTCGTAGCCACTGGCGGCTACGCGCTGAAGGCCTACGAGCGTTTCGCCAAAATTCGGCAAGGCAAGGACGGCCGTTGGCGCGTCACCCATCCACGCGTCGCGCAAAGGTACCGGATGAATGTCGGGACGATCGTCGAGGCCGATATGATCAAGGTGCGTCTGGTGCGCTCGCGCCGTAGCGGCGCCGTCGTTCCGCGCGGTGGCCGACTCCTTGGCGAGGTCGAAGAATATTTCATCGAGACGCTGAGGCCAGGCGATACGTTCGTGTTTGCCGGCGAAATCCTCAAATATGAAGCCTTGGTCGAGGACGAAGTGTACGTTTCGCGCTCGGATGCGACCGATCCCAAGGTGCCGGCGTATGAGGGCGGCAAATTTCCGCTCTCGACCTATCTGGCTGCTCGCGTGCGCGCGCTGCTCGGAAAGCCGGAAGCATGGCGCGCGCTGCCGGAGCAGGTGCGCGAATGGCTGGAAATCCAGCAGTGGCGTTCCCTGCTGCCCAAGCCTGGCGATCTGCTGGTCGAAACATTTCCGCGCGCCGCCAAATATTACCTGGTTTGCTATCCCTTCGAAGGCCGCCTTGCGCATCAGACACTCGGCATGTTGCTCACGCGTCGCCTGGAGCGCGCGCGTCTCCGACCACTCGGCTTCGTTGCAAATGAATATGCGCTGGCTGTGTGGGGCCTTGGCGACGTCGCATTGCGGCTTGCGCGCGGCGATGTTTCGCTCGCCCAGCTGTTCGATGAAGATATGCTGGGCGACGATCTGGAGGCTTGGCTTGCAGAATCGGCGCTTATGAAACGTACCTTCCGTAGCTGCGCGATCATCGCCGGCCTGATTGAGAAGCGGTTCCCGGGCGAGGAAAAATCGCGTCGCCAGCTGACGATTTCCACCGACCTTGTCTACGATGTGCTGCGCAAGCATCAGCCCGATCACATCCTCCTGCGTGCTGCGCGAGCCGACGCCGCCACCGGGCTGCTCGACATCAAGCGGCTTGGTGAAATGCTCTCGCGCATCCGGGGGCGAATCGTTCATAAAGCGCTCGACCATGTCTCGCCGCTCTCGGTTCCGGTGCTCCTGGAGATCGGCCGGGAAACCGTCTACGGCGAGGCCTCCGATACGTTGTTGGCCGAAGCGGCCGACGAGCTGATCAAGGAAGCAATGCATTGAGCCAAACGGCGCGAAATCTGGCGGAAAGCGAGGGCAATCTTGTCGTTCTCGCCGGAGTTCCGTTCCTCGCCGATCCGCGCGGCGCTCTGTACTGGCCGGAACAAGGCGTGCTTGCGGTCGCCGATCTGCATCTGGAAAAAGGCTCAAGTTTTGCCGCGCGCGGCGTGCTCCTTCCGCCTTACGACAGCGCGGCGACGTTGGCGCGGCTTGCGCGGCTGATTGCCAGCTACGCACCACGCTGCGTGCTGGCGCTTGGCGACAGCTTCCACGATGGCGAAGCGGCAACTCGGCTCGGTGATGCCGATCGCGAGCAGTTGCGTGTCTTGCAACGGGGCCGTGACTGGATCTGGATCAATGGGAACCATGATCCGGAACCGGCGCTAAACGTCGGCGGTGCGTTTCATACGACGTTGACGATCGAGGCGTTGACGTTTCGCCATGAACCGACGGGCGTCTCCGGCGAAATTGCGGGCCATCTTCATCCGGTTGCGCGCGTCACACACCGGGGCCGCACTGTAAGTCGTCGCTGTTTTGCCGCAGACAAGACACGCATGGTGATGCCGGCCTTTGGTGCATTCACCGGCGGACTCAACATACGCAACGCGGCATTCTGTGACTTGTTCGGCACACTGACGTTCACGGCGCACCTGCTTGGCGACAGCAGGATCTATTCGTTTGCTGCCAAGCGCTGCCTGGCGGATTAGTCGCGGGCGAATACGACGCTGGCGAACCAACCGATGATCAACGCCATCAGCGTGGTCGCCATGCCGTACACAAGGCCGTAATCACGCGCCGCATCGGCGACATATTGCTCAAAGCCGGTCTTGATCACCTCAAGGGCCGAATTTGTGCGGGCGATCAGCAGTCCTCCGGCGAACAGCTCGACATCTATCGCATAGCTGCCGGTCGGTACCGCGGCCGGCATGGGGATCGCAGCACGGAATACCGTTGGCGTAAGGAAAGTCACCGCAGTGCCCGACTCGCGGTAAAGGCCCTGCTGGGTTTGTAGCCGCACAAAGGCTGCGCGGAAAGGATCGTCGCGGACGGTGTCGGCGACGTCAGCGCCGATACGCTGCGGCAGGAGGAAATTGTCGAGCCCAATCTGCAAACGCCGGAGCGTGTCTGGACCGGCGATGGTATTGACCGGCCGATTGCTGAGCACAGCGAGATAGGAGGGCGCACGCACGAATTCGCGGGAATCGGCGTTGACCCAGATGCCGAGCATGCGCTGCTTGCGCCTTGTGCGCAGTGTTTGCCGCGGCCCGGTCACGGTCACTACAAGATCATATGGCGGACGCAGGGCGCTCGTTGGTGGCTCAGGCTCGATAGTGCCGAACAACACAAGTTCTTCACCGACGAAGTTCGACGTGACCGCCACGCGATGGTTTGAAAGAGATACAACCAGCCGTTCGGCCGCCGCCGGACCTACGCTGCAAGCGAGAATAATCAGGCTGATTAGGAACCGCCGCATCAGCCACCCATCACGTAACGAAGCGAATAAAGATCGTCCGGCTGCACGACCAGCTCGAAGGCGAACCGGCAACCGACGGCGAACACCAGCAGGCCAAGCAGCAGGCGCAACCGTTCCCCGCGCATTTTCTGTCCCATCCGCGCGCCGAATTGTGCGCCGATCACGCCTCCGACCATCAGGATCAACGCCAGCACCGCGTCCACGAGATGGTTAGTGGCCGCATGCATGACCGTTGCCGAAGCCATGGTGACCAGCGTGAGCACCATGGAAGTGCCGATGACGGTCGCGGTGGGCACCCGCAGGAAGTAGATGAGCATCGGTACCAGCAGGAATCCGCCGCCAATGCCCATGATCGCGCCGACAAAACCGATCACGAATCCGATTGCCCAGACCGGGATTGCCGAGACGTAGATCTTGGAGCGCTTGAACCGCAGCTTGAATGGCAAACCGTGAAGCCAAGTATGACTGCCGGGCCGGCGCAGGGTTGCCGGCATGCCGCGGCGGGTGCGCAAGACCGCCTGCAAGCTCTCGTAGATCATCATGCCGCCCACCACTGTGAGCAGCGTGACGTAGGAAAGCCCGATCATCAGGTCGAGTTGATCTAGCGCGCGCAGTTCTGTGAACAGCCATACCCCGGTGGCGGTGCCGACAATGCCGGCGCTGAGCAGCATCATTGCCAGCGCGATATCAAGCGCCCGCCTTCGCCAATAGCTGATCGCGCCGGTGAATGAGGATGCGGCAATATGACTTGATACGGTCGCTACCGCCACGGCCGGAGAGATTCCGATGAAGATCAGCAGCGGCGTCATGAGGAAGCCGCCGCCAATACCGAACATGCCGGAAATGTAGCCAACGGCGAGGCCCATCCCGAGCACCAGGAAGACGTTTACGGGGAGGTCGGCGATGGGAAGATAAATTTGCAAGCGTTTCGTCCGACGATTGGGCACATGCTCCGGCGGTCAGCATATGACAATAAACGCCGCGCCGCGTGAATACGTCAGCGGTGCTGGTCGATGCGTGACAGACTCAGGGGCCGACCGCCTGACTTTAGCCGATCAATGCAACGGTGATCACGACTTTGGCCAATCGGCCACGGCGGTTCACAGTTTTCCTTGATCGAAAGCCGTGACTGACAATGGGCCGGACGCCGACTTCGGCTTTTCAGATGAGGGGGGCGGCGTGGTGTGATCCCAGCCGCCGGCCGGCCCGGGAATCGCGATGGCTTCGGGCGGTTGGGGTTCGGCCACAAAGTTTTTGACGGCCTGTTGGGCAGCGCTCAAAGTTCGGGCATCCAGGTGCGTGGCGACTTCGTCCCGCTTGCGGCCCGCGTCTCGGTCGCCTTGGGCCGCTGCCAGCGCGAACCACTTATATGACTCGACGATATTTCTTTCTGTGCCGAGACCGCGCGCGGCCAACACACCAAGATTGTATTGGCTGTCGGGAACGCCATGCTCCGCGGCCTTTCGGAACCACTGCGCCGCACTGACGTAGTCCGGCTTGCCCTCAGCGCCTTCGGCATAGAGTACCGCCAGATTGTGCATTGCCTTGGCGTGGCCTTTGCCGGCGGCGGCCACGTAGAGCTTGTGGGCGGCCGTCAGGTCTTTTTTCACGCCTTGGCCCTTTTCCAGCATGCTGCCATAGCGGAACTGTGCCGGCGTCAAACCCTTGCTTGCTGCGCGCTCGAACCAGCGCGCCGCCTCTTCCAGGTTAGCCGTAACGCCGCGGCCTTCTGCGTAACGCATGGCGACTTCATAGGCGGCCGCCGAATCGCCGGCGAGCGCCGCGTTACGTAAACGCGCGCCGCCGATGGAGGCCGGCAAACGGTCGGTCGGTACCGGCTGGGCTGCCGGTGCTGGCGCCGGCTTGCCGGGCTTTGCCTCGATAGACGGACGCGCGATTGAGCCGGTGACCTCGTTCTTCGGTGCCGGGGCCGCTCCCAACAACGGCGCGCTTGTATTTGCCGGGGGCGTGGAAACTTCTTGCGCTGAGAGACTCAAATCCAGCGGCGGCACGCTCGCGGCTGGAGCCGGTGCTGGCGGGGCCGGAGTGAGGCTGGGCAAGGTCGGCGGACTGAACAACTTCGCCAGCGCAGCCGCATCGGCCGCGGGTATCGGCGGAGGAGGGCTGGCCGCGGTCGGCCTTGCCGGTTGCTCGGTCGTGATTGCCGCCACGTCCTGTCCGGTTGCCGAGGTCGTTATTTCGTTGTTTGCGGTGTCTGTTTCGGCATTTTTCGTCAGCTTGGCGTCCGTTGGCTCGAAGAATCCGAAATCAAAAATATTTCCCGTGAACTGGATTGATCCCGCGACGATGGCGACGATGCTCGCTGCAAGAAACAGCGACTTGACCCGGGTCATCATCTTGGCGCGCAGCGACGCGTCGCCGGTTGTCTTGCTCGCATCAGGACGGGCCGCCCGGCTCTTCGGATCCTGTGAGGCCGCTTGGGCAGCACGACGGGCCGCGGCAATGAAGTCCGATTTACCGCCTGGTGGCGTCACATTGGGCCGTGCACCACCAAGAGCCGCTTCCGAGGCCGCAATGCGCGCGCCGGGGTTGTTGGCCGGGCGTGGCGGGCCCGAGCCGGGCTCAAGCGGCTGATCGGCCGGTCCTGCTGTTCCGGAAACAACCAGAGGAGCGGGTGGCTGCGCCTGCGCGGCAGCCGGCTGCTGCGGCACGATGGAAGGAGCGTCGGCGACCGGGCTCGCGCGCACGGTCTGTATAAGTTCAACGATATCATTGTCGGGGGCCGTCGGTTTTTGCCGGCCGTCGCCAATGTTCTTCTCGATCGTGGTCAGACGGTCAACAACATTGCCGAGCGTGCCATGCATCGCGTCCACGGCATCCTGGGTGCGGACGATATCCTGCTTGAGCGCATCGACCTGCGACGCGCCGTCCCCGCTCCCGGATGGCGTTTCCTTGCCTGTGCGTATGTCTTCGACATGGATAAGCAGATCGGCCAGCCCGCGTTCGATTGCGTCGAGTTGGCCGAGACGGGCGTCCGAACTATCCAGGCGCTGCACCAGCTCGACGATGCGGTCTTCCAGGTGGCCAAACGCCACGCTGTCGTTACGCGACTGCTGGATCTGATCGATCTTGTCGGACAGCGACTGCACCAGGGTTTCCATACGCGGTGGTACCGACTCACCAGCGTGAGTGCGGTCAGTCAACGAGCGGCTGAGCGCATCGATGCGCTGCTCAAGATTGTTGAGTGCATCACTTGCCCCACTATCGGCCGCAATGCGATCGACCTTGTCCGACAGCAGTTTTACCTGCGCGCCCAGGGCGCTCATTGTTTCGTTCGATGCGACGTGCGCAGCCATTTCGCGCAGTGTGGTGATCGAATTCTCGAGCCGTTGGAGGGTCGCGGGATCTTTCTGTGCGACGATAAGATCGATCTTGTGGGCGAGAGCGTTGATTGCCTCGTTGTATCCGACCAGGGTTTCTGCCGGCATCAACCCGCGCAGCGCATCGCGTACGTCAGCGAGTCCACGCTCGATTCCAGCAAGCGCACCGCTGTCTCCACCCGATTGACGCCCTTCCGCGATCCGGCCGCTTAGATCCTGAATTTGTTTTTCGATAGCTTCGATGGCGCGTCGTGGCATCGCCTCGTTGAGCGTACGGCCGATCTCGACAAGCTCGGCGCGCACGGATTGAATTGCTTCTTCCATGCCCGGATGGCGCAGCGTTTCGATCTGGTTGGTGATCTGCCGTAGTTGGCTTTCGAGCCCCGATAGATCCTGCGTCGGCACATGCCGTGATATCGGCTCGGACGTTGCAAATCCGCCGCTGGTCGTTCGCGGTTGCGCGGAAACGCCGTTAAGTGCGCGACGGCGCGCGGTGATTTCAGTAATCGCGTTGTCCAGGCTCGGGGGCAGCTGCACGGACGGCGTTGGAGCTGGCGAATGCTGCGAACCAGTGAACTGTCCAAGGCATTGTTCAAGCCGCGCCACCAGATCGGCCATCTGCTCGGCGTCATTGCGATTGCGCTTTGGCGCGTAAGCCGCCGGACCGCCACGCGTCACTTGATCGATGCGGCGGGCGATCTCGTCGAGCCGCATATTTACCTTGGATAGATCGTCGCTACTGGAGTTTGCGCGGACGAGCGGAGGCGCGATGCCTTGCTCCGCGGCCTGCTGCAGGATGATGGCGTTGAGCCATTCATTCAGCGGCAAGCCCGCGCGCCGCGCCGCTTCCTGCGCGGTCTCGCGGGCTTCCGGACGAATACCTTTGACGCTCGACGCAAAGCCAAATTTCATGCTCACACCCACATTCGAGGTGGAGTCGCTAAGAGTCGGTCGACTCTCGTGGAACCGGCGCGCGTTAACGACAGGTGGATACGGGGGCTCGGTCCTTCGTCCACGCACTAACTTTTTGCCTGTCGCGGTAAACAACCCGTTAACGTTTTTCGGCCGCGGCGCAGCCCGCAATATTTTCTGGGCAGAACACCCGAATGCCACCGCCCCCCGTGGTTGCAAGACTAGGGTTCACACGGGTTCATATGGGCTTTATGCGGGGCACAATGGCCGAAAAGAGCGCGCGTGACCCGGATCAATCCGGGGACGAGGCCGGAACCCCGGCAAGCCGGGGGCCGCCCGACCGCTTTACCATCGGCGAACTTGCTCGCGAGGCGGGTGTCACGCTGCGTGCACTGCGCTTCTACCAAAGCAAGGGCCTGCTGACGCCGCAGCGAGCTGGCGGCCCCCGCATGTTTACCCGCGAAGACCGCGATTCCCTTGTTCTCATTCTCCACGGCAAACGCCTCGGGTTCACCTTGACCGAAATTCGCGACATGCTTGCAGCACGTGCCGGCGGTTGCAGCGAAGCCCTGCCCATCAGCCACAGGAAGTGTGCCGAGCAGATCGCCATGCTGGAACGTCAGCGGCGTGACATCGATCAGGCACTTGCCGAGCTGCGGCAGATCTACAAGAAGATGCTTGCTGCCTCCGACCCACCGAAAGCCACCGGTACGTCCGGGACAACGTAACCTTTTGTTGTCTTGCTCGCCTCAAGGGCCCTTAATAGAGGTGTAAACCGGCTCCGCCATAATGCGGACCGAAACCGTTCGCTTCATATCCTGTTAACGCCTCACGGCGTCCTGCCGGGGAGACAATCATGCCAACCTACAAGGCCCCAGTGGACGATGCATTGTTCCTTCTCAATGACGTCTTTCATATCGAGCACTACGGAAATCTGCCGGGCTTTTCCGATGCGTCTCCCGATGTTGTGGAAGCGGTACTCCGCGAGGCGGCCAAGTTCAGCGAAGAAATCCTGACACCGCTCAATCGTGTTGGCGACAAGGAAGGTTGCAAGCGCGCCGCCGATGGCAGCGTGACGACGCCTAAGGGTTTCAAGGAAGCCTACAAGCAGATCGTCGAAGGCGGATGGATGGGGATTTCCGTGCCGGCCGAGTTTGGTGGTCAGGGCTTGCCGGCAACCATGACCGTCATAGTCAACGAATTTCTCTGCTCGGCCAACATGGCCTTTGCCATGTATCCCGGCTTGACGCAGGGCGCTATCGCCGCGCTGCTGGTGCATGCGTCCGATGAGCTGAAGAAAAAATATCTGCCGAAGATGGTCGAAGGCGTGTGGACCGGCACCATGAATCTGACCGAGCCACATTGCGGCACCGATCTCGGGTTGCTGCGTTCGAAGGCGGTGAAACAGGCCGATGGCAGCTACAAGATATCCGGTACCAAGATTTTCATCTCAGCCGGCGAGCACGATCTTTCGCAGAACATCATTCACCTGGTGCTGGCGCGCATTGAAGGCGCGCCTGCCGGCACAAAGGGTATCTCGTTGTTCGTCGTCCCAAAAATTCTCGTCAAAGATGATGGCTCGCTCGGCGCGCGCAACGCGGTCGCCTGCGGCTCCATCGAAGAGAAGATGGGCATCCATGGCAACTCCACTTGCGTCATGAACTACGATGGGGCCACCGGTTGGCTCGTCGGCGCCGAAAACCGCGGACTCAATGCCATGTTCACGATGATGAACGAGGCGCGGCTTGGTGTCGGCGTGCAGGGTCTTGCGCTTTCGGAAGTCGCCTATCAGAACGCCGCCGCCTACGCGAAAGAGCGCCTGCAGGGCCGCGCCATTTCCGGGGTGAAATATCCGGACAAGCCTGCCGACCCGATTATCGTCCATCCGGACGTGCGGCGCATCCTCATGAGCATTCGTGCCTTCAATGAGGCGGCGCGCGCTCTCGTGATGTGGACCGCGCTCAAGAGCGATGTCGCACATCGCTCCGACGATGAAAAAGAACGCACCAGCGCGGACGACCATATGGGCCTGCTCACTCCGGTGATCAAAGGTCTGCTCACCGATGGCGGGTTCGCCAATGCCGTGATGGCGCAGCAGGTTTTCGGCGGTCATGGTTACATCGTCGAACACGGCATGGAGCAATTCGTGCGCGATGCGCGCATCGCGCAAATCTATGAAGGGGCCAATGGTGTTCAGGCGTTAGATCTGGTCGGCCGCAAGCTGGGCAAGGACGGCGGACGCGCGATCATGGCCTTCTTCAACGAGGTGCAGTCGTACCTCAAGGAGCGCACGAATAACGATGCGCTGAATCCCTACCTCAAGCCGCTCGGCCAATCGCTGGCGCACCTGCAGGAAGCTTCCATGTGGTTCATGCAGAATGCGATGGCCAAGCCGGATAACGCGGGCGCCGGCTCCTACGACTACATGCATCTCTTCGGCCTGGTCGCGCTCGGCTACATGTGGTGCAAGATCGCCGAGGCAGCGATCACCAAATTGCCGAAGGCCAATGGTTCGGCGGCGAGCCTGAACGCAAAGCTCGTTACGGCGCGCTTCTTCATGGATCGCATGTTGCCGGAAACGGCGACGCGGCTTGCGCGCATCAAGTCCGGCGCGGCATCGACCATGGAATTGGCCGACGACGCGTTCTAGCTCCAGTCGATCCGCAAAATTTCAGGCGCGCGCCAGCGCGGCTTGGCCACGTGAGCGGTGCAAAATCCATGTCATGATCGAGACGTTCAGCAGATTCCATGCGATGCCGTTGAGGAAGGCGGCTCGATAAGAGCCGGTGAGATCGAAGATCAAACCGGACATCCAGCCGCCCAATGCCATGCCGATCAGTGTCGCCATCAGCACCACGCCGAGGCGCGTGCCGGCTTCGCGCGGCGAAAAGTATTCGCGGATAATAATCGCGTAGCTCGGCACGATTCCGCCCTGGAACAGTCCGAACAGCGCCGAGATCACGTAAAGAGACACAAGTCCGTCGAACCAGAGATACAGAAACAGTGCGACTCCTTGCAGCACGGAGCCAAGCAATAGCGTGCGCACGCCGCCGATGCGGTCGGCGACAAAGCCGGAAGCGATGCGGCTGATAATCCCAAACCCGAGCATCATTGATAGCATCTCGGCGCCGCGCGCGACGCCGTAGCCAAGGTCGCCACAATACGCGACGATATGCACCTGAGGCATCGACATCGCCACGCAGCAGCCAACTCCGGCGATGCACAAGAGTAACTGGAGAGTCATCGGCGAGAATGGAAGCTCCGCCTGTCGGCGCGCGGCGGCGGCACTAGACGCATCCCTGTGATGATCTTCGATTCGCCGCCGCATTGCGAACACCAGCGGCAGCATGGTGACGAGACAGAACAGGCCGATACCGATATGCGTTGCGCGCCATCCGGACGATGCAATGAAATGTTGAACGAACGGCGGCCAGATGGTGCCCGAGGTATAGTTGCCGACGGCGGCCAGTGCGACGGCAATTCCACGCCGGCGCTCGAACCAGTGTGAGATGTCGGTCATCAGCGGACCGAAACTGGCCGAGCAACCGATTCCGATCAGGGCGTGGGCGGCTGCAACTTGCCATAGGTTTGACGACCATCCGGTCGCCAGATAGCCGCACGACATGCTCAGCGTTCCTACGGCAAGCGGCACGGCGATGCCGAAACGATCGGCAAGGCGGCCCATCAAAACGCCTCCGCCGGCAAAACCGAACATCACCATGGTGAAGGGCAGGGATGCGTCAGCTCGGCTGATGCCGAATTCGGCCTGGATAGCCGGCAACGCGACCATCACCGACCACATGCCGACCCCGCCGATGGTAGAGATAGCCATGGCTACAACCAGCCGCAGCCATGCGGCTGTGGAATCGATCGGCGATGCGGCCCCACCTGCGGCTGGACTCGACGAAATCATATTGAAACAATTCCCGGCTGTTATTGGACCCGCTACTAGCATCCCGCCGGGGCTGCGGTCACCTCCGCCGTTCGGACGATAGGGCCTCGCCGTGGGGTTCGCCGAGCTTTATGGTGTTTTCCGGAGCGAGTCGCCAATGGAAGCTCTCAATCTGCCGCGCCCGGCCTGGATGAGCGAAGATCTTGTCCTGCTCGAAGAGCAATCGCGCCGCTTTATTGCCGACGAATTCGTACCCAACCTCGATCGCTGGCACGAAGCCCACATCTATGATCGTGATGTGTGGACCAAAGCAGGCGAAGCGGGTCTGTTGTGCGCCTCGATGCCGGAAGAATACGGTGGCGCCGGAGGCACCTTCGCACACGAGGCGGTGATCAATCGCGAATTGGCGCTTGCGGGGTTCGACACGTTTGGCGCGCCGCTGCATTCGGGCATCGTCGCTCCCTACATTCTTCACTACGGAACCGAAGATCAGAAGAAACGCTGGTTGCCAAAACTCGCGACGGGTGAATTGGTTGGCGCTATCGCCATGACCGAACCAGGCACCGGCTCGGATCTGCAAGGTGTGCGGGCGTCCGCGAAAAAAACCGGCAATGGTTATCTGCTCAACGGTTCCAAGACCTTCATCACCAATGGCCAGCACGCAAATCTTATCGTTGTGGTGGCAAAGACCGATCCCAAGGCCGGCGCCAAGGGCACGTCATTATTTGTCGTCGAATCTGATGACGCGCAGGGCTTCCGGCGCGGCCGTAAACTTAAAAAACTCGGCATGGATTCCGCCGACACCTCAGAATTGTTTTTCGAGGATGTGCAGCTGCCGGCGTCGAGCCTGCTGGGCACCGAAGAAGGGCAGGGATTCTATCAGCTGATGAAAGAGCTGCCGCAGGAGCGGCTGATTGTGGCCATACACGCAGTGGCGATGATGGAGCGGGCGCTCGCGCTGACAATCGACTACGTCAAACAGCGCAAGGCATTCGGGCAGGCGATTATCGAGTTCCAGAATACCCAGTTTGAGCTCGCCGAGTGCAAGACGGAAGCCACCATCGCCAAGGTTTTCCTCGACCACTGCATCGAGCGGCATATCAAAGGCGAGCTGGACACTGTCACGGCATCAATGGCCAAATACCGCCTGACCGACACACAAGGCAAAGTGATCGACCGCTGCCTGCAATTGTTTGGCGGGTATGGCTATATGGATGAATATCCGATCTCGCGTATGTACCGCGACGCGCGGGTCCTGCGCATCTACGCGGGCACCAACGAGATCATGAAACTGTTGATCGCGCGAAGTCTCTAGACGCGCAAAAACTGGAGGTCCCATGGCCGACGCATTCATATACGACGCCGTTCGCACTCCGCGCGGGCGCGGCAAGGCCGACGGATCATTGCACGAAGTGACTGCACTTAATCTCGCGGCCCAGGCGCTCTCCGGGGTCAAGGATCGTAACAAGCTTGATCCCGAGCTGGTCGACGATGTCGTGCTTGGCTGCGTTGATCCGGTCGGTGAGGCGGGAGGGGATATCGCCCGTGCGGCGGCACTTGTAGCAGGCTTCGGCGACAAGGTTCCGGGTGTTCAGATCAACCGTTTTTGCGCGTCCGGTCTCGATGCCGTGAATTTTGCGGCGGCTGAAGTCATGTCCGGCCAGCATGAGATGACGATCGGCGGCGGCGTTGAATCGATGAGCCGCGTCGGAATCGGTGCGTCGGGCGGCGCATGGCCGGTCGATCCATCGATTGCGGTAACAACGTACTTCCTGCCGCAAGGCATTTCCGCCGATCTGATCGCCACGAAATATGGCTTTTCCCGCGACGACGTGGACGCGTATGCGGTCGAAAGTCAGAAACGCGCGGCCAAGGCATGGGACGAAGGGCGTTTCAAGAAATCAGTGATGCCGGTGAAAGACGTCAACGGTCTGACAATTCTCGCCAAGGACGAGCACATGCGCCCGAGCACGACCATGCAGACGCTCGCAGCCCTGCAGCCGTCTTTTGTGCAGATGGGCGAGGTCGCAGGTTTCGACGCCGTCGCCGTCCAGCGCTATCCGGAAGTCGAGGCGGTCAATCACGTGCATACGCCCGGCAATTCGTCCGGCATTGTCGACGGCGCGGCGGCGGTGCTCATTGGCAGCAAGGCCGCAGGCAAGGCCGCAGGACTAAAGCCACGCGCGCGTATCCGTCAATTCGCGAATGTCGGTTCTGAACCGGCGATCATGCTGACGGGACCTATTCCGGTGACCGAAAAGGTGCTGAAGAAAGCCGGCATGACCAAGAAGGATATCGACCTGTGGGAGCTCAATGAGGCATTTGCTTCAGTTGTTCTACGCTACATGCAGGCGCTCAATATTCCGCACGACAAGATCAATGTGAATGGCGGGGCCATTGCGATGGGCCATCCGCTCGGCGCGACCGGCGCCATGATCCTTGGCACGGTGCTCGATGAGCTGGAGCGTACCGACAAGGAAACCGCGCTCATTACCTTGTGTATCGGTGTCGGCATGGGCACCGCGACGATCATCGAGCGGGTGTGATGCCGAAAATCGATATCGACAAAATTCCAGTCGACACGGCGACCGGGTATCCGGCCCCTTTCAACAAGGTGGTGGAGGGCCGCTCGCGCAAGCGGCTCGCTCGCAGCGTCGGTCTGTCGCACTTTGGCGTCAATATCTGCACGCTGAAGCCGGGGGCAGCGTCTTCGCAGCGCCATTGGCACGAGAACGAGGATGAACTCGTCTACGTGCTGCAAGGTGAAGTCGTCTTGTGCGAGGACGAAGGCGAGACAGTGCTCAAACCGGGCGACGCCGCGGCCTGGAAGGCCGGAGTGCCAAACGGCCATACGCTGGTCAATCGCTCCAATCGCGACGCAATTTTCATTGAAGTCGGTACGCGCGCTCCGTCCGAACGCGCGCATTATTCCGACATCGACATGATGGTAGTGCGTGACGGAAAAGGCGCGCGCTACACGAAAAAGAACGGCGAGCCTTACTAAGAACGGGGGCCAGCAATGGCGAATTTCAAACTCGACGTCGATGCCGACGGCATAGCACTTATCACGTGGGATATGGCGGACCGTTCGATGAACGTCATCACCATGGACGTCATTGGAGAATTGGGTGCGGCCGTCGACAAAGTTGCCAACGATGCGGCGATCAAGGGCGCCATTATCACCTCCGGCAAATCGACCTTCTGTGGCGGCGCCGATCTCACAATGCTCGACCGGTTGGCCGACGTGTTCGCGACCATGACGAGGACCCAGGGTGAGGTTGCAGCGGCTGGCACGCTGTATGAGGAAAGCCGCAAGCTTTCGTTGCTCTACAGGCGCATTGAGACCTGTGGCAAACCTTGGGTTTGCGCGCTCAACGGCACGGCCATGGGCGGGGGCTTCGAACTTGCGCTCGCCTGTCACTATCGGGTCGCGTCCGACGATCCCAGGACGCGGCTTGGCCTTCCCGAAGTTAAGATCGGCTTGTTCCCAGGCGCTGGCGGCACCCAGCGCGTCGCGCGCATGCTGCCGCCTGCTGATGCGCTGCAATTTCTGCTCAAGGGCGACCAGATCAGGATTGATCGCGCCAAAGCGATGAAGCTCGTCGACGCGGTGGTGCCGGCTGGCGATCTGATCAAGGCCGCGAAGGACTGGATCAAAGCCGGCGGTAAAGCAAAGGCGCCCTGGGATATTGAAGGTTTCCGTCTGCCTGGCGGCCCTGTCTATTCAAAGGCGGGGATGATGACGTTTCCGGCGGCTAACGCCATCTATCGCCGCGAGACATATGACAACTACCCCGCCGCGCGTGCCATGCTGCAGGTTGTGTACGAAGGCTTGCAGGTGCCCTTCGACACGGCGCTAAGAATAGAATCGCGCTGGTTCGCCAAAATCCTGCGCTCGCCGGAAGCTGCGGCGATGATCCGCTCGTTGTTCGTCTCAATGCAGGATCTCAACAAGGGCGCGCGTCGGCCGGCGAACGAACCGCCAACGGTCCTGAAAAAAATCGGGGTCGTCGGCGCAGGCTTCATGGGCGCTGGTATCGCGCAGGTCACCGCCGCAGCGAACCTGCAGGTCGTGTTAATCGATCGCGATCAGGAGACCGCCGACAAAGGCAAGGCTGGCCTGCACAAAGCGCTCAGCGACCGCGTTATGAAGGGCCGCATGAAAGGCGCCGAGCGGGATGAGCTGCTCGCGAGAATCACGCCTACGGCGGATTACGCCGCATTGAAAGACTGCGATCTGGTCATCGAGGCGGTGTACGAGGACCGAAAGATAAAGGCGGATGTCATTGCCAAGATCCAGGCGGTGATCGGTGACAAGGCGATCTTTGCCTCCAACACATCGACGTTGCCGATTACGTCGCTCGCCTCCGAGTTCAAGGATCCGCCACGCTTCGTCGGCATCCACTTTTTCTCACCGGTCGAGCGGATGATGTTGGTCGAAATCATTCTCGGCAAGCAAACGGGCGACAAAGCGCTCGCTGCCGCGCTCGACTATGTGCGTGCAATCCGTAAGACGCCGATCGTGGTGAATGATTCGCGCGGCTTCTACACCTCGCGCGTGGTCGGCACCTATATTCGCGAAGGCCACTTGATGCTGGCCGAAGGCGTGCCGGCGGCCATGATCGAGAATGTCGGCCGTATCGCTGGCATGCCGGTTGGCCCTCTTTCTTTGAATGATGAAGTTGCCGTCGATCTCGCCTGGAAAATTCTCAAGGCGACGGAAGCTGATCTTGGCCCGAAGGCCATCGACGCGCGGCAAAAGAAACTGCTGGAAGAGATGGTCGAGAAGCGTGACCGTTTCGGCCGGAAGAACGGCAAGGGCTTTTATGACTATCCGGCGAATGGGCCGAAGAAATTATGGCCGGGCATCGTTGAATTGCAGCCGAAGAAACTGCTCGATCCAGAAAAGATCGACATCGAGGAACTGAAATTCCGCCTGCTCGGCATTCAGGCATTGGAAACTTCGCGTTGCTTTGAGGAAAAGGTTCTGACCGACGTACGCGAGGCCGACGTCGGTTCGATTCTCGGCTTTGGTTTTGCACCGTTCTCCGGCGGCACCTTGTCATGGATTGACATGATGGGCACCAAGCGCTTCGTCGAGCGCCTGCGCAAGCTGGAAAAGAAATACGGCGAGCGCTTCACCCCCAACAAGCTGCTCGTCGATCTCGCCGGCAAAGGCGAGACTTTCTATCAGCGCTTTGCCCCGGTGAAGAAAAAAGAGGCAGCCTAAGCATTGCCCTTTGCGATGCAGCATGTTTAACGTCGCGACCTTTTGGCGACGGAACTCTGCATGGCTCGTGACCAAATCGACATGACGCCGATCGAAACGCGCGACGAACTGGTCGCGTGGCTCGAATCCGGCTGCAAGCCGAAGGGACAATTCCGTGTCGGCACCGAGCATGAAAAGTTCGCGTTCACGGTCGCCGACCACCGCCCAGTCCCGTATTCAGGCAAGCGTAGCATCCATGCGCTGCTTGAAGGCATGCACAATCTGCTCGGCTGGGAGCCGATCATGGAGGGCAGCAACATCATTGGCATGTTCGATGTGACGGGCGGCGGCGCCATTTCACTTGAGCCGGGCGGACAGTTCGAGCTCTCCGGAGCTCCACTCGACAACGTGCATCAGACGGCGTCCGAGCTGATGGCGCATTTGGCGCAAGTGCGCGAGGTGGCGAAACCTTTGGGTATCGGATTTCTCGGTATCGGGATGACGCCGAACTGGACCCGCGCCGACATGCCGAAAATGCCAAAAGGCCGCTACAAGATTATGACTGCCTACATGCCGAAGGTCGGTTCGCTCGGCCTCGACATGATGTATCGCACGTGCACGGTGCAGGCGAACCTCGATTTTTCTTCCGAAGCAGACATGGTCAAGAAACTACGCGTGTCGCTCGCGCTGCAGCCGGTGGCGACCGCGTTGTTTGCCAACTCTCCTTTCACCGAAGGCAAACCGAACGGCTTCCTCTCGTTCCGCTCCGAGATCTGGCGCGACACCGACAACCAACGGGCCGGCATGCTGCCCTGGGCATTCGAGGATGGCATGGGATTTGAGCGGTGGACCGATTACGCTCTTGATGTCCCGATGTATTTCATCAAGCGGGGCGACAAATACATCGACGTCGCCGGAAAGTCGTTCCGCGACTTTTTCGCGGGCAAGCTATCCGATCTGCCGGGCGAACGGCCAACCATCTCGGATTGGGCCAATCATCTCAGCACGATCTTTCCCGAAGTGCGGCTCAAGCGTTACCTCGAAATGCGCGGCGCTGACGGTGGACCGTGGCGCCGGCTGCCATCACTCACAGCCTATTGGGTCGGTCTGCTTTATGACGATGATGCGCTCGGTGCCTGCTGGGACATGGTGAAAGGCTGGACCGCCGAGGAACGCCAGAAGTTGCGCGACGACGTACCAAGACTCGGCTTCAAGGCCGAAATCCGCAACCGGAATGTTTTCACGTTAGCTCAGGAAACGCTGCGCCTCTGTTCGCGCGGGCTGGCGCGCCGCAAGCGGCTTGACCGCAATGGTCGCGACGAGACCCGCTATCTGCGGCCACTGGAAGAATCAATCGCGCGCGGCATCACCCCGGCGGAGGAGCTGCTCGAAAAATTCCACGGCGAATGGAACGACTCGGTCGAGCCGATCTTTGAGGAGTATGCGTATTAACAGACTGAGAGGGCTACTCTGCCGCCTGCGCCGCTTCCGACAGGTTATCCAGCGAAGAGACAATGTGCTCCGCCAGCGCGTCGGCCAGCGCTGAACTTTCGTGAGGATTGCGGACGAGGCCGATACGACAGCTCGGCAGATCCGGGAAGCCATCTACCGACGAGAGTACGCGCATACCGGGACGCAAACCCGATTCCGGCAAAACTGAAACCGCGAGACCGGCGAGCACCGCGGCAGCAACCGCACCGGCGTTCGAGCTCGAATAGAGCACGCGGAACGGACGGCCAATCGCCTCCAGTCGCTCAATTGCGATTCGTCGCCAGGTACAACTCGGGCGTCCGAGCGCGAGCGGCATCCGTTCCTCAAGATGGGTTGAATGTCGGTTCGATGTGACCCAGAGCAGCCGTTCGCGCCGGAATGTTTCCGACGCGCGCTTACTTTCGCAATTGGTGACGATGGCAAGGTCGATCTCGTTGTTGTCGATACGCTCGAGAAGATCGACCGACGGCTCGCATATCACTGTGAGTTCGACGGCGGGATAGCTGTGCGAGAAGCGCGCCATGATCTCGGGCAGATAGCGGTCGGCGTAATCGTCAGGAACACCAAGGCGCACGCGACCGGACAACTCGGCATCAGAGAAGGCAGCCAATGTTTCGACGTTGAGCTTGACGATACGGCGCGCGTAATCGAGCAGGCGCTGGCCGTCCTCCGTCAGCTTCGAGGCGCGACCGTCGCGCGCAAAGATCGGGCGCTCCAGTCGCTCCTCGAGACGCTTCATCTGCATCGAGACGGCGGACTGGGTCTTGTTCACGACCTCGGCCGCCTTGGTGAAACTGCCAGTGTCGGAGATAGCGATGAAGGTGCGCAGTTGGTCGATGTCCAGCATTGCGGTCATGGCTAGGGGTCCTGAGAAGTCGGCCTTTTGAGGCGGATAGCCTATATCATCGTTTCTGATTGATCAGATTAAAAACATTCGTTTCACTAATCAATCCCCGCAGTGCAATATTCAGCCATTCCAGAGGAATCGGGTGGGGCTTTCGGGTGGTTCTGGGCGGCGCCAGAAGCGATTTTGGCGCGGTAACGAACGAAATGAATGGAGACTAAGATGAGTGCCAGTTACCCGATTTCCCCCGCCCCAGGCGGCTCAACGTTACGGAGCCTTGCTTCCCTGCTGGCCCCGGTAACGCACTGGTTCAAAGAGCTTATTCGCGTACGGCGCCACCGGCGCCAGGCCCGACTATTGGCCGGTCTCGATCGTCGCATGCTGGCGGATATAGGCATCACCCGCTCCGACGTGCGCGATGCCTTCTCGGAGCCATTTTGGGACGACCCGACCGCGCTTCTGCGCGAGCGCGCACTCGAGCGCCGACTCGACCATGTGGTCCGCCGCGCCGAGTTCGATATCGGCGCCCGTCGCCGCAGATAAGCAAACGGCCGGTCCCTCTCATCGGCCGCTCGATCCGACACCCGCGATCATCCCCTCTCGCGGCCGGATCCGCGCCCGCCGGCCCCTCCGGCGGGCGCTTAATTTTTACGAAAATATTCGAAGTTCGCCCGGCACCCGTGCATCTGCACAAGCGATGCTGAGTGCGTTACCATGCGTGTGGGCGGAGCTTAACCGACTCTCGATTTCGAGCGGGCGCGCATGCGAATTCCGATCAGGCTGTCGAGCGCGCTCGCGCTGGCTCTTTTGGTCTTGTGCGGTCAAGCGCATGGCCAGAGCGGATTCGATCGACGCGGCGGCGACTATCTCCATTTCGAGGTCCGGAACGGCGACCCGGCGGTTTGCGCGACGCGCTGTGAACGCGACGCGCGCTGTCATGCCTGGAGCTTCTCTTATCCGCGCACCGAAAATGTGGCCGCGGTCTGTTGGCTGAAGAGCAAGGTACCGCCGCGCGTGGAGGATAAATGCTGTGTGTCGGGCGTGCGTGGCGCCGGCGTGATCGAACCCCGCAAGGGGCCGATCGAGTTCGCCATCGATCGCTTCGGCGGCGACTACCGCAATCTGGAGGTTGCCGCCGACGCGAGCGGGGAGGCTTGCAAGGCGGCTTGCGAGGCAGACAACAAGTGCCGCGCCTGGACTTATGTGCGGCCAGGCTATGCCGGGCCCGCGGCGCGATGTTATCTCAAGGATAAGATCACACGGCCGCGGCACAAGCCGTGCTGTATCTCGGGTGTTGTCCGATAGTCGCTAATGCACCGCGGTGAAAAACCGTGACAGCCGCAAACCGGACGGCCAGTCCTTAATCGGCCGGTTTCGTACACCGAGATCCCATGAGCCGACCACCGCCTCTACGCGACCGACCAGATCCTCGACCGGCAGCAGCCCCACGCCGCCCGCTCGTATCTGCACGCGGCTATCGGCCGAATTGTCACGATTGTCGCGACGATATCCGACATGTTGTCGTATTCTCCGTGGGCGACCACTTTGTAGATCGGGTGCTCGTGCCCGCCAGGCAATGTTTCGACAAAGCGTGCGGCCGACACTACGCCGCCATCTTCGGTTTCCATTTCGCCGGACCCGGCCGGGCGAATACCGACTGGTGTGCCATTGATCCAGACTCGTCCATCGCGCAGGCCGATACGGTCGCCGGGGAGGCCGATCACGCGCTTGACCTAAACCTGCGAGCGGTCGCCTGGCCATCGGAACACAACCACGTCACCGCGCTTTGGCAGCGTGGCGAGAACACGCGGGGAATTCGGCAATACAAGAAAGGATGGCAACGAAGCCACGCTGTAACCATAAGGGAATTTCGTTGCCACGAGTTCGTCGCCGATGAGCAGCGTCGGCTCCATCGAGCCGGACGGCACGTAGAACGGCTCAGCGATTGCGGTCTTTGCCGCGAATACGATCAACACGATAACGGCTATGTCGACGATATTCTTGATCCAATACCGGACCGGCGAGTCTTCCTTCATAAGACCTAACTCCGATGACTAAGCTGTGCCGCCCACGGTGATCTTGTCCATGCGCAGAGTTGGCTGACCGACGCCGACCGGCACGCCCTGTCCATTCTTGCCGCAGGTGCCAATGCCGGGATCGAGTGCGAAATCATTACCGACCATCGAAATGCGGTGAAGGTCAGTCGGCCCGTTGCCGATCAGCATCGCGCCCTTGAGCGGAGCGCCAAGCTTGCCGTTCTCAATCCTGTAGGCCTCGGTGCATTGGAAGACGTACTTGCCTGAGGTGATATCAACCTGCCCCCCGCCGAAACTGACGGCGTACAGGCCGTTCTTGACCGAAGCGATGATCTCTTTCGGATCATGCGTACCCGCCAGCATGTATGTGTTTGTCATGCGGGGCATGGGGACGTGCGCGTGGCTCTCTCGGCGTCCATTGCCGGTCGGTTTCATAGCCATCAAGCGTG
This sequence comes from Pseudolabrys sp., assembly GCA_035623095.1. Classification (GTDB taxonomy): domain Bacteria; phylum Pseudomonadota; class Alphaproteobacteria; order Rhizobiales; family Xanthobacteraceae; genus Pseudolabrys. The sequence goes on from DASPUD010000100.1 coordinate 102,634, forward strand.
CGTTCTGCCGGTCCTGCATGTAGCCGACAAGAATCCCGTCCTCAATCAAGACGGTCCGGTTGGTCGGAGTGCCCTCGTCGTCGACGGAGAGTGAGCCGCGGCGCGCCTGAATGGTACCGTCATCGACAACAGTGACCCCTTTGGCCGCAACTTTCTGGCCCATCAGTCCGGCAAATGCCGAAGTTTTCTTGCGATTGAAGTCGCCTTCGAGGCCGTGGCCGACTGCCTCGTGCAGCATTACGCCCGGCCAACCTGAGCCAAGCACGACATCCATTTCCCCGGCAGGGGCGGGCACCGACTCAAGGTTCACCAGCGCCTGCCGCACCGCTTCATCGACCGCGCCTTGCCAGGCTTGTGGTGCGATGAAGCGCTCAAAGCCTTCACGTCCGCCAAACCCATAGCTGCCGGATTCTTGCCGCCCGCCGTCGCCAGCAACCACCGATATGTTGATGCGCACCATCGGGCGAATGTCACGATAGGTCTCGCCGTCCGCGCGAAGAATCTCGATCACCTGCCAGGTGGCGCCGATGCTGGCAGTCACCTGGCGCACACGCGCGTCCTTGCCGCGAGCATAGGAATCAATCGATTCCAGCAATTTCACTTTTGTCTCGAAGACAGGCGCTTCGAGCGGGTTGTCCTCTCCGTAGAGCTTGCGGTTAGTACGGCCAGGCGGGTCGGCATATTTGCCGGTATGGCCGCCTTTGACCGCGCGAACCGCGTCGGCCGCCCGTGCAAGCGCCGCTTCCGAAAGGTCGGAGGCATGGGCGTAGCCGACCGCTTCGTCCTTGACCGCACGCAAGCCGAAGCCTTGAGCGGTATCGTAGGTGGCCTGCTTGAGCCTACCATTGTCGAAGGTCAGCGCTTCCGCTTGCCGGTATTCCAGAAAAAGTTCGCCATCGTCGGCGCCGGCGAGTCCACGACCCATCAGCTGGCGGACTTTATCGCGATCGAGTCCTGCCCGATCGATCAGCGAGGAAATGGCTGGGTCCATGCACTTTGCTCCGACTTGTGGCCAAGGATCAGATAAGGCCTTCGCGGCGATTTGGCGAGGGTGGCATTTTGTGCCTGCTTAACGCCCGCCCGCTCTTGGGCTAAAAGCAGAGCGGGAGCGTTTCTGCAATGACCCAGTTGGGTAGTTTGTTTTTTGGATTTTGGTGCGCCGCTTTATTGCTGCTCGTTGGGCCAGCGGCAGCCGATACGGTCAAGATTGTCGTTCCGTTTGCGGCGGGAGGCCCCGTCGATCAGCTCGCGCGCGTTCTCGCTTCTGAGCTGGGCCCCAAACTCGATGCCACGGTCATTGTCGAGAATAGAGGGGGCGCCGGTGGCGCGCTTGGTTCCGAAATGGTGGCGCGGGCAGCGCCCGACGGCAACACGATATTGCTCGCAAGCCTTGGATCGCAGGTGCTCAGCCCGATTCTTAAACCGCCGACGAGCTACGACCCGATCAAGGGCTTCGAACCGGTCATGCTGGTCGGGCTGGTGCCGTCGTTGCTCGTGGTGAGTGCGAAGCTCGACGTGTCGACGCTGAAGGACCTGATCGCCAAAGCCAAGCAGGAAAAACTCGTCTACGGCTCGGCAGGGCCGGGAACGACGATGAATATCGCAGTGGAGATGTTCAACTCCGCCGCCGGCATAAAGATCACGCACGTGCCTTATCGCGGTGCCGCGCCGGCGATCAATGATCTTCTGGGCGGCCACGTCGCCACGCTCAATGCCGATTTGCCGGTGTTGTTGCCGTTGGTCCAGGCGGGATCGGTAAAGCCGCTCGCGCTGTTTGCCACAGAGCGCTCGCCTTTGTTGCCGGACTTGCCGACAACGGCGGAGCTCGGCTTGCCAAGCGTCGTGATGGAAAACTGGTATGGTGTCTTTCTTCCTGCTGGTACGCCCCCGCAGGTGCGGGACAAGATCGAGAAAGCGTTGTTTGCAGTGGTCGAAACGCCCGCGATCAAGGAGCGTTTCGCCGCCAATGGCATGCACGGCACTCTGGGAAGTAAAGCGTTCGCAGCGCGGCTGACGAAAGAATTTGCCGGCTGGCCAGAGATCATCAAGAAGCTCGGCATCACCGCCGAATAAAATTCCAATCTCAGAGCTTCTTGGGCAGCAGATCTGCAACGGGTGCGCCCGATGCGATCTTTTTTTGTCGCACCTCTTCGTTCGCCGCAATGCGTTGCACACGCGCAAGCACATCAGCCGCACGTCCACGCGGGATAAAGCAGACGCCCACTTCGTCCGCGAGAACCAGATCACCTGGATTGACGGCGATGCCGCAAATGGAAACCGGCTTGTTTATTGCGACCGTTTCGATGCGCCACTTGCCGGTGATCGGGCTCACGCCGCGCGACCAGATCGCATAGCCGATCTCACGCGAATAATCGATGTCACGCACGGCGCCATCGACGATCGCACCAAGCTCACCCTGACGGTGGCCAATGCTGGCCGAGATGCTGCCCATGTTGGAAACCTGATCGACTCCTTCCAAGACAAGAATGTCACCGGGCTCCGCCAGGTTATGCGCTTCGATCTCGGCCAGCATCGATACGCCGGCTTGTACCGCCTCGGCGACACCGACGCGCGCGGCGACATTGCGAACCGTCAGCGCGCGGCCAACAAGCCGCCCCTTTGGATCAGTTGGACGAAGCACAGCAGCCGGGATGACACCAACAATGCCGAGCTCGTCCATTGCGTCGGATGACATGCCGGTCAGGTCGGGCAAAGCGCGAAAGCCGTTGAGAATTTCAGTCGGCAACGGCGGCAATTCCATCGTGCCGATGGCGCCGGCGGAAAGCTTGCCCAAGGGTTTTTTCATTGCCAGCGCGCTAGGGCAGTTTGTCGTAGCCCTCGCCAAAGCCGGCGAGGCTCATCGGAAATCCGATGCCTTCTTCCGGCGTCTGGAAAATAATGAAAGTCGCCGTCTTGCCATTGCGGAGCTTCTTGATCAGCTCATCGTCCATAACCACTTCGGCAATGCAGCCATTGGGCAGGCAGCGCACAAAGCCCGCGCGCCCGATATCGGCTAGATCGATCTTAAGCCCGAGGCCCGACGGCAACAGCACGCCCAGGGGCGCCACAACACGCATCAGGCGGCTCTTTGCGTCCGCAGTTTTGAGCACGATCACGGTCAGACCGACATTCGCTCGGTCTTCCGCCGTGACACTCTGGATCAAGGCGCACTGCTCACCTTTTGCGCCTGGGGGCGTATCGCAGCGAATCTGCCAGTCCTTGTGCACAGATTTCACCGCGCCTTGCGCGAAAATGGGATCGATCGGCGCGAACGCCATCACAATGCCCAGCGCCAGCAACGCAAGTCCCCCACCGAAAGCGGTATGCCTGCTACGCTTGAAACATCCCATCGCTCAATCCCTTGGCCCAAAGGTCGTGCTGCAGTCTTTCGACACTGGAAAACAGGCGAATCGCGGCCCGCGGGCATTTTATGCGCCTTCGTTGGGTCATGCCGAGCTAGCCCTGTCAAGCAAGGTCTGCCGGGCCGGCTCCTCAAGATACTGGCAACAAGCCGAAAATGAGGTGCAAAGCTGCTCTGGTTACGCCGTTTGTCGCATCCGGGATCCCATGAGGCGCATTGCGGCTGGGCTGGAATTGTGGTTTGAGAGGCCGGGATTTCCCCCCGTCCCGCCGCACCGCCCAAGCTGCCACGCCCGTGGCAATGCCGTGCGCAGCGGGGCCGCGCCGAACATCATCACTGTGGTGGGCGGCAAAAGGAGCCTGAACAAGGCCGTTTTTCTCGTCGAGGAGCGCATTGAACAATGCTGGTGCTTAGGCGGTTGATCGCATTCATGGCCATGAGCGCGGCTCTGGCTTTTTCAGGTGCGGCCCTTGCCGCGACGGGTCAGCCGGAACCATGGCAGCTCGGTTTGCAGAAGGGCGTCACGCCGGTGATGGACGACATCATCTGGTTCCACGATTTTTTGCTGTGGGTGATCACGGCGATCGCGCTGTTTGTTCTCGCGCTGCTTGTCATCGTGATGGTGAAGTTTAACGCCCGCAGCAACCCAGTGCCCTCGCGCACCACCCACAACACGACAGTAGAAGTCATCTGGACCGTGGTGCCCGTTCTCATCCTGGTGTCAATCGCGATCCCTTCGTTCCGCCTGTTGTTCTATCAGCTCAACATGCCGAAGGCAGACCTGACGGTGAAGGCGACAGGCAAACAATGGTTCTGGAGCTATAGCTACCCTGACAGCAAGTTCGAATTTGATTCACTCATGGTGCAGGACAAGGACTTGAAGCCCGGACAACCGCGTCTGCTGACGGTCGACAATGAAATGGTCGTTCCGGTCAATAAAGTCGTGCATGTGCTCACCACCGGCGCCGATGTCATTCACTCATTCGCCGTGCCGTCCTTCGGCATCAAGATCGATGCGATCCCGGGCCGAGTGAACGAGACCTGGTTCAAGGCGGAGCGCGAAGGCACCTTTTACGGTCAGTGCTCTGAACTCTGCGGCAAGGATCACGCCTTTATGCCGATCGTTGTGCGCGTGGTGAACGAAAAAGATTACACGGCCTGGCTCGATCAGGCGAAAAAGAAATACGCGATTGATGAAAACAGCCCGACCGCGGTGGCCGCGGCCGGTGATGCAAACCGGTAAATTCAAGGGCGACGAGAAGAGCGAAGGACAATAACAATGGCTAGCCATACCGCAGCACACGGCGCACACGAGGCTCACGAGCATCATCCGACGGGGTGGCGGCGCTTCGTGTATTCGACGAACCACAAGGACATCGGCACGATGTACCTGGTGTTCGCGTTGGGCGCGGGGGTGATCGGTGCGCTGATGTCGATCGGCATTCGGCTGGAATTGCAGAATCCCGGGATGCAGATTTTCCCCACGCCACATGAATACAATGTGTTTGTGACGGCACACGGCCTGATCATGATCTTCTTCATGGTGATGCCGGCGATGATCGGCGGTTTCGGCAACTGGTTCGTTCCACTGATGATCGGCGCGCCGGACATGGCGTTTCCACGCATGAACAACATTTCGTTCTGGCTGCTCCCTGCTTCTTTCGCGCTGTTGCTCACCTCGGCCTTTGTTGAAGGAGAGCCCGGGTCTAACGGCGTTGGCGCTGGGTGGACGTTATATGCGCCGCTGTCGACCAGCGGTCATCCCGGTCCGGCCGTGGACTTCGGCATTCTGTCGCTGCACTTAGCGGGTGCGTCGTCGATCCTCGGCGCGATCAATTTCATCACGACCATCTTCAATATGCGCGCCCCCGGCATGACGCTGCACAAGATGCCGCTATTTGTGTGGTCGATCTTGGTGACCGTGTTCCTGCTGCTGCTCGCGCTGCCGGTTCTCGCCGGCGCAATCACCATGCTGCTGACCGACCGCAATTTCGGCACTACGTTCTTCTCAAATGAAGGCGGCGGCGATCCGATCCTGTTTCAGCACTTGTTCTGGTTCTTTGGTCACCCGGAAGTTTACATCCTGATTTTGCCGGGCTTCGGGATGATCAGCCAGATCGTGGCGACATTCAGCCGTAAGCCGGTTTTCGGCTATCTCGGCATGGCCTACGCGATGGTCGCCATCGGCGGTATCGGCTTCGTGGTGTGGGCACATCATATGTATACGGTCGGCATGTCGACCGGGGCGCAGGCCTACTTCATTGCTGCGACCATGGTGATCGCGGTGCCGACAGGCGTGAAGATCTTTTCCTGGATTGCGACCATGTGGGGCGGGTCGATCGAGTTCAAGACGCCGATGCTATGGGCGCTCGGCTTCATTTTCCTGTTCACGGTCGGCGGAGTTACCGGCGTCGTGCTGGCCAATGCCGGTGTCGACCGCGTGCTGCAGGATACCTATTACGTCGTAGCGCATTTCCACTACGTGCTTTCGCTCGGCGCCGTCTTCGCGATCTTCGGCGGCTGGTACTACTGGTTCCCGAAAATGACCGGCTACATGTACAACGAGACTATCGGCAAGCTGCACTTTTGGGTCACCTTCATCGGCGTGAACCTCGTCTTCTTCCCGCAACACTTCCTTGGTCTTGCCGGTATGCCGCGCCGCTACGTCGACTATCCGGACGCATTCCACGGCTGGAACATGGTCTCGTCCTACGGCTCGTATATTTCGGGCTTCGGTGCCCTCATCTTCTTCTATGGCATGGTCGAGGCGTTCATGAAGAAGCGGGTCGCCGGCAACAATCCGTGGGGTGTCGGCGCGACCACGCTCGAGTGGACGCTGTCGTCACCGCCCCCGTTCCATCAGTTCGAAACGTTGCCACGCATCAAGTAAGGCCAATCGGCGCAGCTCATGTCGCTTATAAGCGAAGGCGCAGATCTCAGCAGGCCGTTTCCGGCAGCCGCAGGCATTGCCGAACCAAGCCTGGCGACCGTCGGCGACTACGTCACGCTGATGAAGCCGCGCGTCATGTCATTGGTGGTATTCACGGCGCTGGTTGGTCTGGCCGTCGCCCCCGGGTCGCTGCATCCGGTGACCGGATTTACGGCGCTGCTTTGTATCGCAGTCGGGGCAGGGGCAGCCGGCGCGCTTAACATGTGGTACGACGCCGATGTAGATGCCGTGATGACGCGCACCGCGCGCCGTCCGGTACCGATGGGCCGCGTTCAGCCCGGCGAAGCGCTGGCTTTCGGCCTCACGTTGGCCGGCTTCTCGGTGGCAACTTTCGGCCTGCTGGTGAACTGGCTTGCCGCTGGCTTGCTCGCCTTCACGATCTTCTTTTACGTCGCGGTCTACACCGCGTGGCTCAAACGTTCGACCCCGCAGAACATTGTCATCGGCGGCGCCGCCGGCGCATTTCCACCCATGATCGGCTGGGCAGCAACGACGGGCTCGCTTTCGTTCGAGCCGGTTCTTTTGTTCCTGATCATATTCTTCTGGACCCCGCCGCATTTTTGGGCGCTGGCTCTTTATCGTGCCGATGACTACGCGCGCGCCGGCATTCCAATGCTGCCCGTGGTGAACGGCGACGCGAACACGCGCAGGCAGATCCTGCTCTACACGCTGGTTCTTGTGCCGCTCGGCATTGCGCCCTGGCCACTCGGCTATACGGGCGCGATCTATGGGACCGCGGCAATCGCGAGCGGTGCGATCATGCTGCTAATCAGTTGGCAAGTTCTGCGCGAACGGGCGCCCGCCGAACGCGCGAGCCGCAACCTCTTTGCCTTTTCGATTCTGTACCTGTTTCTGCTCTTTGCGGTATTGCTGGTCGACCGCGGGTGGGGCGGGCTGATTGCCCGGTTGGCTACGTGAGGGCAGGAGTCGCCATGAGCGAGCCGCACGACGATGACGGCATCGTGCTGACTGAGGCGCAAAAGCGCGCGCGGCGATCGCGCTCGGTTGCGATTGCGCTGGCCCTCGCTGCCCTGGTCATATTGTTCTATGTCATGACACTGGTGAAGGGGCCGGGCGTTTTGGTCCGTCCGATCTGAGCAGACAATGGCCGAACCCGCCCACCATTCAGAACGGAAGCCATTGCGGCGGGATATGCTGGTCGCGGCCTGCTGCGGCGCGGTCGTCGCCGGGATGGTCGGCGCGGCCTATGCGGCAGTGCCGTTGTACAGCTGGTTCTGCAAGACGACGGGCTTCGGCGGAACTCCACAGGTCGCGGAAAAAGCGCCTGACCAGGTGTTTGGCCGCACGCTTACTATCCGGTTCGATTCAAACGTCGCGCCGGGTTTGCCCTGGAAATTCCTGCCGGAGCAGAACGCGATTCAGGTGCGCGTCGGCGAGGTTGCGACGATCCGCTACAAGGTGGTGAATGAGTCGGCGCGCGAGATTGCCGGTCAGGCGTCATTCAATGTGTCGCCTCCAACGGTCGGCGCCTATTTCAACAAGATCAACTGCTTCTGCTTCACCGAACAGCGTCTGAAAGCTGGCGAAACGCGCGAAATGACCGTGGTCTTCTATGTTGATCCTTCGATCATTCAGGACCGCGATCAGATCGATCTTTCGACGATCACGCTTTCTTATACCTTCTACCGGCTGCGCGAGCCTGAACAGCCCGTTGCCGAAACACCGGATAAGAACTCGAGCAAGCTCTAGCGCGCGCTGTCCTGGTCAGGATCGTTCGCCGACTTTGAAACGGAGACTAAGAAATGGCCGACGCTCATGCCAAGCCGCACCACGACTACCACTTGGTCGACCCAAGCCCATGGCCGGCGGTCGGCGCGGTATCAGTTTTCGTGCTGGCGGTGGGTGCGATCAGCTGGATGCACCACATGTATGCCGCCGCCCCGCTTGTGTTCGGCGTCGGCGTGCTTGGCGTGCTTTATACTTTCGTTGCTTGGTGGCGGGATGTAATCCGCGAAGCGCAATTCGACGGCTACCATACGCGGGTTGTGCAGATATCGCATCGCTACGGGATGATCCTGTTCATTGCCTCGGAGGTTATGTTCTTCGTCGCCTGGTTCTGGGCCTATTTCAACACCGCCTTGTTTCCCGGGGATGTCCGTGACGTAGGGCGGATTGCCGTTACCGGTGGCGTTTGGCCGCCAAAAGGGATCGAGACGTTCGATCCCTGGCATCTGCCACTGCTAAATACTCTGATCCTGCTTACCTCCGGCACGACGGTCACCTGGGCGCATCATGCGCTTCTGGAAAATGACCGCGAGGGACTCAAATGGGGCCTCATCCTGACCATCCTGCTGGGCCTCACGTTTACCTGTGTGCAGGCTTACGAGTATTCACACGCCGCGTTCCACTTCAGCGGCAACATCTATGGCGCCACGTTCTTCATGGCGACCGGCTTCCATGGCGCCCACGTGATCATCGGTTCGATCTTCCTGATCGTTTGCCTGATGCGGGCGATGGCTGGGCACTTCAATCCGAAACAGCATCTCGGCTTCGAATTTGCCGCATGGTACTGGCACTTTGTCGACGTGGTCTGGCTGTTCCTGTTCGCCTGTATATACGTGTGGGGTGCGGGCGTGCCGCACCCGGAGTGACCGTTGTGAAGGGCTAATTGACAAGGGCGGCGTCATCACGCCGCCCTTTTGTTTTGCTGTCTGGCTAGCGTCATGATCGATCAGACATCGACCAACAAGTTGCCGATTAGCCGCGGACTACGTGGACGTTGTCCGCGCTGTGGCGAGGGTCGGCTGTTTCAAGGTTTTTTGTCACTGCGGCCCGCATGCGAACGCTGCGCACTTGACTACAGTTTTGCCGATGCCGGTGACGGTCCCGCGGTGTTTGTCATTCTGATCGGCGGGTTCATTGTGGTGTTTGCCGCCCTGATAACGGAGATCGTTTATCAGCCGCCGTACTGGCTGCATGCTGTTTTGTGGTTGCCGCTGATCCTCGTTGTAACTCTTGTCCCGCTTCGCTTGATTAAAGGCTTGTTGATTGCTCTGCAATTTCACTACAAGGCAGCGGAAGGCCGTCTCGAATATCGAGGTGACGTTTGAGCAAGGCCCCGCGCAAGCGCCGAGGGACAGTGCTGGACGCGACCATATTCGCACTCGCGGGCCTGGCAATTTTGATGGGCCTCGGCGTCTGGCAGCTTGATCGCAAGGCCTGGAAGGACAATCTGATCGCGACACTCAACGCGCGCCTCGCACGTCCGCCGGAGGAGCTGCCGCCGCGCGCCGGGTGGTCGCGGCTTCGCGAGGAGGGCGAAGAATTTCGCCGGGTAATTTTTCCTGCCGAGTTTCTCGATGGGGAAGAAGCGCTGGTTTACACCGCCGGTTCTCCTTTGCGCCCCGACGTAAAAGGTCCGGGCTACTGGGTGTTTGCACCGGCACGGCTTCCCGGCGGCAGCATTGTCCTGGTCAATCGAGGGTTCGTGCCGGATGACCGCAAGGACCCGGCCACGCGGGTGGAAGGCGTCCCGCACGGCATCATTGATGTGGTAGGCGTCATGCGCTGGCCGGAAGCGCGCGGTGCGGTCACGCCGGCGGACGATCCGAAAAAAAATGTCTGGTATCTACGTGATGTAAAATCGATCGCCGATGCCAAGAAGTGGCCGACGGCGGCGCCTTTCTACATTGATCAGGAAGAACCGGCGCCGTCCGGTGGCTGGCCGAAACCGGGCAAGCTTGAAGTCAGGTTGCCAGACAATCATCTGGGCTACGCGCTCACCTGGTTCGGTCTCGCGTTCGCGCTTGCCGGTGTCTACATAGCCTGGCTCGCGAAACGCGTTTTCGGCGCCGCACGTAACTCTGCGTTAATCACGGACGCTGATGGCGCATAGTTCCGCGCAACGATCAACCATCGGGTCATCAATCCACGCGGGTTTTCTTGTGAAAGCATGCCGGCAACGCTACTGTGCCTTGCGTTTTCGGTTACGCCGGATCAAGAAAGATAAACAAGCTCAATGCGTTATGTCTCCACCCGGGGCGAGGCCCCAGCGCTTGATTTTGTCGAGGTCATGCTCGCGGGGCTGGCCCGAGACGGCGGCCTTTATGTGCCGGAGCGGTGGCCGACAGTTGATCGCGCGACGATAGAAAGTTTTTCTGGGAAGCCTTACGCCGAGGTTGCGGTGGAGGTGATCCGCCCCTTTATCGGCGAGGGCATTTCACAAGCCGATCTCGCGCGCATGGCGCGCGAGGCCTACGGCAACTTCCGCCATCCGGCCACGGCCCCGCTTGTGCAGCTAAACCCCAGTCTGTTCGTCCTCGAGCTCTTTCACGGCCCCACACTCGCGTTCAAAGATCTGGCGATGCAGCTTGTAGCGCGGTTGATGGATCACGTGCTTCATCAACGCGGCGAGCGTGCCACGATCGTGGTCGCGACCTCCGGCGACACCGGCGCTGCGGCGATCGAGGCGTTCCGCGGCCGCGAGCAGGTCGACGTGGTGGTCCTTTTCCCGCAAGGGCGCATCTCGGAAGTGCAGCGGCGGATGATGACGACCGTGCCCGACGCCAATGTGCACGCGCTTGCCGTCGAGGGAACTTTCGATGACTGCCAGGCGCTGGTGAAGGCGATGTTTAACCACCAGGCGTTCCGCGATCGCGTACGTTTGTCCGGAGTGAATTCGATCAACTGGGCGCGCATTGTGGCGCAGACGGTCTACTATTTCACCGCCGCGGTAGCCCTGGGTTCACCCTCACGGAAAGTAGCCTTTACGGTGCCGACCGGAAATTTTGGTGACGTCTATGCCGGCTATGTGGCTGCGCGTATGGGCTTGCCGGTTGATCGGCTTGTCGTCGCGACAAATGTAAACGATATCCTGGCGCGCACGTTTGCTACGGGCGAATACGAAATCCGTGAAGTCGTTCCGACCACCTCGCCATCCATGGACATACAGGTTTCCTCCAACTTCGAGCGTTTGTTGTTCGACGCCTGCAGCCGCGATGGACAGGTGGTGCGTGCCCTTATGGGATCATTGGCCCAGTCGCGCCGGTTCGCGGTGCCGGCGCGGGCGCTCAAGGAACTGCGCGCGACCTTTACTGCCGATCGCGCCAATGAGCAGGAAAGTGCAGCCGAGATTCGCGCCTGGATGCGCGAGGCCAACTATTGTGTCGATCCGCATACGGCAGTGGCGCTGGCCGTGGCGGAAAAAGAGACACGCGACCCTTCGGTACCGATGGTGGTGTTATCGACGGCTCATCCCGCCAAATTTCCCGAGGCGGTCAAGGCGGCCTGTGGGATTACGCCGGCGCTGCCCGACTGGCTCGCTGATCTGCCGAAGCGAAAAGAACGGGTCACGATTTTGCCGGTGGATCAGTCTGCGGTGGAACGATATGTAACGTCGGCATCACGCGCGGCACGTGAAGGAGCAGCTGCATGAGCGTTGAAGTGACCCGTCTTCCCTCCGGCCTGTCGATCGTGACTGATCGAATGCAGCATTTGCAGACCGCATCGCTGGGAGTGTGGATCGGGTCGGGCAGCCGCAACGAGAAGCCGGACGAGCACGGCATTTCGCACCTGCTCGAGCACATGGCATTCAAAGGAACCAGGCGACGCACGGCACGGCAAATCGCTGAAACAATCGAAGCAGTGGGCGGCGACCTCAACGCGGCCACGAGCGTGGAGCAGACCGGCTATTTTGCGCGGGTTCTCAAGGCCGACGTGCCGCTGGCGATTGATGTGTTGTCCGATATTCTGTCCGAGCCTACCTTCGACGGTGATGAACTGCGGCGCGAGCAGAACGTGATCGTGCAGGAAATTGGCGCGACCGAAGACGCGCCTGACGATCTGGTGTTTGATCGCCTGCAGGAAACCGCGTTTCCCAAGCAGCCCATAGGCCGTTCAATCCTCGGCACGCCGGATACCGTGCGTTCCTTCGATGCGCCGCGTCTGCGCGCCTACCTGTCGCGCAATTATCGGGCGCCGAACATGGTCGTGGCCGCAGCCGGCGCGGTGGATCACGCGGCCATTGTGGCCGACGTTGAGAAGCGTTTGGCGGGCTTCATCAGTCCTGCCGCGCCGGCGCCGGAACCGGCGAATTTCCGCGGTGGCACGCGGGTGGAGACGCGCGATCTCGAGCAGGTGCATATCGCCATGGCCCTGCAAGGAGTGGCCGTGCGGGATGAACAGCTTTATAGCCTCCAGGTATTCACGAGCGTGCTTGGTGGTGGCATGTCGTCGCGTCTGTTTCAGGAAGTGCGCGAGAATCGCGGGCTTTGCTACGCTATCCACGCCTTTCACATGCCGTTCGCTGATACCGGCTTGTTCGGCCTCTACGCCGGCACGGACGAGTCCGACGCACCGGAACTCATGCGCGTGGTGATCGACCAAATCGGCAATGCCACAGAGACCTTGAACGATACAGAGGTCAACAGGGCCAAGGCGCAGATGAAGGCCGGCCTTCTGATGGCACTCGAAAGCTCCGAAGCGCGGGTAGGTCAGCTGGCCCGGCAGATGATGGCCTACGGACGCCCCGTCCCGTTGGAAGAGATTGTCGCAAAAATCGATGCAGTGACGATCGAGAGCGCTCGTGCCGCCGGCAGTGCCTTGATCAATCGTGCCAAACCTGCGATCGCCGCCCTGGGACCCGGCAACGGTCTTGCCAGTACAGCCGCGATCGCTGAAAGTCTAGTTCGTCGCGCAGCCTGATCCGCGCGCGTTCGGTCGAAATTGTCCATGGCGTTCTTCCGGACCGTCAGCTTCAACGAAACGATGCCGGGCATAACCGGCGCCGGCGTCACATTGCGTGCGCCGCAGAGCGGCGACTTTGCGGAATGGACGACGTTGCGCGAAGCCAGCCGAAAGTTTCTTGTCCCCTGGGAGCCGACATGGCCATCTGACGATCTCACGCGTGGTGCATTCCGCCGACGTCTCAAGCGCTACGCCGAAGACCAGCGCAGCGATCTCGCGTACGCATTCCTGATTTTTCGCACCGAAGACAATGCCATGGTGGGCGGGCTGACAGTTGCAAATATCCGGCGCGGCGTCGCTCAGGCAGGCAGTATTGGCTACTGGATCGGCGCGCCGTTTGCCCGCAAAGGCTACATGACTGCGGCGTTGCGCGCATTGATGCCTTACGGGTTCTCCACGTTGCGACTGCATAGGCTCGAGGCGGCCTGCATACCGAACAATGCTGCGTCGATCCGTCTGTTGGAAAAAACCGGTTTTAAGCGCGAAGGCTATGCGCGGGACTATCTGTGCATAAACGGAGTCTGGCAGGATCATCTGCTTTATGCGCGCCTCAAAGGCGACAGTGGGTGAACACTGCCTTGGGGTTGCCACGCTTGGCTTGTTATAACCTGCGCCGGTGCACGCTGCGGAGAAAGGCAAAGATCAAAAAATGGTTGGGGAGTGGACCGGGGAGTCTGTGCGTAAGTGCGTCAGTGTTGTAGTTCTGGTCGGGTTGATTCCGCTGGTTTCCGGCTGTGGCACCAGCAGTGTCTTCAGTTCTTCACCCCTGGACTTTTTCAGCAGTTCATCGAAGGCGACGACGGGCGAGGCTGATGCAAGCGGCGGTTCGGCGACCGATATCGAATGCCCGGGTATTCAAATACGCACCGGCGCGGCGACCTTGATGATTGGCAGCAAACCGGGCGAGAGCGAACCGGCAGCGCTGGATCTGCGCTATCAGGCGTCGCTGGTCCGCACTGCACGAGAGTGCCAGGTGACCGCGGGCATCATGAACATGAAAGTCGGTGTCGAAGGACGTGTCATCACCGGTCCGGCCGGCGGCCCCGGCACAATCGATATGCCGCTGCGGATTGCTGTGGTCCAGGAAGGCGTTACTCCAAAGACGATCGTATCGAAATTTGCACGCGTACAGGTCGCGGTGGTCAACGCAGCAGACCGCGTTCCCTTTACTCATGTCGATTCGGAAATCTCTTTTCCTATGCCGCAACCGATCGCTCTTATCGATTCCTATGTGATTTACGTCGGCTTTGATCCGGCGGGCGCGCCGCAGGAAAAGAAAAAACCGCCGCCCAAGCCGAAGGCAAAATCAACGGCAAAACCACGTCAAAGCTGAATTGATCAAGTCCCGTTAGTTTAGCTTCTTGCGGACGCCCTCGATGCCTTTGGCAATCAATTCGGCGGCGAGATTGCCTTTGGCTTCCGCGCTGAGGATCTTTTCAGCCGCGGCGACAGCCGCGTCGGCAGCGGCACTGCGGACGTCGGCGGCGGCCTGTGCCTCGGCCTGCGCGATTTTTGTTTCTGCCAATTTGGTACGACGCGTCACAAAATCCTCGATCTTGGCCTTCGCCTCCATGGCAAGGCGTTCGGCCTCAGCCTTTGCACCCGCGATGATGTCCTCAGCTTCCTTTTCAGCGGTCTGCGCCTTGCGCTGATATTCTGCAAGCAGTTGTATGGCTTCGTCTTTGAGCCTGCGTGCCTCATCGAGTTCGCCCTTGATGCGGGCGGTGCGGTCGTCCAGCGCTTTGGTGGTCATGCGGTGAACGCCGATATAGCCAAAAATGGCGAGCAGGATCAGGAAGGCGACCGTAACCCACAACTCGGGCTCAAACAGCATCGTCGTTTCCCTATCGTTTCAAGGCATCGACCATGGCTTCGTCGACGGCCTTGTCCGCAGGCGCAGTGCCGATAAGCCGCTCGACGATCGCTTTGGCGGCGTCGCTCGCGATTGAGCGGACGTTTGCCATGGCGGCCTGTTTCGTGCCGGCGATCGTCTTCTCCGCGTCAGCCAGCCTGGCATTCAGCTTATCTTCGAGAGTCTTGCGTTGGGCCTCCGCCTCGGCGGCGTGCCGTTCGCGCGTCTCGTTGGCGATTACATGCGCGCGGTTACGGGCGTCAGCCAAGGCTTTTTCGTAATCAGCCAGCGCTTCGTCTGACTTGGTCTTGAGTCTTTCGGCCTCGGCGAGATCACCAGCAATATGATCTCCCCGTGCCGCGATAATGCCGCCGATTCTCGGTATGACGAATCTCGACATCATCACGTAAAGCGCAATGAAGAACACCGCCAGCCATATCAATTGGGAGGGAAAAGTCTCCTTCTCGAATGGCGGGAATGGCTTTTTCCCCGGCACTTCAGTGTGGGTCTTCTCGGCCATCGGCTACTCCGACGTCGGGCAGCGCCTAGAGGACGAACAGCAGCAGCAGCGCGATCAGCAGCGAGAAGATTCCGAAAGCTTCGGAAAGTGCGAAGCCCAGATAGAGCTTCACTTCCTGGCCGCCGGCGGCGGACGGATTGCGAAGGGCGCCGACCAGAAACTGGCCGAAAATGTTGGCAACGCCGATGGCGGCGCCGCCCATGCCGATGCAGGCAAGGCCTGCGCCGAGGAATTTTGCTGCAACCGGATCCATAGTTAACTCCTTTCGAGGGGTGTGTGGGATCGATGGAGAAGGAGCGTTGCCGCTCAGTGTCCCCCATGTATGGCATCGTTCAGATAGATGCAGGTGAGGATGGTGAATACGTAAGCTTGCAGGAAGGCGACGAGAAGCTCGAGCGCTGTCAATGCGACCGCCAACGCCAGAGGCGCGATCGCGCCGATCCAACCGATCAAGCCGAGACTTCCCATCATTGCAACGAAACCGCCGACCAGCTTAAGCGTGATATGACCGGCGAGCATGTTGGCAAATAGCCGGACGCTGTGCGAAATAGGTCGCGAAAGAAAAGACAGTATTTCAATGACAACGATCAGGGGCGCCATCCACACAGGAATGCCGCGCGGAACGAAAAGTCTTAGGAAGTGAAGCCCGTGTTTCCAAAAACCGTAAATGATCACCGTGAAGAAAACGAGCAGCGCCAACGCCGCGGTGATGATGATCTGCGTCGTGACCGTGAACATGAATGGAATAATTCCAATCACGTTTAAAAAGGTGATGAACATGAAAAGCGAAAACACCAATGGGAAGAACAGCAGACCTTCCTTTCCAGCGGTGCTGCGTATCGTGTACTCGACGAATTCATAGCTGAGCTCCGCCATCGACTGCAGCCGTGTCGGCACCATACGGCGACCCGAAGTCGTGCCTAAGAGCAAGAGCCCTGTGAGAACGACGGCGAGCAGCATGAAAAGGGCAGAATTGGTAAAACTGATCTGCGTTTCGCCGATCTTGAAGAGCGGGAAAATATCGTGAATTTCAAACTGGTGAATTGGATCAAGAGTCATCGCAATCGCTACAATCGTTCGTCGCCTTGCCCGCGCGCACTCACCTTATCGCCTGTCACTTCGGCCGCGTTCCGCCACGATTCCCGCCGAGCGCAGCATATTCAGTAGACCGGCGGCAAACCCCAGAAGCAAAAAGACAATAAAGCCCCAAGGCGATATCCCCAGCCAACGGTCGAGCAACCATCCTATGGCAGCTCCGACGACTACGCCCGCAATCAACTCTGTGGAGAGCCGCAAGCCGAGCGCAATCCCCGCCGTGTTTTGGCTCGGAGGCGTGCCAGCTTCGGTTTCGTGACTCGCTTTCTTTTCTGCGAGTCGTTCGCCGAGACTCTGGAGCCTCGCGGAGAGAGCGGCCTCGTCGTCCGGCGGTTCACTGTGATCACCTGTGCCGCGCGTGTCGTCAGCCATGCTTTCGACTCGCGTGGATCTCAGGCTTCGTGTGTTCCGCCGCCCTAAAAGCCGCGCGGACCATACTGATCGAGTTTCCCTGAGTCAAGGAACCGCCTCCGCGTCATAACTGTTTTATATCAAGCAATTAGCGCAGATTTTTTGAGTGCTGACCATACCACTTTCGTGCGCCGCGATGTGACCTTCAATAGGCCGAGCGCGTTCGTGTTCATGGCGCGGAGACACGGTGCTACGCTCTGAACGATCGCAGCAAAAAACTAACGGACATCCCGATGCGTATTTCGTCGTTCAACTTAGTCTTGATGCTCAGCTGGATCGCGGCCTCCGCGTCCGCGCAAACGGTAATCGAGATGGAAGGCCAGAAACCGGCATTGCCGCAGGCGCAGGAGCAGAGCAGTCCGCTACTTCCGGCGCCGGCCCAACCACAGGAAAGTTCGCCACAGCCAGCACCGCCATCGCCGGCAGGAGGCCGCTTCAGCTTCAATCGCGTCGAGAACGGGTTTCTGCGGCTCGACAACGAAAACGGTCAGGTCGCGTTTTGCAGCGCTCAAACCACAGTGTGGACATGCCAGGCTGTGTCGTTGGACCGTTTTGCGCTGGACACGGAGATAGCGCGCCTGCGCGACGAGGTCACCGCGCTCCGCAAGGAAATTGCCGCCCTCAAGGAACCTCCGCCGCCACGGCCGCCGGCTGACCTGACGTCGCGACCCGAAAAGAGCGCTCCCGATAAGACCGCCGATCTGATCATCAAGTTGCCGACGCAGGAAGACGTCGCGCGGGTGCGTGATTTCATGGAAGAGACCTGGCGGCGTCTGGTTGAAATGATTACGGCCGTGCAGAAGGACATGATGCGCAGGAGCTAAGAGGCGCAATGTCCGGCCGTATGTCTGCAATTGTCGAGATCGCGCCGCAACTGATGGCCAGCGCGACCCTTCAGGTCGAAACGCCAGGCAACGGGTTCAGTGATCTTACGGCAAGTGCCAGAGCCTTCATTGACAAGATCGGAGCCGCCGACGGCGTGCTTTTGATTTATCTCCGGCATACATCGGCTTCGCTCACAATCCAGGAAAATGCCGACCCGGATGTGCAATTCGACCTTGCCGCTGCCCTCGATCGGCTCGCTCCCGAGAATGCGCCGTGGGTTCACGATGTGGAAGGGCCCGACGACATGCCGGCGCACGTGAAGACAATGCTGAATGGCGTGTCGCTGCACGTGCCCGTCAACGGCGGCAAGCTGGGACTGGGGACCTGGCAAGGGATCTACCTTGTTGAGCACAGAAAAAAACCGCACAGCCGTGA
>DASPUD010000101.1:0-99919 GCA_035623095.1 Pseudolabrys sp.
TATTGCAACTGCGCGCGGTTGTTCAGTTGCCGCCGTTGCGCTGGCGTGGGCTATCCGCGGCGGCAAGGTTATTGCAATTCCTGAGTCCGGCTCCGCTACGCACGTGAAGGAGAACGCAGTCGCACTCACCCTGACGCTCACGCCGCAGGAGCTTGCGGCGATCGACTCGGCGCACCCGCGGTAGGATGTGCAACTGAGGCAATGGATTGGTCGAGTGGCGGCGAAATAAAAAAATTCAATGCGCCGCGTGCCAATTAACACACGCAATTCCCGCGCCAGAGGTCGGTTAGTGCAATCCGAAACCGACCGCCATGTCGGAGAACATCTGGGCGATTCCTCTCGTATAGAAACCGCCGTAAAGGGACGAATCCAGCGAAGAGGCCAGCGCCAGTACGCCAACAAGCAAAACGATCTTTCGCATGCCGCAATGGTCGCGCAAAATTCCTAACCGATGGTTATACGGCGTTTGGAGCAAGCCAGTTCGCGCGAAATGCGCGTTGCGGGAACTCAAATCCAGCTTATTGCAGCAATAAGATACAGCAGGAAGATAGTCCACATCTCGGTCAACCACAGCCCCAATAACAGAGTGCACGGCGGTGCTATTTTCCGCGTCAACCTCAGGGAGAACAATCTGAACTGCCGCACGAGTAATACCGCCAAATCTGCCCGTCGCGTCCTCTATCAAGGGCGCCGGGTGAGACGCATTTAAGTTTGACATATTGCAGGCAGTGCATTTTGATCTGTGGACTTCATGCCAAAAAATGCCCGCGCCATCTGAACCTTGGAGGTGACAATGTTTAATGCGTATCGTGCAATGAAGTGTGCTTTCGCGCTCGTCGCGGCGGCGGTGCTGTTCGCCGCCTCACCGTCCCTTTCTTATGCGGAAACTGGCGCGGTTCGCATTACCGCCGGGAGTGCTGGCTTTATTGTCGGCGTCGGAGGGGGCAGCGGCACCCTCACCTTCCGTGGGCGGACGTATCCTCTGAGCATCGGCGGTATCAGCGTCGGTATGATCGGAGTTTCAAGGGTGGAGCTGGTCGGACGTGCTCGCAACCTGCGAACAGCAGCGGACATTGCGGGCACCTACACGGCCGTCAGTGCCGGTCTTGCAATTGCCGGCGGGGCCAAGGCTGCGCAACTGCAGAATTCAAACGGCGTGGTCTTGGAGTTGCGCGGCAGGCAAATCGGTCTTCAGGCGAACCTCGATCTCAGCGGTTTGCAAATCTCGTTGCGCTAATAACTCAGCGAAGTTGATGATTGCCCGGCCGCGACGGCCGGGCAATTTTTTGCGCCTATCAGATAGTGATTTCTACTTCACCTGCTCGGTATCTTTGACTTCCGTCCAGGTCTTATCGGGATTGTAAGCAGTTATCTGCTCGGCAAGCTTGGCTGTGTTCGGCCCGAGATCCTTTTCGTAGACCTTGCCTGAATGGCTGACTATGAAGGTTTTAACACCGGAATTTCTATATTCCGCGGGGTATGCGACGAGTCCGAAGCCGCCGATCATGTTGCCGCGCACGATGTAGTCCAATGCGCCGCCCGGAGCAGCCGGACCTTGTTTGGTCAGGACCTTGAAATAGTAGCCGTGGTACGGCGTGCGGCCGGCGCCGGCGCGGTAGCCCTGCGCGGTTGCCTGAGCCACAAGTTCACCCAGCGGGCTGGGCTGCTCGCCCTGCGAAGTCGGCCAATAGAGGCCGTCCTTTTTTCCCTGTTGGCTGATGATGCGTTGCGCATAGGCTTTTACCCCAACGCCGGTCCGATCCTTCTCGGCGTATTCGTTCTGCGCGTCAACATAAGCAAGGACGGATTGAATCGCATCCAACTCATTCCTGCCGATGCGGCGAAACAAGATCTCCTCACGGCCGGCGTCTGTATCGAATTTCCATTGCCCATCCTTGCGCACGATCGGAATCGGAACGGGAAAATCATCATTGCCGACGATCATGGTGGCTTTGTTGTCGCCATCCATCTTGATTTGGTGTTTTACGTCGTAGGCAGCGACAAATTTCTGACGTGTTGCCGCGTCGGCGACTTCGTCACCCGATGACACAATGTCTTCACCGTCAGGACCGAGAACCGTTACGAGAGCCTTCATGTCGCCGGCTTTGGCGGCGCTGGCCAAGGCCGCGGCGGCCTCATCCGGACTCTTGAAGGCTTGCTGTGCGCTGGCGACCGATGAGGCTGCGTAGAGCAGTGCGGCCGTGGACAGGACAAGAATTTTGTTCATGGCATCCTCGCTCTTAGCTCAATGCACAGCAGAGGCTGCCGCGGGCACGTGGGCGCCCGACGCAATCCACTGCTCGTAGGTCTGGAACTTGACGCCAAGCTTGCCGTAGAAGACCCGCAGATAGCCGTCCTGTCCGCGTGTAACTGCCTTCGGCATGACCGTTTGCACTTCCTGCGCCATCACACCGACATAGGCCTTGTCGCTTCCATTGTAGCTGAAGCGATAGAAGCCAAGTCCGTTGTTGAGATGGCCGAGCAGAACGACGTCGTGTTTCAACGCGATGTCCGAGCGACGTCCGCCGCCGCCACCGCCGCCACGACCTCCTCCGCCACCACCACCGCCGCGGCCGCCACCGCCACCCGCTCGTGCGCCACCACCGCCGCCGCCACGACCGCCGCCACCGCCCATGCTGGCGCGGCCACGCGCGGACGCTGCACTTGCGGCTCTACCGCCACCTCCCGCACCTCCCAGAGCGTTCCCGCCGCGACCGCCGCCGCCAGCAGGTCGCTGTCCAGCGCTTGGGCGCTGCCCGCCGCTAGGCCGTTGCCCGGCACTCGGGCGTTGTCCGGCACCGGCGCCACCACCGGGACGTTGTCCTGCACCGGCGCCACCACCGGGGCGCTGTCCGGCACCTGCGCCGCCACCGGCGCCAGGACGATTGCCGCCGCGATCGCCGAGACCGGCTTGGCCGCCCTGACCACGGAAATCCGCTCTGTTCGAGACGTTGCCGCGGTTGCCACCATACCGATTGGCGACACCGCCGTTGTTGTATTTTACGCCCTGACGGTGAGAGGGATTGTGCTGCCAGTTATTGCCGCCGAGAGGATTAACTTGTGGTCGATTGACGTTGATGTTGTTGTTGTTCCAATTGACATTGCCACCCCAATAATTTCCGCCAGAGGACCAACGTCCGAGCGCGTAGCCCGCGCCAAAGGCTAAACCAGTCGCAATGACACCGCCGGCGATATATCCGGGGTAGCCAAAATAATATGGGGGATACGAGGGATAGGGCCAGCTCCCGTACACAACGCCAGGGTCGTAATACGGCACGTAAACCGTTTCCGGGTCCGTTGGCTCAATCGCAATATATTGTTTGCCGGCCTGCTGACTCTTGGTGACCTTCTGCTGCTTGCTCGACGCCAGCTTGTTGTTGGCGTCGGCCTTCGTCCGCAGCCGCTGAACGGCATCCATTACATCTTGTTGCTGAGCGAGGACCGCATCACCGAGCTTCTGAGTCCAATCAAGTTTGGTGCTCATCATTGAGAGAACATCAGGCGTAGCAACCAATGACTTCACACTTTCATCCCAGCCCTGCTTGTCGACCGCAGCCTTTAATTCATCGCCCTTGAGATTCTTGTTTGCACTCGCCCAACGATCGGCTTGCACGATCTCAAGAGGGTAGGTCGATGCCATCAAAACAAGCGAAAGAAGGTTGTCAGGGTAAAGCGCGATCGGCGCAACGAGCGCGTCAACTTCCTCGGGTTTGAGCAGCTGGTCACCCGACGCGGCTGGAGGAGAAGCAGGCTGGTTCTGTGCCAGGGCGGAAAATGAGGTGAATAAGAAGAACGCCAACACCAACGCCACAAGCCGGTGCACCGCCATTTACGCCTCCCCTCACACAACAGAAACGCTTTTGTTATTCGATGCAAAAAGACGACACTTCATTCATATCAAAAGGTCATTGTGCCTGCCAACTCGCGCGGCAACAGACGTGTCACGATTGATTGATTATCTGCTTGCTTGCCGAGGTCCCGGCGCGATGAAACAGCGACCGGTTTTCCCAGTTGTATTGGGGGCGGCGGTAAGATTAAACCTAAGAAATGCCTGACCGTACAAATATTTATGCATGCCGAGCCCTAGGTGCCGCGGTCGTTCTTGTAGCCGCCGCGTGGAACACGCCCATGTCGGCCCAGCAGGAAATCTCGATGCCGACATTCGCGGCTTGTGTGCCCGCGGAAGCGCCAACCCTGCCGGAACGCTGGCGTGCCGTGGGACTGATGATCCCGTTTGTCCGTCAGCAGCTCGATGTCGGTGAATTTATTTATGACAGTTCATTGCCGGGTGTACGCGCGACCGTATATGGGCTCGAATCCGGCGCCATCGATTTGTTGATTACGGAAACCGAAACTTACCGACTATCGGGGCCGCACGGATCGCCCAGAGGTTGCACAGCGCTCGGCCACAAATTCTTGCCGTCAAATTCCTGGCTGCCGAAAGACGCGGTGTGCGTCGGGGAAACGCCGCTCGGCGGAATCTCGATGCAGTGGTGGAAGACAGCGGCCAGTGACGGCCGCAACAAGTGGCATCTTTACAAGAAAGCAAACCGGCTGCCGTGGCGGATGATTCTGCCAGCTCCGTCAAATGATCCCCCCGTGATTGGCGACTATGCAATCACGTACTTCCCGACTTTCAAGCCGCTCGAAGCAACCAACCTGACGCAGTTGCGCGATTTTTGCGTTGCGAACGCGAAGAAGACGAACATCAGCGCGGCAACGGCAAAAACGGCGCGCGATTTGATCGTGCCTGATGCAAATGGCGAAGCGGAACGGTTGAACCGCATTCAAGCACTGATCCCGGGTCTAACTCATCAAGCCTGTTCGCGGACACCACCGCCTCGCTGGCCAAACCAGTTTTTTACGACGGCAACAATCTCGCCGATCAGTTACCAATGGTCGCCCTACCCTAGCGTTGTTTATTACGACTGGGGTGAACAGGCGACCCAGGTGGCCGTCATGCACAAGACCCATGCCTCTCCTCTGGTGCCGGAATTGATCAGCATCCTGAAAAACGGCATCGGTTATTCGCTCGAGCGTATGCCCAACGATCGTTTCGTGTGCATGGCGAGCAACCCCGGACTCGTGCGGCCAGACTGGATGGCGGCCGCTGGTTGCGAATGCAAGGGCGTAATCGAGCGTAATCCCGACTTCGGTCCTGATGAAAGCAGTCAGATCCGCGCCTGCCCGGTGAAGGAAAAACCAAATCGCGTAAACTGGGCCTGGTACACGACGCAAGGACGTCCCATCCTGTTCATGGAGCCCGCAGCCTACGGCAATGGCGTCAACATTGCCGACTACCATTTGTGGATTCCAGGAATGAAAGTGCCACAAACCGATCTCGAATTGCCCGGGCAATGCTCAAATCCAGTTGGCGCCGGCGTGCCACCTTCTGCCATGAGCAGCTGCTCTGACTGCCATACGATAGCTAAATGACCGTCACCCGGCGCGATTTCATAAAATGTTCGACGGCCACCGCGTTGGTCATCGGCTTTCGCCTGCCCGGCGCGGACGCAGCCGATACATTCATGCCGAACGCTTTTGTGCGCATTGCGTCCGACAACTCAGTGACGGTGATCTGCAAGCACCTCGAAATGGGCCAAGGAATCCATACCGGCCTTGCTACCTTGCTTGCCGAGGAGCTGGATGCCGATTGGGCTCAAATTAAGGTCGAGCCGGCGCCGGCGGACGTGACTCGTTACAACAACCTGATGTGGGGCACGCTGCAGGGAACCGGCGGCAGCACATCCATCGCAAATTCAAGTCAACAAATGCGCCAGGCGGGCGCCATCGCGCGCGCGATGCTGGTCCAGGCGGCCGCAGCCGAGTGGAACGTGCCGGCAGCCGACATTTCGGTCTCCGAGGGTGTCGTATCTCATACGCAGTCAAAACGGCATGCGCGTTTCGGCGATCTGGCGGCGAAGGCCGCAACATTGATGGTGCCGTGGGTTGCTCCGTTAAAGCAGCCGTCGGGGTTCACGCTGATCGGAAAGGATGTGCCGCGTGTCGATGTGCCGGCAAAGACCGATGGCACGGCGCGTTACGCGCTGGACGTAAAACGGCCGGATATGTTGACGGCGCTCGTCGCGAGGCCGACGCGCTTTGGCGGCAAGGTGAAAGCATTTGACGCGGTCGAGGCTAAAAAAGTGACCGGCGTCGTCGACGTTGTGGAGATTCCGACCGGTGTCGCGGTTATCGCCCGGGATTTCTGGTCCGCCCAGAAAGGCCGGTACGCCTTGAAGGTCGAGTGGGACGACTCTACCGCGGAAAAACGCGGCAGTGCCGAACTTCTCGCCGAGTACCGGAAGTTGCTCGACAAACCAGGCCTCAGCGCGCGCAACCAGGGAGACGCTGAAGCCGCCATCGCAAGCGCCGCCAAGGCGTTCGCTGCCGATTACGAGTTTCCGTATCTCGCGCACGCGCCGATGGAACCTCTCAATTGTATTGTCGAAATCGGCGCCGATCGCTGCGAAATCTGGTCTGGATCACAAGTACAAACCGCCGATCAGGTCGCTGCCGCGTTCATCGCCGGCCTCAAACCTGAGCAGGTCACAATTCATACGATGTTCGCCGGGGGCAGTTTCGGCCGGCGTGGTACATTCGGTGCGGATTTGGTCTCTGAAACCGTTGCGGTCGCAAAATCGATCGACGCGCGAGCGCCAGTCCGCCTCGTCTACACGCGCGAAGACGACATTCAAGGTGGCAGCTACAGACCTCTCGTCGTGCATCGTTTGCGCGCTGGGCTCGACAAGGATGGGCACATTGTCGGCTGGCATCACCGGATTGTCGGCCAGCCACTCTCGCGGGATGCGCTATCCAATACGATTGTCGACCAGTCGACCGTGCACGGCGCCGTTTCTCTCCCCTATGCCATTGCCAATCTGGCGATCGAAACCCATGCGGTGTCCGCAGGTGTTCCGGTCCTGTGGTGGCGCTCGGTTGGCTCCTCGCACAATGCCTATGCGATAGAGACCTTTATCGATGAACTCGCATCCGCCGCGGGTATCGATGCGGTAGCATTTCGCCTCGCCATGCTCACACAGCAGCCACGACGCGCTGCGGTGCTCAAGCTTGTAGCCGAGAGGTCCGGCTGGACTCGCGCGCTGCCGCCCGGCCGTTTTCGCGGCGTTGCTTTGCATGAATGGGCCGACAGCCATATCGCGCAGGTCGCGGAAATCAGTCTCGACAAGGATGCTGTGAAAGTCGAACGGGTGATCTGCGCAGTCGACTGCGGCACGGCCATCAATCCCGATGTCATAGCAGCACAGATGGAAGGCGGAATCGCATTCGGATTGGGCGCGGCACTCTACGGCGCTGTCACGCTTACTGATGGCCGAGTCGATCAATCGAACTTTCACGATTATAGGCCGCTGCGCGCGAGCGACATGCCGGAAGTCGAAGTCCACATCGTGCCCTCGCAGGCGCCGCCAAGCGGCATCGGTGAAACCGCGGTGCCGCCAATCGCTCCGGCAATTGCCAATGCAGTATTTGCGGGAACGGGTGCGCGCGTACGCTCGCTGCCTTTCGCGAACCAGAAACTCCGGCGCGCCTGAAAATTCGCGCTAGTCCCAGGGAAGCTCGATAGGAAGGAACGGCCCGCCGCGCGTGCGGCATTCGCGTTGGCAATAGCGATCGCATTTATCAGCGAGCTTCACGCATGTGCCTTGTGAATCCTGGCCTTGCTGCAGGCATCCGGCGAATCCCCACGCGCAATAAGACCCGCACCCGGACCAGCAAGGCCCGGAAGCCCAAACCGACTCAGCGCGCTCACTGCGCGGAAATGGGGGCTCCAAAGGGTGGTTATTGTAGCGCCAGGGCGGGGGCTTGCCCTCGCCCGCCGTCACGGGCCCGGCGGCCAGCAAAACGCCGATCAGCATCAGGCCCGAGAGAATCCGGTGCATAGGGATACGATAGCTCAGAGACGGCCGCGTTGCCATTGTGACCCCGCGTAGAAGTTTGTGGTGGATGGGGAAACAAGTCTTATCAAGACGCCGAAGGCTGGCGTAACCGCCGATGCAGGTTGCTATTCGGCGCAATCGCCATTAGCTCCTTGCCGGCATGCACGTTCCCGTGGACAAAACCGATAGTAGCGCCCCGAAAGTAAGTTTCGTCTCGCTCGGGTGCCCAAAAGCGCTCGTCGACTCGGAGCGCATTGTTACACGCCTGCGCGCGGAGGGTTATGAACTGTCGCGTCAGCACGAGGGCTCAGACCTTGTCATCGTCAACACCTGCGGATTTCTCGACAGCGCAAAGGCGGAATCGCTCGCCGCGATAGGCAAGGCACTGAAAGAGAACGGCAAGGTCATCGTGACCGGATGCATGGGAGCTGAGCCCGAAAGTATCTCATCGGCCTATCCGGACGTGCTGGCGATCACTGGCCCGCAGCAATACGAGAGTGTGGTCGAAGCAGTGCACAAGGCCCTGCCGCCGCAGCACGATCCGTTCCTCGACCTCGTTCCGCCCGAAGGCATCAAGCTCACCCCGCGGCACTACGCTTATTTGAAGATTTCTGAAGGCTGCAATAACCGCTGCACATTTTGCATCATTCCACGCTTGCGCGGTGATCTGGTGTCGCGGCCGGCAGCGGACGTGATGCGCGAGGCCGAGAAACTGGTCGCCGCGGGCGTGAAAGAGCTGCTTGTCATTTCGCAGGATACTTCCGCGTACGGGCTCGATATCAAGTACGCGCCGAGCATATGGCGTGAGCGTGAGCTGCGCGCAAAATTCATCGATCTTGCTGGCGCACTGGGTGAGCTCGGTGTTTGGATCCGGCTCCACTACGTGTACCCCTACCCGCATGTCGACGAGGTCATTCCGCTGATGGCCGAAAAGAAGGTCCTCCCTTATCTCGACATTCCGTTCCAGCACGCATCGCCCGACGTGCTCAAGCGTATGCGCCGCCCGGCGGCACAGGAAAAGACTCTGGAGCGTATTGCGCGCTGGCGCGAGCAATGCCCGGACCTCACGCTGCGTTCGACCTTTATCGTGGGATTTCCGGGCGAAACTGACGCAGACTTCGAAATGCTCCTGCAATGGTTGGACGAAGCGTCGCTCGATCGCGTCGGGTGTTTCAGATATGAGCCAGTGAATGGCGCGGCCGCCAATGATCTGGCCGCAGCCGTACCGGACGAAGTCAAAGAGCAGCGCTGGCACCGCTTCATGCAGGCGCAGCAAAAAATCTCAATGCGCCGCCTCAAGAGCAAGGTCGGCAGCCGGCAAAAGGTCATCATCGATGCGATCGGGCCGACGGTGGCGAAAGGCCGCTCTATGGCGGATGCGCCGGAAATTGACGGCACGGTATACGTTGCGAGCCGGCGGCCGTTACGCGTCGGCGAGATTGCGACCGTCAAGATCGAACGCGCAGACGAATACGACCTGCACGGGACCGCAGTCGGCTTTTAGATCCGATAAAACTTCACGGCGTTATCGTGTAGAACCGCGCGCTGCTCGGAGTCGCTGTATTCAGACAGCGCGGCACGGTAGACGCCGAAGAATTCCGCATAACTCGCGTGCAATTTTTCAAGCGGGAAATTGCTGCCATAGATCGTCCGCTTGACGCCAAAAATCTGTATGACATCGCGGATCACCTGACGCGCCTGCGGCAGCATAATTCCGTTGCTGTACATGCCTAGACCGGAAATCTTGACGTGCACGTTCGCATACGCCGCCATCGCTGTTAGAGCGGCGCGCCATTGATCGATCGCGTCCTGAGTGCGGCTCGCCAGCATGCCGGCATGTACCAAAATCATGCGCACGTTCGGAAAGGCCTTGATAAGCTCGACAGCGTGAGCTGCCTGCCGGGCAAAGACCTGCAACTCGAAATGCAGATCGTGCTTCTCCAGCAAAGCGAAGCCTCGCCGGAAAGCCGGATCGTTACAGAAATCCGGCCGAGGCGCCGCCTGCCGCACCGGTTCGTTATCCCAGTAAAGCATCTGACGAACGCCGCGCAGATTGGGAAATTGCTTCTGTGCTTTTAAAGCCGCGTCGGCATTTGTATCGGCGAGATCCACATTGCAGACGATGCCGTGCGGAAAGCCATGCTTGTCCGCGACCGCTTGCAGCCATTTGCTCTCGTCGAGCGCGCGGCCCGGACCCCACATTGCGGTGACATGGACCGACTTCGCAATGCCCGCCGGTTTGACATCTTGTATGAACTCTTCGACCGGGTAGTCACGTCGGATGCCGAAGTAGTCGCCAAACATGCGCGGTACCGGCGGGTCTGCGAGCCAGGCAACGTCCTTGCGGAGCCAAATGTGGTGATGCGTATCAATCGCCGGTCCGCTGTAGGCCATTTAATCTCCTTAGGATTTCAGTTGAAGTACGGTGCGTACGACTGCGTCTGTCAGAATTTTTAGCTCGTCGTCCGCGATTGTGAATGCAGGCGTGAGATAGACAACATTGCCAATCGGCCGGACGAAGACGCTCTCGTCGATAAACCGCGCCCGCATGGCGTTAAGATCATCGATGCGATCGAGCTCGACCACACCGATAGCGCCCTTCACGCGCACGTCTTTAACCCGCGGCAGCTCCCGACAAGGCGCCAGACCGCGCTCCAGCGCCACGCCAATTTTAGCCACCTGCTGCAAACGCGGTTCAGTTTCAAACAAATCGAGAGAGGCGTTGCCGGCTGCGCAGGCCAGTGCATTGGCCATGTAGGTCGGACCGTGCATCAAGGCCTTTTTTGGATCGTCCGACCAGAAAGCGTCGAAGATCTTTGTGGTTGCGACGGTCGCCGCCAACGGCAATGTGCCGCCGGTGAGAGCTTTCGACAATGTGATGATATCGGGAACGATCCCAGCTTGCTCGCAGGCGAGCATCGTACCGGTACGGCCAAACCCCGTGAAGATTTCATCGAAAATCAAAATTAGTTCGGCTGCATCGGCGGTCCGGCGTAAAAGTCTCAGTAGGTTCTCATTGCGAAAAATCATGCCACCAGCCGCTTGCACCAGTGGCTCGATAATGATGCCGGCATACTCGTCGGCATGCTGTTTCAGAAAGCTGCCGAGCTTTTCGAGGTCGCGTACGGGCTCGGGTCCGGGATCGACGACCGTCTGCTGGGGGAACGCGCCCTCGACGACGTCATGCATGCCGATCCCGCGATCGGTCACGGACATCGCGCCCTGCGTATCGCCATGATAACCGTGCTTGAACGCGACGAATTTTGTTTTCTTTGGTAGCCCCTTGTTAGCCCAATATTGCACCGCCATTTTCATGGCGACTTCCACTGCGACAGATCCGGACTCGGAAAAGAACACGCGCGTGAGATCGCCCGGCACCAATGCCGTCAATCTTTTTGCCAACGTCAACGCCTGCTCGTGCACAAGACCGCCAAACATCACGTGCGGCATTTGGCCAAGCTGTGTTTTCACGGCCTGGGCAATATGCGGGTTGTTATAGCCGTGACAGGCGGTCCACCAGCTCGCTATGCCGTCAATTAGTTCGCGCCCGTCGGCCAGGACGATACGGGATCCATGGGTGCGCACGACCGGCAGCGGCGAAAGCGCCGTCTTCATCTGGGCATAAGGCAGCCAGATATGCTCGAGACCTGCGGCATACCAATCCGGCTTCGCGCTGTTTTTGCTGGCTTGTCCCGCCATATGAGTTGTTCCTGCCCCGTTCGTGCTAAGCATCTGGCTTGTCACCTTGCAAGGCCACTTGATGCATTCGCTCGATAGGTTTGCGCGGGAAAAACTGGACGACCTCAGGCAGCGCCACCTTTATCGGGCACTGAACGACACGTTGCGCGAAGATGGAATCTGGGTTGAGCGCGACGGCCGGCGGCTGCTGTCTTTTTCCTGCAATGATTATCTCAACCTCACCCAGCATCCGGCCGTCAAAGGCGCAGCGATTGCCGCAATCGCGGAGTATGGCGCCGGCTCCGGCGCATCGCGTCTGGTGACGGGCAATCATCCGCTTTACGCGGAGCTGGAAGCACGACTTGCCGCCTTCAAGAACGCCGAGGCCGCTTGCGTCTTCGGCTCAGGCTATCTGGCCAACACTGGCATCATTCCCACCTTGGCCGGGCGCAACGGACTCGTCTTGCTCGACGAGCTGTCGCATGCCTGCATCTATGCTGGTGCGCAGTTGTCGGGCGGCAAGGTGCTCCCGTTCCGTCACAACGATATTGGGCATGCGCGCGAGTTGCTCGCCGCACATCGGGCAGCGCATGACCGCGCCTTGATTGTTACCGATGGGGTGTTTTCCATGGACGGCGACCTCGCGCCGATCGCTGACTTACTGGCGGTCGCAGACGAATACGACGCCTGGCTGATGTCGGATGACGCGCATGGCATCGGCGTTGTCGGCGGCGGACGCGGGTCGAGCTTTGCCGGCAATACCCATATTCCTGTGCCATTGCAGATGGGTACGTTGTCGAAGGCGATCGGTTCCTATGGCGGCTATCTCTGCGCTTCGGCGGCGGTGATCGAACTGATGCGCAACCGTGCCAGAACGCTGATCTATTCGACGGGCTTGCCTCCGGCTTCAGTTGCCGCGGCAATTGCTGCGTTGGACCTGATCGAGCGGGAACCGGCATATGCCGCTCTGCCGGTAAAAAAAGCCAAGGATTTTACGGCGCGCGCCGGGTTGCCGGAGGCACAAAGTCCGATTGTCCCTATAGTGATCGGCGAAGAACAAGCTGCGCTTGCAGCCTCCCGTTATCTGGAAGACGAAGGCTTCCTCGTCGTCGCCATTCGTCCGCCGACTGTGCCAGCCGGCACGGCGCGTCTTCGTCTGACATTCACGGCTCAACATCCGGACCATGAAATTGAAAGACTCGCTGAGATCATTCGCGAAAAGGTTTTGATGTAGGCCGTGGCCGCTTATTTCGTCACCTCAACCGGTACTGATATCGGCAAAACTTTCGTGACAGCCGGCCTCATCCGCTATTTGAGAGAATCCAACCAGCCGGTCGCCGCGCTCAAGCCGGTTGTCAGCGGTTATGACTCGTCCGTAGTGGAGACCAGTGATCCAGCCGTGCTTCTGACGGCCATGGGGCGGCGGGTTACCGCCGACGAGATCGCGCAAATTGCGCCGTGGCGCTTCCGCGCGCCACTGTCACCGGATCTCGCTGCCGCGCGCGAAGGGCGCAATATAGACTTTGACAAGCTGATTGCGTTCAGCCGCACCGCGATTGAGGCAACAACCGGCCTGCTGTTCATCGAGGGTGTTGGCGGCATCATGGTCCCGCTGGACTCACGCCGTACCGTCCTCGATTGGATGGCGACCCTGCAAATTCCGCTGCTGCTTGTCGTAGGCGGCTATCTTGGCACCATCAGCCATACGCTTACGGCGCTCGACGTGCTCGCCCAACGAAAGCTGACGATCGCTGCGATTGTCGTGAGCGAGAGCGCGCGCGATGCGGTCGAGCTCGATGAAACAGTTGCCAGCATCGCGCGTTTCGCCGGCGGAGTAGAAGTTGTTGGTCTGCCCCGCTTGCCGGGAGGGATAAAACAGCACCCTGCATTCGCTCGAATTGCCGCCCATCTGTAGCGCGCCGCGGGGTCAGTGACTCAACCTGATGACGGTTTCAGCCATTCCCTCCGCGTTGATCAGCGCATGCAGTAGAATTGTGAGAATTGTTGAGCCGCTCGCCCACCGCAGCCATCCGAGCATGAGACCGGACACGAAAACCTGCGAGATCACATACCAATCATACTGCACGTGAATAATCGCCCACAGCGCCGCGGTGGCGATAATGACCGGCCAGGTGAACCGCGATGAGGTCAGCCAGCCACGAAACAAAAAACCTCGGAACAGCGTCTCTTCTGCAATCGGGGTCACAACCACTACGGCAAGATACAGAAGCGGCAGCCAGCCGGTTGCGGCAGCTGTACGATAGATGTCGACCTGGAAATTCGTCACGATATTACGGTCGAGCAGCCAGGTAACCGCGTTGCCACCAACAATGAAAACGATAACCGCCGCAACGCCAAAGGCCAGTTCACCGCGGCGCGGCCAAATGAGCCCAAGATATTCGGGAACGTCGCCGCTTGCGCGCCAAGCGAACAGGCAAGTCAAT
The DNA here is from genome assembly GCA_035623095.1 of Pseudolabrys sp. Lineage (GTDB taxonomy): Bacteria > Pseudomonadota > Alphaproteobacteria > Rhizobiales > Xanthobacteraceae > Pseudolabrys. The sequence continues at coordinate 14,021 of DASPUD010000101.1, forward strand.
GCGATCTGCACCGGCGCGGAAATGAATATGAGCAGGCTGACCGCGCCGCCGTCGCTGGCAAAGGCCGGCGACTGCATGCCGCCCGCGTACCACATCAAGGCGCTTACGCCGGCGAATTGTCCGCCCAGCAATGCGATCGCGCCGAGGACAAACGTTGTAAAAATGCCCCAGGGCTTGGCTTGTTCGGTCACCGGTCCCCCTCGGCCATCGTAAACGCAACTCGGCGGTGGGATCGCCACCGCCGATTTACTCGCAGCTGACCTCTTCAGGGCACGAGGATCGATGAGCCGGTCGTATCGCGACTCTCAAGCTCCTTGTGCGCTTTGGCAGCGTCTTTGAGTTTGTAAGTCTGGTTGACCGGTATTTTGACCGCGCCGGATCCGACTTTCTCGAACAAGTCCTTGGCACAGGCCACCAGATCGTCGCGCTTCGCCACATAGTGATTCAGTGTCGGACGAGTCGCGAACAGCGAACCCTTGGCTTGCAGGATATTGATATTGAAGGCTTCGATCTGTCCGGACGCGCTGCCGAAACTTACGAAATAGCCAAGCGGCCGCAAGCAGTCGAGCGAGGCCGGGAATGTGGTCTTGCCGATGCCGTCATACACGACGTCACAGAGCTTACCGCTCGTGATTTCTTTTACCTTCGCAACGAAATCTTCGTCGCGATAAAGAATGGTGTGATGGCATCCATTCTTTTTAGCCAGTTCCGCCTTTTCCTTTGAACCGACCGTACCGATGACGGTAGCGCCGAGATGGTTAGCCCATTGGCATGCGATCAGCCCGACACCGCCCGCGGCAGCATGGATGAGGCAAATCGTGCCTTTGCCGACTTTGTAGGTACGGTTGACAAGATACTGCACGGTCATGCCCTTGAGCATCATGCCGGCGGCCTGTTCATACGAAATGTTATCCGGCAGCTTGACTGCGCGATCGGCCGGCACCAGCCGTTCGACCGCGTAACCACCGAGCGGGCCGACAAAGGCGACCCGGTCGCCTACCTTCACGTCGGTCACGCCCGGACCGACCGCAACGACTTCGCCCGCACTTTCGTTTCCGGCGATGAAAGGCATGCCGACAGGCGACGGATACATGCCCATTCGAAAATATGTATCGATGAAATTGATGCCGGCGGCGTGTTGCTTGATCTTGATTTGCCCCTGCCCGGGCGCCGGAATGTCAACATCCTCGTAGGTCAGAACCTCGGGACCACCGTGTTTGTGAACGCGCACTGCCGCGACCATGACTACTCTCCTGAGAAATGCTTGGACAAAAAGCGTCAACCTCGGCGGCGATCATAGGCAGCCGCCCGGCGAGCGCAAGGCTGCTCAGCGCCCGCCTGATACGCGCAGATTGGCACCGTTGATGTAAGAGGCTCCGTCCGAAAGCAGGAACAGTACGGCTTCAGCCACCTCGTCTGCCTGACCTGCTCTGCCCATCGGCAGCATCGGCAAGACGCGTTCGATGCGCCCCGGTGGCTGAATGTCGGTATCGATGACCCCGGGCGTCACGGCGTTGACGCGAATGCCTTCCTTGGCAACCTCACGCGACACGCCGATGACCATGGAATCAACCCCCGCCTTGGCCGCCGCGTACCAGACGCATTCATTTGCGCCCCCCAGCGGCGCCGCCATCGATGAGAGCATAACGACGGCGCCGCCTTTTCCGCCATGTTTTGTGGACATGTGGCGCACGCATGCGCGCAGGCATAGCAGCGCTCCGAAGGTATCGACATCCAATACTTCGCGGATGGTTTCCGTTTTGGCGTCGTCCAGCCGTGAATTGTCCCCGATGATGCCGGAACTGTGCACGAAATGAGTGAGTGAACCGAAGGTATCGCTGGCCGTATCGAATACGCGCTCGATGTCGTTCTCCAACGCCATATCGCCCTGGATCGCAATTGCCTTGCCGCCCGCTTTTTCTACCGTCTTGACCACGCCGGCGGCGGCGTTCGAATTGTTTTTGTAGTTGACGGCGACATCGTATCCACGCGCGCCCGCCAGTATTGCGGTGGCGGCACCGATACCGCGGCTCCCGCCGGCTATGAGCAGAACTGGTCTAGGCATAAATCGCTCCTGATGTCTGGCTGGCGGGATCGAACACGATCAGGCGGGCGTCCGCAATAAACCGACGGCAAAAAAGTAGATTGCGACGATCGATAATGCGGTCGTTATGTAGATACCGGGCGCCAGATCTTGGATAACGGCGACAAAGGCCAACAATGCCCACACGGCCAGGAGCGACACGTTGAACATTCGCCAATGTCGCACGCGCAAAGGATGGAGAAATTTTATCGGCGCGAAACTAAGGGCAGCAAGAACAACGACGGCAACGGTTGCAGCCCACCCCGGCGGTTCGATCAGATAGAGATAGAAAGCTGCCAGATTCCATATCGCAGGAAAGCCGCGAAAATAATTGTCTTTCGTCTTCATTTCACGGTCGGCAAAATACAGCGCGCCGCTAATTACGACGACGACACCTGCCGGGATTGCGAGTGGCTCCGGTAATAGCCCGCTCGCTGCGATTGCGTATGCGGGGACGAACACATATGTGGCGAAATCGACCACCAGATCGAGTGTATCCCCCGACCAGCGCGGAAGAATCTTCTGCACGTCGAATGCGCGCGCCATAGGACCATCGATGCCGTCGACGATGAGTGCGACGCCGAGGCAAAGGAACATCGCCGCCCAGTGGCCGCCGGTTGCCAGAATCATTGCTAACAACGCCAGCGCCGCGCCAGTCGCGGTGAAGACGTGCACTGTGAAAGCGCGAAAACGTTCGAATGCCGTCACTTATTCATTGCCCCAATCAAGCTTGACGATCTCGGCAGAACGCCCAGCCAGATTCCAGTTGCGACCGAAGCCGCGAAAGCGCGACTTATCGGCACGCGCCACAATAACATCAGGGCCTATCCAGTATTCGCTATTGTGAATTACAACGTTTTTTCCGGGCTCCTTGCCGCGTATCGGTGTGATCGCGCCATCAACATATTTCTCGATGCGGACAATACGGGTTTCCCCTTTGGTCTCATAGGTGATCGGCACCTGCCGTACACCGAGGAATTGCCCGACTAGAATTGAGAGTAAGTGCGTACTGCCACCGACGCGGCCGGTGAATATCCGCGTCAGGCCCTTCACCGCGAGTGCCGACGCCTTTTCGTCCACGAACAGCGCCGCTGTCCAATTGCCGCGCGCCATGATACCGGGCAAGTCCATCATCATGCCGGCCTTAATCCCCGACAAATCGGTATTGTCGAAGTGCCCATCGTCGATCCGTATTCCGGACCAGGTCAGGCATCGGCTTTCGGTTGGTGGATGTTCGCCCAATGACAGCACGCACGGACAAAACACAGTGCAGCTGCACGACAGGGCCATTTCCCCTTTCAGACTCCAACTTTCCGTCAACGCATCACTCCTGCAGTTTCTTGGTACGCAACTAAACAACTCGTCCAGGCCAGTGGTCGGCGAGAGACATGATGACCCATCCGACACCCACAGTAATCAACGCTAACCCGATCACATACGCAAATCGCCGGCCGATGAACATCTTCTCGACGGTCATGATGATGCCGAGCCCTACCATCCAAAGCACATTCATTACTCCCACCGCGAAGATCACCGCCATCATCGCCCAGCAGCAACCGACACAATACATCCCTTGTTTTATACCGAGCCGGAACACGCCGCGTCGCGTGGTAGTCCAATTTGTGAAAAAGAACTGAAATGGATGTTGGCAATGTTTGAGGCACGCGTGCTTGAGTGGAGAGAATTGATAGGCGCCGGCACCAATAAAGGTCGCACCTGAAAACAACCCGCTCGTTATGGCGACGTTTGCATCAAGCAATGCGGCCCGCGTCAACACAGTTTGCATCACCGCCGCAGCGACAGAAAAGCCCAACCACATGGTACTGTAACCGGCAACAAGCGCAAACGGTGAAACAATTTTCTCTCCTTTGCGTGCCGCGGTTTCGGCGATCTCCGCGTAGGTCAGAATCATCGGCACGGCGCTCGGCAGCATCATCATGAGCGTCATCGCAACCCACATCGAGCCGATCAGTGCGATACTGGAGATGCTCCATAACCCGTCGGCGAGTGGCTGGCAGATCGCTTGCAAGGTAGCGGACCCAAATTCGCTGATTGGGATGCCCGAGCGGGCAAACATGAACGCGAGGTAGAGCCAGCCCAGGGAAGTCAGTCCAATCACGCAGATTGTTGCGAGCGCTTTCGGGCGTGCGAGGACGTAGCCGAGGCCAGCGGCTGCGGCCGGCAAATGGGAAAAATCGTTGCGCGTGGCGTAACTCATTTTGGCCTTTGCATAGCGCATCGGGAACGGCTGGGATATCGCAAGTCTTTGGCGTGGTTTCCGTGCCCACCCTGCGTGTGCTAGTGCGGTTAATGCCAGTCGGACGGTTTTGATGCCGGACAAGCATAGCGAAAGCGCTGAAGCAATCGTAGTCGGGAGCGGGCCCGCGGGGTTGACCGCCGCTATCGCCTTGGCGGAAGGCGGGATCGAAACGGTTTTGGTGGGCAAGAAACCAGGCCAGCCAGATAACCGCACGACTGTGTTGCTCGCGGGCTCCGTCACAGCCCTGCAGACCCTCGGCGTCTGGACGTTGTGCGAAGACTCTGCGGCTCCGCTCAGGGTTCTCCGTATCGTGGACGATACCGGCCGGTTGTGGCGCGGGCCTGAAGTGAAGTTCACCTCCAGTGAAATCGATCTCGATGCCTTCGGCTACAACATAGAGAACCGTCACCTCGTTGCGGCTCTGGAGCGAAAGGCCGGCGACTTGCCGCTACTACGCATCATTGAAGATGAGGTGCGCAATGCGGCTTCCGCCGATGATCGCGTCACAGTTTCGCTCGCCAGCGGCAAGTCGCTCTGGGCGCCCCTTGCTGTCGGCGCGGATGGTCGCCGCTCTGTTTGTCGCCAGGCAGCAGGAATCGCAGTCGATGAGCGCAGCTACCCGCAGTCTGCCTTAACGGTTTGTCTGCGCCATTCGCGACCGCATCACGACACATCGACGGAATTCCACACCGCAAGCGGGCCATTCACGCTGGTGCCGCTGCACGGGAACCGCTCAAGTGTGGTCTGGGTCCTCGATCCGCATGAGGCCAATCAACTTGCGGAATTGGATGACGCAGAACTCGCCGCTGAAATCGAGCACGCTTCGCACTCGATCCTGGGAAAAATCGAAGTCGAACCCGGACGCGGTCTCTTCCCGCTGCATATCGCAACCGTTCGCCGTTTTGCCGATAAGCGAATTGCGCTCGTCGGAGAAGCCGCTCACGTTCTCCCACCAATCGGCGCACAGGGACTTAATCTCGGCTTGCGCGATGCGGCAACGATTGTTGAGCTTGCCGTGGGCGCCCAACGCGATGGCCGTGACATTGGCGGCCCCGATGTACTCACGCCTTATGATCGCAGGCGTCGGGCCGATATCGCGAACAGAACACTCGCAATTGATCTGCTCAATCGCACTCTGCTAAGCGATTTCCTGCCCGCTCAGGCACTACGCGGACTGGGCCTTTACCTGATCGACAATGTAGCGCCGTTGCGCAAGGCGCTAATGCGCGAGGGTATTGCGCCAGCCGCGACGCAACCGCGGTTGATGCGCGGTGAAATGCTTTAATCGAGTGGTGGTGCCTTTTTGGTCGTCGGCGTTTCACGAAATGGAGCGGCAATCGGCAACGGCAGTGCGGCAACGGTCTTGCCCGAGGCTGTTGCGACCTTATGACTGAATAGCCCACGCTCGACGAAATGTGGATCGCGCAAGGCCTGTTCGAGCGGCGTCACGATTGTCGTACAGCAATCTGCTTTGGCGAAAATCGGCCTCCACTCTTCCGATGTTTTTGCTGCAATCAGTTTCGCCACGGCATCGCGCGTCGCCTTCGGATCGCGCATATCGTCCACGTACGTCTGCGCCAAACCGATTGCGCTGGTAAATGCAGTCCAGAACTTCGGCTCAAGCGCGCCGCAGGCCACCAGCTTGCCGTCCTTCGTGGGATAGATTTGATATCGCGGAGAGCCTCCCACCAACCACATTTCACCCGGTCCCGGAAACTTTCTGGTTGCAGCACCGAGCGCCAGTGCGGCCCAGGCAAAAGTGAACATTGCATCGGTCATCGCTATGTCGATGTGGCAGCCCTGCCCGCTCTGATCGCGCGCGCGCAATGCCAGCAATATATTGATCACGGCCGGAAAGCTCCCACCCGCGATATCGGCCGCGAGCATCGGCGGGACAACTGGCGATTTGGCAGGCCCCGGTTGTAGATCGAGCAATCCAGTGTTGCCGATATAGTTGATGTCGTGGCCGGCTTCGTGCACGCGAGGGCCGCTCTGGCCGTAGCCGGAGATTGAGCAGTAGATCACGCGCGGATTCAGTTCGCGCACGTGATCGTAGCCCAAATCCAACCGGGCCATCACGCCGGGTCGAAATTGCTCCACGATGATATCGGCGCGCTCAAGCAGCGGCCTGAGCTTGCCACGGTCAGCGTCGTTTTTGAGATCGAGGGCAATCGACTTCTTACCGCGGTTGAGCATGACGAATGCGGCGCTTTCGCCGCCAATCATCGGGGGGAAATACCGCGCATTCTCCCCACCTGGCTGCTCGATCTTGATCACCTCGGCGCCCGCTTCCGCCAACATCAAGGTCGCCAGAGGTCCCGGCAGCAGGGTACTGAAATCCACAACAAGAAGGCCGGTCAGCGGTTGCATGTTGGATTTGAGCAAATGCCCCCGCGTCTGACTACTGCACCAGATCAGGCCACGGCACGATGGTAGACTTTACCGTCTTCATCGCGATGGCGTCTGCGACTGCTTGGCTTATGCCTTCCTCGGAGAATGGATACAGCGCCTGCATATCTAGCCATGGATATTTGGCGCGCGTCCGGTAGAGCATATCGACGCCCAGAGGGAGATCGTTGCCGGTAAAGCCCCAGGAGCCGAGCACATTAATGTCTTTCGTACAAATGCGATGCCACGAGGTCATGATCGAACCTGCATCGGTGAACTGGCCCATTTCGACATAGGTGCCACCATCACGCAGAAACTCGATTCCCTCCGGTCCAGCACTAGGGTGTCCTGAGCAGTCCATGACCAGGTCGGCCCCGAACCCACCTACAATATCGCGCACCCGCTTGATACGATCATTCGGAATCGCGACTTCCTCGATGTCCACGGTCGCCTCAGCTCCAAACTTGCGCGCTAGCGTAAGACGCGGCGTTTCCGGCGCGCCGGCACAAATCACTCGGCCGGCTCCCATCTCTTGCGCGGCCGCGACCGCAAGAATCCCGATCGGGCCAGAACCCTGAATGACAACAGTGTCGCCCCACTTGAAACCACCAGCGCGCGTCGCGCGATTGAACGCACGAATGCATGACGTCAGTGGCTCCGACAGCGCGCCAAGTCGCAGTGACATATCGTCAGGCAACTTGTAAATCTTGGTGCCTGGAAGCATTTCCAGATCCACATACACATACTCCGCCCACCCACCCCACAGATGTGGCGCCTTATCGAATCCGAGGTACCGGCCGTAATAAACGGGGGTCAAACACTTGTTGGCGCTCTCCGGATAATGGATGCAGTAATAGCAACGTCCACACGGCATGAGCGGAGGGATCATCACCTTCGATCCCACCTTCAGTGGCTTACTCATAAAGTCTTCAGTGAGCTCTTCGCCTAGCTCGACAATAACACCACCAAGCTCGTGTCCGAGTGTGAACGGCCAGGGAAGCTTTTTGGGCCAGTGACCTTTCAGAATATGTAAATCGGTGCCACAGACTCCGCAGGCGCCAATTTTGATAAGCGCTGCTTTTTTAGAGATAGTCGGCCACGGAACGCTGCGGATCACCGGCGCGGCGCCGGGGCCGGCAAACGTGGAGACGCGGATCTGTTGCATGCCACCCTTCTTGTTCAATTGCCTTGATCTTGTATTTATCAAACGAATTGGACGGCATGAATAGAGTTTGTGCCTTTGGATCGGGGCGGCTCCCGACGGCCCACTTGGCGCGGCCCTTGCATTCCTCTAAACGGCAAGCTTGGTTTTGGAAGGATGACGATGAAGGGCCCACGCCAGTTCTTTGCACCACTCACGGTTGGCGCACCCGCGCCGCTGCGTGAGCTGCCTGTCAGATTGGAGCGTATGATTCATTTCGTCCCGCCTCACAATGACAAGGTGCGAGCCAAGGTAGCTGAGCTGGCGAAACAAGTGGATGTCGTGCTGGGCAATCTTGAAGACGCCATTCCGGTCGACGCCAAGCAGGCCGCGCGTCGTGGATTTATTGAGATGGCAAAAGCAGTCGACTTCGGTCCGACCGGCCTATGGACACGCATCAACGCGCTCAATTCACCATGGGCACTCGACGACATCATCGAAATCGTCGGTACAGTCGGCAACAAGCTCGACGTGATCATGTTGCCCAAGGTTGATGGTCCATGGGACATCCACTATCTCGACCAACTGCTCGCTCAGCTTGAAGCACGCCACAAGCTGCGCAAACCGATTCTGATCCATGCCATTCTCGAAACCGCGCAAGGCGTGAACAATGTTGAAGCTATCGCTACCGCCTCCCCGCGCATGCACGGCATGAGCCTGGGGCCGGCCGATCTCGCCGCGTCGCGCGCAATGAAGACGACGCGCGTCGGCGGAGGTCATCCCGAATATAAGGTGCTTGCCGACGCGGAGGGTGATTCGCCACGCGCAACGTCGCAGCAGGATCTCTGGCACTACACCATCGCCAAGATGGTCGACGCATGCGCGGCCGCCGGTATCAAGCCGTTCTACGGCCCCTTCGGAGATTTTTCCGATCCCGCCGCATGCGAAGTGCAGTTCCGCAATGCATTCCTGATGGGTTGCCTCGGAGCGTGGTCGCTACATCCTTCTCAGATCGATATCGCCAAAAAAGTATTTTCGCCCGATCCAACTGAAGTCGCCTTTGCCAAAAAAATAGTCGCTGCCATGCCCGACGGCGCCGGTGCGGTAATGATTGACGGTAAGATGCAGGACGACGCCACATGGAAGCAGGCCAAGGTTCTACTCGACCTTGCCAAGCTAGTGGCTGCAAAGGATCCGGAGATGGCTGCGCGCTACGCCCTGTAGTCTAGGAAAGCAGAGCCCTCGCCATGGATAAGTCGCGTAACGCCAAATTCAAGATCGGACAAGTTGTCAAACATCGCGTCTATCCATTTCGCGGCGTTATCTTCGACATTGATCCGGTCTTCAACAACACCGAGGAATGGTGGCAGGCAATTCCCGCCGAAATCCGTCCGCGCAAGGACCAGCCATTCTATCATCTGTTCGCGGAAAACGCGGATACTGAATATATCGCCTACGTCTCGGAACAGAATTTATTGCCGGACACATCGGGGGTGCCGATCCGTCATCCCGATGTTGCCGAAGTTTTCGAGCCCGACGAAAGCGGCGGCTACCGGCCACGCCATAGTCAGATGCACTAAAAGAAGAGGCGCGGACTCCGGTCCGCGCCTTTCCGATTCAATTTTGAAGGGAACTATTTTTTCTGCGCAGGCGCGGGTGCCGGCGGAGGCGCAGGCGCGGCGCCCGCAGGGGCCTGGCTCTGTTGGCCTTCCAGCTTTTTCCGCGCTTCTTCTGCTTTCTTCTGAAGCTCTTCTTGCAGCTTGCGTTGCTGCTCCTCGAACGCCTTCGGATCCGTCGGCGGTCCGTCATAGGCTTTGGCAAAATCGTTCAGAGGCAGCGGCAGGCTGATCGGCGTGCCTTGCATATTGATGGCCTGCACAATGATGTTCTGGCCCTTCTTCATCTTGGCGATCAGGTCGTCGGTTACCGGGTAATCCGCCATGCAACCAACCGGGAAGCAAATTTTGTAGGGCGACTGCGCCGGCTGGTTCTGATCGATCAGCAGACGGGTGCCGTGGGAAAGCTGCATGCCGAGCGGAACCGTAACGCGCAGGACCTTCTGCTCGCCTTCCGGCTCGAACAACTGAACAATTGCGACCGGCATGCCATTTTCGAGACGGCCATCTTTGGTGATGACGCAAACCTGCTTGTTGTTGGTGTCGGCGCCTTTACCGCAGACCTTCATCCATGGCGAGTACATCAGCTGCGGCTGTTCCGCTGCGGCCTGCTGCCCCTGCTGTGGTGGTTGTGCAGGCTGCGCGGGCTGCGCAGCCGGCGCTTGCTTCTGTGCAGGAGCCTGTTTCTGTGCGGGTGGCGCTTTTTGCTGCGGCTGCTGCGCCAGCGTGGGCGCTGCAATCAGAAATGCCGACAGTGTTCCGGCCAACGTGGCGGTCAGCGCCCGGCCCAACGGCCGAGCCGGTACGATCCGATGATCCATTGCAATGATCCCTTATTCTTCGCGTTCGCAGGCCCTTGGCTCCCGAACGGCGCTTACAGGCGGCTCTCTCCGTGCCAAATACGGCGGGAGCGTGACACTCAACGGGTGCCTGATACCCGAATTCGCGCCTGCAATAAAGCCACGAATGCGCTGAAAATGCAGCACGGTCGCGACCCGCGCGCCCTGTGCTAACGTCATGCAAAACGGGAACGAATCGCATTCGACCCAAGCTTGCGCCGTTTTTAACCCTTTCCGCGCTGACGCAGTGGCGAGCGTCCCGGCGTACGATCATGCTTGGTGCGCTGCTAGCCGGCACCGGGCTTGCCTCGCGCGCCAGCGCGCAAGATGCTTCGCATGCCATTGCCATGCACGGCGACCCGGCCTGGAAACCGGATTTCACTCACCCAACGTACGCCAATCCGGGAGCCCCCAAAGGTGGACAACTGGCGCAAGGGGTCCTCGGAACCTTCGATTGCCTCAATCCCTTCATCGTCAAGGGGCTGCCTGCCGCGAATATGCGCGGCTATGTCATCGAAAGCCTACTCGCGCGCGGTTATGACGAGCCTTTCACGCTCTATGGTCTTCTCGCGGAATCCATCACTACCGACGCAGCGCGCAGCTTTGTCACCTTTGCCATAAATCCGGCTGCGCGATTTTCCGATGGCAAGCCAGTGACACCCGACGATGTGATCTTTTCCTGGGAGTTGTTGCGAGACAAAGGGCGGCCGAACTTTCGCATCTATTATGCAAAGGTGACGAAAGCCGAAATAACTGATCGGCGCAGCGTAAGATTCGATCTTTCAGGCGCCGACGATCGCGAACTGCCGCTTATCATCGGCCTGATGCCTGTTCTGGCAAAGCACGCAGTCAATCCATCGACTTTCGAAGACACCAGCTTTAAACCTCTGCTGGGCAGCGGACCTTACGGAGTGAGCGGAGTAAAACCGGGCGAGAGCGTTACATTCACGCGTGACAAAAACTATTGGGGCCGCGATCTTTCCATCAATCGAGGGCTATGGAATTTCGATACGATCCGGTTTGACTACTATCGCGACGGCAACACGCATTTCGAAGCGTTCAAGAAAGGTCTCTACGACCTGCGTCTGGAAACGGATCCAGGGCGCTGGCAAACCGCCTATGACTTTCCGGCATTCCGCGATGGTCGCGTGGTCAAGGAAGGCCTTCCCTACGGCCTGCCAAAGGGCATGCAGGGACTGGTGTTCAACACGCGCCGGCCGATTTTTTCCGACGTTCGCGTGCGCGAGGCAATCCTGCAGCTGTTCGATTTCGAATGGGTCAATCACAATTATTTCTTTGATCTCTACAAACGAACCGCGAGCTATTTTGACGGTTGCGAATTGTCCGCGCATAGCGTGCCGGCGGATACGCGCGAGCGAGAATTACTCGCGCCGTTCCCTGGCGCGGTACGTGCCGACATTATGGATGGGTCCTGGTCGCCGCCTGTTACCGACGGGTCCGGCCACGATCGCAATACGCTAAAGCGCGCGTTTGCGCTGTTTAAGACCGCCGGTTACGAGCTCAAAGGGACACAACTTGTCCATGCTGGCAGTGGCCGGCCGTTGACATTCGAAATTCTGACGACGACGCGCGACCAAGAACGTCTTGCCCTTGCTTTCGTGCGCAACCTCAAGCGCGCCGGCATCGAAGCGCGCGTGCGCACGGTTGACGCTACACAATTTGAGCGCCGCCGCATTAATTTCGATTTTGACATGATGGAATATCGCTGGGAGCAGTCGCTTTCGCCCGGCAATGAGCAGCTGTTCTATTGGAGTTCTGCGGCAGCGGATCAGGAAGGCAGCCGAAATTATATGGGCGCCAAATCGAAAGCGATCGACGCCATGATTGCCGCGATGCTCGGCGCGAGAAGCCGCTCCGACTTTGTCGCCGCGACCCGGGCGCTAGACAGGGTACTTTTGTCAGGGTTTTACGTTGTCCCGCTTTATTTTCCTCCGGTGCAATGGGTAGCGCGCTGGACGCGAATCGAGCATCCCTCAAGGACCTCGCTTTTCGGCTATTTGCCGGAAACCTGGTGGCAGAAGGATTCAAGACCTTGAGGCCTCGCCCATGATCCTCGGCGAAAGTCGACATACGGCAGGCAGCGCCGCCACCCTCGACGATTTGTTTCGCCGTGCAGGTGTCCGGCATCCGGACGCTATCGCCCTTGTCGACCCGCCAAATCGTGAAGAGTTTACCGATAGCGCGCCGCGCACTCTGACCTTCGCCGAGGCCGACCGCGCGATTTCGGCGCTGGCGGCAAGGCTGCGCGGACTGGGTCTGCAAACCGATGCCCCTGTCGCAGTGCAGCTGCCGAACACGGTTGAGGGTTTGATCACGGTCCTCGCCACATTGCGCGCCGGTATGATCGCCGTACCGATGCCGTTGCTGTGGCGCCAGCAGGAAATCGTTGCCGCACTCGGCCGCGTTGGTGCAAAGGCAATCGTGACAACCGCACGGATCGGTTCGCTTTCTTATGCGGACATTGCGATGCGGGCCGCCGTTGATCTCTTCCAGATCCGGCATGTGTGCGCATTTGGAAACAATCTGCCTGACGGTGTAACTTCGCTCGACGGCATATTTACCAGTGACGATGACGACCTCACCCCGGCCTTTCCACGTCCCGGGGTTGCTGCGGCTCATGTTGCGGCGATCACGTTTGATCTCGATGCAAGCGGACTGGTAGTGCCGATTGCACGCAGCCATGTTGAGCTGGTCGCTGGCGGGCTGGAAACGTTCCTGGAGACTGATGGCAGTCCGGACAGGCCCTTATTGTCGACGATTCCTGTCAGCTCGTTCGCGGGTATCGCCCTCACGGCGCTACCCTGGCTGCTGACGGGCGGCACTTTACACTTGCATCACAGCTTCAATCCCAAAACATTTGCGGCACAGGTCCGGGAGCTGGCAAACGGCGCAGTAATTTTGCCAGCCGCTACTGTCGTACCGATAGCTGACGCAGGTCTACTTGCCGGCAATATCCAGACCGTTGTTGCGCTCTGGAGAAGCCCCGAACGACTGAGCGCAGCCAAGGTCTGGCAGGGCTTTGCAACCGTCATCGATGTTGCATGCTTCGGCGAAACCGGGCTGATCGCCGCGCGTCGCAGCGCGAATGGCTTGCCAGTCCAGATCCTTTACGGCGCCGCCGACGCCACACGCCGTCCAACCGGTGCCCCGACCGTGGTTCAAACAACTCGTACCGTCGGCGGCACATTGGCATTGCGTGGGCGCATGGTGCCGACGCATTCCTATCTTCCCGCAGCTGAAAGAAGCCCGCATTCGCGTCTTACATCCGATCAAGCGGGCTACGTCGACACGGGTTTCGCTTGCCACGTGGAGCGCAATGGCCAGGCGCTTGCCGTCACGACTTCCCCTCCTGGGTTTACCTCCATTGGCGGCTACCGGTTTCTTCAAAGCGATATCGACGAATTGGTCGCGCAGGCAGACCCCACTGCGACAATTGTCGCCTTGCCCGATGTCGACCTCGGTCTGCGCATGGCTGGCTCCGCTGAACACCGTGACGCCTTGTGCGCGAAATTGCAGGCCCGCGGTACCAATCCGCTGATTACCGGGGCGTTTCGGCCTCGCCGAGGCATCGAAGCTGCTTAGTTTCAGCGCGATATTGACGAGGTGTTAACAGCGCTCGTCTAGGGTCGCGCGCATTCTATAACCGCGCGTGCGCTGGATGTCGCTTCAAGGTCCGCTGATCGTAGTCGCCGAGCAACCGGCGACTAATCTGGTCGAAGCGCTCAGCGCCGCGGGGGCATTCCCTATTGTCGAAGCCAAATGGGCCGATGCACCAACCGCGTTCATAACGGTTAAACCATCTGCGGTCGTCATAGCTGAGCCCGGGTCGCCGCCAGACGAAGCCACCGCCCGCATGCTCTGCGTACAAATTGCAACGGTGAACGGCCCGATCGTACCGGTCATTGCGCGAGCTCACGGCAACGAAGATGCAGCTGTGCCGATTGCTCTGCCCGCCGACGCGGCGCTGCCGGTCGAGCGACTGCTCGCGCGGTTGCAATCAGCCATGCGAGTACGCGCGCTGCATGCGACAGTGCTGCGCCGTATCGAGCTGTTCACATCGAAGGGTGGGCAGCTACCGATGCTGCCGGTTGGCGATGCGCTGGACGATGCGACCGTGCTTATTGCCGGTCGTGGACCGCTCTACCCGGCTTTGAGTGTCGCCATGGGAGAGCGCGTCAAGATGGCGGGCGCTCTGAGCGTCGAAGCGGCCGCAAGATATCTCAACACACGCGACATTGATGGCATCGTGGTCGGTGACGGATTCTCGCCACGCATGGTTGAGGCATTTCTTACCGTACTGGCACAAGAGCCGCGCTTCCGCGACACTCCGGTTGCAGTGATCGGCGAAACGCCGCCGGAATTCGCCGAAGCGCTACCAAACATTGACCAGGTCGCCGCTGACCCGGCGCGTCTGGTTACGCGCATGGTGCCTCTGGTTCGGATGCGCGCCTTTGAGACTCGCCTGAAGCGCATGCTCAAGTCACTTGATACAGAGGGCATGTTTGACCCTGAAAGCGGCTTGCTCACACGGGAGTCGTTTTGGCGCGACCTCAACAAAGTTGCCACGGAGGCCGCCGACCGCAGCTTGCCCTTATCGATCGCGCGGTTTTCCTTCAACGGGACAACCGACCTGCGCGCCAGCCTCGACGCGGCGCGGCTGATGACCCGGTTGATCCGGAACATCGACTTTGCGACGCGTGACGAACGAGGCGCAATTCTGGTCGCCTTCACGCAGACCGATTTGCGCGGCGCGCATGTTATCGTCCGGCGTCTTGCCGGCACGCTCAAAAGTACAATGGTCACGCAACGCACCGAGAAGCCGGTAACAGCCAATGTCACGCTGGCAACCCTGAAAGCCGGCGATACGCTCGATACCCTGATGCTCAGAGTGACGGGCGGCCATATGGTTGCGGCGGAATAAGCGGCGGCCTAGGCTGGCGGCAAAGGAAGCCAGCCATGCCCAGACAGCCCGTTCGTATTGATGTCGTCTCCGACGTGGTTTGCCCGTGGTGCTTTATCGGCAAGCGTCGATTGGAGAAGGCAATCGCACTCCATCCCGATATTCCGGTTGAGGTCCACTGGCGCCCCTACTTTCTCAACGACTGGATTCCGCGCGAGGGCATCTCGCGCGAACAATATCTGACGACAAAATTTGGCTCCGCCGAGCGCTACAAGGGAATTGCGCAGCGCGTGTCCGCAGCCGCGGCTTCGGAAGGACTCACTTACACAATGGAAAAGATCAGCCGGCAACCGAACACCCTAGATGCACATCGCCTAATCCGTTGGGCCGAAGGCATCGGCAAGGCGGCTGAGATGAAGCAGAAGCTGATGGATCTTTATTTCACCGAAGGTGCCGATCTGACCAACCGCGCGGTGCTTGTGCAGGCAGCTGCCGATATCGGGCTTGACCCTGAAGACATCCGTGAAGCGCTCGCTAGCGACCAGGATGTCGCCGAAGTGGAACGCGAGGCGATTTCAGCAAAAGAGGCCGGGATCGAGGGTGTCCCGTGCTTCATTTTGGGTGGCAAGTTTGCAATCTCCGGCGCGCAGGCTCCGGAGTATCTTGCCGAAGCAATTTCGCGCGTGGCGCAGGGCGCCGACGCCGCCGAGTAATTTCAGGCACTGACATGAAGATTACCGCCGCCGTCGTGCACGAGCGTTCGGGCCCGTTCACCATCGAGGAGCTCGATCTCTGCGATCCGCGCGCTGATGAATTGCTGGTGGAGGTCGTAGCTTCCGGCATGTGCGCAACCGACCTTCATGGTCGCGACGCTTACTACCCAACAAAATTTCCTAAAGTATTCGGCCACGAAGGCGCCGGCATCGTGCGCGCCATCGGCAGCGCGGTTACGAAAATCAAGCCCGGCGACCATGTGCTGATGGCCTATCCCTGGTGCGGCGAATGTCCGAACTGCAGATCTCACCGGCAGAGCTATTGTTTGCATGCCTTCGATTTGAAGATGAATGGCACCCGGGCGGATGGCTCGGTATTGCATTCCAAGAACGGAAAGCCGGTTTACAGCGCATTTTTCCAACAATCGTCGTTCGGCAATTTCACAATTGCGAACGAGCGCTTTGCGGTGAAGGTGCGCAATGAGGCGCCGATCGAGCACGTTTGTGCGCTTGCTTGCGGAGGACAAACCGGTGCAGGCGCGGTCCTCAATGTAATGAAACCGCGCGCCGGCGATAGTTTCGTGGTTTTTGGGATTGGCACAGTCGGGCTGTCGGGCTTGATGGCAGCCAAAATCTGCGGCTGCGACCCGATTATTGCAGTCGACGTCCACGAGCATCGTCTGAAACTCGCGCGCGAGCTCGGCGCGACGCACACCATCAACCACAACAGCCGCGGCGACGTCGTGGCTGAGATCAAAAGCATAACCGGCGTCGGAGCGCGCTACACGCTGGAAACATCCGCTCTTCCTGCCGTCTTTCGCGAGGCTGTCGAGGCGCTGATGCCGGCCGGCATGTGCGTTTTGCTTGGCAGCGCCCGCAAAGGCACAGAAGTATCGCTGGAAATGCCTTTTGTCCAAAACGGCCGCGAAGTGCGCGGCGTTATTCAAGGCGACAGCGTGCCGCAGGAGTTTATACCCGTGCTTGTCGATCACATCCTGGCGGGCTGTTTTCCGGTCGACAGACTGATCACATTTTACGAGCTTGCTGATATCAACCGTGCCGCGACGGAATCAGCTTCGGGCAAGACCATCAAGCCCGTGCTGCGGATGCCACACTAGTGCACGCCGAGCTGCGAGGTTGGCCCGGTTAACTGGCCGCGCGCGAATTGCTCAGCCTTGCGGGCGACTGGCCGGCCATAAGCGTAGCGCCCGACTACTTCAGTGACAAACTTGTTGACCACGTTCGCCGTCACTGGCAATGGCCGACGCACATCGACGATCAGGACGGCACGCAATTCGTCGCTGGTGTTGACGACCTTGTGCGGCCAACTGTCATCGAACAGGACGCCCTCGCCCTCCTTCCAGACGTAATCCTGGCCGTTGACGACGATTTTCGGCGGATTTTTCTTCGGCACGCGCAAGCCGAGATGGTAACGGAGATAACCGAGGTAGGGCCCTTCGTGCTCCGGCACGGATTTGCCCGGGTCCAAAATCGAGAAGAACGCCTGGATCATCCCAGGCACGTCGGCAAGCGCCCGCATTGTCTCCGGGCAACGCGCCACGTTTGGTCCGACTTTGTAGCCGAGACACTCCAGGATGAAGACATTCCAGCGGTTCGGTGTCGTGTCCGATATCGCGCGTTCGCCGGAATCCACCTCATGATATTGTGGCAGCGTCAGACCTTCTTCCAGCAGCTTGTCGAATTCCTTGCGGATCACAGGATAGGCCCTGGTCACCGCATCAAGCGCGGGAAACTCCTTATGGATGTCGAAGAAGGTCGGGCGGTTTTTCCGGTCCATGTGCAGACCGAGGTAGTTGTTCAGCGCCGACTTGAAGATGTGATAATCAACTTTCATCCACACCCCATACGCGACCGAGGCGCAATAAATACACCTCTGCAGCATTACCGGCAACCAAGTTGTTAAGCAGCCTTCGCGGATTCCCCGATCGATGCCAGTTTGCGCAGAATTGCGGCCGTACCTTTCAACCGATCGACAGGTTTTTCCCAATCCGCGAAAAAAACTACCTTCTGATCCGGGCGCACGCGCGCGTCGCTGTCACGTATATAGTTAATGAGCGCCTCAGGGTTGGCGAAGGTATTGTCGCGGAACGCAAGCACCACGCCCTTTGGTCCGGCCTCGACCTTCTCGACATTGGCGAGGCGCGAGAGGGCCTTGATTGCTACGACCTGCAACAGATGCTCGACCTCGGGCGGCAATTTGCCGAAACGGTCGGCCAGTTCGGCCGCGAAAGCATCGATTTCGCGTTCGTCCTCGATTTCGGCAAGGCGTCGGTATAGCGCGAGCCGGACAGAAAGGTCCGCGACATAGTCCTCTGGGATGAGTAACGCAGTACCAATAGTAATTTGCGGCGACCAGCGATCGGCAACTGGCGCGGTAATGCCGGCCTTCAGGCTTATCACCGCCTCCTCCAGCATTTGCTGATAAAGCTCGAAGCCAACCTCCTTGATGTGGCCGGACTGTTCCTCGCCAAGCAGATTGCCAGCGCCGCGGATATCGAGATCATGTGAGGCGAGTTGGAAACCGGCGCCCAAGGTATCAAGTGATTGCAGGACCTTCAGCCGCCGCTCCGCTTGCAGCGTAATCGGTTTTTGTGCCGGCAAAGTCAGCAGCGCATAAGCCCGCAACTTGGCGCGTCCCACGCGTCCGCGCAGCTGATAGAGCTGCGCAAGACCAAACCGGTCTGAGCGGTGCACAATCAGCGTATTGGCAGTTGGAATATCGAGCCCCGACTCAATAATCGTCGTCGAAAGCAGTACGTCGAACTTCCCGTCGTAAAAGGCCGACATGATGTCGTCGAGCACGGTTGCGGGCATTTGCCCGTGCGCAACCGCGACACGGACTTCCGGAACATTCTTGTCGAGAAAATCCTTGGCTCCGGCCAGATCTTCGATGCGCGGGCATACATAAAATGCCTGCCCGCCACGATATTTTTCGCGCAATAGCGCTTCGCGCACGGTGATCGGATCGAATGGCGATACGAATGTTCGAACCGCCAGGCGGTCAACTGGTGGCGAGGCGATTATCGAAAGGTCGCGCACGCCTGTAAGAGCCAGTTGCAGCGTGCGCGGGATTGGCGTTGCCGTGAGCGTAAGCACGTGCACTTCCGATCGCAGCGTCTTGAGTTTCTCTTTATGGGCGACGCCAAAATGCTGCTCTTCATCGATCACCAGCAGTGCAAGATCCTTGAATTTTATGGTCTTGCCGAGCAGCGCGTGCGTGCCGATCACGATATCAACAGTGCCGTCGCCAAGACCTGCCTTGACCTTGCTCAGCTCCGGGGCCGGTACGAGTCTTGACGCCTGTGCGATCTTTATTGGAAAGCCGCGAAAGCGCTCGGAAAACGTCTTAAAGTGCTGACGCGCCAGCAGGGTGGTCGGCACGACGACGGCAACCTGTTTGCCGCTGATCGCTGTAATGAATGCAGCTCGTAGCGCCACTTCCGTTTTGCCGAAGCCGACGTCGCCGCAAATGAGGCGATCCATGGGGCGGCCAGAGGCCAGATCCTTATTGGTAGATTCGATAGCGGCGAGCTGGTCGTCGGTCTCTTCGTAAGGGAAACCGGCGCAGAATTCGTCATAGGCGCCGGTACCCACCGTGAGCCGCGGCGCCTCGCGCAATTGTCGCTCGGCTGCGATCTTGATCAATTCGCCAGCGATCTCGCGGATACGGCTCTTCATGCGCGCCTTGCGCGCCTGCCAATTGCCCCCGCCTAACCTGTCGAGATCAACGGCCGTTTCTTCGGATCCGTAGCGCGACAGCAGATCGACGTTTTCGACTGGAAGAAACAGCTTGTCGCCGCCCGCGTAGTGAATCTCCAGGCAGTCGTGCGGCGCCCCGGCAGCTTCAATTGCGTGCAACCCTTCGAAGCGCCCGATACCGTGATCGACGTGCACGACCAGATCGCCCGGCGCCAGACTGGTCGCTTCCGCGATAAAGTTTTCTGCCCTTCGCGAAGCACGACGCGGTCGTACTAAACGGTCGCCGAGGATGTCCTGTTCGCTGATGACTGCCGTATCGTCAGTCTCAAATCCGGATTCTATGCCGAGTACAGCAAGCGCGACCGTCGATTTGGGCAAGCGCAGCGCCTGCGGCCAGTCTGCCACGGATGTGAGGTCGTGCAGCCTATGATCAGCGAGCACATGGCTCATGCGCTCACGCGCGCCTTCGCTCCAAAGCGCGATTGCCACGCGTTTGCCCGAAGCTTGCAGCGACGTCACGTGACCGCCTACCGCTTCAAAGACATTCGCTCCCGGCTCGGCGCGCTCCGCGGCGAAGTTGCAGCCCTGGCGTGCCCCGACGTCGATTGCATCCGCATCCGGCACCGCAAACGGCGTCAACTTGACGATTGGTGAGGCTTCAACGTGCTGCTTACATTCGGTCTCGCCGAGGTAAAGCCGCTGGGCTGGCAGCGGCTTGTATGGCGGGGTAACGCCCTGTTTCAGCGCGTCGCGCCGCGCATCATAGTAGTCGGCAATCTGCGACAAGCGTTCATGCGCCGCGTCTTCGACAAGATGCTCGAGCGCCAATGCAGTGTCGGGAAGATAGTCGAAGATCGTTTCAAGTCCGGTATGGAAAAGCGGCAGCCAGTGTTCCATGCCCGGGTAACGCCGGCCCTCACTGACCGCCTCGTAAAGCAGATCATCAGGCGCCGCGGCGCCGAATTCGGCAACATAGCCGGTGCGAAAGCGGCGGATGGTTTCGGTGACCAGCTGGAATTCCGATACGGGCACAAGATCGAGTGCGCGCAACTGTTCTTCACTGCGTTGTGTCTGTGCATCGAATGCACGAATGGTCTCAAGTGCGTCGCCAAAGAAATCGAGGCGAACCGGCATATCCATGCCCGGCGGATAAAGATCAAGAATGCCGCCGCGGACCGCATAGTCGCCTGGCTCGCGCACTGTCGAGGCACGGATGAAGCCATTAAGTTCAAGCCAGTCGACGATACCCTGCATCCCGATGACATTGCCTGGCGCGACCGAAAGCGCATGCGTCGTGACGAACTCGCGTGCCGGAACGCGCTGAAGCGCAGCATTCACGGTTGTAAGCAGGACCGACGGCCTGTCGCGACCCTTGACGCGAGCAAGCCGCGACAGCGTGGTCATACGTTGCGCGACGACGGACGCATTGGGCGATACGCGATCGTAGGGAAGACAATCCCAGGCGGGGAATTCCATTACCTGGATGTCAGGGCCAAAAAATGCCAAGGCGCGGGAAAGCGCCGCCATACGTTGACCGTCGCGACAAATGACGCCGAGCGAAATGGCGGTTGCGTTCCTGCCGACTGCAATGCTGCGCGCAAGATCGGCAAGCACTAGGCCTTCGGCGCCGTCGGCGATATGCGCCAACGTCAGAGATTTTCCGGGTGCGAGACGGTCCGCCGGCGATTTGGTGACGACCCTCACGTTCGACCTTTATTGTTGAATTCACAAAGGCGGCGGAACAAAGGGGTGTCGAACTCCGGAGGCACAGCTTCCATTCCGTTCACCCATGCAAAGATCTGCTGGTCCGGCACATCGAGCCAACGCTCGACCTCGGCGAGCTCCGGCTCGTTCAATTGCTTGAGCTGCGCATCGGCAAAACGTCCCAGCACCAGATCCATTTCCCTGATGCCGCGATGCCAGCACCGGAACAGCAGCCGCCGGCGGCGCGCATCCAGACCCTCACTCGATAGACTCGTTCCGGTGCTCACAGCATTGCTCCAACGCCAAAAACCCGGACGGGGCCGGGCGGGGTTTATATAGAGCGCCTGCCCCGGAATGTCAGCCGGCGCTTTTCACAGGCCCGCGTTGCGTTGGAATTCAGCGCAAGTCAGCATGGCATCCATGCGACCCTTGGTGCTCAACCCCCTCTTTGCTTCGCTGAGAAGCCTTTCCGGCGTCGGACCGAAGCTGGAGAAACTTTACGTGCGGCTGCTCGACCGCGATGCGCCCCGGGTCGTCGATCTCTTGTTTCACCTGCCGTCAGGCGTAATCGATCGCCGTGCGCGGCCGAAACTTCGCGATGTCCAGCCAGGACAAGTCGTCACCGTTGCTGTAACAATCGGCAAACACCGGCCTGGTCCGCCGCGCCGTTCGCGCGTGCCCTATCGCATTTATGCCAGCGATGATACCGGCGATATCACGCTCACCTACTTCAATCCGCGCCGCGACTACCTGGAAAAGCTCCTGCCCGAAGGCGAGACCCGTTACGTCTCGGGCACGGCGGAATTCTACGACGGCATGTTGCAGATGGTGCATCCCGACCGTGTGGTCGACGAAACGGGGTTTGCCGCGTTGCCGTTGGTCGAGCCCGTTTACCCGCTCACCGAAGGGCTCGCGCTCGGCAATGTGCGCCGCGCCGTCGACGGCGCGCTCACCCGTCTCCCCGATCTGCCGGAATGGCAGGATGAGGCCTGGGTTGCGCGTGAGCGCTTCCCACCCTTCAGCGATGCGCTACGGCGGTTGCACCGACCGCACGAGCTCCACGACGTCACGCCGGACAACGCCGCGTGGACGCGCCTTGCCTACGACGAGTTGCTCGCTGGCCAACTTGCTTTGGCTCTGGTGCGCGCGCATATGCGGCGTCAGGCCGGCCGGGGCAGCGCAAGCGAGGGCCGCCTGCGCGCACGCGTTCTCAAGGCGCTGCCTTACGCGCTGACGCATTCGCAGCAGAAGGCGCTCGACGACATCATTACCGATCTCGCCAGACCGCAGCGTATGCTCCGGCTGCTGCAAGGCGACGTTGGCTCGGGCAAGACCGTTGTGGCGTTGACGGCTGCCGCCGCGGTTATCGAAGCTGGCCGTCAGGCCGCATTCATGGCGCCGACGGAAATTCTGGCACGCCAACATCTTGCAACTGTCGCGCCGCTGGCCGACGCCGCCGGCATACGTGTTGCCATTCTCACCGGCCGCGAACGTGGGCCAGCGCGCAAGGAAATTCTCGATCGGCTGACCCTGGGCGATATCGATCTGCTAATCGGAACGCACGCCCTGTTTCAGGAAGATGTTGCCTTTCACGATCTTGCGCTGGCGATCGTCGACGAACAGCATCGTTTCGGCGTGCATCAACGTCTTGCGCTGACCCAAAAAGGCGAAGCCGTGGATGTGCTGGTGCTCACGGCAACCCCGATCCCGCGAACGCTGGTGCTGACCTATTTCGGCGACATGGATATTTCGGAGCTGCGGGAAAAGCCCCCGGGACGCCAACCGGTCGACACGCGAACCATACCGCTATCGCGACTCGACGAGGTCGAGGATGCCGTTGGCCGCGCGCTTTCGGAGGGCAAGCGTGCCTATTGGGTCTGTCCCCTCGTTGATGACTCGGAAAAAATCGATCTCGCGGCTGCGCAGGCGCGATTTGAGGAGTTGCGCGCCAAGTTCGGCGACGAGGTCGATCTCGTGCACGGCCGCATGAAAGGCGCCGACAAGGATGTGGCCATGGCGCGCTTCGCCGGCGGCGAAACACAGTTGCTTGTGGCAACGACAGTGATCGAAGTTGGTGTTGACGTCCCAGAAGCAACCATCATGGTGATCGAACACGCCGAACGCTTTGGCCTCGCCCAGTTGCACCAGCTGCGCGGACGAATTGGCCGCGGGTCGGGCGCTTCAACGTGCCTCCTGCTGTACAAGGCGCCGCTCGGCGACACCGCAAAGGCGCGCCTTGCCATCCTGCGCGAAACCGAAGATGGATTTCGTATCGCCGAGGAGGACTTGCGGCTGCGAGGCGAAGGCGATCTGCTCGGAACACGGCAGAGTGGCCTCCCCGGCTTCCAAATCGCCCGGCCTGAAGTTCATAGCAAGTATCTTGGCGCCGCGCGAGATGATGCGGCAATGATTCTGTCGCGCGATGCGACATTGTCGACGCCTCGCGGCGCGGCGCTACGGCAACTGCTCTATTTGTTCGGAAAGGATGAGGCGATCAAATTGATCCGCGCCGGCTGATCGGTTTACTCGGCTGCTTCGACTTTGCGTTTGGCGCGCGCCCGTGCCGCTCGTGCGGTAGCCGCAAGGGAGGCTAGCTTCTTTTGCGGCTCGCCTTCGGGCTGCACCATGCCGGCGGAAATCAGCAGCGTCATCGCATTTTCGACCGTGATATCGAGCTCAATCAAGTCCTTACGTTTGACATAAAAGAAAAATCCAGTCGTCGGATTGGGCGTGCACGGCATGAATACCGAAACATGTTCGCCTTGCGGCAATTTGCTCGCAAGGTCGACGCTCGGCGACTGCGACAGAAACACCAGCGACCACATCCCGGGCGCCGGAAACTCCACAAGTGCGACCTTTCGAAAACTCGACCCGGTTTTCGAAAACAGTGTCTCGAAAATCTGCTTCATCGTCTTGTAGATCGGCCGTACGATCGGCATGCGGCTGAGCACGCTTTCGCCGAGTTCTACCAGCGTCCGGCCGACGAGATTGGCCGTGAGGAAGCCGAGCAGCGTCAGAGCCACGATGGCGATGATTAGTCCCGTGCCCGGGAGCGGCCACGGCAGATAGCTTTCTGGACGGTAGGCAGGCGGAATGACCGGTCGCACGAAGTTGTCGGCCCAGGTGATGAGCGACCAGATCAGCCAGGCGGTTATCGCCAGCGGGCCGGCAACGATCAGGCCGGTCAGAAAATAGTTCCGCAGGCGCCCCGCAACGCTCGTGTGCGTCGCCGAAACCCGCGTGATCTCGGGCACCGGCGCCTCGCCTGGTTTTTCGTCAATTTCGGTCATGACCGTAGTCTATTCCACCGTCACCGATTTCGCGAGGTTGCGCGGCTGGTCGACATCGGTGCCGATTGCCGCGGCGGTGTGATAGGCAATCAGTTGCACCGGAATAGCATAGACAAGCGGGGTGACCGTCGAGGCCATATCAGGAAGCGAAATCGTCTCCAGTGACTGGACGGTCGCCTCTTTGGCGCCCTTGGAATCCGTGACAAGGATGATCTTGCCGCCACGCGCCGCAACCTCTTGCATATTTGATACTGTTTTTTCAAAAACCCGGTCATGGGGCGCAATTACGATCACCGGTATGGTTTCGTCGATCAAGGCGATAGGGCCATGCTTGAGTTCGCCGGCGGCATATCCCTCTGCGTGGATGTAAGAGATTTCCTTGAGTTTGAGCGCGCCCTCGAGCGCAATCGGAAAGCTGGTTCCGCGGCCGAGGTAGAGCACATCGCGTACCTTCGCGAGATCCTGCGCCAGTTTTTCAATCTGCGGCTCGAGCGTCAGGGCGGACGCCATCAGGCGCGGTATCTCTATCAAACCGCGCACCAGATTCTGCTCATCGTTCTCCGTAAGCTCCCCGCGTGCGCGCCCCGCTGCAATAGCGAGACAAGCGAGCGCGGCGAGTTGGCAAGTGAATGCTTTTGTGGAGGCAACGCCGATTTCAGGGCCGGCGAGTGTCGGCATCACGACTTCGCTTTCGCGCGCGATGGTCGATGTCGGAACGTTCACAACGGAAAGAATGTGCTGCTTGTGCTCTTTGGCGTAGCGCAACGTCGCAAGCGTGTCAGCGGTCTCGCCGGATTGCGAGATGAAAATCGCAAGGTCACCGGCCTCTAGCGGCGCGCCGCGGTAGCGGAATTCTGATGCAATGTCGATCTCGACCGGCAGTTTAGCGAAGCGCTCGAACCAGTATTTCGCCACCAGGCCGGCATAAAACGCGGTACCGCACGCCGAGATCGACAACCGTTTAATCCTTTTCCAGTCGAACGGCAGCTTTACCGGCAGCGCGACGCGTTCATGAATCATGTCGATGTAGTGGGCCAGCGTGTGTCCGACCACTTCCGGCTGCTCATGAATCTCTTTCGCCATAAAGTGCTTGTGGTTGCCTTTGTCGACGAGCTGCGCCGATGCCGTCGATTTGACGATTGGCCGTTCGACCTTGCGGCCTTGCTCGTTGCGGATTTCGACGCCTTTGCGTGTGACAACCGCCCAATCGCCGTCTTCGAGATAGCTGATGGTGTCCGTAAGCGGCGCAAGCGCGATTGCGTCCGAGCCAAGGTACATCTCGCCCTTGCCGTAGCCGACCGCAAGCGGCGAACCTTTGCGTGCTCCGATCAGAAGGTCTTCCTTGCCCGTAAACAAGAAGGCAAGCGCGAATGCGCCGCGCAATTCCTTGAGCGATGCTGCGACTGCTTCTTGCGGCGACTTGCCATCCTTCATTGCCTGCGTAACGAGATGTGCAATGGATTCGCTATCGGTCTCGGTAACAAATTTGCAGCCGCGCTTGGTCAGGCGCTCACGCAACTCGCGGAAATTTTCAATGATGCCGTTGTGCACCACCGCAACGAGATCGGTTGCGTGCGGATGAGCATTGTCCTCAGTTGGTCGGCCGTGCGTCGCCCACCGGGTATGGCCAATTCCAATCGTGCCTCCGAGCGGTTCGCGCTCGAGCCGGGTCTCCAGCGCCCGTAACTTGCCTTCGGCGCGGCGCCGGCCAAGGACACCATGGTCGAGCGTGGCGATGCCTGCGGAGTCATAACCGCGGTATTCAAGGCGCCTCAACGAGTCGACCAGCTGGTTCGCAACCGGCTTGGTTCCGAGAATTCCGATAATCCCGCACATCCGCCTGGATGGCCCCTTTTTCCTGTCGCGTGTGATTTAGCCGTCGCCCGCAGGCCCAAGGAAATCACAAGCCGTTTCGTCTTGTGACATTGGGTACCAAAAAGGCCCGGCCCTACTTTTTCGGCTTTTTCTGGGTCAGGTTCTTGCCCAAGGCTTTCACCTGCCGCAAGCGTTTTGCCCAGCCTTCCTTAACCGTCTGCTTGGCGCGCGCTATTGCTAACGCTCCGGCCGGGACATTCTTGGTTACCACGCTCCCGGTGCCGATATAGGCGCCATCCCCGACTTTGACCGGAGCAACCAACGCTGAATTCGAGCCAATGAAGGCGCCCTTCCCAATGTCGGTGTGGTGCTTGGCGACGCCGTCATAGTTGCACGTGATGGTGCCGGCGCCGACATTGGCGCCCTCGCCTACGCGCGCGTCACCGATATAGGCAAGATGATTGGCTTTGGCGCCGGCTTCGATCTTGGCTTCCTTCACCTCAACGAAATTGCCGACGTGCACGTCCTTGCCGAGGTCCGCGCCGGGCCGCAAACGCGCAAATGGGCCAACGCGCGCACCCTTGCCGACATGCGCGCCTTCCAGATGCGAGAATGAACGGATGGTCGCTCCGTCGTCGACGGTCACGCCGGGGCCAAACACCACGTTCGGCTCGATCGTGACATCCTTTCCAAGTTTGGTATCGGCCGACAAATACACCGTCTCCGGTGCCGTCATGGTGACGCCGGCTTCCAGCGCCGCCTTCCGCAGACGCTGTTGCAGGACGGCTTCGGTCTCGGCAAGCTGCACCTTGGTGTTGATGCCACGCACATCGTCCTCCGAGGTTTCAATTGCAACTGCGTTCAAGCGCATATCGCGAGCGATGGCAACCGCGTCCGTGAGATAGAATTCGCCTTTGGCATTAACGTTGTCGATGCGATTGAGGATGGCGAGCGCCTGTTTGCCGGAAAGCGCCATCAGGCCGCCATTACACACGGCGATCTTGCGTTCTTCGGGCGTCGCGTCACGCTCTTCGCGAATGGCGATTAATTCGGCCCCGTCGCTCACCAACCGGCCGTAGCCGCGCGGATCGGCCGGCCTGAAGCTAAGCACCGCCACCGCTGCACCATCCGCAATTGCGCGGCGGAGTTTTACCAATGTTTCGGGGCGGACCAGCGGAGTATCCGCGAAAACCACCAGAATATCGTCGACGCCTTTTGCGATCGCTTTGCGTGCCGATAGCACAGCATGCGCAGTGCCTTTCCGTTCGCGCTGCTCGAAAATCTGCGCCTTTGGTGCGAGCTTCCGCGCTTCTGCTTCGACGGCCTCGTGGTCGGCGCCGACCACGATCGCAAGATCACCAGTACCGGCGGCACGCACTGTCTTGATGACATGAGAGAGCAGCGAGCTGCCCCCAAGTGTATGCAGCGCCTTCGGGATCTGCGAACGCATGCGTGTGCCTTCGCCGGCCGCAAGCACGATGGCAAGGCATGTTCGTTGAGGCATTCGTCTCCGGCTCACGCTTTGGCTCGGCTTGGCCGCATCCCAATACCCGAGACGATGCATCGGCAAAAGGCTGCCGGCGCGAGCCTGCTTGGGTCACGCGATGAAAGCGAGATTTGCCGGATTCTGCTAATGTTTTCAATGATTCGCCCGATCGAGGAAACCATGGCGATTGAGCAGGCGGCAGCGCAACTTGATCTGCGCGACCCTCCCACGCGCCGCCGCGACGTCCGTGCATTTTTTTGGCTTTGCGGCTGGGGCGGGGCCGCAGTGTTCGCCCTGATCGTCTTTGCCATCGCGAGCCAGACCAAAACCGCGAGCGACCGCCTGCGGCTTATTTTTGCTGCGAGCGAACCGAGCGCTGTCGCGCAGATGCCGCCGCGTGTAGCCCAGCTTGAGATCGAGACACAGTTCCTGACCGAGCAGATGCGCGCCCTTGCCACCGATCGCGACCGCTTGGCTGGACGCATTGCGCTCCTCGAAAGCAGTGTCGATGACATGACGGGCGCGATCAAGAAACAGGCGGCAGCCACCGCAGCACTGGTCGCCAAAACAACGTCGCCAACCGGCGGTCAATCCGCAACCGCAGCCACAATGACGCCTCCCGCGGCAACGAACCGCCCGGCGCCCATTGCTACGAACCCAACCTCACCCAATACACCCGCAACAACAGCTTCCGTTGCACCATCACAAGCTCCAGCCCCGCCGGCGGCATCAGCCCCGCTTCCGCTGGCGCGCGCCGCGACGGCCGCACAGGCTAGTGAACCGGAGTCCACATCTGCCAATCCCGTCGAATTCGGCCTTGATCTTGGAGGCGCCACAACAGTGGACGGAGTCCGCCAGCGCTGGATCGCGGTGAAGGCAAACTTTGGGCCTCTGTTGAGCGGTATGTACCCGATCGCGGCACACGAGCACCGGCCTGGCAGCGCCGGATATCGCCTGGTCGTTGGCCCGCTGCCTAACAGCGCGGCGGCCAGCAGCCTATGCGCCCACTTCACGGCAGCGCGCACGGCCTGCCGTTCCGCAAAGTTTGACGGTGAGCAGATCGTGCAGCGCTGATTGCCGCTCTATCTGCCTATCTGCATACTGTTCCGATGAAATTGTTCTTACCAGGTGCCCGCGCCACCAACTTGCTGTTGATCGTCGGCTTTTGCTCGGTCGGCTACGCGCTCTATATGCGCTATCTCGCGATCGAGCAATCAACCGTCGGTCTTGCCTGCCAAGCCGGGTTGAACACATGGCTGTGTTCCACAAGGCAGATCACTATTGTTCTTTTTACGTATTCGGTTTTCGGCTGGTTTGCGTTGATAGCCGCCGCGCTAAATTTCTTGCGTCCGTCCCTCGTGCTGTTCGCCGTTGCTCTTGCCGCCGTTTGCTGCGGGATCGTTCTATATAATGTGGGACTTTCCGCGCTTGCAGCCGGACTGCTGGTACTCAGCCTGGCGCGGCGCGCGCCTGAATCAGACTAAATGCAAGCGCCGCCAGAGCGGTACACAGCCATAGCGACTGCCAATTGGCGACTCCTTCGTTGAAAACGATGTAGCAAACCGATAGTGCCAGCACGCATCCTCCCGTCCTCTCCGCTACCGGCAGTGACCCCTTCGGCTGAGTTGTCGCAATCCGGTAAACGAGAAAGGGCACAATTGCTACCGTCAGCGGCGCGAACGGAAAGTCGCGATACCGCGCATCGAATACAAGACCAAGCGCGATCACGAAAGCCAGCAGCATCGTCATAATCAGGATTGCTCCCGACGCAAGCGCAAGCGAATCCTGCACCCGTTCATTTTTCGGTCCGACGATCTGGGCAAAAATCGGCACCGGTGTTCCGCGTGTGATCGCGGCGCTCAGAATTGGGGGCGCCACAACGGCGACCGCCATCAGCGAAAGCGAACGCAGCCACCCGCTCGGTCCAAGGCTCTCAAGCGGGATATTTTCGATCGTCCAGCCAATCAACGCGCCACCTGCAAGTGCATTCGCGGCAACGGCGAGCCACAACTTTCGTGGCGCATCCTTGCGGCGAACCGCAATCGCAACTGCGAAGACACCAATGGCAAACAAAATTCCGCCAACCATCTGCCAAAGCCAGTAAGGATGATTGGATATCGCCATGGCGCCGGAGAATTTCGGCGCGCGCGTTTCGGCATCGAGTAAACCCCAATGCCCTCCAACCGTTCCCTCGAGCGCCCGTTTCCACGGCTGGTCGAACGCTTCGATAACATTGACGCGGAAGTTTTCTTGCTTGGCGAGCGCCAACACACCTTGAATTACTCGCGCTTGATTGACCGGTGACGGCAAGGCGCCTTCGCGCATGCGTCCGGCGCTCGGCCAGCCGACCTCGCCAAGCAAAACTTCGCGTCCGGGAAATGCATTGACGATTTGCTTGCGGATCGAGTCCACATGAGCCGTCGCATTTTGCGCCGAGATCGGAAAATCCTCCCAATAAGGAAGGATATGGATGGAGATGAAATCGACGGCCCCTGCAATGTCGCGATTGCGCAGCCAGAACTCCCAAACATCCGCATAGGTGACCGGCACTGGCACGCGCGCTTTCACCGCTCGAATAGTGTTGGCAAGATCCGTCGCGGTCATGTCACCCCGCAACAGGACCTCATTGCCGACAACCACAGATCTGACCGTGCCTGGATATTTGTTGGCGATCGCGACCGCTGTTTCGATCTGGTAGCGGTTTTTTTCCGGGTCGCTCGACAGCCACAGCCCCTGCATGACCTTCAGACCATGCTTGGCGGCCAGGCCGGCTATCTGGTCGAGCCCGAAATCGACGGAATAAGTCCGTACACAGTCGGTGATTTGGGCAAGCCGAGCCAGGTCCTCGTCGATCTGGGTCGCTGGGATCATGGTCGAAAGATCCAGCGGCGTTTGGTCGCCCCTGAATGGCGTATAGGACAGGCAGTAGAGCTTTTCGCCTCTGCCAGACTGGGACTGGGGTATTGCCACCGGCCCGCCAAGCCAGGTCCAGATGGCGCCTATGGCCACCACCGTAGCGGCAAGACATACAATAGCGCTGCGCATGAAAAACCCAGTCAGAGACAGCCGTGGAAGCGGCTTATAGCGCGTAACCGGTCTCTGCCAAGGCGAGTGCGTCTTAAGCACACTCCGCGGATACGCTGGACAAAATCAACGGGTTGAGGCCAAGTCTTGTGGTTCGGGGAGGATCCGGATTTTCCGGGGGTGGATGCCGCCGCATTAGCGTCCCAATCGGGCCCCACACAGGACCGGAAGACGGGCGGACGGATCAAAAAGACAAACGTTGACGGGGACAATGCGGTCTACTCTGGAGTTGCGTAGGGTTTTTGCCGTGCTGTGCATGGCCGCGTTCAGCTTCCCGGCCCTGGCCCAGAGTGGAGGCAATGGAAAGCCTCCGGAGCCACAAAAACCTGCCGCCGACGCCGCCAAGGAAAGTCAGAAGAAGATTGACGAGATTGCCGAGGCCTCCCGTAGCCTTACCGGGCCGGCCGGCAACCCCGAATGCGTCTGGCTGGGTCGCCGCGTAGTAACCCTGCTTTGGCGCGACGACCTCGATACGGCCTTCCGGCACCTCGACCTTTACGATCGCTTCGGGTGTCCGAGCGCGCATATTCAGGCCACTTTCCGTTGCCTGGTCCGCCAGGGCAACATCGATCCGAAGGCCCAGGAGACCCTTAATGGCAAGGTTCACGGCTGCTGGCTCAATCCGAGCCTGGAGCCCCAACCGGCTGCGGCCGCGGCTCAACCGCCCGCCGCTACGTCGGGAGGAACCACCCAGCGCTAGCCGGCGTTTCCCCCTGTAGAAATTTGTCTGGGCGCCATGCGACCGCCAAGGAATTGCCATGTCGGCTAGTTACTTGAATCATCACCTTATGCCGCGCTACGCTGCATCCTCGCAGACGGAGTTTCGGCTGAGCCCAGGGGACGGGTTCAAGGGTCTGCCATCCAGCCCCACTTGGTTCTGAGTTCTATGCGCACCGTTGCTGCCGTGGTCGCCCTCGTGGCGTGCGTGCATGCCGGATTGTGGGCACTGATGCGTGATAACGCGCGCGCCCCCAACTTCGACGGTCAGCTCGCGAGTGTTTCTTACGCACCCTTCGAAGACTCGGCGCATCCGGATTCATCTGCCGTCCCGCGCGCAACGCAAATTCGCACCGATCTCAAGCTACTCGCGTCACTGACACGCGCCATCCGCACTTACTCCTCAACCGGCGGTGTAGAGCTCATCCCCGGCATCGCCTCGGAATTCGGACTTCGCGTCACAGCCGGCGCGTGGATCGACAAGAACAAGGACCGCAACGAGCGCGAGATTCATTCGGTCATCGACCTTGCCCGGCGTCACAGCAACATCAATGGAATCATTGTCGGCAACGAAACTATTTTCCGCGGCGAGCAGAAGGTCGGCGACCTCATCCAGATGATTCAGCGCGTGAAGCGTTCGACCAGCGTGCCGGTGACGACCGGTGAAATCTGGCACGTGTGGATAGAGCATCCGGAACTGGTCTCCGCGGTCGACTACATCGCCGCGCACATTTTGCCGTACTGGGAAGGATTCTCCGAGCAACAAACAGTCGATCAAGCAATTCTGATCTATGACAAGTTGCGTCAAGCTTATCCCGGCAAGCGGATTGTCATCGCGGAGTTCGGATGGCCGAGCGCCGGCTACAATATGCACAACGCGAATCCGGGCCGTATCGAGCAAGCCGTCGTGCTGCGCGACTTCGTCAGCCGGGCTGATGCCTACGGCATTGACTACAATATCGTTGAGGCGATCGATCAACCTTGGAAAACTTTCGAAGGTGGCGTCGGTCCGTACTGGGGCATCTTCGACGCCGCGCGGCATCCAAAATTTGCGTGGACTGGCCCGATCACCGATCCAGATCACTGGCGGCTCGCCACGATCGCGCTTCTTGTGAGCGTCCTGCTGTCGCTGCCGCTGGTGGCGATGAGCGGCGTGACGTTAATGCAGACGATGACGCTCGCAGGCGCAGCCAATGTAGTCGGCGCTTGGTTCGCCGCCGTGTTTGGTTATTGGAACGGACATTATTTCGTCCCCGGCGCAGCCTTTGCGCTCAGCCTGGGGATGATGCTGCTCATTCCATTAATTGTGATTGCGCTCGCACGTATCGAGGAGATTGCCGCGATCGCTTTCGGCCGCAAGCCGGTGCGGCTGATGATAGCAAGTCCTCCGCTTGCTCCCGACGCGGCTGCGCCCAAGGTTTCAATCCATATTCCCGCCTTCCGCGAGCCCCCCGAGATGCTCAAGCAGACGCTCGATGCGGTCGCGCGGCTTAGCTATCCCAATTACGAATGCGTGCTCGTCATCAACAACACTCCCGACCCGGCAATGTGGCTGCCGATTGAAGAGCATTGCCGCGCGCTCGGTGAGCGTTTCAAGTTCGTGCGTGCCGATGAGCTTGCAGGCTTCAAGGCTGGCGCGTTGCGACTCGCCCTCGTTCATACCGCGGCGGATGCCGAGGTTATTGGGGTTATCGACGCCGACTACGTCGTGCATCAGGATTGGCTTAGCGATCTTGTACCGCTGTTCCGCGATCCAAGCGTTGGTCTGGTGCAAGCACCGCAAGATCATCGTGATGGTGAACGCAGCGTCATGCACTACGCTATGAACGGTGAATATGTCGGCTTCTTTGACATCGGCATGGTCCAGCGCAATGAGTTCAACGCCATTATCGCCCATGGCACGATGTGCCTGGTGCGGCGAGCGGCGATTGAAGCCGCCGGTGGGTGGTCGAGCGACACGATTTGCGAAGACACCGATCTCGGCCTGACGCTGCTCGAACTCGGCTGGCAGGCTCACTACACCAACAAGCGCTATGGTCATGGCCTGCTGCCCGACAGCTTCGAGGCCTACAAAAAGCAAAGGCATCGTTGGGCGTACGGCGGCTTCCAGATTCTGAAAAAGCACTGGCGGCGCTTCCTGCCCGGCGCGAGCCTGCTCACGCGCGACCAGAAGCGTGAATTTGCGCTCGGCTGGCTCAACTGGCTGGGGGCCGAAACTCTCGGCGTGGCGGTCGCCATCCTCAATATTGTCTGGGTGCCCGTTATCGCGTTTCTAGACATTGCGGTGCCTGATCGCATCCTCACCGCGCCAATTCTCGCCAGTTTCATTGTCTCGATTGTTCATTTCGCGACGCTCTATCAGTTGCGTGTGCGTCCGCGCATGGGACAGCTGCTCGGCTCGGTCGTGGCGGCAATGTCCGTGCAATGGGCGGTCGCCCGCGCAGTCGGATTTGGCGTTACCAAGGACCGCTTGCCGTTCGTGAGAACATCGAAGGGCGGACTGCGGCGCTCAAGTGATTTCCATGCCTTCTGGGAAGCGGTCCTCGCGGGTCTGCTGCTGGTCAGCGCGGTCGTGCTCGTGATGACTAACTACAAGGAAATCCGGGAAATCAATATTTTCGCCGTGGTGCTTGTGGTGCAAAGCCTGCCGTTCATTGCGGCAGTTGCTCTTGCGGTCATCGAACGTACACAGCTCAACGAATTCGCTTATTGGCGCAGCCTCCAGGCCCGTGTCAGCGAGCTGTTGCCCCTGTCCCGGCGTGCTCCGGCCATCGCCGAGGCGACGCAAACCGCACCTGCGCCAAAACCCGGTGAACTGGTTCAGTAACTAGCCGGCCAACGCAGTTTCGACCAGCTTGACCCAGTACGACGTTCCGAACGGAATCGCTTCATCATTGAAGTTGTAAGACGGATGATGCAGCCCCGCGCTGTCGCCGTTGCCAACCCATATGAAAGCGCCGGGACGGGCATTGAGCATGTAAGAGAAATCCTCTGCGCCCATCATGGGCGGCAGTGACGTATCGACCTTGTCTTCGCCTGCGATCTGGCTCGCGACCGAAGCGGCAAACTCGGTCTGCTGTTCGTGGTTCACAAGCACCGGGTAGCCGCGCCGATACGTCAGCTTGGCCTTGGCGCCATAGGCCGCCGCTGTACTCTCGACGACCACTGGCAACCGCTTCTCCAATAGATCGCGCACCTCCGGAGCCAGGCTGCGTGCCGTGCCACGCAATTGGACGGTCTGCGGAATGACGTTGTCGGCGTTACCGGCACGAAACATGCAGATCGATACCACTGCGGACTTGAGCGGATCCACGTTGCGCGCAACGACTGACTGCAGGGCGTTGATGATTTGGGCGCCAACGAGCACGGTGTCGACCCCGAGATGCGGACGCGCGGCGTGGGCGCCGACGCCTTCGATGTCAATCGTGAGCGAATCGGCGGCGGCCATCATCGGGCCGGGCCTAATACCGAATGTACCGACCGGCATGCCGGGGTAGTTGTGCATGCCGTAAACCTCGTTGATGCCAAACCTGTCCATCAGGCCGTCGTCAACCATCAATTTGCCGCCGCCGCCGCCCTCCTCCGCCGGCTGGAAGATGACTACCGCCGTGCCGGAAAAATTGCGTGTCTCCGCGAGATACCGTGCAGCGCCCAGCAACATCGCAGTATGGCCGTCATGCCCGCACGCGTGCATCTTGCCGGGAACAGTAGATTTATACGGCAGCGCATTGGCCTCTTCGATCGGCAGTGCGTCCATGTCGGCGCGCAACCCGATCGTCTTGCCTTTCGGCCCTTTGCGGCCGCGGATGACGGCGACGACGCCGGTACGGCCAATTCCTGTCACAACCTCGTCGCAACCGAATGCTTTGAGCTTTTCGGTGACCGTCCCCGCAGTCCTCTGTACATCGAACAGCAACTCGGGATGCGCGTGCAGGTCGCGCCGCCAGGCGGTGATATCCGGATGAAGGTCGGCGACGCGGTTGACGATCGGCATTGTGCACTCCTTGGCGGCGATGAGTGTAGCAAACCGCCGGGTGCGGGTGCGAGTTCAAGAAACCTGCAAAAACCGCCTATTGACCGGGCAGACGGGCGCCCCTACACAGCCCTTCGCGCAATCTTGTCTTTGGACGAGGGCCCGTAGCTCAGTGGTAGAGCACTTGACTTTTAATCAAGTGGTCGATGGTTCGATCCCATCCGGGCTCACCAACAATCCAGGCGATTGGCTATGAAGCGAACAACGCTGATCATTCTGTGTGCAATCATCGCGGCGCCGGCGGCTCGCGCGCAAGTTTCGGTCGAAGTCGCCAAGATTTCATGCCAACAGTACCTTGCCTTCAGCATCGCGGATCCGCGCGATGTAAATATCTGGCTCAGCGGCTACTTTCACGGAAAACAGGGCAGCACGGTTTTTGAACCGCAAACGCTGAAGCAAAGCGCCGAAAAATTAAGAGCGGCGTGTCTCCGAAAGGAAAATTCGGATCTGCCCGTATTGCAGGTTATCGAAAAGGAACAGGGCCGCAGCAAGTAGGTCCCCGGCAGCCCTCGCAGCGATCAGTTCTGGCTACTGTAGTCTGGCTCCGGGATCCGGGATCACCCGCGCGGCGACGAGCCGATTCCAGATGAACAGCACGATCAGAGCGCCGACCGTCGCGCCGATAAAACCTGCTCCCTGATCAGGCCGGTACCAGCCGATCATTTGGCCAAGCCAAGTCGCGACGAACGCGCCAGCAATGCCGAGTACCGCGGTGAGGATGAAGCCAGTGGGATTGTTTGGTCCCGGCGACAGCAAACGCGCGATAATTCCGGCCACGAGGCCGATGAAAATAATCCAGAGAATGCTCATGCGTGCTCCTGTGCATAATGATGATCAAGCGAGAAACGTCAGAGCATACGTTCAGCTTCCTGCGCCGTCGGCACGCGCCCTTGCGGTGTCAACTCGTCGACCACTTGCGGCAAATACTCGCTCAAGCCCTGAAGCAATTGATCGCGCGACATGCCGGTCTGCGCGATGAGCGTGTTGATCTTGTCCGAACCAAGGGCGCTGGCCAGGTCGTTAGGTGAAATTGTCTTGTTGGGACCGGTGCCGATCCAGGAACTGGCGACATCGCCGTGGCCTGCTTGTTGAAATTGTTTAAGCAGATCGGTCAACCCGCCGCTCAATATGCCGCCTGCCGCACCGGTTGCCAGCAAACCACCAAGTCCGCTTTGCAATAGATCGCCCAACCCACCTCCGGCTCCTGGCGCGCCGACATTGATCGGCTGTCCGCCGGGAGGAACACGCGCGTTTGATGGAGCGGTAGACTGTTGCGAACCGGTCAAACCTTTCACTGCCTTGAATGCCAGCAGGCCCAGGATCGCCATTGTGATCGGCGACATTCCTCCACTGCCGCTGCTCGGATCACGTTGTCCTCGCGGCCCGTTCTGCATCCCATTGAGCACATCCATCAAACCCATCGTCGCCTCCTCTCGTTCTGGAGATCATGGGTGCAAACTAAAACCTTGCAGTGACGGGAACGTGGCGAGCACGCTCACTTAGCGTTCAATCGCGGTGTTGTTACCGATGACGATTTATTGATGACGCTATACTTAAGTGCAAACGGGAGGTAGCGTAGTAGCGCAAGAGCACTCAACAATAATCACATGGGAGGAAGATCATGGGTGTTTTCGGAAATATCATGGGCGCAATTTTTGGTCATGGCTCCGCGCAAGCAAACGCATCACCAACATTGGCGCCAAGCGCTCCGCCAACACAGACGGTCGATGTTGCTGCCATCGTAGACAAAGCAGCGGCCGCTACGGGCGAGAAGCTCGCCTGGCGGACTTCAATCGTCGATCTGATGAAAGCCCTCGGCCTCGACAGCAGTCTGGCGGCGCGCAAAGAGCTCGCCAAAGAACTCAAATACACCGGCGATACCAATGACTCTGCGACCATGAATGTGTGGTTGCACAAGCAGGTCATGGCAAAACTCGCCGCCAATGGCGGCAAGTTACCTGCGGACATCAAGACCTGATCTGGCTTTTCGTAACGTGAGGAGAGTCTCATGTCTGGCATGCTTATAAGCCTCATCGTTCAGATCATTGCCGGCGCAATTGGCGGCAATATCGCCGGCGGCGCGGCCAAGGATCTCAGCCTCGGCACTGCAGGCAACACCCTGGCCGGCGCAATCGGAGGCGGCGTCGGTGGCCAACTGTTGACCGCCGTCATTCCTATGCTCTCGCAATCCGCGGGCAACGTCGATATCGGCGCACTCGTCGGGCAGTTCGCCGGCGGCGGTGTTGCCGGCGCGATCCTGACCGCGATCGTCGGATTTATCAAAAACAGAGCTGCGGCCTAGTAAGCGGCTTGAGCGGCGCATAGCGGCGCTTGAAAGAGCGCGCTGATGTTCTCGGAAATGGTGAGCGGCTGCGCAAGGTAGCCGACCGTAGCCGCTTATGCGTGGACCGTAACGAGGCGCTCTGAAGAAAGCGTCAGTGAACAATCAGCCGGTTACGCTCGGCGCGTGCACGCGGATGACGCGAAATGCTCGCGCGGACCGCAAAGCCGGCAACGAAGCCGACTGCAATCCCGGCCACAAAAATCGACAGCAGCTCTAGCGGCAGTGGTTGCATTTTATCGCCACGCACTGGTCGGGTATTGCAATGTTTTCGTGACGGCAAATTAAATATTGGAAAGGTCTGACGGCACCAAAGTTGCCGCGCGAAGACGAATAAAATACCCCTTCGGGCCAACCCTGCAATAAACGCCGCCCACCGTGCCGCGAGTTAGGCAAAGCCTCTCACATCATCCCGATACCACGACCTCGCATCGGCGCGTCGGTCTCCACCATCCGCTTTGCAGCAAGACGAGCTGCGAAATACACCGACGGTTACCGGGCCCGTATGTGACTCTCGCCTGGTAGGCGCCCCATGGGACCCACTTGTGATAACCCCAGTAGGACGTCGCATATGCATAGTCCGTCCGCACGGCGCGCCGATGGTGGCCGTTTGCCACCGCTGGCGTAGCAAGCCCGATGAGCAGGAAGGCGATCGACGCGGCAACAAGCGTTCTCAAGCGATGTTCTCCGCTTATGCGTCAGCGCGCGGCAATGCGCGACTTTTTGCGTGACCTGTGCGTTGCCCCACGCGCGCGTTTTTTCGTTGCTCTCTTTCGGCCGAGCGCCCGTCGCTCTCGTCCCATGATTGACTTCATAACTGCTTCGACGGCCGCTTCGGCGGCAGCCGTTGCCGCCGCCGTTGCGGCCCTGATGGCAACCCTCTGAACGCGGGCTGCGCTCGTCTTCGCCGCCCCGACAATGGAGCGTTGTGTTCTCGAACAAAGCTTCTTTTCGCCATGGTTGGTCTCCGGAAATGCTGATGGGTGGACACGCTTGCTAAAGCGACTTCCTGCCTTTGCTCTTGCGTGAGATCCGGCCGTTCGTGGCACGCCGCGCTTTGCGCACCCTGCCCGGCGCTGGTTGAATGCTGGGCGATGGGCCAGGCAAATATTTCAGCGCGGCCTGCGCCAGCTGCGGGACTGCATTTGTGATATGCGCGAGATTGGATGGCAGCTTGCTGATGCGTTTTACCGAAACGTCGCCGGTGAGCCGTCCTGCGACAGCGCCAATCTCAAAAGCGATTGTGGCGGCAAGCTCAGGATTTTCAGTGACGAACGTCCAGAATTGGTCGCCGTAAGATTTATGCCGGGCTTTCGCCACCGTCGACTCCTAATTTGCTTTGAAACAACAACGACGTCGCGGCGCAGGAGTTCCATAGGCGGTGCCTTTGGTTGCGCGGCACAAAAAAAGGAAAGGCTACCGGGTGTGGCAACCTTTCCCGGACAGCGCGCAGCCTTGTGGCATAAGCCGCGGCCACCATCCGAATAAGGACAACACCGGTCTGCGCCAACTTAGTTCGGCTTGCCCACAGCCGGGAAATACCGTTTTACGGCTGATGGCATTTGAGGCATAATTTAACTGTTCGCAGCTCCTGCTCAGCAGGCCCTGCGAGTTGAAAGGGTCGTGCCAGTGGCAGCGCGACCCTTTCATTTGCTGACAAAACGAGCGCTATTGCCCGCCCGCTGATCTTCCCGAAATTTGGCAGTCAGAGTGTGAGCTGCTTCACGCAAGAAACCGGGTCTGGCGGTTACGCCATTTGTGCGGGAAGCCGATCCCTTAACCAGGGTGTCCCCAATTTCGGTAGACCGTAGGGGGCCGCTGAATCACCACGGCGGCCCCTCCTATTTTCCGGGGCGGGCAGGAGCGCGTGCCCGTTTACAAAATCGGCCAAAATTTGTTCGCCGCAGCGCACTCGCAACCCGTCACACCGGCGCAACAGACTCGGTTCATCGCTATTTCGTGCGCCAACGTCGCTCCACCAATGTGATGTTGTGTCGCAAAAGTTTAGCAGCCCGGCCACTACACTTTCACCAAAGCGTCTCGTCCTTGCCACGATGGATCTTTACGTCGCGGCCAAATCGACAAAGCAGAAAGGAGGCCAACAATGCAGCTTCATCTCTACCGGACGAAGTACGCCGCCCTCCGCTCCCTGGCTGCGCCTACGCGCTGCCCTCAATGCGGCGACGTCATGGTCGCTCCAGTATCATCAGAATTTGTCGAGGGCGGCGAAATCCGCCACCATTGGGAATGCGATGCTTGTGGCGAGTTCTCCAGCACGTCCATTCTGCCAATCCAACACTAAAGATTAGCGCGCCCCGACTGCTGGAATAGGTGATAGAATACGGTGTTTGCAGCAATGGGTGCACAGAAGCACCTCCTAGGAGGAGCCCAAATGAAGACGTCAATTCTGCGGTCTAGCCTGACCGTTCTCGCCTGCACGGCAGTACTTGCGTTCGCCACACCGTCGATCGCGGCCTCAGTCAATCTGAAGGCCGACCTGAAAGGCGCGAGCGAAGTCCCGCCCACCGACAGCAAGGGCAGCGGCTCGGTCACCGCGACTTACGATACTGCCAGCAAGAAGTTGTCCTGGAAGGGCACGGTAACCGGCCTCAGCGGCCCGGCGACTGCGGCCCATTTCCACGCCGGCGAAGCCGGCAAGAACGGCGGCGTGATCGTTCCAATCGCCGGCGCCGACAAAGGCGCGTTTGAAGGTTCGGCGACGCTCACTGACGAGCAGGCTGCCGACCTGATGGCCGGCAAGTGGTACGTCAACGTGCACACGGCGGCCAACAAAGCCGGCGAAGTCCGCGGCCAGGTGACCAAGTAGCATTCCGCATCCGACACGGCCCGCCGGCGCTCCGCCGGCGGGTTTCTTTTTCGCCGGGAAGCGCTTTGCCTCGCCCGGCGCCCCGTTTTATGGTCCCGGCTGGTCTTGTGCAGTGAGGTGACCCGATGGCGCGCACGAACGGCGGTTCCGCCCCATTTCTGATTTCTGGTGGCGGCATCGGCGGCCTCATCACTGCATATGCGCTAGCTCACCGTGGCTTTCCGGTCCGGGTTTTCGAGCAATCACCCGAATTCCGCGAAGTCGGCGCCGGCATCCAGCTCGGGCCAAATATTTTCCGTGTTTTGGAGAAAATCGGGCTCAAGGACGCGGTCCTCGCCGACGCTCATCGTCCGCCGGCGCAGGAAATGCGCGATGCGCTCACAGGCAAGCTGATCACGCACATCCCGCTTGGAGATGCGTTCTTAAAGCGGTTCGGACAGCCTTACGGTGTTACGCATCGCGCCGATATCCACGGCGCTTTCCTCAAGGCGTGTCAGAACAGCAACCTCATCACGCTGGAAAATAACCGGCGCGTCGACGCGTTCAAGGACCACGGCGGTCATGTCAGCGTGACGCTTAACAACGGCGAAGCCGTCGAAGGCCGCGCGCTGATCGGCTGCGATGGCATGTGGTCGAAAATCCGCGAGGAGATTGTCGGCGACGGCAAACCGCGAGTGTCCGGCCACATTGCTTATCGAGCCGTGCTCAAGCATGAGGACGTTCCGAAAGATCTCTGGCGTCCGGACGTCGTGCTGTGGGCCGGACCACGCACTCATTTCGTGCATTATCCGCTACGCCGCGGCGAACTTTACAATCTGGTCGCAGTCTTCCACTCCGATCGCTACGAAGAGGGCTGGAACGCAGAAGGCGGCAAGGATGTCATGTGGCAGCACTTCAAGATGCAGGTACCACAGGTGTTGCGCCTGCTCGAGCGCATCGAAACCTGGCGCATGTGGGTCTTGTGCGATCGCGAACCGGTGAAGAACTGGTCGTCCGGCCGCATCACGCTCTTGGGCGACGCCGCACATCCGATGCTGCAATATCTCGCACAAGGCGCCTGCATGGCGACTGAAGATGCGGTGGTGCTCGCCCACAAGGTTGCAGCTTCGCCGGACGATCCCGCCAAAGCCTTCAAGGCCTACGAGCAGGAACGCTATCTTCGCACGGGCCGCACGCAGATCATGGCCCGCGTCTATGGCGAATTTTATCACGCGCGCGGTGTTGCCGCCGAGCTGCGCGAACTGGCGCTCTCACCCCGCACGCCGGAAGAAAGCTACGACGGGATTGCCTGGCTCTATAGCGGCCCGTAATCCAGCCGGCTTGCGGCGTTCGCCTACTTGCGCGGAATGCCCGCCTTGTCGATGACGTCGTTCCATTTTTTGATGTCGGAAGTCAGTCGCGACATTAACTCGGCCGGCGCGCTTGCTTGCGCCACGACGCCGACCTGTGCGTATTGCTCCTCTACGTCCGGCATGGCGAGCACCTCGCGGATCGCCTTGTTCAAGGTGTTGATCACATCCTTTGGCGTGCCCTTCGGCGCACCGACGCCGTTCCAGGAGATGACTTCGTAGCCTTTGACGCCAGACTGATCGGCGGTCGGCACCCCGGGCAGCAATGGGGATGCCTTCGGGCTCGAGGTAGCCAAAATTCGCAATTTGCCGTCGGCGACCTGCCCCCGCACTGCCGGCGGGAAATCAACCATCATCTGCACGTCGTTGCGCAGCAGCGCCACCACTATGTCCGGCGAATTCTTGTAGGGCACGATCTGTACGTTGAGATTGG
Organism: Pseudolabrys sp.; assembly: GCA_035623095.1. GTDB lineage: Bacteria > Pseudomonadota > Alphaproteobacteria > Rhizobiales > Xanthobacteraceae > Pseudolabrys. The sequence continues at coordinate 56,781 of DASPUD010000101.1, forward strand.
CCGCCGATTTGAACAGCTCACCGCCCAGGTTTTGCGTACCGCCAACCGCGATGGTTCCGATGTTGAGCTTGCCGGGATTGGCGCGCGCGGCCGTTAGGAAATCGCCGAGCGTCTTGTACTCAGACTGGGCGTTGACGACAAAAACAAGATCGAAGGTGCCGACCATCGACACCATCTCAAAGTCCTTCACCGGATCGAATGGAAGACTTTTGAACGCGGCCACGCTGATCGAAGTACCATTCGTGACATAAGCCAGCGTGTAGCCATCAGGCGGCGCAGTGGTCACGGCGCGCGCCGCCTGAATGCCGCCGGGCCCAGGCATGTTTTCGACCACCACGCGCTGGTTGAGTTTCTGGCTCAGTTTGTCCGCGAGAATGCGCGCCGTAACGTCGGCAACGCCGCCAGCGCCGAAAGGCAGCACCAGCTTGATCGGCTTTTCCGGCCACGCGGCGTGTGCTTGCGGCGCCAACGTCATGGCAAACGCACCCAGCATCAATGCCGCTGCGCGGCGCGTGATCCTATTCAGAAGCCCCCTGCTCATTGTGGCGTCTCCTCCACTGCTCTTTATTTTGTTCTTGTTCAGCCAAACCCGTACAGGTGCGCTGGATTGTCCACTAAGAGGCGCTTCTGCGCCAGCGGATCGGACGCAAATTGCGGGACAAGATCCACCAGATCGGCCTCGTCGGCCTCGTGCGTGGCGTTCGGATGCGGAAAATCCGTTCCCCACAGCATGCGCGTCGGCGCTGCAGCCACCAGAGCGTGCGCAATCGGGACCGCGGCGGTGTAAGGCGGCATGGAAATACGCTCGGATCCGCAGACTTTAATCCAACAATTTTCCAGGCGCGAAAGCTCGATCAATGCCTTAAGTGGAGGCTGATCCACACCCGCGGCAGCAGGCACGCGACCCATATGATCGACAACGAAAGGAAGCGGTAGCTTCCGCATCATGTCCGAGAGCGGGATGATGTCAGGCGCATCGACATGCAGCACGACATGCCATCCCCGTTCCTTGATGCGGTCGATGACGCGGTTGAAAACGCCCACGTCCGGCGCGCCGCCGAGATGTTTGACGAAATTGAAGCGCACCCCACGCACGCCGCCACGGTCGAGGGTGTCAAAATCTTTTTCGGTAAAACTGTCATCGACAATCGCAACGCCGCGGTACCGGCTGGGATTCGACGCGATGCAATCGAGCATTGCCGCGTTATCGATGCCGTGGCAGCTAGCCTGCACGATGACCGCACGCTCGATGCCCAGATGCGCATGTAGCGCCGCCAGCATTTCCTTGGGTGCGTCGGCCGGCGTGTAACGCCGGTTCGGGGCATAGCGAAATTGCGCCGCCGGGCCGAAGACGTGACAGTGGGCGTCGCAACTGCCGGGTGGAAGCTTGAAGCGCGGTTTGCGCCGCCTCGCCAGAAAATCGGGTCGAACATTCATAGGCTGCCTTTAGCCAAGGGCGCGCGCGGAGACAATCCCGCGTCTACAGCGCCGGCAGGTCGCCCTGCGCCCACTGCGCCATAGTATGATCACGGAAATCGGCGAATCGCCCGCCAGCGATCGCCTCGCGCATTCCACTCATCAACGTCTGGTAGTAGGCAAGATTGATCGTTGAGAGCAGTACTGCCCCAAGCATTTCGCTGGCTTTGGTGAGGTGGTGCAGGTAGGCGCGCGAATACGTACGCGCAGCGGGGTGAGAGTTCTCGGCATCAAGCGGACGCGGATCATTGGCGTGACGCGCGTTGGCAAGATTGATTGCACCGTATCGGGTGAAGGCCATGCCGTGGCGTCCGTTGCGCGTCGGCAGCACGCAGTCGAACATATCGATGCCGCGTGCGACTGCCTCGATGAGATCGTGCGGTGTGCCGACACCCATCAAATAGCGTGGGCGTTGTGGCTTGAGTAGCGGCGTTGTTTCGGCGACGATCTTGAGCATAACCTCTTGCGGTTCACCGACCGCAAGGCCGCCAATGGCGTAGCCGTGGAAGTCCATATCCGTGAGTGCGCGGGCGCTTTCGGCGCGCAGAGTCAGATCGTCACCGCCCTGCACGATACCGAAAAGTGCCGTGCCATTTCTATTTTTTTCGAATGCGCGCTTGCTGCGCTCTGCCCAGCGCAGCGAGAGTTGCATCGCTCGGGCAATCTCGTCGCGCGTTGCCGGCAGTTTGAGGCATTCGTCGAGCTGCATGGCAATGTCGGCGCCAAGCAGCATCTGGATTTCTATGGCGCGTTCGGGCGTGAGTTCGACCATGGCGCCGTCGAGATGGGATCGGAATGTCACCGCGTGCTCGTCGACCTTGCGTAGCTCGGACAGCGACATGACCTGGAAACCGCCGGAGTCGGTGAGGATCGACAACGGCCAGTTCATAAATGTATGCAGACCACCAAGGGCGGCGATGCGTTCCGCACCGGGGCGCAGCATCAGATGATAGGTATTGCCGAGCACGATGTCGGCGCCGGTCGCGCGGACGTCATCGGGCGAAAGCCCCTTCACCGTGCCTTGCGTGCCGACAGGCATGAAGGCGGGCGTTTGCACGCGTCCATGCGGGGTGACGATTTCGCCGCGGCGTGCAGCGCCGTCGGTTGCAGTCACACGGAAGGAAAAGAGTTCGTTCATCGCAAGGGCGCGGCCGGAAATAGCAAACACGCATCGCCATAGGAATAGAACCGATAGCCCGACGCGATAGCGTGCGCATAGGCTTGCTTCATGGCGTCGAGCCCGCTGAACGCAGCCACCAGCATGAACAAGGTCGACCGCGGCAGGTGAAAATTCGTCAACATCAGGTGGACCGCTTTGAAGCGGTAGCCAGGCGTAATGAAAATCGCGGTTTCGCCGCGAAACGCGGACAGCCGTCCATCTTTGCCCGCCGCGCTCTCCAAAAGCCGCAGCGCCGTCGAACCGACGGCTACAATGCGTCCGCCCTTGGCGCGGACGGCATTTAGCGCGTCAGCCACCTCGGCCGGCACAGTGCCGAATTCGGAATGCACCGTGTGACCCGCGGTGTCGTCGGCCTTCACCGGCAGGAAGGTGCCGGCCCCGACGTGCAGGGTGACCCGCTGGAGGCCTATTCCGCGCTCCTTGAGGCGCTCCAGCAGGCCTTCGGTGAAATGCAGGCCGGCCGTCGGCGCCGCTACCGAGCCTTCCTCGCGGGCGAACAGGGTTTGATAATCGATCCGATCCCGTTCATCGGGGGCGCGGCGAGACGCAATGTAGGGCGGCAATGGCATGTCGCCGCGTTCAGCTATCGCTTGATCGAGAATCGGACCATGGAAGGAAAATGAAAGGGTTACCTCCCCTCCCTCATCTTTTTGCGAAACTTGAGTATCTAATTCGTTAAGAAAACAGACCCGGCCCTCGCTTCCGAACCGCAGCGTATCGCCGACTTCGACCTTCTTGGCGCCCAGAATGAATGCCCGCCACCGTGAGCCGTCCAGCCGCTTGTGAAGCGTGGCTTCGATTTCCGGCTCATTGGCCCCTCGTCCAATACGCCGACCCCGGAGGCGGGCCGCTATGACCTTGCTGTCATTGACCACCAGGCAGTCGCCTGGCCGCAGCAGGTCCGGCAGATCGGTAATTTTGCGGTCGTCGAGTGCCGGCGCCTGTCCTGGCCTCACCACCAGAAGCCGCGCGGCATCGCGGGGGCTCACCGGCCGCAGCGCAATGCGATCCGCCGGCAACTCGAAGTCGAAGAGGTCGGTTTTCATGCCGTCCCTGTGTCATGGGCCGGCCCGTACCGGCCTTCCACGTCTGCAAGTTTCAGCGTCGCCTATAAGACGTGGATGCCCGGCACAAGGCCGGGCATGACGTAGAAATTGGGCCCAGCTCAAGCCCCCATCGTCGCCTTGACGATCTTGTCGGGGTTCGAAACCGGCTCGCCGCGCTTGATCTTGTCGACGTTTTCCATGCCTTCGATCACTTTGCCCCAGACCGTGTACTGGTTGTCGAGGAAGCGGGCGTCGTCGAAACAGATGAAAAACTGGCTATCGCCGGAATCCGGGTTTGAAGCGCGCGCCATCGATACCGTGCCGCGCACATGCGGCTCTTTGTTGAACTCGGCTTTGAGCTTCTTGCCAGACCCTCCCGTGCCCGTACCGTGTGGACAACCGGTCTGCGCCATGAAGCCGTCGATTACCCGGTGAAATACGATCCCGTCGTAGAAGCCATCCTTCACCAGTTCCTTGATGCGCGCGACATGCCCCGGCGCGAGTTCGGAACGCATCTCGATCACCACATTTCCCTTGGTGGTTTCGAGAGTCAGCGTGTCTTCCGGCTTGGCCATTTTACTCTCCTTACTCTACGCGTCACCGCAATGAACTAGCGCTCAATGGTGGCTTTCTTGATGTAATCGAGGCGGGGAAAATCCTTCGCCAGGTACGCGTTGCCTTCGCTCTGCATGCGGCTCTGGTCGGGGCCGCGGCCGCGCGGCGCGCCCTCGCCGTATTCGGCGTTAATTGCGTCGACCACATTCATGCCGGACACCACGCGGCCGAACGGCGCAAAGCCCGATTGATCGAGTTGGGAATTGTCCGCGAAATTGATGAACACCTGGCTGGTGCGCGTGTTGGGACCGGCCATCGCGAACGTAATCATGCCGCGCTTGTTGCTTTGGGTGACCGGATCGTCGGCTATCTGTGCGCCGCGCCAACGCGCCATGGTCCCTGGGTCGCCATTGATGCCGAACTGCACCATGAAGCCGGAGATCACACGGAAGAAGCGGACGTTGTCATAGAAGCCGTTCTTGACGAGATTGTAAAACCGGTCGGCACCTTTGGGCGCCCAGGCGCGCGTAACCTCAATGACAAACACGCCCTTCGTGGTGTCGAAGCGCGCCTTGTAAGTCGCCGGCGCTTGCTCGCGCAGCCCGCCCGGATTTTCGAGCGGCGATTGCGCCAAAGCCGGTGTGGCAAAAACTGCCAGGCCAAACGCAAGCATCAAGATCGATCGGCGACTGTTCATTTCATTCCCCGTTTTGGCTCGCCGCTGGCTCAGCGCGCGAATTTCTTTTTCAATCGTGCCACGACGGGCGCCGGCACGAAGGCCGAGACATCACCGCCCATGCTGGCGATCTGGCGCACCAATGTGGCGGTGATCGGGCGCACCATGGGCGAGGCCGGTAGAAACACGGTGAGCACGTCAGGCGCCATGGCCGTGTTCATGCCTGCCATCTGCATTTCATAGTCGAGGTCTGTCCCGTCGCGTAGCCCACGGATCAGCATGGATGCGCCGGCCTTGCGTGCGGCTTCCACCACGAGATCCGCAAAAGTCACGCAGGACAATTCGCATTTGGCTTCGCGCGCAATTGGCCCGCAGGTTTCCTGCAACATGGCCAGCCGATCGTCCGCTGAAAACAGCGGCGCCTTGCCGGGATGCACCCCAATGGCAATCACCAGCCGGTCGGCGAGCCGTACGGCATGACGAACCACGTCGAGATGGCCATTGGTGACCGGGTCGAACGAGCCAGCATAAAGGGCAGTTCTCGGCATGGGCCGGGGTCTAACCCGCCTCCAGCAGCCCCGCAAGACCGGCTCGTTGAGGCTTTGAACCTTTTTCCCGGCTGCGTCCCAAGGAATGAAGCCGTGGAATCCGTCTTTCTGTGACCCCGGTCACAGCAACAGATAGGCGCCTTATCTAAGGTCACTCTCGCCGAGAGCTAAATGCTCCGGCGTGTATGGCCTAAACAGGGGGCTGTCATGCTGAAGACAATCGCTGCAATCGTTGCTGCTGCCGTCATCGCCGGCGCGATAACGATTATTTCGGCACCCATCGCCGACGTCGTTGCCAATCCCTTGCCGCAGCCGGCCGTCGACGCCATGACGGCGTGCAAACAGCAACCCTGGCCCTATCTCAATTGCGTCGGCACAGAATTTGGCAACCCGCACGTCCGCCTGATTTCGCCCGAACGCCGGGCACATTAGCGCCTTACCCGTCCCCCCAGTTCGGCGCTAGGCTCTCCTCGGGATCATCCCCCCGAGGAGAGCCGCTATGCGTCGTGTCGTTCTGGCTGCCGCCGCGCTGTTGTGGGCGGCGGCCGCGTTCGCCCAAAACGAGGCAAAGGATTATCCGAGTCGGCCGATCCGCATCATCGTGCCGACCCCGGCGGGCGGGCCGGTCGATGTGATGGCACGGTTGCTTGCCGCCGCCTTACCCTCAGTGCTGGGGCAAAACGTATTCATTGAGAACAAGCCTGGCGCCGGCAACACCATCGGATCACGGCAAGCCGCAGCGGCCGACCCCGACGGCTACACGCTGATGGTTTCGGCCGCAAGCGGGCTGATCATGAGCCCGATGATCGTGAAAAGTGCCGGCTACGATGCGTCGAGTTTTGCTCCGATCGCGCTCGTTGCCGAAACGCCGCAGGTGCTGGTCGTCAACCCGCAGTTGCCCTTCAAAACCGTTGCCGAGCTAGTCGCCTACGCCAAGGCCAATCCCGGCAAGCTCAACTATTCGACCGGCGGCGTCGGAACGCTGCCGCATCTCAATGCCGAGTTGTTCAAGTCGGTGAGCGGAACAAACATCTTGCACGTGCCGTACAAAGGCGGCGGCCCATCACTCACGGCGGTTGTCGCCGGCGAAGTGCAGATGACTTTCGACACCGTGAGTACGTCGCTGCAATTGATTGAGGACGGTAAGCTGCGTGCGCTTGCCATCGTCGGGCCGAAACGCTCACCGGAATTGCCGGATGTCCCGGCGATGCCGGAGATCGGATTTCCATCGGTAAGCAGCGGGGCCTGGACGGCGCTGTTGGCACCGAAAGACACGCCGCCGGCAATTCTTGCCAAGCTCAACGCCGTAACCAATGCAGCGCTAAAAGGCGATGCGATGAAAAATGCGCTCGCCAAACTTGGTGCGCAGCCGCGTGGCGGCACGCCGCAGGAGCTCACTGAGCACATCCAGCGCGAACAGACGAAATGGAAGCCGATCGTGGCGGCCCTCAACCTGCAGGTGGACTGATCGAATACCTTTTTCCAATTTCGCAGGCTGCCTTTTCGCGTTGTTTGTGCTCATTGTCCCGACTTCGGCACAAACACCGCCCGGCACATCCGAGCTGCAGGCCTATCGCGGCCTGCACGCGGCAGCGGCGAAAGGTGACGTCGCCGAAATTGAAAAGCTCGTGAAGTCCGGCGCGCCGATTGATGCCCGCGACGGTCGTGGCCGGACACCCCTGCATGTGGCGGCTTTCATGCAAAAGCCGGAGGCCGCGCGCACCCTGATGCGACTTGGCGCAGACGCCAATGCGCTCGAGACGCAAAAATACGACATCGTCACCATCGCCGCCGTCGCCGACGACATGCCTGTGCTTAAGGTCGCGCTCGACGACGGGTGCAGGTCTGGCAACATCACCAGCCCCTATGACGGCACCGCGTTGATCGCCGCCGCACACCTCGGCCACGACGAGGTCGTACGAACACTTATCGCGGCCAAGGCGCCGCTTGATCATGTTAACAATCTCGGCTGGACCGCGGTGATCGAATCAATCGTGCTCGGCAACGGCGGCAAAGCCCACGTCGCAACGCTCAAGGCGCTGGTCGATGCCGGCGCCAACGTCAATATTGCTGACCGGTCGGGCAACACTCCGCTCGCGCTCGCGAAAAAGCACGGCTTTAAAGAGATGGTCGCAATTCTAGAAAAGGCCGGCGCTCGATAGAGATCAGCCCTGTTACACGCCGAAAATCTTGGAATAGCGCGCCTTGATCTCTTCGCTCTGTGCCTCGACCGCCGCCGGATCGCTCTTCATCGTCTTGATTGCTGAGAGTGGCGGACGTCCGGGCCTGTCCTTCACCTGCGCGTGGTACGAGCGATGCGCGAAGTCGATGAAAATCTGCTGTCCCTCGACGCTGAATAGGAATTGCTGGAACAGCCGCGCTGCGTTTGGGTGTGGTGAACTGCGGAAGATGCCGGTCTCGACAATGATTTGCGGTGTACCCTCGGTCGCATAGACCGCTTCGACCGGCCGACCCGCATCCTTGTATAGAGTCAGGCTGTAGTCGTTGCCGTCCGCCTGAATGGCCCGTTCGCCGAGCGCAATCTTGCGCGGCGGCTCAGCCGCCGATTGCAACTGCATAACGTTTTGTTGTGCGAGTTTTTCGAAATACGACCAGCCGAGATCGCGCGATATCTGAAACGTCGCGGTGAGGATCGCTCCGCTGTAGCCCGGATGACCTTTGGCAATCTTTCCCTTCCATTTTGGATCGAGCAGGTCGGCGTAACTTTTCGGAGCGTCTTCCGGTTTCACCAGTTCGGTATTGTAACCGATCACGGAAAACCACGAGCACGCCGTCGCGCTGGTGCCGTCAGGATTGACGTGCTCGCGCGGCAGGTTTTTCACCATTTCCTCGGTCACGTAAGGCGCGATCCAATCCTTGCGTTTCCAGTAAATGAAATGCGCAGGATCGGTGCTGCACACCAGATCGACGGCGCTGATATTGCTGTCCTTCTCCTGCCCGATCCGTTGGAAGATCCGTTCGGCACCAGAGCGTTCGACGCGCGCGGCAATGCCCGGGTACCGCGCCTCGAAAGTCCGCGCGAGTTTCTCTGAAATGTTGAGCTCGAGCGCGCTGTAAAATGCGATCTTGCCTTCTTTGCGCGCTGCCTCGATCAAGGCCGGAGTTGCAGCCTCCGCCGGTGGCGCGGCGGCCTTGACCGGCTCGGCGAAAAGAGTGCTTGCCGCTGCGGCCGCAGAAGTTTTCAAAACGTCGCGTCTCGACCACTTCGACCGCATGGCGACACCCCATTAGCCAGGACAGGCATCGTACCGTGCTAAACGGGCCGGCTTAAAGGGGGTTGCGCGGAGTTCCGAGTTCTTCAGCGCGTTAGTAACAGGGACAAGCCGGTCATGGCGAAACCCTACTCGTCGTCGCCTTCTTCTTCGCTGAGGCGTTCGACCGAGACCACGCGCTCGTCCTCGGCGGTGTTGAGCACGATCACACCCTGTGTCGAGCGCCCGGCGATACGAATTCCGGAGACCGGTGTGCGGATCAGCTTGCCCGCGTCGGTGACGAGCATCACCTGATCCGCTTCTTCCACCGGGAACGAGCCGACGATCTTGCCGGTCTTCTTGGTGAGTGTCATCGCGACAATGCCTTTACCGCCGCGCCCGGTGGTGCGGTACTCGTATGACGATGATCGCTTGCCATAGCCGCGTTCCGACACGGTGAGCACGAACTGTTCCGCGGCGGACAATTCGACGTAGCGCTTTTCGCCGAGTTCGATCGCGCCGATTGCCTCCTCGGCATCGGTGCCCGCCTCCTCCTCGCCGATGCCGCGCCGCACAGCGCTGGCGCGCTTGTGATAGGCGGCACGCTCTTCCGCCGTCACCTCGACATGGCCCAGAATCGACAGCGAAATGACGTGATCTTTCTCCGCAAGCGTGATGCCTCGCACGCCGCGCGACGTACGGCCCTGGAAAACCCGCACCTCCGGCACAGCAAAGCGGATGCATTGCCCGCCATTGGCGGTCAGCAGCACGTCGTCCTTCTCGGTGCAAATCTGCACGTCGACGATTGCCTCGTCCTTTTCGAGCTTCATCGCAATAATGCCGGACGGACGCACCTCGACGAAATCCGACAGTTTGTTGCGGCGGACGGTGCCGCTGGTGGTGGCAAACATCACGTCGAGTTCGGCCCAGGAGGCTTCATCCTCGGGCAGCGGCATAATGGTCGTGATGGTCTCGGTCTGCTGGAGCGGTAGGATATTGATCAACGCCTTGCCGCGCGCCTGTGGCGCTGCGATCGGCAACCGCCAGACCTTTTCTTTATAAACTTTGCCGAGTGAGGAGAAATACAGAACCGGCGCGTGCGTCGAGGCGACGAACAGCCGCGAGACGAAATCCTCCTCGCGCACCTGCATGCCCCCGCGGCCCTTGCCGCCGCGCCGTTGCGCGCGATAGGTCGAGAGCGGCACGCGCTTGATGTAGCCCTGGTGCGAGACCGTTACGACCATATCCTCGCGCGTGATCAGATCCTCTTCATCGACCTCGCCGGTTGCTTCCGCGATTACCGTACGTCGCGGGGTGGCGAACTCCTTCTTGACCGCCGCCAGCTCGTCCTTGATGATCTTCTGGATGCGCGCGCGCGAGCGCAGGATATCGAGATAATCGGCGATTTCGATCTTTAGCTTGTCGAGCTCCTGCTTAATTTCGTCGCGGCCGAGTGCGGTCAGCCTTTGCAGGCGCAGATCGAGAATTGCCTTCGCCTGTTCGGCCGACAGTTTTGTAGTGTTTTTGGGCGACACTTTGTGACGCGGATCGTCGATCAGGGTCACCATCACCGCCACATCCTTGGCTGGCCAGTCCCGCTTCATCAGAGCCTCGCGCGCTTCCTCGGGATTCTTCGCGGCGCGGATGAGCTTGATCACTTCATCGATGTTGGCCACTGCGATGGCGAGGCCGACCAGCACGTGGGCGCGATCGCGCGCCTTGCCGAGCAGATACTTGGTTCGCCGTGATACGACTTCTTCGCGGAAGGCGATGAAGGCATTGAGCAGATCCTTCAACGTCATTACCAGCGGACGGCCGCCGTCGAGCGCCACCATGTTGCAGCCGAAGGATGATTGCAGTGGCGTGAACCGGTAGAGCTGATTGAGCACGACGTCTGGTACCGCTTCGCGCTTTAGCTCCACTACGACGCGATAGCCCTGGCGGTCGCTCTCGTCGCGCAAATCGGCGACGCCGTCGATCTTTTTCTCACGCACCAGCTCGGCAATGCGCTCGACCATCGCCGCCTTGTTCACCTGGTAGGGAATTTCGGTAATGATGAAAGCTTCGCGCTCCTTGCGGATGGTTTCGGTCTCGACCTTGCCGCGCATGACAATCGAGCCGCGTCCTTCCTTGTACGCAGAGCGAATTCCGTCGCGCCCGAGGATAATCCCGCCGGTCGGAAAATCCGGACCAGGCACGATCTTGATCAGATCGTCGATAGCCAGCACAGGATTGTCGATCAGCGCAGTTGCTGCATCGATGACTTCGCCGAGATTATGCGGCGGGATGTTGGTCGCCATGCCGACGGCGATGCCGCCCGCGCCATTGACCAAGAGGTTCGGAAAACGCGCCGGTAACACCACCGGCTCTTTTTCGTTGCCGTCGTAGTTATCCTGGAAGTCGACGGTATCCTTGTCGATGTCGTCGAGCAGCGCCATCGCCGGGCGCGCCAGCCGGCATTCGGTGTAACGCATGGCCGCCGGCGGATCGCCATCGACCGAACCGAAATTGCCCTGCCCGTCGATCAGCATCAGACGCATGGAGAAATCCTGCGCCATGCGCACAAGGGCATCGTAGATCGCCTGGTCGCCGTGCGGGTGATATTTGCCCATCACGTCGCCGACCACGCGCGCGGATTTCACGTATTTTTTGTCGGGCGTGTGCCCGTTTTCGTTCATCGAGTGGAGAATGCGCCGATGCACCGGCTTGAGACCGTCACGCGCGTCGGGCAGCGCACGCGACACGATTACGCTCATCGCGTAATCGAGATAGCTGCGCTTCATCTCCTCGGTAATCGAAACCGGGCGCACGTCGGATGGAGGTGCGTCCTCCGATTTCGGAGGTTCGGTATCGGCCAAGACCGCATCCTGCGTGGAGTTTTGCTGACAATTTTTTAGCTGATTCAGGCCCGCTTTGCCAACCGAATTGCGAACCTATACAGGCTATTTTCTCATACATATTCAATACGTTATGCGGACCAGAGTGTCATGTTTTTGGGCCATTTTTCGCCCTGAAAATTGCGCGGTTTTTGGGACCAATCAAGGCGAGGTCTGTGTGTGCGTGATACCGTGAGTTTCAATGCAGCTCGAATTTCTCATCGCCTCGTTCGTGACTCTGCTCGTCGTCGTTGATCCAATCGGGCTGGTGCCCTCGTTCCTTGCGGTTACCCATGGATTGCCCCAGCGCGCCCGCCGCAGCGTCGCACTACGCGCGACAGTTATTGCCGCCGCAATCCTCGCCGGTAGCGCTCTGATCGGCGACTGGTTATTGCACACACTCTCGATCGGCTTGCCGGCGTTCCGCATCGCCGGCGGCCTGTTGTTGTTTTCAATTGCTTCGGAAATGGTGTTCGGCGTGCGGATCGAGCGGCAATCGCGTCAGGCCGAAGAAGCCGTCGAAGAGCACGTACGCAACATTGCTGCTTTTCCGCTGGCCATTCCGCTGATGGCCGGACCTGGCGCCATCACAGCGACCATTCTGCTCGCCGGCCGCAGTGACGGCGATATTGTGCGGCTGGTGGTGCTGCTTGCCGTCATCGCCACGGTGCTCGCCCTCAGTCTTCTCGTGTTTATGCTGGCTGCGCGCATCGCCAAATGGCTCGGCGTCACCGCAAATGTCGTGGCGTCGCGCCTGCTCGGTGTGCTGCTTGCGGCGCTGGCTGTTCAATACATCGTTGACGGAGTGCGTGCCGCACTGGCGGGATGACTCGTCCCGGAACCCTACGTGTAAAAATCCCATAACTTCAGCATTTACAGGTTGGTAAGCGAGAATCTCTAGACAGGCGGCGGGGCGACTCTCATTCACGGGATGCACTTCCCGTCAGGAGCGAGAGTCATGACTATCTCGGCCATTTCATCATCTGCTGCGTCCTTCGTTTCCACTTTTCAAAAGGACCGGCAAGCGTTCGGGCAACTCGCCAGCGCATTGCAGGCCGGCGATCTGAGCGCGGCACAAAACGCTTACAACACTCTGGCCTCCTCGCCGATCGCGCAAGGCAATAGCCCGTTCGCGCAGGCGCTCCAGCAAATTGGCCAGGATTTGCAATCGGGCGATCTAGCCGATGCGCAAAAGGCACTGGCTTCGTTGCAGCAACAGCAGCAACAGGCGCGCGCCCACCACCATCATCATGGCGGCGGCGGCCCGTCGTCTACGTCGGATGCGTCCAGCACATCGAATTCGTCGAGCGCGAACAACGCGAACTCGAGCGACCCGGACGGCGATGGCGACAACGACGGCTCGACCAACATCCTTCAGGTCTCGATTACGATCGACAGCGACAAGGTCGACATCAAGGCGTGAGCTGATGTCTTTCATGCCCGGCTTTATGCCGGGCATCCCGCTTAGTTTCGCGCTGCCTTGCCAATCTAAACGAGATGGCCGGGACGAGCCCGGCCATGACAAGTTTGGATTGCGCCGCGGTTAGAATCTAGAACGGAATCTCGTCGTCCATGTCGTCGCGTTTGCCGCCGGCGCCGGCCATCGCGGGCCGGCGTTCGCGTGATGCGGTCGGGCCAGCGGATCCGAAATCACCGTTCTCGGCTCCCGCCCCGCCGCCGGCGCGATCAAGCATGGTCAGTGCGGAGTTGAACCCTTGGAGCACAACTTCGGTCGAGTAACGATCTTGTCCGTCCTTGTCCTGCCATTTGCGAGTCTGCAGCGCGCCTTCGAGATAAACCTTTGAGCCTTTCTTGAGATATTGCTCGGCGATTTTCGCCAGGCCCTCGCTGAAGATCACGACGCGATGCCATTCGGTTTTTTCGCGCCGCTCGCCGGTCGCCTTGTCGCGCCAGGTGTCGGACGTCGCTACCCGCAAATTGACGATTGGTCGGCCGTCCTGGGTACGGCGAACTTCCGGATCGGCGCCCAGATTGCCGACGAGAATGACCTTGTTGACGCTACCTGCCATAGTGCTCTCCACGTGGCGATTTGCCCGTGCAGCTTCTTCTTGAAGCCACGCCGTTCGCCGTCCTGGGCTGCCTGCCGCGCGCGCCCGTTGAAAAAACAAACTCACCCTAGTCTCCGTCAAATGACGTGACCAAGGGGCGGCTCGCGCGTTTGCCCCCTATCCACAGGGGTCATCGCGCTGCTGAGAAAACCCGTCTCGCTAACGTGTTCTTGTTTTGTTCTAACTCATTTTAGTGCCGCAGGCAACGGTGGCTTTGCGCCGGTACAGGCCTACAGCAAGCCCTTGTTAACCCTTTTCTTTGATCCTAGAGGCCTGATTCGCTTGGTGATTTTCAACATTCCTGTGGCGTAAGCGCAGCGTTCGAGTCCTTCGCAAGATTCCGCCGCCCATGACGGCCCGATCGGCCGCGACGTCTAGGAGATTACCGATGAACCGTTCCATTCTCGCCACGGCTGCGTTTGCTCTGGCGTTGCCATTCGCATCGCCGTCTTTTGCGGCCGACATGCCTGGCCGCTACGGCGAGCCCGCCTACGTCTCGCCCGCTGTCGGCTGGGGCGGCGTCTACGTGGGCGCATACGGCGGATACGGTTGGGGCTCATCAGATTGGAATGGCCCGGGCATTGTCGGGTCGACGAGCTCCGCCGGGCCACTGTTCGGCGGAACGCTCGGCTTCAACATGCAAGCTGGCGCGTGGGTTTTCGGTGCGGAGGGCGACCTCGCCGGCAACTGGATGAAATCGACAACGAGCTCGGGCTCCGGCATTTGCGGCGCCCCTGGCTGCATCGTGCAGACGAGCTGGTTCGCCACTGCGCGCGCCCGCGTCGGCTATGCGTTTGGTCCCGCGCTGTTCTACATCACGGGCGGCGGCGCATTCGGTGATGTGCAGATGCTGAACGGCTTGACCGCAAGTGTAAGCCGCGCCGGCTGGACCATCGGCACCGGCCTCGAATACGCAATTCTCGGTCCGTGGTCGGCGAAGATTGAATACCTCTACGCCGATCTGGGCACCTCGACTTGCGGCCCCGCCATATGCGGCGTTTCGACTGCGGTGAGTTTCAAGCCCAACATCATCAAGCTCGGCGTCAACTACCGCTTCTGGTAGCCGCCAGACCGGGAGATACCGAAGGGCCGGCTAGGTGCCGGCCCTTCATTTTTCGGGACTATTTCGCGAAAAGAACGCGGGGAAACGCCTCCCTGCGGTCTGGCAAATCGGTCCTGTTCTCACTACGTTCTAGCCAAGCAGGCCACCACGGACCCGCCGTTTTGCGGGTCCGAAGGGATGGCTTTGCCTCACAGGTCCCAATTCGCCGGGTCATATGGCTGAACGTAGCAACAAGCCAAGCCGCAGCGACGCCCGCGTGATCGCGATCCGCGGCGCGCGCGAGCACAACCTGAAGAACATCGACGTCGCCATTCCGCGCGACAGGCTGGTCGTTTTCACTGGCCTGTCGGGCTCGGGAAAATCCTCGCTTGCCTTCGACACCATCTATGCCGAAGGCCAGCGTCGCTACGTGGAATCGCTTTCCGCTTATGCGCGGCAATTCCTCGAGATGATGCAGAAGCCGGACGTCGATCAGATCGACGGATTGTCGCCGGCGATCTCGATCGAACAGAAAACCACTTCGCGCAATCCACGTTCGACCGTGGGCACCGTTACCGAGATCTATGATTACATGCGCCTGTTATGGGCGCGCGTCGGCGTGCCCTACTCGCCGGCGACCGGCCTGCCGATCGAGAGTCAGACTGTTTCGCAGATGGTCGATCGCGTGCTGGCCCTGCCGGAAGGAACGCGCATCTACGTGTTGGCGCCAGTCGTGCGCGGACGTAAAGGGGAATACAAGAAGGAACTCGCCGAATTCCTGCGCAAAGGCTACCAGCGCGTGAAGATCGACGGCGACTTTCACGAAATCCAGGATGTAAAGCCACTCGACAAAAAATTCACTCACGACATCGATGTGGTGGTCGATCGGCTTGTTGTCCGCAGCGATATCACAACGCGGCTTGCGGACTCGCTGGAGCAGTGCCTCAAGCTCGCCGATGGCCTCGCTGTAGTCGAGCTGGCCGACAGCAAGGCCACTGGCGCGACTGCCAATCGCGGCCGCAACGCCAACGCCGAGCGGCTGATCTTTTCCGAGAAATTCGCCTGCCCGGTTTCCGGCTTCACCATTCCGGAAATCGAGCCGCGGCTGTTCTCTTTCAATAATCCGTTCGGCGCCTGTCCGGAATGCGGCGGTCTTGGTGTCGAGCAACACATCGATGCTGACCTGGTGATCCCGGACCGCGACGCCACGCTGCGCAAGGGCGCTATCGCGCCCTGGGCGAAATCCTCATCGCCCTATTACATCCAGACACTCGATGCGCTGGCCAAGCACTATCGCTTCACGCTCGATTCCAAATGGAAGGACCTGCCGAAGAAAACGCAGGACGCGATTCTCTATGGCTCGGACGAGGACGAGATCAAGTTCACATATGATGACGGCCTGCGCGGCTACACGACGAAAAAGCCGTTCGAAGGCGTCATCACCAATCTCGAGCGGCGCTTCAAGGAAACCGAGAGCGAGTGGGCGCGCGAGGACCTGCAGAAATATTTCACCGATGTGCCCTGTGCAGCGTGCAAGGGAGCGCGTCTCAAGCCGGAGGCGCTGTGCGTCAAGGTGGGCGAAAACAATATCGCGCAGGTGGCGAACTTGTCCGTCAAGCGCGCCGGCGAATGGTTCACAGCGCTGCCCGCACAACTTAATGCCAAGCAGAACGAGATCGGCGTGCGCGTGCTCAAGGAAATCCGCGAGCGACTCAAGTTTCTGGTCGACGTCGGGCTCGATTATCTCACGCTCTCACGTGCATCGGGCACGCTGTCCGGCGGCGAAAGCCAGCGCATCCGCCTTGCCTCGCAGATCGGCTCAGGCCTGACCGGCGTGCTCTACGTGCTCGATGAGCCGTCCATTGGCCTGCATCAGCGCGACAATGCACGCCTGCTGGAAACCCTGAAGCGGCTGCGCGATCTCGGTAACACCGTGATCGTGGTCGAGCATGACGAAGATGCCATTCGCACCGCCGATCACGTGCTCGATATCGGCCCCGGCGCCGGCATCCACGGCGGCGAGATCGTGGCGGAAGGCAAGGTCGAGGACCTGATCGACGCGCCGAAATCATGGACCGGCAAGTACCTCTCCGGCGAACTCTCCGTGCCGATCCCCGAGCGACGTACGCGCAACGCGCGCCGCACACTCAAGGTCGTCAATGCCCGCGGCAATAACCTGAAGAACATAAACGCGGAGATCCCGCTCGGGCTCTTCACCTGCGTGACCGGCGTGTCCGGCGGCGGAAAGTCCACGCTTCTGGTGGACACGCTCTACAATGCAGTCGCGCGCAAGCTCAACGGCGCCTCGCTTGCACCTGCCCCGCACGACCGGATCGAGGGGCTGGAGCATATCGACAAGATCATCGACATCGACCAGTCGCCGATCGGCCGCACGCCGCGCTCGAATCCTGCGACCTATACCGGCGCATTCACACCGATCCGCGAATGGTTTGCCGGCCTGCCGGAGAGCAAGGCGCGCGGCTACGAGCCGGGCCGTTTCTCATTCAACGTCAAGGGCGGCCGTTGCGAAGCCTGCCAGGGCGACGGCGTGATCAAGATCGAGATGCACTTTTTGCCCGACGTCTACGTTACCTGCGATGTCTGCAAGGGCAAGCGCTACAATCGCGAAACACTTGAGGTGCTGTTCAAGGGTGAGTCGATCGCCGACGTGCTCGACATGACGGTCGAAGAGGCGCTGGAATTCTTCAAGGCGGTGCCGCGCGTGCGTGACGTACTGGCGCTGCTGCATCGAGTCGGCCTTGACTACATCCATGTCGGCCAGCAGGCGACCACCCTGTCCGGCGGCGAGGCGCAGCGCGTCAAGCTCGCTAAGGAGCTGTCAAAACGCGCGACCGGCCGCACGCTATACATTCTGGATGAACCGACTACGGGCCTGCATTTCCACGATGTGGCCAAGCTGCTCGACGTGCTGCATGAGCTGGTCGAACAAGGAAATACGGTGGTGGTAATCGAGCACAATCTGGAAGTAATCAAGACCGCTGACTGGGTGATCGACCTCGGCCCGGAAGGTGGCGACGGCGGCGGCGAAATCGTCGCGGCCGGCACCCCGGAAGACATTGTGAAGGTAAAGCGCAGTTATACCGGGCAATTCCTGGCGCCCGTGCTAGCGCGCGAGGCGAAGCGCAAGAAACGCGTGCAGGCGGCGGAGTGATGCCGGAAGGACCTTACCCATACGTCTACGTGAATGCAGATGGCAGCGCGCGAGAGCTGCATGCGAGCGAACGAAAATATCTCGAAACCGAGTTCACGGGCGGCGACGGCGCCATGCCTTACATCAAGGTGAACTACGATCAACGCGACGGCTGGGGCGAGATTTCAGGATATCTCGAACGCGCGAGCTTGCCCGCTGGCGTCACGGTCGCAGCGGCCCCTGTCGACGATCCGCATCGCCCGCTTAACAAGGATGACTTCACCGACTTGTTACGGAAGAAAGGTGCCGAGGTGGTCGAAAATGCCGACGGCTCGCTGACAATTCGCGCCAAGCCGCGCAAACAGTAATTGGCCGCCTCACATCCGTCGCTGCGCGAATGTGCCAAATTCCGCGAGCGCCTGTCGCCCTGCCTCAAGTTTCGCGTTCCACATCGGCCAGGCATGGATCATGTGCGGCCAGACTTGCAGCGTGACGTTGACGTCGGCGAGGCCCAAAGCACGGGCAAAGCGCACCGCGTCATCGAGCAGCGTTTCATCCGAACCAACCTGAATGAGTGTCGGTGGAAAGCCATGCAGATCCGCGAAGAGGGGCGAGATCAATGGATTGTTGCGGCCGAGCGGGCCCGGCGAATAAGCATCCGCAAGCTCTTCGAGATACGCCTTGTGAATGAGCGGGTCGGCGGCGGCCTTGGTCTCGAGCGATGCGCCGGACATGGTGAGATCGGTCCACGGTGAAGCGAGCCACGCGCCGGCCGGCTGGTCGTCGCCCGCTGCGCGCAGACGGTTGATCAGGGTAATCGTCAGATTGCCGCCGGCGCTGTCACCGCCAATCACCATGTGCTCCGCCGTAATTCCCCGTCCCCGCACGAAGCGCCAGGCTTTTATCGCATCTTCATGCGCCGCCGGATAAGGGTGCTCGGGCGCAAGCCGGTAGGCGACGGCGAGCGTGCGCATCCGCGCGGCGCGGCCCGCCTCGGTCACCATGCGGCGATGGCTTACGATCGAGCCCGAGCAGTATCCACCGCCGTGAAAGAAGATCAGCACACGCGAGGGATCGCTGCCGGGCGCGAGCGACCATTCGCCCGGCAGATCGCCGCCCAGATCGACCTCCTCAAGCTCGATATCGTCGGCGGCCGGCCAGGTCGCGCCGATCTCGTCGATGCGCTGCCGCCGTTCGCTCCAGCCAACCGGACGCGGCTTCGATGTCAGCAGCGCGCGGATCGCATCGATCTCGTGCACACTCACGAAGGAAATTCCTGGATGATGGCGCGCGAGTACGATAGCACAGCGCGTGGATTGAATATCGGCTGAATATACTCTCAGGCTGATCCGGTGGCGCTACTTCGCCTGCACCGAACTCAGACACGTCGCGAGACCGACATAGGATTGGCCAGCGGACTTGAGGCAGGCCTCTTTGTTCTGCGTCGAAACGTGATCCCAGGCTTTGTCGACAAGCGCCTTGGTCGACTCCTCGCTGATCAGACAGACCGCCTTTGCCATGCCGCCGAGGTCACCGCCCTGCCGGTTCTTTGCGAAGTCGGCGCAGAAATGATCCATGTCGAATTCCGGCGCCGCGGCCTGCGCAGCGCCGGCGACGATGATCGCGAAGGCGATTATGAACATGCGTGTCATGATGGCGCCGACCATACGCGCGGACCTTTTAAAGATGCGTCGCCCGCACTCGCAAAAAATTATCTAAAATTGTTCCAATCTCTTCTCAGTATCTTTCAGCCCGTGAAAGCACTACCGCTGTTCGGCGTGACCGGCTTTGCCGCGCGCCGCAGAAAAAAGAAAACTGCACGCGCCGCCGCTTAAACGCATCGCTCAACACGCTGCAAAACAAAGACCGCCGCGAGGCGGTCTTTGTTCGGCGGGAACTCCGACTGTAGATTGCCGACAACACTCACCCACAATCGTATTTGCTGTGACCCGCATCACAGCCGCAGGACTGGTGCCGCCCTACCTTCGCGGGTAATGTCGATTTCAGAGCATCGTTCCGTAGCTCTGAAAAAAGAGGGTCGCTCGTTTTGTACAAAACGGGCGACCCTAATGAAGGCCACCGGCGGGGTGAACGCCGGTGGCCGCGTTTACCAAAGAAAGCACTGCCACGTTTTTTTTGTGACAAAATTGCAGCTTTCCCCAACCGGGACAGCCCTGCCATAATTTTAGACAATACCAAGCGCTAGCGTGATCATGGGACCACGCGGCGGGTAAGGCTTAATTGCGAAATTTTAGCCGTCACGCAGCAATCCGCAAGCCGGGGTGCTAAACTACCTCCCGCAGGCCGGGAAATCTTGTTACTATTTGAAGAACGGGGAGAATTTCAGCGGAAGGTTCTGAATGGCGCGGTAGCAATCAAGCCGTTTGTTGCCTTTTGTTCATGGGATAACGCGTATGAGTACACCAACCCAGAACGACCCTCTGAGTCCAAAAGATTTACAATATTATGCACCGCGCAAATTGCGCGATGGCGTCAACGACCCACCTTCTATCCAACCTTCGTCGCGGCCGGATGATCAGCGCAGTCCGCAACCGGTCGAAGACTGGACGCAGCCCGTTCCGCCGCTGCCGAATTCGTTTCGCACGTCGCTCGATGGTCTCGACAAGATTGAATATGAGCGGCCAGCCGGATTCGTGAGCGTCAAGACGCTCGCCATTGTCGCCGGAGCCGCAGTTATCGGCGTCGCGGTCGGAATCGGCCTTCTCGAATTCTCGCAAGGGCGCAACACGCCGGTTGCCGCAAAGGACGTAGATGTGTCGCTGGCCAACCGCCTGCAGGCGGCCACCACAGATCTGCAAAAAGTTTCGAAGACCGGCGTCGCTCCGACGCTGGTGGTAAACGATACCGCTGGCGAGATGAATGCAGCGCTACCGCTCGGCATTGAAGTGAAGAATTCAATTGCCGGAACGGCAATCGTTCTCAGCGGGCTTCCGTCGGGAACTGTCATCAATACCGGCAGTGCGGACAGCGACGGACAATGGCGCGTCGCCATAGAAGATTTGCCGAAGACACGGGTAACGCCGCCGCAGGATTATGTCGGCCTGGTCACGGCAACGGCTGAACTGCGCGCCGGTAATGGCACGCCGATTGTCCGCAGCCCCATGCGTCTGGCCTGGCGTCAGCCTCCGCCGGCCGAACGCCGCGACACCGTCGTGCTTCGCCCGCAACCCGCCCCGCAGGCGCCGCCACAAGCCGCACCGCAAATCGCGCAGCAAGTCGCGCCACAACCGGCACAGCAGCCCGCCTTCACCGCGAGTGCCGTTAACGCGACGAAAGAACTTCCGGCCGCACCGGCACCGACGCAGTCCGTGCGACAGCTTGATCCGAAAGAAGTGGAAAGCCTGATGCGGCGCGCCGACGAATTGATGGCCAATGGCGACCTGGCGTCGGCCCGATTATTGTTGCAACGGGTCGCCGAAACAAGGCATGCCCGCGCGGCTTATCAGTTGGCGACCACCTACGATCCAGCCACGATGAAGAGATTCGGAAACATCAGTGTTGTGCCGGATCCCGCGCTTGCCCAGCTCTGGTATCAGCGGGCGCGCGATTGGGGCTCCACAGATGCCACAGGGCGTCTCGAAGCGCTTGCAAGTCAAAACCGCATCAACACAAACACCAACAGTAAATAACCTTCAGGCAGGGGGAAAAGTTAGCAATGAAAAAAATCATCAAACTGAGCTGCCTCGCAGCAATCACGCTGGCGCTCGCTGCCACGAGCAGTCTGGCCGAACAAGGCGAAGTCGATCCGGGCCAGGTCAGCGAAGGGCTCAAGGCGATCTTCAGCTTGAGCAAAGCGGGGCATTCGACGAGGGATCGTCTCAACGCCAATACGACCACGATCATCTCGGGAACGATCGGCGGCACGTATGTGCAGATCGGCGCCGACCTCGCCTCCGCGCTTGACGATGGCGATAACCTTCGCATCTTGCCGATCGTGGGACGCGGCTCGGTGCAGAGCATCGCCGACATCCTTTACCTCAAGGGCGTCGACATCGGCATCATCCGGTCCGACACGCTCGATTATCTCGAGAAGAAAGGATTTGCGAGCGGCCTGAAGAATCAGATGACCTACATCACCAAGCTCTACAACGAGGAAATGCACGTCGTGGCGGCGAAGTCGGTGCAGAAATTGTCTGATCTCGAAGGAAAGACCGTGGCCGTCGACCTGCCGAATGGCGGCACTTTCGTCACCGCAATCACGGTGTTCGAACGGCTCGGCATCCACCCGAAATTCGCCTATATCGAGCAGCGCGTCGCTTATGAAAAACTGCGCAAGGGCGAAATCGACGCGATGGTCGCGGTGCAGGGCGTGCCTTCGAAATTCACCACCACCATCAAGGACGAGCGTTTCCACCTGGTTCCGATCGAATACGCTGCTTCGCTGCAGGGGGACTACCTGCCTTCGCAACTAAAGGCGGATGATTATCCGTCTTTGCTCCCGGCCGGACAACGTATCGATACCATCGCGGTGCCCGCCATCCTCGCGGCATACAACTGGAGTCCGGGCAGCGAGCGTTATCGCAAGGTCGAGCGTTTTGTGCAGGCCTTCTTCGACAAGTTCGATACTTTGCAGAAACCGCCGTTCCATCCCAAGTGGAAGGAAGTTTCGCTGACCGCAAATCTGCAGGGATGGAAGCGTTTCCCTGCGGCACAGGCGTGGATCGATGCCCACGCAGCCCCACAGGCACAGGCCGCCACGCCGGAGATGCGTCGCAAGTTTGATCAGTTCATGGCCACGCGCGCGTCGCAGGCAGGAACAACCGGATCAACCACACCGGAACAGAATGAGGCGCTGTTCGAGCAATTCCTCGAATGGCAGAAAGCCTCGGCCGCCAAACAGGCGGATTCGGCGCGGGTCAACGGACGAAGGTAGTCTGTCGCCCCCTTTCGTCATTTAATTTCAGCGCAAGCGGGGAACCAGTTTGGTGTAGTGAGTAACTGGGTGCCCGCCGCAAGTCGGCTAAAGCCGACTTGCGCACTTATACAGCGGGCATGAGCGGTGTTGCCTTCGCCCCGCTCACCTTCGGCCCAGAAACCAACTTGTGCCCAGCAAGATTATTCCGAGCCCTCCCGACAACATGCCGTGCTTGGCGCGTACGCGCATTAGGCCCGCCTCGTGTCCGGGAAAAAAGCCTGGCAGTGAATCCGCCGGCACCAAGAAATAGACAGCGGCAACGATCAGAAGAATGACGCCGAGAATTGTAACAATGGCTTTCATGTCGAGACCTCCCCGCTTGCGATTGAGCACAACAAATGCGGATAAAATGCGGACATAGCCGCGCCGGGACCGTAAATGTCGGCATTTCACATCCCGCAAAAGGTGATAGCGGAAATGAATCGCTTCTCGCCCACTGCGCGGCTAGCATTCGGCCCAAATAGGAACAGGGATAAACAACATGGTGGGCAAAACGATCCAGGTACATGGGCGCGCAGGCAGCGATTTTGATTGCTACCTCGCGATGCCGAAAGTCGACAGCCCGGTGCCGGCAGTAGTACTCGCGAGCGCCGTGCATGGCGTCGACAAGGACTTGCGCGACCTCGCTGATGAATTTGTTTCGCACGGATTCATTGCTGCCGCGCCCGACCTGTTCTGGCGCACGATCCCCGGGCCGCTCACCCGCGCTGATGGCGAACTCACCAACAAACGGTCACAACCGCGTCCGGAAAAGATCAAAACCGGCGAAGCCGACATAGCCGACACGCTCGTCGGATTGCGCAAGCTGCCCGAATTCAACGGCCGCGCCGCCGTCATGGGCTTCTGTTATGGCGGACCCTACGCCATTCTCGGGCCGAAGCGGCTCGGTTATGCTGCCGGCATTTCGTGCCACGGCACGCGTCTGCAGGATTACATCGGCGAGCTTGAGGGCGTGACGGCGCCGATCTGCGTTATCTGGGGCGATGAAGACAACCAGGCCCCGCCAGAAGTGATCGCGGCATACCGCGAGGTGCCTCCCCGGATGAAGAATGTGGAGCTGCATATCTTTCCCGGCATCAAGCACGCCTACATGATGCCCGATGCCGGCGCCGCATTCAGCGCAAAAACGCGCGCGTTTTCCATGGAGCGCGCGCTGGCAATTCTCAACGACCTGCGCGGTGGTGGCGAACGCCTGCGCAAGGCGTCATAGGCAATCGCGGCACCTCGCGGTAACCTGCGCCGCCATGGATTCGGCGGCGCGATTCAAGCTCTCTCGCCTGTTCTGGATCGGGATTGCCCTCCTCGTCCTGGGCACCGGTCCGCTGCTCGCGATTGGAGCAGCGGCTTCGCTTGGATTGCTCAACGATACAAATCCCAATCCGATCGGTCCCGGCCTGCTCACGTTTTTCACGTTCTGGCCGGCCGTGATCCTGATCGTGTGGGGGCTGGTGGCCTCGCTCCTTCGGTACCGGAGAGCGCGCGCCAACTAGGCCGCTTTCGCCGCGAGCTCCTGATCCTTCGCCTCCGCGCGCTGCGCCGCCGCACGCGCGGCGATGCGGGCGGAGTAGTCGAGAAACTCCTTCCGTTCGGGAATGAGTTTGAAAATGGTGCCCCAGCGGATGTTGGCCCCGATCACGACGTCCGCGGCGGTGAACTGATCGCCCATCAGCCAGGGACCCTTCTCGACTGCCTTCGCCACCACATTCATGGTCGTGTCAAAATCGCCGTAGCCGAGCATCGCACGACGCGCTTCCTCCTTGCGTGGCGCGGCGCGATCGATCACCGCCGGCTCCATGCAGCCCGGCCCGAAGAACAGCCATTTGAGATAAACGCCGCGCTTTGGCGAACCGATCGGAATATTGAGCTTCTTCGCGGGAAATTCGTCGGCCAGATAAGTGCAGATCGCGGCCACTTCGGTAATGATGGTATCTCCGTGCTTGAGCGCGGGCACTTTGCCCATCGGATTGATAGCGAGATAATCCGGCTTCATGTTGTCGCCCGCACTGAGCTTGAGCAGCTTGATCTCGTAGGGCTCGCCGATTTCCTCCAGCATCCACAGCACGATCGAGGAACGCGAGGGCGAAGCATGATAAAGCGTGAGACTGGGCATGAGGCACCTTGCAAAATTGATGAGGGGAACCAACCTAAAAGGTAGTGCAGGATTGTGCAGAGACCGTGACGATGTCCAATAACGTTCACGACAACACAAATCGTCACCGTTTCGAACTCGACGTCGACGGCCACGTCGCATTTTCCAACTACAGACGCGCCGATGGCATTTTGACGATCCTCCATACGGAGGTTCCAAAGGCTCTGGGAGGGCGCGGCATCGGCTCTACATTGCTCCGCGGCGTTCTCGACATTGCCCGCGGAGATGGCCTCAAGGTCAAACCGCTATGCCCCTTTGCCAAGGCCTATATGGATCGCCACCCGGAATACAACGACCTGCGGCAATAAGAAATTCATTTCCCCGCCGATGCGCAAACGCACCGTCACTGTTTCGGACAAGATGCAGAAGAACTATCGCTATGTGCTGAGCGCGCCCGCCGGCCGTGCTTTTGATCCGGAATTCAAGCCACAGCTAACGCCGACACAAATGCTCAGGCTGGGGGTATTTGGCGGCAAGTACATGACCGATTGCCGTCGCGAGTTTCCGAAACGCTGGTTCGTCAAAGCGAAGCTTTCGCCACGCGCTTACGATCACGCCCGCAATTTCTTCGGGGTCGACGCCAGCCAGCCGTTGTCGGAATGGAAGCGTAAGGGCTGGATCCACCCCGACGATCCGCGCGGCTGGTTTCAATGGTATTGCCGCTACTACATGGGCCGGCGCTTGCCGGATGAAGACAGGCGTCAGATCAAACGCTGGAAGGCGATCCGCCGGCACGTGCGGCAGGTCCAGAAGCATTGCGAGCCGGGCGACCTGCTCTGCCGGCGCCGTCAGCGACAGGCGCTCCTGCATTGGGCCTATGACAGCCGTAAAATCTGATCGCTGATTTACTCATCACGAAGCCCACGCTACGCTTTTTGCAACGAAAATACGCTGGGGGAACGGCCATGATTGCAAAGCTTCGTCACATTGCACTGCTTGTCGCCTGCGCGTTCGCGCACTCGGGCGCCGCGCAAGCGCAGAGCATGCAGGAGCTCTATGAAAAGGCGAAACAGGAAAAAGAGCTCGTGATCTATGGCGGCGGCCCGACGTCGCTCTACGAAGTCCCGGTGCGCGCCTTCGAGCAGAAATATCCGGGCATCAAGGTGACGATCCACTCCGGCTTCAGCAACGTGCATGACGAGAAGATCAACCAGCAGCTCAAAAGCAAGACGCTCGATGCCGATCTCGCCATTCTGCAGACGGTGCAGGATTTCATCCGCTGGAAAAAGGAAGGCGTTCTCGCGCAGTTCAGGCCAGCCGCGTGGGACGCGATCGACAAGACATTCAAGGACAAGGATGGCTATTACGTCGGGGTATTCGTCACCTCCGTGTCCTATGCCTTCAACAAGGATCTGGTGAAACCCGCCGACGCACCGAAATCGGCCAAGGATTTCCTTAAACCCGAATTCAAGGGCAAGATGATCTCCTGCTATCCGCATGACGACGACATCACGCTCTATCTGTTCTATACGCTGGTCGACCACTACGGCTGGGACTGGATGAAAAAATACATCGCCAATGGTGGCCAGTTCATCCAGGGACATCTTGGCGTATCGCGGAGCCTCGCGTCTGGCGAAAGCGTGGTTTCGCTCGACTCCAACCCAAATCTGTCGCTGCGCGAACAACGCGCCGGAAAACTGGTCGAGATTTCCTTCTCGAAGATCGATCCCACGCCGGTCTGGGCGCAGACCGCGGCCACCTTCAAGGAGTCGCCGCATCCGAACGCGGCACGGCTGTTCCTAAGTTGGTTCCTGGAAAAAGAGCAGCAAGGCAAGCTCGACACCTGGTCGCCGCGGAGGGATGTGCCGCCACCGGCCGGCCTGCCGCCGCTGTTCTCACTCAAGCTCGCCAACGAATATCCGGCCTTTATGAGCAATACCGAGAAAGTTGCCGATCTGCGCAAGCGCTTCGAGGCGCTCACCGGGCCTGTGCAGAAGAAAGGCGGCGTTCGCTAGGCGCGCCCTACTCCGCCGCGACCGTGCGCGGCCGCGCGATGCAGCCTTTCCATCGCGCCATGATGGCGTCGGCGGCGACGACCGCCATCCCGGCCGCAAGCACCTCCCAACCCGGGCGGATGCCGGCGCCGAAATCGAAAATTGTGCCGAGCACAAGCGCGGGCGAAACATGGAACGCAATCGCGATGCCGACGGCCTCGCCGAGAAATGTGATAACTGAGACCGAAATCGCGAGCGCCAGCAGGCTCAGCGTGGATAAATGCGTCGTGCCCTGCCACCAGGCGAGCAAGCGGTAGGCGATGAGCCAGAAAAACAGGCTAGCGGCAAAGATCGGCACGGTCACATCGGCCTTGGTTTGCTGGAAATAGTGGATCAGCGCCAAGAGCGCGATCCCATAGACGATCTGGTGCAAACGCCGCCAACGCAAGGCGCCAAGGCGGCGCACCATGCCGTCGGTCGAGGTTGCTGCGAGCGTGGCAAGCCCGAGCCATGCTGTCGCGCCGATGATCAGGTAGACGCGATGGGTAATTTCGTGAACGACCTTGCCAATGCTGTAGCTCTGGTCGGCAAAGAACAGCGTGAGGTGCGCCGCGATATAACAAAAAGCGCCCACACCAAGCATGCGGCGCACATCGATGAGAGGGCCGTAACGGAGAATTTGCCGGAATGGCGTCACCGCCAATGTTACGCCGAGAAAGACCAGCGCCCAGAAACCGGCACGATGGATCAATTCGTTGATCGGACGCGCGCTATGCGCGATGGCACTCGCCTCGAAAATCGCTTTGGCGAGCGGCAGCAACAACAGCGCCAGCACGGTAATCCGCAATGGCGATATCCGGCCGCGCCGGTCGCGCCAGAGCTGCCACGGCTGCTTCATCGCGTGAATCTCACGCGCGATTTCCAGTCAAAATTCATTCGCATCGAGTTTGCGATGTTTTGTTTGAGTTCCCAGTGTGGCGCGTTTGCCGCACTGCACAAATTTACACTTATAAATAGTGCAACCGTGCTAGCATTTTCAGGTTGGCTTGATTCGTCACAACCAATCAAAAGCTTGCGTGCAGACATACCGTTGACCGTAACGGAACAAATCCGGCGGTCGATGACTTCGGGAGACGGAGGAGCGGCGGACAGGACGCCACAGTAACGCGCAGCGCCGGGGGATTTTTATGGAGGCCACCGATGTCGCGAGCTCTGGTACGCTCACTGCTTGTCTTCGTGTCTGTGCTTTTCACCACCACGCTGGCGTTTGCGCACGACAGCTGGGTTAACCGCGGCGCCTTCAAGAATTCGTCGGGCGAGTGGTGCTGTGGCGACTACGATTGCAAGAGTTACACAAAAGCGGCGTCTTCTGCAGTCGGCTGGCTCGTTGAGGACGAACTTGTGCCCTTCGACGAAGCAATGCCAGTCGCGCCACCGGACGGCCAGCTCACGATATGCCGGCGTCCGGACGGAAGTCGACGTTGTGTGTTTGGCCTGAAGCCAGGCTTGTAAGGGATTTCTACGCGTCGATCTGGCAGCGCGCCCAGCTTGGGCGCGTCGTCAGCGTTTTGTCCCGTGTTTTGTTTTTAAACGCGCGGTAGAGGACGCCCGCCCGCTTCTTTCGACGGCACCTTCACCCAGGCCTCTCCGTCAAGCACCACTTCGTCGTCGACCGAACACGTACAGGTCAGCCGCGCGCGGAATTTTTCCGGCATCAGTTCCGCAACCACCACGCTGACTTCGACGGTGTCGCCGATTTTGACCGGCGCGCGGAAATTCAGCGTCTGCGAAATATAGATCGCGCCAGGCCCCGGTAACCGGGTGCCGAGCACCGCGGAAATCAGGCTGGCGGTATAAAGGCCATGGGCAATGCGCGTGCCGAAAGGCGTCTTGGCTGCGAAATGCTCGGACAGATGGATAGGATTGCGGTCACCGGTGACCTCGGCAAAGCCGACCACATCGGAGGAGTCGATGACTTTCTTTAACCTTTCGGTCATGCCCACCGAGAGGTCTTCAAAATAAAGCATCTGCAATGGCAACATTTTCGGGCTCCGCGAGTTATTGCACCGGCGACGGCGCTAGGACGATGTTCACATCGGCCATAGTCCGGGCACGGCCCGCCAGCGCTGCAACATTGGCTCTTCCGGGTGCGATTGCCATGCTCCTCATCCGCCTCGCCATCAGCATCTTTGCCCTGACTCTGCTCGGGTTGGCTGTCTCGCTCAGCTCGGCTCAAAGCGGTCAGAATAACCGCGTCAGCGATACCGCGGTGCTTACGCCTCGCTAGTTTGATCGCGGCATAACGCCCACAAAATTCCGATCAACACCACATTGATCAGCGCGAGCAGCGTCAATACGCCGATGGTCGCATCCGCGCCGCGCGCCTCGATCATCAGCGCGCCGGCCGACGGCGCCAGCGCCTGCACGATCAGGCTTGGGAAAGCGAGCGTACCCATCAGGCGCGGGAAACGTATCGGTCCGAACAGCGCCAGCGGCAGCGTGCCGCGGCCGATCCAGGAAATCCCATAGCCTGCGCCATAAAGCAGGATCACCAGGACCAGCACGGGGATTGCAGCCTCCAGCAACAACAGCCCGATCGCCATCAGCGTACATGACGCAATCATGGTCCAGATCGGATGATAGCGACTGCCGAACAACCGTTCGACAACGCGCGCACCGACCTGTGCCGGCCCGAAAATGGTCCCCAGGGTCACTGCGAGGGCGAAGTCGACCCCCCTCGCCTGCAGGAAAATCAGCAAATGAACCACGACGACCGAACCGATGCCGGCTGCAATCGACAGCACGACGGCAAGCAAAGCGAAAATCAGCGTTTCGTTCTGAATGGGCGCCGTAGCGGACGGGTCTCCTTCGGCTCGCGGCTGTTTTTGCAAATGATGTTCGGGGGCGCGGCCGACGACAGCCATCTGCAGGGGCAGGAGCAGCAAAAGGTGCAGTGCCGCGTAAACAAAACAGGCGGCGCGCCAGCCGATGTGATCGATCATGAAGGCGCTCAGCGGCCAGCAAATCGTGCTCGCAAAACCGCCGAACAGCGTGAGATTGGTGATCGGCCCGCGCGCGTCGCTGCCATACATGCGCCCCAACGCGGCGAAAACCGCGTCATAGAGCCCGGTGCCCATGCCGATACCGATCAGCACCCAGGCGAACAAGTAGACCGGCAACGCAGGTGCAATTCCGACGCAAGCCAGTCCCGCGGCGTAACAGGCGGAGCTGGCAATCAGCACCGGCCGGCCGCCGCGAGCATCGATGATGCGGCCAACCCGCGGCGAGATCAGACCGGCGGTGAGCAACCCGATCGATGTGCCGCCGACCACAAATCCGAGCGACCAGCCGGTTTCTGCGACAATCGGTTCAGCGAAAACCGCCGGGAAATAGAACGAGGTTCCCCAGGCGAAGATCTGGGCGACGCCCAGCGCAGTGATGACAACGCGGCGATCGAGCGGACGCGCATCGGCTGTCAGATGCAAAGCGCCAGATCCCTAGCCCGCGGGCTCCATGCCTTTGGACTTGAGAATTGCGGCAGCCGCTGGGCTGGAGAAGGTCTTTATCAGTGCCTGCGCTGCCTCCTTATTTTGGGCGGCGGCACTCAAGCCAGACGCATAGGTCGTGGTGTTCTGAATCTCTTTTGGCAATGGACCGACAAGGGCGGCACCCTTCACCGGCACAATTTCACTGATCTGGTGCAGGCCAAGCTCTGCCTCACCGCTGACGATCAGGTCGGCGACATGGCCGCCCTTTTTAAGCTTTGCTTTCGGCCGGACCTGGTCGGCAATTCCAAGGTGCTCAAGCAATTTGTCGATATAGATGCCGCTCGATCCGCCGCTGGCGGGGTCGATGTAAGCCACCGATTTGGCGGAGAGCAGCGCCTGCTTGAGTGCTTCGACCGTACTCACGTCGGGTTTGGCCGCGCCCTCTTTCACCACCACCCCGACGCCAACCGAAGCAATGTTCACGCGGCTGCCGGTAACAACTTTTCCAGCGCTCGCCAGTTCATCGACGACAGCCGGAGTAATAATCGCGACGTCGAAGGCCTCTCCACCCTCGATCCGTTTCTTCAAGGCGCCCGCAGTATCGTTCGCGACAACCACCTTGTTGCCGGTCTGCTTTTCGAAATCCGGCACCAGCGCCAGAACAACTTCCTTGAAGGCGCCTGCTGTGAGCACCCTGACCTCAGCCGCCAAAGCCGAAGCCGATGCTGCAACACTCAAAACGGCGGCAACCGCGACGGCGCGCCAGGTATGCGATTTCATGGGTCTTTGTCTCCCGTTGCCGGCCCCTAACTTACACAATCGAGCTGATTTCCGCAGGAAGACAGCCCCTATAGTGCACTGCAGCGAATCCGACTTGCGTTTCGCTGCAAAAATTCGGATCATTTTTGCTGTTTTCCTTATTTTACAGTTACTTTAGCTATGCACTTTTCGCTTAGCTGCGGCGCAACATTATTGCTTTTCTTTTGCCCGGCGAGGCCTATTTTCCCATTCGAAAGATCAACCGGCTTTGGCCGGCCCTAAAGGAAAGAGGACATCATGTTTGCTGCACTCGTGCGCTTCGTCCAGGAATGGAAGCGCTATAACCAGAGCTTGAACGAACTGTCGCGCCTGGGCGACCGCGAGCTCGCCGATATCGGCATTAGCCGGTCGGACATTCCGCGGGTTGCCTGGAACAGCGCACATCGCGGCTAAATCCACCTACCCGCTGAAAACGCCCGCGGCTATCCGCGGGCGTTTCGCTTTTCGCGGCTCAGTCGAGGGTCTTCCAGCGCTCCAGCGGCATGATTTCGAGCGGCTCGCCGTATCTGACGGTCCAGGAATCGATCGCCCATTTTGTCCCGCTCGGCTTTTCGATGAGCACCGCGGTGGCGTGCGGTGGCCGTCCATCAACCAGATGGCCGCGCGCCTCCGGCTGATCCACGTCGTGATGTCGCAATAGCTTAAGCTGGTCGAGCACCAGCAGGAGACTTGTCGTGTTGCGGCTGGAATCGATGCAATCGAATTGGTGAATATCCCACATGTACTTCATGCCGGCGCGCGCCACGTGATTTTTTGTATTCGTGATCGGACCGATGCGCCTGTCGAACCAGGCGCCCGCCGCTGCCACCGCCTTGCGCTCGGCTTTCGGTGAAGCCTTGCCGGCGGCCAGAAATTGCGTGAGCTTGGCACGGTCGCCCGCCGTCAAATCGACCTCAGCGCGATATTTGCAGGTGAAACCGTAACAGACGACCACAACGCTGGGCGTCGGCGGCACAACCGGGAACTCGCCGTAAGTCGCGTCAATCACGCCAGGCATGGTCGCGGCCAAAGCCGTATCCGTCAGGACACCGAAGGCCGCCCAGGCCACCACAGCGCAGTACCTCAATCTCAGACGCATCCCGAATTCCTGCACCCGTTGCGGCGCCCCACCCGAAAGCCTAATGAATATCGAATGGTAGCCGGATTTCAAGCGGTACACGTGGTTGGCGGCGGTCTTGCCGGGTCCGAGGCGGCCTGGCAACTCGCGCAAGCGGGCGTGCCTGTTGTGCTGCACGAAATGCGGCCGCTCAAGGGAACTGCGGCCCATAAAACGGACGGCTATGCCGAGCTCGTCTGCTCAAATTCGTTCCGCTCGGACGATTGCGAGCACAATGCGGTCGGTCTTTTGCATGAAGAGATGCGTCGCCTCGGTTCGCTCATCATGCGCGCCGGCGATGCTAACCAGGTACCGGCGGGCGGCGCGCTTGCGGTCGACCGCGATGGTTTTTCCGCTGCAGTCTCGGCCGCACTGGCCAGCCGCCCTCTGGTCACTCTCGAGCGCGGTGAAGTCACTATTCCGGATGAAAACTGGGACAGCGTCATCATCGCGACGGGTCCCCTGACGTCTCCGGCACTCGCCTCCACGATCGCCACTCTGTCGGGCGAGCAACAGCTTGCTTTTTTTGATGCGATCGCACCGATCGTGCACCGCGACAGCATCGATCTCGGGCAGGCGTGGTTTCAGTCGCGCTACGACAAGGCGGGACCTGGCGGCACCGGCGCCGATTACATCAATTGTCCACTGACCCGCGAACAATATGAAGCCTTTGTCGGAGCACTTTTGGCCGGCGACAAGACCAGTTTTCACGAGTGGGAAGCGGCCATACCCTATTTCGATGGATGTTTGCCCATTGAAGTCATGGCCGAACGCGGGCCTGAAACATTGCGACACGGCCCGATGAAACCGTTTGGACTGACCAATGCGCATCAACCCGGCGCAAGGCCTTATGCT
Source organism: Pseudolabrys sp. (assembly GCA_035623095.1). Taxonomy (GTDB): domain Bacteria; phylum Pseudomonadota; class Alphaproteobacteria; order Rhizobiales; family Xanthobacteraceae; genus Pseudolabrys. The sequence continues at coordinate 89,889 of DASPUD010000101.1, forward strand.
GTCGTGCAGCTGCGGCAGGACAATAAGCTGGGCACGTTGTTCAACATGGTTGGCTTCCAGACCAAGCTCAAGCATGCCGAGCAAGTCCGTATTTTCCGTACTATCCCTGGCTTGCAGAATGCGGAATTTGCACGGCTCGGCGGCCTGCATCGCAACACGTTCATCAACTCGCCTAAACTTCTCGACGGAACGTTGCGGCTCAAAGCAAACACGCGATGGCGTTTCGCCGGGCAGATTACCGGTTGCGAAGGCTACGTGGAATCTGCGGCTGTCGGCTTGCTCGCCGGCCGGTTTGCCGCCGCCGAGCGGCGCTCGGAGAAAATCACGTTACCACCGGCTACGACTGCGCATGGTGCCCTTCTGGCCCACATCACCGGCGGTCACCTCGAGACGATTGACGCCGGGCCGTCTTCCTTCCAGCCGATGAATGTCAATTTCGGTCTATTCCCGCCATTGGCTACAGCACCCGAACCGCAGCGCGGGCCCCAGCGTGGTCTCGCGCGCAAAAGCGGCCTGAGCCGGCGCGCGCTTGCCGACCTTGCGCGCTGGATCGAGGGGGAAAGCCACCCCGCAGCGGCCGCCGAATGAGCTTTGCGGCTAACCGAATACGCGCTTTGGATTGCGCGCGGCGCGCCATATTTGCCATTGCCGGCGCCAGGGCGGCACCTGCGGAGGCTCGAACGGATCGTAGTCGACCTGTTCCATCTTGAGGAGCACGGACCTCAATGGCGCCAACGACAAGAAGGCCGGCCAGGCACGTGCAGCAATGATGCCAGCGCTTGCGGCTCCAATGTGCGCGAGGTGCCGACGCGCGCGCAACCGCAGCTCGGCCAGCGCGGCACGCAATTCGGGCGTGGCCCGCATCGAGAAAATGTCCTCGGGGTTTGCCCCATATTGACGAAGGACTTCGAGCGGTACGTAAAGCTGGCGCCGCGCGGCGTGACGCGGCAAGCGCATCAGGACATTCGCCAAGGTTTGCGCCTGTCCAGCTTCCCCGCTTAAGACCGCAGATGCCCCTAGAATTTGCACCGCGGACTCGAAAATCGCGACAGTCGTCTTTTCCGAATAAGACTGGAGCTCGGCGAAGCTCCGCATCGGCTCGTCGTAGATATCGAACCGGTGCGCCTCGACGAATCCGGCCAGTCGTTCCCTTGGCAGATTGTAACGCGACAGTGTCTGCAGCAGCGCGGCTGCAACCGGATTCGAAGCTGCTTCGCCGCTGCGTTCGCCCAGGACCACTTCACGCCACCATTGAAGGCGGATTTCGCCGGGCATCGGCTCGCGTGCCAGTTCGCGCACCCGTTCAATCTCGAAATTGAACGCGTAGAGCGCGAATAGCGCGTCGCGATGCTCGGCAGGCGCCAGCAACGTTGCCAGATAACGATCCCGATCGCCTTCGCGCACCAGCGCCGTGCAATGCCTGAATTGCTCCTGCATGGGATGAGCTTACCGCGCGGCTTATGCGACCGCGATGAGGCCCGCGCCGACCCGCCGGTTTTCTGCCAGAAGGATATTATAGGTTCGCACAGCGGCCCCGGTTGCCATGCAATCAACCGAGAGCGACACCGCGCGAAAACGCTCGTGCAAAACCGCAGGCAACACCCACGGATCGCGGCCGCCGCCAATGATGAAAAAATCCAGGCTTTCAACGCGCTCAAACGCTGCAGACAAGGCGGTCTCGCTCAGTTCTGCCACGTCCTTGACCGGCCAGGCCCAGATCCCGTCCGGAAAACACAAAAGCGAACCGCGGTGCGACATGCCGGCAAAGCGGAAACCGCCATCGCCGTAAGCGTCGATGGGCGCCGGGCGCGGAAAGTGCGGGACGTCGGCGCTGCCGCCGAGCGCCATCTACTTGTCCCGGTCTGGCGCGGTCAGGCTATCCCGGCCGGTACCGACGCCGAGATAGATCAGGATCGGCGAAGCAATGAAAACTGACGTATATGTGCCGACCAGCACCACGCCGAACATCATGGTAGCGGTGAAGCTGTGGATCGCCTGCCCGCCAAACAAAAGCAGCGCGAGCAAGGCCAAGCTGACAGTCACGTGTGTCACCACCGATCGCGACAGGGTCTGGTTCACCGACGCGTTGAGCAAATCCGGCATCGGCATTTTCCGGTACCGGCGCAGCATTTCACGGATGCGGTCATAGATGACGACCGTGTCGTTGAGCGAGTATCCGAGAATGGTCAGCAGGGCCGCTATACTGGTCAGATCGAAATCAATCTGGGTGATCGACATGAACCCGATGGTGAGCACGATATCGTGCACGTTAGCGATCATGGCACCGAGCGCAAATTGCCATTCAAAGCGGAACCATAGGTAGATCAGAATAGCGAAGATCGCGAGCATCAGCCCGACCACGCCGTAGGACAGCAACTCGCCTGAAACGCGCGGACCGACCACTTCGACGCGCCGGTAATCGACCTCGTTGCCGAGCGCCCCGCGCACTTTGGTGACGGCCTGTTGTTGCGCCGCTTCGCCGCCCGGCTGCTCGGCAATTCGGATGAGTACGTCATTCGGCGCGCCGAATTGTTGCAACTGCACCTCGCCGAGGCCAAGTGTGTTCAGCGCAGCGCGCATCCTGGCAAGATCGGCCGGACCGGATTTCGACTGTACTTCGATCAGCGTGCCGCCCCGGAAATCGATGCCGAAATTCAGCCCGTGGAAAAAATAGAGCGAGATCGCGATGATCGAGAGCAGCGCCGAAATTGGAAAACTGATGCGCCGGAAGCGCATGAAGTCAAACTTGGTGTCGTCAGGAACGATCCGGAGCAAACGCACGGTGCTGCTCCCCTAGATCGGCACGCGTTGCGGACGCCGCCAGCGCACCCAATAGGCAACAATAAGCCGCGTCAGGGTGAAGGCGGTGAACACCGTGGTGATGATCCCGATGCCGAGCGTAACGGCAAAACCGCGTACCGGACCAGTCCCGATGTAGAACAACACAGCGGCGGCGATGAAAGTCGTTATGTTCGAGTCAAGGATAGTGGCCAGCGCGCGGGAAAATCCGGCGTCAATGGCGTTGATCGGAGTACGGCCGCCCCGCACCTCCTCGCGGATGCGCTCATAAATCAGCACGTTTGAGTCGACGGCAATGCCAACCGTGAGTACGATGCCGGCGATACCCGGCAACGTCAGCGTGGCATTGAGCATCGACAAGAGGCCGAAAATCATCGCCACGTTGATCGCGACAGCCACGTTGGCGAAAAGGCCAAACAGGCCATAGGTGATAAACATGAAGATGATCACCATCGCAGCGCCGACATAGGACGACACTTTACCCTTAGCGATCGAATCCTGGCCGAGACCGGGACCTACGGTACGTTCCTCGATGATGGTGAGCGGCGCCGGCAGGGCGCCGGCGCGCAGCAGAACCGCAAGCTGGGTTGCGCTCTCCACAGTGAAGCTACCGGAAATCTGCCCGGACCCGCCGAGGATCGCCTCGCGAATGACCGGTGCAGAAATCACCTCGTTGTCGAGGATAATCGCAAAGGGTTTACCGACGTTTTCCTGCGTGACCTGTGCAAACTTGCGCGCGCCTGACGTATTGAAACGGAAATTGACAACAGGCTCGCTGGTCCGCGAGTCGAATCCTGGCTGCGCGTCCGTCAGATCTCCTCCAGACACGAGAATCCGTTTCTCGACCAGATAAGGTGTCTTCGGCTGAGTGGAGCTGTAGAGAATCTCGTCGTCCGGCGGGACGCGGCCCTGCGCTGCCTGCTCGGCCGGCATCGAGACGTCGACCATGCGGAAATCGAGCTTGGCGGTCTTGCCAAGAATGATTTTGAGTTGCGTCGGATCCTGCAATCCTGGCACCTGCACCAGGATGCGGTCGGTACCCTGACGCTGGATCAACGGCTCAACGGTACCTAGCTCGTTAACGCGCCGCTCGATGATCTGGATCGATTGTTCGACCGATTGACGGATCCGCTCCAGAATCGCCGGGTCGGTCACCGTAAGGCGGATGAGGTTGCCCGGCTCGGTTGTTATGTCGAGAGTACGTTGACCCGTGCTGCTGCCCAGAATGCCGCCCAGCGGCTGCGACAGTTCGCGTAATTTCTCGAGAGCCTGATCGAAACTGCTTCCTTCGCGGATACGGACTTCGACACTGTTGCCGCGCACCACAAGACCGGTGTAGCCGACCCGCGCATCGCGTAGCACACGGCGGACGTCATCGAGGACGGCCTGGAGCTTTTCCTTGCGCACCGCGTTGCTATCGACTTCGAGCAGGATGTGAGAGCCACCCTGCAAATCGAGACCCAGCACCATATGACGTTGCGCCCATTTCGGCCAGGACTGAACCATTTTCTCGGGCAGGAAGTTGGGAACGGCAAACAGGCAGACGATAAATGCCGTGAGCAAAATCGCCGTCGCCTTCCACCGCGTGAAATAAAGCATGACGTTCCGACTTGCGGCCTAAGGCCTAGTCCGCGCCGTTCAGCTGGCCGCGGCCTCTTCCTTGACGGGTTCACCCTTGGCGCGAACGTCGCTGACCATCTGCCGTACCTGACGGATGCGCACATCGTCCGCAATTTCAATTTCAATCTGGTCGTCGTCAATCACCTTGGTGACCTTGCCGATGAGGCCGCCATTGGTGATGACGGTATCGCCCCGGCGCACGTTTTTGACCATTTCGGCGTGCTGCCGCGCGCGCTTCTGCTGCGGGCGCAGAACCAGGAAATACATGATCCCGAACATCGCCACCAGCATCCAGATCGGCGACCCCAGATTGAACAGATCGCTTGCCGAACCGGCGCCCTGGGCGAATGCAGGCGTAATCCACATTTAATGAGGTCCTCGGGTTCTTGGGGTTGCCGCTAACCGGGCTGACGTCCGCATTTCAATTTCGCGCGGACTATAGCGGTCGCGCGTCCAATTGCAACGCCGCTATACCCGCTGAAACCAGCCATTTTCGGCCATTTCCGCGCAAGCCCGCTTGCGGCAATTACGCCGCCCCGCTAAGAGCAGCGCAATTTCTCGGAAAACATCCGATGGCCAGATCGAAGTCCAAATCGTCGCACCGCTCCAACTCGAACCGAAAGGCCGGCTCAGCCGGCCCCGAAGTGCTCGAACGCATCGCATCCGCGCTCGAGCGCCTGGCGCCCCAGCGCGCGACCCTGCCCGACCTGACTACCGCCGATGCATTTGTCTGGCATCCAGACGGAGGGCTTGTGCCGGTCACGCGCGTCAACCGCGTCGACATGTCATTGCTTAAAGGCATCGACCGTGTGCGCGACGTGCTGGTGGAGAACACCGAGCGCTTCGCAAAGGGCTTGCCGGCAAACAACGCGTTGCTATGGGGCGCCCGCGGCATGGGCAAGTCTTCGCTGGTCAAGGCCGCACATGCTTCCGTAAATGCCGCGTTCTCTCGCAATGCCAAGAGCGGCCCGCTCAAGCTGATCGAAATCCATCGCGAAGACATCAATGGCCTGCCCGCGCTGATGGCGCTAACGCGCGGTTCGCCGCACCGCTTCATCGTGTTCTGCGACGATCTCTCATTCGATGTAGAGGACACCACCTACAAATCGCTCAAGGCCATGCTCGAGGGCGGCATCGAGGGCCGGCCGGACAATGTCATCTTTTACGCGACATCGAACCGGCGTCATCTGATGTCGCGCGACATGATGGAAAACGAACGTTCGACCGCGATCAACCCCGGTGAAACAGTCGAAGAAAAAGTCTCACTCTCCGATCGCTTCGGCCTCTGGCTTGGCTTCCATCGTTGCAGTCAGGACGAATACCTTGCGATGGTCGACGGCTATGTCGCTCACTACAAAGTTCCGGCACGCGGTGACTCGTTGCATCGCGAGGCGCTTGAATGGGCGACTACGCGCGGATCGCGCTCCGGCCGCGTCGCCTGGCAGTTTGTCCAGGATCTGGCCGGACGGCTTGGCATCGCCGTCAAAAACTAAACGCTAAACCGCTCATTCCCGCCCGCACCGTGAAGGTGCGGGCGGGAATCCAGAACAATGACCTTGCGCTGGGTTCCCGCTCACGCGGGAACGAACGGCCACACTAGGCTCCGCCCAGATACTGGGCCGGATCTACCGGGGTCGATCCCTTTCGGATCTCGAAATGCAGTTGCGGCGACGTAACGTTGCCGGTTTGCCCGGCGTGCGCGATCACCTGCCCACGCTTGATGGTATCGCCACGCTTGACCATGATCTCGCTCGCGTGCGCATAGGCTGACACGAAACCGTTGGAGTGACGGATCAGGACGAGGTTGCCGTAGCCTTTAAGCTCGTTGCCGGCATATGCGACCACGCCGTCATCGGCAGCCTTGATTGGCGTGCCTTCCGGCACCGCCAAATTGATCCCATCGTTCTGCGTGCCGTTCGGCTTGCTGCCGAAGGCGGCGATAACGCGGCCGCGAACTGGCCAGCGGAATGACGGCATTGCCCCGCTCGGTTCCGCAGTCTTGACCGCGGTCTCAGCCGGACGTGGCTCTTCCTTGGCAACATTCGCGCTCTGTTGCACCGGGAGGCTTGCTACTTTCTGCGGCTGCAGTGCGCGCGCCTGGGCGACCTGAGGCTGCGGAGCCGGCGCCGGTCGGGCCGCGGCAACCGCATGGCCGCCGGGCGGGATGGTCAAACGGTCTCCGATGCTGAGCTTGGCGGTGGTCTGAAGCTTGTTTGCCCGCGCCAGGGCCGACAGGGTCACGCCACTACGGCGCGCAATGTTCATCAGCGTGTCGCCGGATTGAACCACGTGCACGTTGCCGCCCGTAGCCAGCTTCGTCGGAGTGTAAGCAGCGGTCTGTGAACCGTTTGCTACATAGCGCGGAATGACCAGGCGCTGGCCCGGTTTGACTTGCGACGCGTCACGAATGCCATTCGTCTGCATGAGCGCAGACACCGGCACGTGATGTTTGTGTGCAATACTGTCGAGCGTATCGCCGTAACCAACGGTCACTGCCGAACCGCCGTTCCACGTCCATTGGGCGCTCGATGACGGCGCGACCTGACGTGTCGATCCGGTGATGTCGGAATATTCGCCACGCGACGGATAAGAATTTTGCGGCGCGTAGGTTGTGTTGGGCGAAGCTGCGACGGTTGCAGGCGGGCTCACGGCCGGCAGAGGTTGTGCTTCGACACGCGAAGTTGCCGGACGCACAGGCGCCGCGCTCGCGACACTTTGCGACGGAGCCGGGCGTTCCGTATAGTAGGCGTCGAAGCGCGCGGAGTCCGCACAGGCTGTTGCGGTGAAACCAACCAGGCCGAGTACTGCAACGCGCGGCCAAGCACGTGGACGAGATTGCACCTGGGGGCGCGGCATGTGGTTACTCACTCGTACGCGTGAAACGTAGAATTTGAATAAACCAGCCGCGAGTAAACAACGCTTTAAGAACTAGCGTGCCAGGCCGCCGCAGTTTGATACGGTAAAATGTCACGGCGCGTGCGCGCCCCATCCGTTTTTCGGATGAGACCGTGCGCGAATTTACAGCTCTTGCGCTTGTCCCGGCAGCATTGGCACGAAACGGACTGGAATAAGGTTATCGCGCCGAGTTCCCGTTTGCGACTTGGTAAGCTTGACAATGTGTTGAGATCCGGCCCGTGACCCGAGCGGGAGGATCATGATGCCGTCGTCGGCGAGCTGATCAAGCAGCCCCTGCGGTAGCGTTTCGGCCGCAGCCGTTACCATGATGCGGTCGTAGGGCGCCCTGTCCGGCACGCCGGCGAAGCCATCGCCCGTCACTACCTCGACATTGTCGTAGCCGAGCGACTTCAGGCGCTCGCGCGCCTGATCGGCGAGTGTCCGGTAGCGCTCGATGCTCACCACCTCACGCGCGAGTCTCGACAGCACCGCGGCCTGATAGCCAGAGCCGGTACCCACTTCGAGAACACGATGGCTGGGCGAGACCGCAAGCTGTTCGGTCATATAGGCCACCACGTAGGGCTGGCTGATAGTCTGGCCACACGCAATCGGCAGCGCCTGATCGGCGTACGCCACGCCCGTATAGTCACTCTCGACAAAACGCTCGCGCGGTACCTCGTCCATCGCGCGAAGCACGGCCTGGTCGACGATCCCGCGCCGGCGCAACGTCAAAAGGAATTCCATGCGTTCGTCGTCTTGTTGATTGCGCGATGTTTTTGCCACGTCTTGGCCCCTTTCCGGGCACTATTAGCATGTTTGCCGGTAGTTGAGGTAAGCTCACGCGGGCGGCTTGAGCGCGGACAGAAGATGGAACTTCGCGCACGTCATCGAGTTGTAGGCGCGGGAGACAGCAATGACAATTTCGTCGCCGACGCCACGCGTGCTTGTGGTCGAGGATGAATATTTAATTCGCATGCTGCTCGAAGACATGCTGGACGAGCTCGGCTACGGCGTCGCTGCTGCCGTCGGCACGATTTCCGAGGCGCGGCAACTTGCCACCAACGGTGAATTCAATGCCGCCATCCTCGACGTCAATCTTGACGGCGAAGAGATTTATCCCGTTGCCGACATCCTGGCCAAACGTGGCTTGCCATTTGTTTTTGTCACGGGCTACGGCGAGCGCAGCTTGCCTGAGCCTTATCGTGGCCGCCCTGCCCTGCAGAAGCCGTTTCAGGCCGAGCAACTCAAGAACACGCTTGCCGGCTTGCTCGGCTAGTCAAACATCTCCGCCAGTTTCGTCATGAACGGCTCATCAGTGAGATCGAGCCGCAGCGGCGTTACCGCAATACGCTTTTCCGTCAGCGCGGCAAGATCGCTTCCCGGCGCTGCGCCCGCAATGCCGCCGCGTTCGAACGCAATCCAGTAATAAGGATTGCCCCGCCCGTCATGGCGCGCGTCGATGCGCAGCAGCTCCTGATCGCGCTTGCCCTGCGTGGTGACGGCAACGCCGGCAACTTCGTCCGGCGTGCAGTCCGGAAAATTGATGTTGACGAGCACGTCACGCGGCATTCCCGCCTTGAGTACGCGCCTGATCAGGTCAGGCGCGAATTTGATCGCGGTCTCCCAATAGGGATGATGCTTGGTCGTGAACGCATAGGCCTGCGAAAGGGCAAAAGATGGAATGCCGAGTACAGCGCCTTCCATCGCGCCGGCGACAGTGCCGGAGTACGTGACGTCCTCGGCGCAATTGCGGCCGCGGTTGACTCCGGAGAGCACGAGATCCGGCTTCTCCTTCAGCAGATGCCGCACGCCCATAATGACGCAGTCGGTCGGCGTTCCCTTGACCGCAAAATGCCGCTCACCGACCTCGCGCATGCGCAATGGGTCGTTCAGCGACAGCGAATGCGAAACGCCGGACTGATCGGACTCCGGCGCAACGATCCACACTTCGCTGCCGAGCTTGTGCGCGATCTTCTCGCAGGCCACGAGGCCCGGCGAATGGACGCCGTCGTCATTGGTAATGAGGATACGCATTACGCCCGCTCTATCACCTTCAGCCCGCCCATATAAGACGCAAGCGCCGACGGCACGGCGATCGAGCCGCTCTCCTGCTGATAGGTCTCCATCACCGCAATCAGCGCACGGCCAACGGCCACACCGGAGCCGTTGAGGGTGTGTACGAAGCGCGGCGGAGCGGGCGTCAGGTCTCGACTTACCATCGTTTTATCCAGCAATGCACTGCCCACCGGTTTCGCGGGTCGATAGCGCGCATTCATCCGGCGCGCCTGGAACTCGCCGCAATTCGAGCAGGAGGAAATCTCACGATAGGCATTTTGGCCAGGCAGCCAGACTTCGATGTCGTAAGTTTTCTGCGCCGCAAAACCCATGTCGCCGGTGCAGAGCGTCACCACGCGGTAATGCAATTCGAGTTTCTTGAGCACTTCCTCGGCGCAGGCCAGCATGCGCTCCTGCTCTTCCTTCGATTTTTCCGGTGTGGTGACGGAGACCAGCTCCACTTTCGTGAACTGATGCTGGCGGATCATGCCCCGCGTGTCCTTGCCCGCCGCGCCGGCTTCCGCACGGAAGCATGGCGTGCATGCCGTCAGCCGCATAGGCAGTTGCGCTTCCTCGACAATCGATTCACGCACCAGATTCGTCAGCGGCACTTCGGCCGTAGGAATGAGCCAAAAATCGTTTGTTGTTTTGAATTGATCGTC
>DASPUD010000102.1:0-15966 GCA_035623095.1 Pseudolabrys sp.
GACACGATGCGTTATCTGAAAGACACTGGACGCCCGCCCGAGCTGATCGCACTCGTCGCCGCCTACGCCAAGGCGCAGGGCATGTACCGCGTGAAGACCACTCCCGATCCGATTTTCACAGACGTGCTGAAGCTGGAACTGAGCTCGGTCGAGCCGTCGCTCGCAGGGCCGAAGCGGCCTCAGGACCGCGTTGCCCTGAAAGAAGTAAAGGCCGGGTTTGCGAACTCGATGGACAAGGAGTTCGGTAAGAGCGCCGAGGCGAAAAAGCGCGTCAAGGTTTCCGGCAAGAACTACGACCTTGGGCACGGCGATGTGGTCATCGCGGCGATTACGTCGTGTACCAACACGTCAAATCCGAATGTCATGATCGGCGCCGCTCTCCTCGCCCGCAAGGCGGCGGCAAAGGGGCTGACCACCAAGCCGTGGGTGAAGACATCACTCGCGCCCGGCTCACAAGTGGTCGGCGAGTACCTGGACAAATCCGGCCTGCAGGTGGATCTCGACAAGCTCGGCTTCAACCTGGTCGGGTTCGGCTGCACGACGTGCATCGGAAACTCCGGACCGTTGCCGCCTGAGAATTCCAAGGCCATCAACGACAACGATCTGGTGGCGGCAGCCGTGCTGTCCGGTAATCGCAATTTCGAAGGTCGTGTCAACGCGGATGTGCGCGCCAACTACCTCGCATCACCGCCTCTGGTCGTCGCCTATGGCATCGCCGGTTCAATGAATGTCGATCTCGCCAGAGATCCGCTCGGGATGGATCAAAAAGGCAAAAAGGTCTTCCTCAAGGATATTTGGCCGTCGAACAAGGAGATCGGTGACTTCGTTGCCAAGAATATCACGCGTCAGATGTTCACCAAGAAATACGGCGATGTGTTCAAGGGCGATTCCAACTGGCGAAAAATCAGCGTCAAGGGTGGGATGACTTACGACTGGGACAAGAAATCGACTTACGTGCAGAATCCGCCGTACTTCGTCGGCATGCCCCGTCATCCGAAGCCGCTCGAGGATATCGTCGATGCGCGAGTGCTGGCGCTGTTGCTCGACTCGATAACCACCGACCACATTTCGCCCGCGGGATCGATCAAGGCTGACTCGCCGGCCGGAAAATATCTGATTGGGCACAAGGTCAAGCCGGCCGACTTCAACCAGTACGGCACGCGCCGCGGCAACCACGAAGTGATGATGCGTGGCACATTCGCCAACATCCGCATCAAGAATCAGATGGTGCCGGGTGTCGAGGGCGGCATAACGATTCACTATCCGTCGAAACAGCGCATGCCGATCTATGACGCGGCCATGCGCTACAAGGCGGACAAGGTCCCGCTGGTCGTGTTTGCCGGCAAGGAATATGGCAGCGGTTCGTCGCGCGACTGGGCCGCGAAAGGTTCAGTTTTGCTCGGTATCCGTGCAGTTATCGCCCAATCGTTTGAGCGCATACATCGCTCCAATCTGGTGGGCATGGGCGTGATGCCGTTGGTATTTGAAGAAGGAACATCCTGGCAATCGCTCGGACTAAAAGGTGATGAGCAGGTTACAATCCGCGGTTTGCATGGCGAACTCAAACCCCACCAGCGTTTGATCGCGGAAATCGTGTCGGGCAATGGGACTCTCAAGCGCGTCCCACTGATCTGCCGCATCGATACCCTCGATGAGCTTGACTACTTCAAGAACGGTGGGATTCTGCAGTACGTTCTGCGCCATTTGGCGGGCTGATTGCAATTCATTAACGGTGGGCAGGACAGGGGTGCACGCTCACTGCGAAGTGAGTGGCGGTTGATTGACGAAGCACATTATATGCTGCGTGCGAGGCAGGGGATCGCGGTTACGTTATGACCTATCGCCACGTCACCTTCGCAGTCGCTTTTGCATGCACGTCCATGATTGCACCGGCTTGCGCCGAGCCGCGGGCCGTTATCGAACTGTTCACCAGCCAAGGTTGTTCGTCTTGTCCGGCGGCCGACAGGCTGCTCGGAGAACTTTCGCGTGATCCGTCCCTGGTCACGATGAGTCTGGCGGTCGACTATTGGGACTATCTCGGCTGGAAAGATACTTTGGCGTTGCACGGCCACTCAGACCGGCAGCGCGCCTACGCCGAAGCGCGTGGCGACCGCGAGGTTTACACGCCGCAGATTGTGGTCAACGGCGTCGTGCATGTGCTCGGCAGCGACAAAGCTGCGATCGAAAAAGCAATTGCGCAGACGCGCCGCAACCCGGCCGTGCTTGCATTGCCGGTCAACATGACTGTCGCGGACGGCAAAGTGACGGTGAATGTGCCGGCTGCCAAGGACGACAATCGCAATGCCGAAGTATGGCTCTGTCCGGTTTCGAGCAAAGTCTCGGTTGATATCGGCCGCGGCGAGAACCACGGCCGCACGCTGACTTATCATAACATTGTGCGCCGCTGGGTGAAACTCGGCAACTGGACCGGGAAGGCCCAGACTTTCAGCATGGCGCTAAGCGAAATCCCGAAGGGAGATTATTCGCTCAAAGACATCGATCATCTCGATGTTGTCGTGCAAAGCGGCGTTGCCGCGAAACCCAGTTACATAATGGGCACCGCATCGGTCGCCTGTTGCGCCTCTCCGGCGAACTAAACCGTCAAAAATTCACGACAACAAAAATCAGGCCGGCATCGAGCCGGCCCGAAGGCATTAGGGGATTGAACCGTACGCGGAACTCAACTGGCCCGGCCGGCCGAGCCCCGGGGGGCTGGGGGGCTGAGGAATCCGGCGCCCGTACCGAACCGGGCCTTGAGGCAACAGTGCCGTTATCCCAATGCAGCGTGACCGGCGATTGACGGAATTTAGGCGTTATTGTGGGAGCCTTTAACGAGTTCGTGATCACCAACCGAAGGCTTTTTGCCTGTTTTCTAGCCATTTAGGGCTCCAGACGAAGCCCTTGCCGAGCGCCTCCGGTGGCGCGATCATTGCCAGCAACCAAGAGGAGGCGCCGTATGACGTTCGGTTCCGGCGAAATCGATCCCAGCCAGTCCCTCGGGGGCGGTGCCCAGGTACGCACAGCGTCCGCCCCCGCAAATCAGGTCACTTTCAGCCGACGCGAACTCAATCGCATTCTTGACCTTTATGGCCGCAAGGTCGCCGCCGGCGAGTGGCGCGACTACGCCATCGACTTTCTGAAAGATCGTGCGGTTTTCTCGGTATTTCGCCGCACCTCGGAAGTGCCGATCTATCGCATCGAGAAAAACCCGAAGTTCTCGCGGCGCCAGGGCGCTTACAGCGTGATCTCGGCGACCGGCCTGATCGTCCGCCGTGGTCATGAGCTTGATCGTGTGCTGCGCTCGATAGACCGCTCTTTGGCGCTGGTTATCAACTAGCCCGCGGCGCTGAAGCTGCTCCGGATCCGAGTGCTCGCTGCATTATGACGGTGTCGAGCCAGCGTCCGTGCTTGAATCCGACTTCCTGCAAAACGCCGACGTGGCTGAACCCCAGAGCCTCGTGCAGACCGACCGACGGCGCTTGCCGGACTGAATCTCCAATGACCGCGATCATCTGACGAAATTCCCGCGCTCCGGCCGCAGCGATTACTGCCGCCAAAAGTGCGCGGCCGATCCCGCGGCGATACATGGCCGGGGCGATATAGACGGAGTCCTCGACCGTCCATCGATAAGCCGGCCGCGCCCGGTAGGGGCCGGCGTAGGCATAGCCGCAGAGTTCGCCGGCAGCTTCCGCGGCAAGATAGGGAAAATTGTTGTCCAGCAGATAGCGCATCCGTTTGGCCATTTCGGATTCATCCGGCGGATCGAGTTCGAACGACGCGGTGCCGTGGACGACAGCGTCCGCATAGATACGGGTGATTGCCGGAATGTCGTACGTCCGAGCGGCGCGGATGGCGAAAGTCATGGCTCGGCGAAGCTAGCAAAACGCAAGCGCCCCGGCCTATAGCCGGGGCGCGCATCGCTGTGTTGTTGGCTGAGCTTAGCGGCGATCGCCGAGGAAGCGCAGCAGGAACAGGAACAGGTTGATGAAGTCGAGATAGAGCGCCAGGGCGCCCATCACTGCCTTGCGGCCGGCAATCGTGCCGTCATCGTTTGCGCTGTACATTTCCTTGATCCGCTGGGTGTCCCAGGCAGTCAAACCGGCAAAGATCAGCACGCCGATCGCCGAAATCGCAAAATCGAGGCCAGGGCTCTTGAGGAAGATGTTGACGATCATCGCCAGGATGATGCCAAACAAGCCCATCACCAGAAACGAGCCGACCGGCGAAAGGTCACGTTGCGTCGTGTAGCCATACAAGCTCAGTGCGCCGAACGAAGCTGCTGAGATAAAGAAGGTGCGGGTGATCGACGCGCCCGTGTAAGCCAGAAATACCGATGACAGCATGAGCCCAAGCAGGGCCGCATAGACCATGAACAACATCAAAGCCGTGCTTGGCTGCAGACTGTTGATGCGGAAGCTCATAAAGAACACCAGGCCCAGTGTGCCCAGGAACAGCACGATCGCCAAAGGACCACTGAAGATCGCCTGACCGAATGGGGTCAGCGAAGTGATGTGCCCCGCCGCATCCGTGACGACAGCAGCACTGTAGGTCAGCCAGGCGACGACGCCGGTTAGAGCGACGCCGGCGGCCATGTAATTGTAGACGCGGATCATGTAGGCGCGCAGGCCTGCATCGACCACGGCAGCGCGCGTAGCGCCGAAGCCGCGGGCAGCTACGTTACGATCATAGTCCGACATCGAAGTTTCCTCTCTCATGTCCCGGCCTTCCGGGCCGGTCACATCACGCGCTTCGGCACTGCGCCGTTGCGCTCATGGGCGTGAATCTAGTGGTTGGCTAGCCTTGGCGCCAGATATGGCTTGATGATGACCTTGCACCATTGCGGATCGTTAACCGTCCGGTGACCGGATTATACCCGAAATGTCTCGGGTTGGCTCAATCCGTGGCGGAATGTCGCAAAAACTAGAGATTCCTCAATATCGGAGACGGTTTTTGCCCAAGCGCCATATAGGTACCGGCGAGCCCTAGTCCGACCGTTACGGAAACGGCAGCAAGCGCCGCGGCCAATGCAGGCCAGGGCAGCCAGGCAAACGACAGATGCATGAGCTGGGAAACGATCAGCCAGGCCGCCAGCGAACCGCTGATCATTCCGAACAGCGCCGTTGCCGCGCCGATCAGCAGATATTCCACGCCATAGGCCGAAAGCAGGCGAAGGCGCGTCGCGCCGAGGGTCTTCAGGATCACCGCATCGTAGACACGGTGGCGATGACCGGCGGCGAGCGCGCCGCCAAGCACAAGCGCGGCCGCAATCAATGTAATCGCGCTTGCGCCGCGGATGGCCAGAACCAGGTTGGCGATGAGGCTGCCGATTGCGTCCAATGCGTCCTTGACCCGCACCGTCGTGACCATGGGGAATTTCTCGGCGACCGCCCGCAACACGGTGGCCTCCTCAGCCGGAGTGCTGCCGCCGGGATACGCGAGTGTCGCAAGATGGGTGTGTGGCGCTCCGCGGAAAGCATTCGGCGAAAACACCATGACGAAATTTATCCCGAGACTTTCCCAGTCGACCGTACGCATGTTTGCAATCGTCGCGATTACGTTGCGGCCAAGCACGTTGACGACTACGGGATCACCGAGCTTGAGACCCAAGCCGTCGGCGATACGTTGCTCAAATGAAACCAGCGGCGGCCCGGAGTAGTCGGATGTCCACCATTTCCCCTCGACCAACCGTGAGCCGGTAGGGATTTCGTTCGAATAGGTGATGCCGCGGTCGCTTTGCAAAACCCACGCTGCTTCTTCCTTCGGTTTGATTTTTTCGACCGGAGTTCCTCCAGCGGAGATAATGCGTCCGCGCAACATGGGCACTTCCGCAAGTTTGCCCGCTGGGGCCTGCGCGTTGACGAAAGCCTCGAACGTTGCGGCCTGGTCGCTCGGGATATCGAGGAAATAGAACGAGGGAGCCCGCGTCGGCAGTTCGTTGGCAAACTGGTTGCGAAGATTTCCGTCGATCTCGATGACGGTGACCAGCAAGGTGATGCCCAAGCCGAGCGAGAGCACGATTGTCGGCGTCAGCGCGCCTGGCCGGTGAATATTGGCGACAGCCATGCGCAGGCCGGTCGAGCGCAGGCGCGGTACGCGGCGTGCGAGCGCCATCAACACCGCGGCGACCCCGCGCAGCAAAACGAAAACGGCCGCGGCAATGCCGACATAGATGAGTGCGACGCGACGATCGTAGGCCAGCAGAACGGCGAGAGTCGCCAGCACGATGACCGCAGCAACGGTGAACGCGATGTAACGTTTGCGCGGGTAGCGCGGCTGTGGCGCCACAATGTCGCGGAAAAGTGCCGCTACCGGCACGTCATGCGCGCGTCCGAGCGGCCACAGGACAAAGACAAGCGCCGTAAGCAGGGCATAGACCAGCGCCAGCAACAGTTCGCCAGGATGCAATGCCGGCACCAGTGGCAACGGAATGATGGTGCCGAACGCCCAGGAAATCAGGAAGGGCAGAATGGCGCCCAACACGCCGCCGATTGCAGCGCCAATGATCGCCAGCATCAGAACCTGCATGAGATAGATCGAGAATACGCGGCGTCCGCTGGCACCCAGCGCCTTCATGGTAGCGATGGTCTCATAGCGCCGATCGAGATGACTTTTCACCGCATTACCGACGCCGACGCCGCCAACCAACAAAGCGGTCAGACCAACAATCGTAAGGAATTGCGTGAAGCGTTCGACATTGCGCTCCAGCTGCGGAGAGGCATTGCTTCGGCTGCGGATGTCCCAGCCCGCTTCAGGCAATTGCGCGCCGGCCTGCATCGCGACCGCCCTTGTCGCGGCTTCCGAACCCTCGTTCGGCAGACGCAAACGGTAATGCCAACGCACCAGGCTGCCGGGCTGCAACAAGCCGGTTGCGCGTAGGGCGTCCTGGCTCACCAGCAGCCGCGGACCAAATCCGATCCCGCCCGCAAGTTTGTCCGGCTCGTTTGTCAGGGCGGCGCGAATCTCGAAATTGGCATTGCCGATATTGACCCGAGCGCCGGGCTTGAGCTCGAGTCGCGCCATCAGCGTCGGGTCGGCAACCGCGCCGTATACGCCATCGCGTAGTGCGAGCGCGTCCGCCAGTGGGCTTTGAGGATCCAGCACGGCCTGACCGAACAGCGGGTAGGCTTCGTCCACAGCTTTCATTTCGACAAGCGTCGCCTGCCCACTCGGCGTACGCGCCATGGCACGCAGCGTGGCCGCGCTTGAAATCTTGCCGCGTGCGTCGAGAAACGCGCGTTCATTCGCGGTGGCCTCGCGCTGGATCAGCGTGAATGCAAGGTCTCCGCCGAGGATGACGCGGCCCTCGCGCGCAAGGCCGTCGGCAAGACTAGCCGCCAGCGAACCCACGCCGGCGATTGCCATGCTGCCGAGGGCTATGCAGGCGATAAAAACGTAAAAACCACGCAGGCCGCCGCGCATTTCGCGCAACGCAAAACGCAGCGGCAGCCAGCGGCCGCCCTGAGAGGGAGTCACTGCCAGAGTCATGGCGTGCTCGCGCCGTCAATGCGGCCGGAGCGCAGCCGCACCACCCGGGCGCAGCGCGCGGCCAGGGCTGGATCATGCGTGACGAGGACAAGCGTTGTGCGGCGTTTGGCGTGGCCGGCGAATAAAAGGTCGATGATCTGCCTGCCAGTATCCTCGTCGAGGTTTCCAGTCGGTTCGTCCGCCACGATGATGGCGGGGTTTGGTGCGAGTGCGCGCGCAACCGCAACGCGTTGTTGCTCCCCGCCGGAAAGCTCCGCCGGATAGTGGTGCAGTCGTTCGCTCAAACCGACGGCAGCGAGCTCGTCGCAGGCGCGTTCGTGCGCATCCGTCACGCCGGCCAATTCCAGGGGCACGGCAACGTTCTCTAGCGTGTTCATTGTGGGGATCAAATGGAATGACTGGAATACGATGCCGACATGACGGCCGCGAAAGCGCGCCAAGGTATCCTCATCGAGCTTGTTCAGGTTCTCGCCGGCAACGGTAACTGTGCCGGTATCGGCGCGTTCGAGACCCGCCATTACCATCAGCAGCGTCGATTTGCCGGAGCCAGACGGGCCGACCAGGCCAATTGCCTCGCCGCTCCCTATATGCAGATCGATATCTTTGAGAATATGAACGCGGGCCGCCCCGTGCCCGAGCGAGAGATTGACACCGGCAAGCGCAATAGCCGGCCCCGCCTGGGAGTTATTGATCATGGGACCTCATTATCTAGGACCCCGCTCATATGGGAGGAACCCCGCCTTGGTCCAGCGTCTTGCCGCGTGGCTGCTTCTCACTTTGTTTTGTGCGCTGGCGCCGGGGGCAAAAGCGGCCGAGCCGCCACTCAAAATTGTAGCGCTCGGCGACTCACTCACCGCCGGGTTGGGACTGCCGGCCGGCGAGACGTTTCCGGCGCGGCTCACGGCCGCCCTGTCAGCCAAGGGATTGGCGGTCATGATTGAAAATGCCGGGGTGTCAGGCGACACCGCGTCGGGGGGACTGGACCGTCTCGACTGGTCCGTACCGGACGGCACTGACGCGGTTATTCTCGAACTTGGCGCAAACGATGCGCTGCGCGGCTTGTCTCCCGAGCTGACCAAAAAAGCGCTCGACACGATTCTGCACAAGCTTGCCGACCGTCATATTCCGGTCTTGCTCGCAGGCATGCGCGCGCCTCGCAATCTAGGCACGGAATATACCCGTCAGTTCGACGCAATCTACCCAGCGCTTGCCTCGACTCACGCAGTCGTCTTTTATTCCTTCTTCCTTGAAGGCGTGGCGACCGATCCCAAATTGAACCAGGGAGACGGCCTGCATCCGAATCCCGCCGGTGTCGACGAGATTGTGAAGCGTATCCTGCCACAGGTGGAAGAATTGATTAGCCGAGTGCGCGCGGCGCGCCGCTCGTGATTGAAAGTCTGGCCATGCCGCGTCTCTTCACCGGAGTCGAAATTCCGTCCGATGTCGGGCAGGCGCTTGCGACATTGCGCGGCGGGCTGCCGGGCGCGCGCTGGATCGACCCCGAGAATTATCATTTGACACTGCGATTCATCGGCGACGTCGATGATGCTGTTGCCCATGAGGTTGCGTCCATGCTCGGCCGCGTCAAACGCAGTCCGTTCGAGCTCCATATGGAAGGATTGACCTCATTTGGCGGCCGCAAGCCGCGCGCGGTCGTCGCGAGCGTTTCGCCGGCGCAAGCCCTGCTTGACGTGCAAGCGGAGCACGAACGCCTGATGCAGCGCATTGGACTGGAGCCGGAGGGGCGCAAGTTCACGCCACATGTGACGCTGGCGCGCTTGCGCGAATCCTCCAGCCAGCAAGTGGCCGAATATCTTTCGGCACGCGGTTATTTCCGCACCTCGCCGTTCCGCGTCTCGCGATTCGTGCTGTTCTCCTCGCGTGCCTCCGTAGGCGGCGGTCCCTATGTGGTGGAAGCGAGTTATCCGCTCAGCGCGTAGCCGGATCGATGAATCGCGACTGGACGTCGAGGATTGCTGTCGCAACGCCGTGCGCATCGACGACGGCCTCCCGCATAAGTGACAGCGGCGTTGAACGTGGCGGGTCGACCTCTCCGACCACGCTGCCGAAATCGAATTTGAGATCGGCCTCGAATTTCCGGGCAAGCTGTTGCATGCGCTCGTTTTCGGCAAGGCAATGCATGCTCAGCAACTTGATTCCGCGGTTTCTCGCGCTCAACAGCGTGCGTTCAAGCAAAACGGTGCCGACGCCGTGGCTCTGCCAGGACTGTTCGATGCTGAAGGCGGCCTCGCCCTCGCGCGCAAACACGGAGCCAATGGTGCGCAGTTCGGCGGCACCGCGCAGCACGCCGTCCACGAAGAACCCGTGCACAACGACGTCAGCTCCGGTAATCGTGGCGGCATGGCTGACGATGAATTCGTCAGCCACCGCGCCGGAAAAACGCCGGCGCCGGCTGTCCCCATCGAGACGCAGCAGGTGATCGCGATAGATGTCGGTCTCACTGATCCACAATTTGCGGATCAAGCCGCCATCAGGCAAAGGGTCATACATGTCGGGTCTCCATAAGTGTACGGAGCCCTGCCTTGTTTTCGTTTCCTGCCGTCCCCACGGGCTCCCCCGAATCGTTGGACCGAGTGTATATGGTGCATTGCAACAAAACGTCGACAGATGCCAGCTTTGCGGAAACCCTCATCCGCAAAAAACGCATAGCTAACAAGGCATTACCGCAGCTTTTGTGCGCAAAAAAAAGGCACCAAACAGGGCCTCGATTTTACACCCGGGCATGTTCACCCTAGGTCTGCGCTGCACGCTCCGTCCGGTCTTTCCTCCCGATGTCCGAAACCTTCAGCACCCGTTACGCGGCGCTCGTTGCCGCCGGAAAGATCGAGGCTGATCCCGGCCAGGCGACGCTGGCGCGGCGATTGACCGCGCTCGAGCATCGGCTTGATCAGCATCGGCTGGCGCGCAAGTCGTCGTCACTGGGTTGGCTGTTCGGCCAGCGCGAAACCGCCGGTGATCCGCTGAAGGGCCTCTACGTCTATGGCGAGGTTGGCCGTGGCAAGACGATGCTGATGGATCTGTTTTTTGAAACCAGCCCGGTCATCCGCAAGCGGCGCGTTCACTTCCATGAATTCATGGCCGATGTGCACGAGCGCGTGCACGTTTTTCGGCAGGAGAGCAAGAACGGAGAAGCCACCGGGCAAGACCCAATCCAGCGCACCGCGGCCGCGATTGCGGAAGAAAGCTGGCTGCTCTGCTTCGATGAGTTTCATGTTACCGACATCGCCGATGCGATGATCCTCGGGCGCCTGTTCACGAGGTTGTTCGAACTCGGCGGCGTTGTGGTGGCGACCTCAAATCTAGCGCCATCTGAGCTTTACCAAGACGGACTGAATCGCGCGCTGTTTCTGCCATTCATCGCCCTTCTGGAAAAACAATGCGAGGTCGTTCAGCTCGAAGCACGTATTGATTTCCGGCTCGAGAAACTCACCGGGGTGCCGACGTGGTACGTGCCAGACGATGCCAAGGCCGATGCGGCGCTGGATAAAGCATGGCGGCGTCTGGTGGGCGCTCATGCCGGCGCGCCCCAGGAGTTGAGGGTGAAAGGTCACGCCGTGCGTGTGCCGAAGGCGGCGATGGGGATCGCGCGTTTTTCATTCGATGATCTGTGCGGGCAACCTTTGGCGGCAGCCGACTTTCTCCGGATCGCGCGCGAATTTCACACCATTATTCTCGACCACATTCCGGTGATGGATTACCCGAACCGCAACGAAGCTAAGCGTTTCATCATCCTCATCGATACGTTCTACGACAACGCGGTGAAACTGCTTGCCTCGGCGCGGGCTCAGCCGGAGCAGCTTTACATCGCTACCGAGGGCTATGAGGCCAATGAATTCAAGCGCACGGCCTCGCGCCTTATCGAGATGCGCTCGCAGGCCTATCTCGGGTTGCCGCACGGGCTGCGGCAGGGGATTGCAATCGACCCCGACGAGATTGTTGAAACATGAACGTGGTTGAGTGTTGCTGCCTCTGGACTCAGAGGCTTCCGTCTGGTGGTATAATGTATACAAGAAGCCTGGTGCGAGGCCCCCGACCTTTCGGTGTCTTGTCGCGCCTCAGCTAACCGTTTAACCACCGCTCGGCCGCGCTCCGCGGCGCCCAAGGCGAGAGTTTTCTTATCATGGCGCGTAAAAAAATTGCGTTGATCGGCGCCGGCCAGATCGGCGGCACGTTGGCCCACCTCATTGGTCTCAAAGAACTCGGTGACGTCGTGCTGTTCGACGTCATGGAAGGGATCCCGCAAGGCAAGGCGCTTGATATCGCCCAGTCTTCGCCGGTGAACGACTTCGATGCCAGGTTCGTCGGCACCAACACATATGATGCGATCGAAGGCGCCGACGTGTGCATCGTGACCGCAGGGGTTCCGCGCAAGCCCGGCATGAGCCGCGACGATTTGCTCGATATCAACCTCAAGGTGATGGGCCAAGTCGGCTCCGGCATCAAGAAGTACGCGCCCGACTCTTTCGTCATCTGCATCACAAACCCGCTCGACGCGATGGTGTGGGCGCTGCAAAAAAGTTGCGGCTTGCCGCAACAGAAAGTCGTGGGCATGGCGGGCGTGCTTGATTCGGCGCGCTTCCGTTATTTCCTTGCCGATGAATTCCATGTGTCGGTTGAGGATGTCACCGCCTTCGTGCTCGGCGGCCACGGCGACACCATGGTGCCGCTCATCCGGTACTCGGCCGTCGCCGGAATTCCGGTGCCGGACCTGGTGAAGATGGGCTGGACCACGCAGGCGCGCGTCGATGAAATTGTCAAGCGCACGGCCAACGGCGGCGCCGAGATCGTCAATTTGCTCAAGACCGGGTCGGCTTTCTATGCGCCGGCAGCGTCCGCTATAGCCATGGCGGAAAGCTACCTGCTCGACAAGAAGCGCGTTCTGCCCTGTGCCGCCTGGCTTAGCGGCGAATACGGCATCAAGGATCTCTACGTTGGCGTCCCGGTGGTAATCGGCGCCAAGGGCGTCGAGCGCGTGGTCGAGATTGAACTCAACAGCGGCGAGCGCGCCATGTTCGAAAAGTCAGCGGCCGCGGTGCAGGGTCTGGTCGAAGCCTGCAAGAAAATCGCCCCCAATCTCGCCAACTAGAACAAGCCGGCATCATGAACATTCACGAATATCAGGCGAAAGCGGTGTTGCGTGAATTCGGCGTGCCGGTGCCGCGCGGCGTTCCTGCTTTCAGCGTGGATGAGGCGCTCAAAGGCGCGAAGGAGCTGGGCGGACCTGTCTGGGTGGTGAAAGCGCAGATTCATGCCGGCGGCCGCGGCAAGGCCGGCGGGGTCAAGGTGGTCAAATCGATCGACGATGTGAAGAAGGAGTCGACGCGTATTCTCGGCTCTACGCTGGTCACGCATCAGACCGGCCCGCACGGCAAGAAGGTCAACCGGCTCTATATCGAGGAAGGCTCGGCGATTGACCGTGAGTTCTATCTGTCGGCGCTGATCGACCGCGAGACGTCACGCGTCGCATTCGTGGTTTCCACCGAAGGCGGCATGGATATCGAAGAGGTTGCGCACAAGACGCCGGAGAAAATCCTCACTTTCTCGGTGGATCCGGCGACCGGCATCATGCCGCACCACGGCCGCCGCGTGGCGCAGACGCTCAAGCTCACGGGCGATCTCGCCAAACAGGTTGAGACGATCCTGCCGAAACTTTATGCGGCGTTCGTCGAGAAGGACATGAGTCTGCTCGAGATCAATCCACTGGTGGTGACCAAGGACAACAAGATCATCTGTCTCGACGCCAAGGTCGGCTTTGACGGCAACGCGCTCTACCGCCATCCCGACATTGTCGCCCTGCGGGACCTTACCGAGGAAGACGAGAAGGAAATCGAGGCTTCCAAATACGATCTCAACTATATCGCGCTCGACGGCTCGATCGGCTGCATGGTCAACGGCGCCGGCTTGGCGATGGCGACCATGGACATCATCAAGCTCTATGGCATGGCGCCCGCGAACTTCCTTGACGTCGGCGGCAGCGCCACCAAGGAGAAGGTGACGGCGGCGTTCAAGATCATTACGTCCGATCCGAGCGTGAAGGGCATTCTCGTGAACATTTTCGGCGGCATTATGAAGTGCGATGTCATCGCCGAAGGCGTCGTCGCCGCGGTGAAGGAAGTCGGCCTGAAAGTGCCGCTGGTGGTGCGGCTTGAAGGCACCAATGTCGATCTCGGCAAGAAGATCATCAAGGAATCAGGATTGAATATGACGTCGGGCGATGATCTCGACGACGCCGCGCAGAAAATCGTGAAAGCGGTGAAGGGTGCAGCGTAATGGCTGTTCTCATAAACAAGAGCACCAAGGTCATCTGCCAGGGCTTCACCGGCAAGAACGGCACCTTTCACTCACAAGCAGCAATTGCCTACGGCACGAAAATGGTCGGCGGCACGTCGCCCGGCAAAGGCGGCTCGACCCATCTCGATCTGCCGGTTTTCGACACTGTCGCCCAGGCGAAGGAAAAAACCGGCTGCGATGCCAGCGTCATCTATGTTCCACCGGCTGGCGCGGGCGACGCCATCTGCGAAGCGATCCAGGCGGAGATTCCGCTGATCGTGTGCATCACCGAGGGCATCCCGGTGATGGATATGGTCAAGGTGAAGCGTTCGCTCTCGGGCTCGAAATCGCGGTTGATTGGCCCCAATTGCCCGGGCGTGATGACGGCAGGCGAATGCAAGATCGGCATCATGCCCGGCAACATCTTCAAGCCGGGCAAGGTCGGCATCGTGTCGCGCTCGGGCACGCTGACCTACGAGGCGGTCTTCCAGACCAGCCGCGAAAACCTCGGCCAGACCACTGCGGTCGGCATCGGCGGCGATCCGGTCAAAGGCACCGAATTCATTGCTGTGCTCGAGATGTTCCTCGCCGATCCAAAGACGGAATCGATCGTGATGATCGGCGAAATCGGCGGTTCGGCCGAGGAAGATGCGGCGCAATTCCTCAAAGATGAGGCCAAACGCGGCCGCAAAAAGCCGATGGTCGGCTTTATCGCCGGACGCACTGCGCCGCCCGGCCGGCGCATGGGTCACGCCGGCGCCATTATCTCGGGCGGCAAGGGCGACGCGGAATCCAAAATTGCGGCAATGGAATCGGCGGGAATCAAGGTATCACCGTCTCCGGCGCGGATCGGGAAGACGCTGGTAGAAGTACTGAAATCCTGATTCAGTGCTAGGCCTTTCGTAGACTTACAGACGTCATAAATAGAGTTACAACAGCCCAATTGACGCCGCGGCCGTCATTCCGGTTGCGCGAAGCGTGGATTTTCCGGCCACGCAAGGACCAGATCGCCATGTCCCGCCAGGACGCCAACGCCATCTTCGCCAATACCTCGTTCCTCTACGGCGGCAACGCCGCCTACATCGAAGACCTCTACGCCAAATACGAAGCCGACCCCTCAGCGGTCGATGCCGAGTGGCGTTCGTTCTTCCAGAGCCTCAAGGACGATAAATCCGCCGTCGTCAAGAACGCGCGCGGTGCCTCCTGGAAAAAGCCGAATTGGCCGGTGCGCCCGAGCGGCGACCTGGTCGCGGCCCTCGACGGGCAGTGGGCAGAAACCGAGCGGCGCATCGGCGACAAGATCAAGAAGCAGGCGCAGGCAACCGGCGTCGATCTCGGCGCCAGCGAGGTGCAGCAGGCAACACGCGACTCGATCCACGCGCTGATGCTGATCCGCGCCTACCGCATCCGCGGCCATTATCATGCCAATCTCGATCCACTCGGCCTTGAGCCGATGAAGGACGATATCGAGCTCGACCCGCGCTCCTATGGCTTCACCGAAGCCGATTTCGACCGCCGTATCTTCCTCGACAAGGTTCTCGGTCTCGAATTCTCGACCGTGCGCGAGATCGTCTCGATCCTGCGCCGCACTTATTGTCAGACGCTCGGCGTCGAGTTCATGCACATCTCCAATCCGGCGCAGAAGGCCTGGCTGCAGGAGCGCATCGAGGGCAAGGACAAGGAAATCGCGTTCACCCGCGAAGGCAAGCGCGCGATCCTCAACAAGCTGGTCGAGGCCGAAGGCTTCGAAAAATTCTGCGACCTGAAATTCACCGGCACCAAGCGCTTCGGCCTGGAAGGCGCCGAGTCGATGATTCCTGCGCTCGAGCAGATCATCAAGCGCGGCGGCGCGCTCGGCGTCAAAGAGATCGTCATCGGCATGGCGCACCGCGGCCGCCTCAACGTGCTCGCCCAGGTGATGAGCAAGCCGCACCGCGCCATCTTCCACGAGTTCAAGGGCGGCTCGTCCTCGCCCGACGAGATCGAAGGCTCGGGCGACGTGAAGTATCATCTCGGCGCCTCGTCCGACCGCGAGTTCGACGGCAACCAAGTGCACCTGTCGCTCACGGCGAACCCCTCGCATCTGGAGATCGTCAACCCGGTGGTGCTCGGCAAGGTGCGCGCCAAGCAGGACCAGCACGAATGCCCCGACGACGATCGCAGAGAGGTGCTGCCGCTGCTCATTCACGG
>DASPUD010000103.1:0-4990 GCA_035623095.1 Pseudolabrys sp.
CGCGAGAGCCGCTTGTGGCGCATGTCATCGCTATAGACGCGCATCGCGTCAGTGATGCTCGAGCCAAGATCGATCGACTGATTGATCAGCGTCGCGAAGGCGCGCGCTTCCTCGAGAGCGAGACGCTCGGCGAAGTGCTCAAGCGCATCCTTGAGAGGGCGGCCGGCGCGTATCTCGAGATTGGTCAGATGGATATTTGCCGCGAGCGACGGGTAGCTCTGCCCCAATTCCCGGCCGACGCGTTCAAGCGACGCTTCCATCGACAACCCTGAGTCCGCGCAAACAACGAGCAAATCCATGAAATCCGGGAAGCCGACGCGATGCTCGAACATGCGGGCTTTGATCCGCCTGTCGACATAAAAGCTTGGGCCGACATAACCGACGAAGCCGCCCCCCATCACCATCATCCAGAATACCGGACCGGCCGCGGGCCGCACCAGCGGAAGCAAGACGAAAGCTGCGAAGGCCAGGCCGAGCGCCAGCGCAAGCCGTGCAATAAAGAAGAAAGCCACGGCGCGCGGATCGTAAATACCGGCCTGAATCATGCGGCGACGGAGAACCTTCATGTTCTCCTCGTTGGCCGTCGAATAGTGTTTGGTCGTGTACTCGATGAGCTTGGCAACTGTTTTCTGGCTGGAGTGCTGCAACGAGCGGCCGCTTGAATTATCGGCGGCCAAGATACGCGACGTGCGGCGCTTGACCGCACCGCGCACGCGCGCGATCACCATTACGGAGAACGCGAGTGTTCCGGCTGCGAGAAATACCAGCAGCGCCATCAGCATGGTGCTGCTGTCGCGCGTTATGTCATTAATCAGGGTGCCGATCGTGTCCACGGTCAGATCCTGAAGTTGACCATGCGCCACATGATAAGATTGCCGACGCCCATCCAGCCTGCGGCAAGCCCGAGCGCGATCTTGGTCAGATCCTGATTCCAGACGCTGCCGTAGAACGTTGGCACGAGAAACTGGATCGTAATGAACATGCCGATTGGCAGGGACGACAGGATCAATGCTGATGCGCGCCCTTCAGCGGCCAGCGCGCGAATCTTCCGGCGCATCTTGAAACGGTCGCGGATCACCGCCGAGAGGTTTTCCAGAATTTCACCGAGATTGCCGCCAGTCGTGCGCTGGATTGCCACCGCGGTGACAAACAGCGGCAAATCGTCGGTGCCTACCCGGAAATACAGATTGCGCATCGCGGTTTCGAGGTCGGAGCCATAGGTGAGCTCGTCGGACACGATACCGAACTCGCTGCCGATGGGATCGGTCATTTCCTTACCGACCATGGTGATCGCGATCGGTACCGGATGTCCGGCGCGGAGGGACCGCACGATAATGTCGATGCCGTCCGGAAACTGCGCGCTGAACTTTTTCTGCCGGCGGCTGCGCAGGATTTTCAAAATGATTGGCGGCAAAACTACGCCACAGAACAGCGCAGTAACAAACGCATACATTATGTTTCCATGAAAGGTCACAACGGCAGCAAAGATAGCAATCATGCCGACCACGATGAACAGAACCAGGCGGCCGAGACCAAGGCTCACTCCGGATTGCAGCAGCAGCTGATTGAGATTGATGAGCGGCAACCGGTATTCGCCGCCGCTGGTGAGCCCACGTTCACGCCGCAATTGCACCAGCACGCTCTCGCGGTCGGCTTTACCCGACATAACCTGGAGGCGGCGATTGATGTTCTTGCGGTAGGACGCGTTGTTGTAGACCAGCAGATACAGGCCTTCCGCGAGCATCGCCGCCGAAAGCCCGATCAGTATGTAGAACAGATAGATGGAATTGAAATTGAGCATGGCCGGTCAGAGCGGCTGTGTAGGGTCAAAGATGTTGCCGGGGATATTGATGCCCTGGTTCAGGAGCTCTGACAGGAAGCGCGGCCGCACGCCGGTCGCCTGGAAGTGGCCTTGCACGGTGCCATCGGGCGCGGTGCCGGTACGCACGTACTTGAAGATTTCCTGCATCTGAATGATGTCGCCCTCGAGGCCGGTCACTTCGGCAATCGAGGTGACTTTGCGCTTGCCGTCGGACTGGCGCTGAAGCTGCACGATGAGCTGAATTGCGTTGGCGATCTGGCTGCGGATAGAGGCCACCGTCATCGGCAGTCCGGCCATGCCGATCATCTGCTCAAGGCGGGAAATCGCGTCGCGCGGCGTATTGGCGTGAATCGTGGCCATCGAACCTTCATGGCCAGTATTCATGGCCTGCAGCATGTCGAAGGCTTCTTCACCGCGACACTCGCCGAGGATGATGCGATCGGGCCGCATACGCAGGGCGTTTTTCACCAATTCGCGTTGGCGAATTTCGCCCTTGCCTTCAATGTTCGGCGGACGCGTTTCCATGCGGCCGACATGTGGCTGTTGCAGCTGCAATTCGGCCGCGTCTTCGATCGTCAGCAAACGCTCTTTTTCGGAGATGAAGGCCGAAAGCGCGTTGAGCATGGTCGTCTTACCGGAGCCGGTGCCCCCGGAAATGATCGTGGTAATGCGGGACTTCACTGCGGCGGCCAGCAACTCAGCCATCTGCGGGCGCAACGCGCCGACTTCGACCAGTTTGGTGAGATTGAAAGGCTTCTTGGAAAATTTACGGATCGAGACGAGCGGACCATCGACGCCGATCGGCCGCACCGCCACGTTGACGCGCGAGCCATCCTGCAGGCGCGCATCGCAGAGCGGATGCGATTCGTCGACACGACGGCCAACCGCGGCGACGATCTTGTTGATGATGCGCAGGAGATGTGCTTCGTCCTTGAAACGCACCGACAACGGTTCGAGAACGCCGTAACGCTCCACGTAAACGCACTCATGCCCGTTGATCAGGATGTCGTTGATGCTCGGATCCTTGAGCAGCGGCTCGAGCGGACCGAGGCCCGTCATCTCGTCGAGAATTTCCGAGACGAAGTCGCTCAATTCCTGGGTATTCAGAGGGAGCCGCTCGACCAGCACATATTGCGAGACCAGTTGCTGAACGTGCTTGCGGATTTCTTCTTCCGGCACTTTGTCCAGCGCCGAAAGATTGATTTCTTCGATCAGCCGGCGATGCAGACGCACCTTGGCGTCGAGCAGCTTGTCGCTCAACAATGGACTCTCTGACTGAGGTGCAGGAGCGGACTGCTGTTCGACCGTCTCGACGGTCCAGGAAACGCCTTCCAGCACGGAGGGCGTAGTCACCTCGGCCGGCGGCTGCTCCGGCGGAGCGGAACGTCGGACGGTAAAGCGACCGACCATTCTAGCCTCCCGCCACAGAGAGCTTCAGTCTCTTCATCAACGAGACCGGCGAGCCATCCGCCGATGTCTTGCCAACGGACGCATCCAGAACCAGTTTCTTGAGCTCCGCCGTGATCTTGTTGCCCGGCTTTACTTCGTCGAGCGGCACGCCACGGTCGATCGCCTCGCGAACGAGGGCATAGTCGTTGGGAATTGCGCTCAGGAAGGCGTCGCCCAATGTCTGGGCGAGATCGCCGCGGCGCAGGCCTGAATCAAACACCCGCTGCGTGAAGCGGTTGACGATCACCCGGGGATCCGGCCCGTCGCCCAGCCGCTCCTTGATCGCGGCAACGAGTTGTTTGGCGTGGCGCAGGCCCGGCACTGTGGTTTCGCTGACGATGAAGAGCTTGTTCGAGCCGAGCAGCACGCTGTCGGTCCAAGAGAACCAGGTGCGCGGCATGTCGAACACGACATATTGGAAGTTGGTGGAAACGAGATTGAGCAGACGCGTTACCACATCGGGATCGAACGAGCGCATCTCGGCCGGCCGGTTCGGCGCGGCAACGACGGCAAGACCCGAGGTGTGATACGAGAGCATCACTTCAAGCAATTGCCGGTCGAGCCGGTCCGGCCGCGGCTCGATTTCCGCAAGGTTGAGGCGGGGCTCAAGATCGAGATAGTCGGCGACCGCACCGTGCTGGAAATCGAGATCTACCAGACACGTGGACGGCTTGGTGCGGAGACCTCCGCTGTTGAGCAAGATCATCGCGGTCTGCACCGCAAGCGTCGTGACGCCGGCGCCGCCGACAGCGGGAAGAAATGTATAGATCTTGGCTTCGGTCGGCTCGGTGCCTCCGCCCGGACCCTTCGCGACTCGAGCGCAGGCGCGGACCAGATTGATCGGCTCGGCGGGTTTCACCAGGAAGTCGGCGATCCGCATCTGCAAGAGGGTGCGCGCGACGTTCTCGTCGAAAGTTTGCGTGACTGCGATGACCGGCGGCCAGGTGCCGACCCGCGTCATCAACCGCGCCAGCGCCGCCATTTCATCGGCACGGCTGGCATCGACATCGACCACGACAACACTGGCATCCGCAACCGCAAGAGAGTCGCCCTGCTCGGCAAGGCGCCCGGTAGCGACGGAAAGTTCGATCGCGGACGATGCACCAAAGGTGGTACGTACCGAATGCTCGAGCTCGGCGTCGGCGGTGAGAACCACCACGCGCGTCCGGTTCGTGTTCTGGGTACGTCCAATGCTCATGTTGCGATCGAAATTCCGTTTATTTCACCGGTGCGGCTGGCGCAGTCACCGAAGGCCCGACCGGCGCATTGTTGTTCTGTCCGCCGGTTCCAGGGGTTGCTGGTTCCTGATAGGCGTTTGATGTGCCGATACCGCGCGGCGCAATCACCTTGTTCTGGCGGTAGCGCTCCATAGCGGTCTCCATCCTCGGACCGTTGAACGCGATGTTGCGATTGGCGCTGTCGCGCGGCCACGGGTCGACCATATGTGTAACCACATTGGTTGCGACCGCGTTGCCGCCCGACGCCGCGATCGGATCGCGGCGATCGAAGTACTCCGAGCAGCCTCCAACTGTGACAAGCAGTCCAGCAAGCGCGAGCGTGCGCGTGGCGTTACTGAACGACTGCATTGGACTCTCCCTTCGGCATTTCGAGCATGTGTCCGGTGAACGGACGGTCGCCGCCGATGGCGACGCGTGCCGTCGTCGGCGTAAGCTGACGCGCCTCCTCCTTGGTGACTTCCGTCTTTCCAAGCAGGAAGAA
>DASPUD010000104.1:0-5696 GCA_035623095.1 Pseudolabrys sp.
CTTCGATGCGATTGTTTCTACCGCCGCCGCTGAAGGCGTCACGGCGCGAGTAAGTTCAGAGTCGGTCGCCGAAGTAGTTGTGGCCTGCGTACCAGGCGCGGCCGCGAGAAATACCGAGACGACGCCTGTGGTAATTGATGAATTCTTCCCGGTGCGTTTTTTCATATCGCCCCCCGTGTAGCCGGTTGCGCAAAAAGCATAGCATCGGCGTTCGCCTTTGCAAATAAAGTGCTTCTATCAACGAGGTCGATCCGTGGGCTCGGCACGATCTCTCGACAAAACAATAGCTTTCTGAACGTGTTGGTCTGGCAGCTAAGGGTCGCGAGCGGACATCGCCCCTGTGAGCGCGAACAGAGAGACCGTCTCGTCGAACGGAGGCACAATGTCCGCTTTGGGTCAAAAGCAGACATATGCAGTGCAATAGGCCATGTCCGCTCTTCCCCCGAAAGCGGACATATGCGGCGCAACAAGTCATGTCTGCTTTGGGCCAATAGCGGACATGGCCAGTTCAAGAGGCCGTCTCAGCTAAGTGCTACCAAGGGTAATGAACCGACACTCGTGCGGCCATGGTCATGGGGCATTCTTGTATACCCGCCCATCCTTCATAATAACTTTGAAGTTCTTGGCGGGGTCGGCGATCAGGTTGATATTCTCCAGTGGATTGCCATCGACTAGCAGCAGATCGGCGAGCGCGCCCTGCTCCACGACGCCGAGTTTGCCAGGATATGGATTGCGTTTGCCAGACAATGCCAGCAGTTCGGCATTGGTTCCGGTTGCCATCGCAAGCGCTTCGGCGGGACTGTACCAGCGAACAAGCGAGGCCAGAATTGCCCCTTGTTTCTGCGCGAGCGCTTCGGAAAACAGGACATCGGTGCCCCACGCCGTTTTGATCCTGTATTTTTTCGCCAGCTCGTAGGTCCGGGGTATGCCCGGCCAGACTTCGTCAGCCTTGGCACGTTGAACCGAACCTACCGGAAAGCCCTGTCTCAACTCCTCGGGAAGAGGCTGCGTACTCAACCACACGCCTTTCTCGGCAATCAGTTTGGCAGTGGTCTCGTCCATTAGGAAGCCGTGTTCGATACACTTCACACCAGCGGCAATGGCTCGCTGAATTGCCGCAGGTGTAAAGGCATGCACGGCGACGTAGGTGCCCCAATTCTCGGCTGCTTCAACTGCAGCCCGAAGCTCCGCCTCCGTAAAAGTCGACACGTCGATCGGGCTAAACGGTGAGGAAACACCGCCGCCCGCCGTCAGTTTGATCTGGGAGGCACCCTGCATGAGTTGCTCGCGGACGCGGAGGCGCACTTCGTCGGGACTGTCGGCGACCATACTCCCGCCAAGCTGTTCCATGCGGCTGAGCATGCCGCCGATCGTCCGCGGAAGTTCAGACAACTGTCGAAAATCCCCGTGACCGCTGGTCACCGTGATCACAGCCCCTGAGGGGAAAATACGCGGTCCTGTGATGATCCCTGAGTCGATTGCGCTCTTCAGTCCAAATACTGGGCCACCCACGTCACGGACGGTAGTGAAGCCGCGCATCAGCGTGTCTGTCGCCTCGACGCCCGCCGCAATATTATTATATCCCGCGTCACCGGCGATTGCTTGAGCAGGATTGGGCCGTATCAGCATTGCGTGCCAGTGTGCGTCGATCAGCCCGGGCATCAGCGTTCGCCCCTTCCCAGCGATTGCGGTCACGCCTGGCCCAGCGACGATCGGCTCCGTCGAGATGCGTTCGATGATATTGCCTTTGATCAGCACATTGGACGGCGCCGACAGTGAAGCGCCTTTACCATCGAAGATGCGCACATTCTGGAACAGCGTCGCGCCAGTATTCGCTGGCGGATTGCCTTGCGCACGCGCGGCGACCACAAGCCCGACGGCTAACAGCGAAAGCGCAGCGACAACAATCCTTCGGAACATTGAGTTCATTTAGCCGCCCTCGCACTTTTGGTCAAAGCAGGCATGCGGTACAAATAGGAATGTCCGCTTTGGGTCATAAGCAGACATATGCAGTGCAACACGGCATGTCCGCTTCACCCCTGAAAGCGGACATTCTCGTTTTAGTCGCGATGCCCGCTTCGGGTCAGAAGCAGCACCATTTACAGCGCACAAGTCCATGTCAGCTCAATACCAGGAGGCGATGTCGGACAGTTTGTCGGATGCAAGAATTTTTGTAAGTTTGAAGCCAGACTGGTCCTCGAAAGTGATGCTTTATCTGATTGGAGGATTTTTGAAATGCCTTTCATTGAATCCGCTGGCTCCATGGAGATTCGACGCCGCGATATTCTTGCCGCGGCAGCAGTTGGTTTGGCATTCGGCACATCGGCATTTGATGCCGTGGGCCAGGAATTAACCGCGAAGGGGCAGGCTTCGGTCGGCGAGATCATTGCTCAGTATGCAACGAATCTAAGATACGAAGACCTGCCGGACGATGTCAGATGGACTGCGAAGCGAGCCATTCTGGACACATTTGGTTGCGCGTTCAGTGGCTATACCGCGGAGCCAAGCAAGATCGCCCTGAAGCTCGCGAGCAATGCTAGTGCCCCGCAGCCGGCAACAGTCCTATTCACTGGCACCAAAACGACGCCGGACCTCGCGGTATTTACCAATGGGGTAATGATCCGATATTTGGATTTCAATGATGCCTTTGTCAGCCAAACGAATGGCGCCGGTCATCCGAGCGACATGATTGCGGCGCTGCTAACCGCGGCCGAGCTAAAGCAACGAAGTGGCCACGATCTTATCACGGCGACAGTTCTTGCCTATGAAGTGTTCTGCAAAATCGCGGATGTCTTCGACTACCTAGGTAATGGTATCGACCATTCCACGATCACCGGCATGGGGGCCGTCATCGGTGCTGGGCGGCTCATGGGCCTCACACCCGAACAGATGGTGCATGCGATCGGCATCACGGTTGGGGGCAATACGGCAACGCGCCAAGGCCGCGCCGACGAATTGTCAAACTGGAAGGCTTATGCGGCTGCAGATGCTTGCCGTAAGGCCTTCTTCGCGGTTCAGCTCGCCCAGAATGGGATGACGGGGCCCAATAAAGTTTTCGAAGGACGCTACGGTTTTTTCAAAGTGATGGGCCATAAGCCAGTAGCGCCTGTTCAACTCGGCGAGCCGTTCGGCATTCGTCGAACCTTTAACAAGCGCTTTCCACTTGGTCAGTTCTCCCAGACTGTGGCGCAGGCCGCCATGGAAGCACGCTCATTCTTCAAAAGCCCGGACGACATCCAAGACATCAACATCCATGTCTCGCGCTCGGCCATCAAGATCATGGCCGAAGGACCGGACAAGTGGCGACCGCAGACGCATGAGACCGCGGATCACAGCATACCCTATGCGGCGGGTCTGGTGCTCAAGTACGGAAACATCGAACCTGAATACTACGACGATCCCTATCTCCACGACAAAGCTCTGCTCGAACTTGTAAGCCGCATCAAATGCCTGCCATCGGATGAAGCCGAAACACCTGAACTCAGCAACTTGTGCGAGTTGGAGATTGTTCTGAAATCCGGCGCTCGCAAGACCTTCCGCGTCGAATACCATCGCGGCCACTACAAGAACCCGATGACGGATGCCGAGATGGAAGAGAAGTTTCGTCTATTAGCCCAAAAGCATCTCAGCGCCGATCGCGTGGATGCCTTAGTGCGCCGCCTTTGGCGGATTGAAAGCGAGCCACAGGTCAGCGGGCTTATCACTGCGACGCAGATATGAGCCCGAGTTAATTCTCGAACATCAGCCCGCATTTGCCATCAATTCACGACGCGCAGAAGATCAGGCTACGCCATTGTGGCGGGTTGGGAATGTCCGCTTTGGGTCATTAGCAGACATATGCAGCGCACAACGCGATGTCGGCTAGCGGCCAAGAGCGGACATGTACCTTTCCATCAGGTCCGTTCCGCTTCTAACGCTTTAACGGCAGTGTCCGCGCTGTTCCCAACTTTAGCTACCGCTGCCTCAATTTCCTCTGTCGTCTTATTGAGTTCCTCTGTCGTCTTATTGAGACGTTTGCGCATACGGCGCGCCAAATCTCGCGTGGTAATGACCACCCGACTTCGCGGCGGCTTTGGTCGAGACGAAGTGGCCATGCCAGCGCTCCGTTGGATCAACAACGAGCCTCAGGCTACTTTAACTTTCCAACCACACTCCCAGAAGAGGAAATTGTCTCATCTGTCCGCTCATAAACAGACATTAGCGATGCGAGAGCTATGTCCGCTTTACCCCCGAAAGCAGACATGTGTGCGGTGCAGTAGACGATGTCCACTTTGGGCCAAAAGCGGACATGGCGAATTATTCAATCACCTCGTCGGCGCGGGCGAGCACCGCAGGCGGTATTGTGAGGCCCAGTGCTTTTGCAGTTTTGAGATTGATCACAAGCTCATATTTGTTCGGCGCCTGGACCGGCAGATCGCCTGGCTTCTCGCCCTTGAGGATGTGATCTACATAGCTCGCCGCTCGCCTGTACATTTCGGTAAAGTTAGCTCCATAAGAGATCAAACCGCCGCTGGAAACGAGGTCGCGGTTAAAATACACCGCAGGAAGTTTGTACCGTGCGGCAAGCGATACGATCAGCTCGCGTTTAGTGATTACTGAGGCGCTAGCTGTCGCAATTAGTCCGCCATTTGACTCGCCCGCGAAGTCTGAAACGGCACGCTCGATATCGCTCACGGCATCGTTAGTATTGATTGGGGTCACCTCTAGGCCGACCGCCGGCGCCACGGACTGTATGACAGCGAATTGGCCGATCCCCGCGGTTACGGTCGGATCCCTAAAGACCGCAACGCGATTTACATTCGGCACAATCTGCTTAAGTAACTCCAGCCATTTTCCACTCAGACTATATTCAGCCTGCATAAACCCAGTGGCGTTGCCGCCGGGCCGGGATAGACGCTTCACCAAACCACCGCCGACGGGGTCCGTGACTACTGCGAACACCACCGGCACCGTGCGGGTAGCCTGAAGCACGCGCTCAGTGGCTTCGGTGCCGGTGGTCAGAATGACGTCGGGCGAGAGCGCAACCAACTCTGCCGCCTGTCGGCGCATGATGTTGGCATTGCCCTCACCCCAGCGAAGGTCGATCCGCACATTGTGGCCGTCTGACCAGCCCAATTGTTGTAACACTTGCTTGAACGCGACGTACCGGGCTTTCCCTTCAGGATCGCTAGAGGCCAGACCCTGAAGCACGCCGATGACCCGCAGTCGGTCCGACTGTTGTCCGCGTGCGATACCCGCCCACAACACCGCCGCACCGCCGAGAAACGTAACGAACTCACGCCGCCTCATTGTGTCGCTCCCCTCAGGCTCAGGATCCGGATCGTAATGGCTCGCGCCTGCACTGGGGAAGGCCCCGCCCATGTCCGCTTTGGGTCAAAAGCGGACATTTGCGCTGCACCCAACGTCCGCTTTACCCCCAATAGCGGACATGTGCAGTGCGATCAGCAATGTCTGCTAAGGGCCAAAAGCGGACAAGACACGAAGTTCATCTATGCAGCCCGCTCGACACGTATATCAATCTCGCTGCGAAGCGCTCCAAAATCGATTGGCTTAGTGAAAAGCGCCTCGGCACCGCCCTCCAATGCCTTGCGTTTGGTCTCTGCATCGCCGTACGCAGTGATCATGATCACAGGGACGTCGGGTCGTTTCTCTTTTGCCTTTGGTAGCATCTCAAGACCGCTCATGCCCGGCATATT
>DASPUD010000105.1:0-120562 GCA_035623095.1 Pseudolabrys sp.
GAATTATGTTCCAGCCGCCCTCAACGAGCAGCAAGGATTTGGCTTGCTGGGATGACGATCAGACAATGCAGCCCGTTGGGGTCGAAATCCAGCTTCACATTCGCATCGAGCGCGCGCGCCAGATTGCGCTCGATGACCATACTGCCGAACCCCTTTTTGCGCCGAACCTTGACCTTGGGGCCAGATTCTTCCCGCCAATCGAGTTCCACCGAGCCTGCCCCGGTTTCACGACGGCTCCAGGTAATGGCTATGCGTCCTGTTGGTACCGACAGGGCGCCGAATTTCGCAGCATTGATGGCAAGTTCGTGCAAGGCGAGCCCAAGATTCTGCGCTGCTTCTGGTTTGAGGGCCACCGCGGGGCCTTCGATTGAAACCTGCCCCAGGGAGGCCCCGAGCTGCGAGCGAACCAGCTCGTCAAGCGAAGCTCCATACCAGCTCTCGCGCACCAGGAGGTCGTGCGACGCCGCGAGCGCCTGCAGCCGGGCACCAAATTGGGCGAGGAAGCCGTCGATCGAGCCAACATGACGCGCTGTTTGCCGCGCCATTGCCTGGATCACTGCGAGCAAATTTTTCGAACGATGGGTTAGTTCACGCAGCAGTAGCCGCAGATGCGCTTCAGCCTCCCTACGTTCCGTAACGTCGACCGACGCGCAGGCCAAACCGATGACCTCACCGGAATCATTGCGCAATGGCTCGATATGCAAATCATGCCAGCGAATTCCTGCGGCATCTTCGAATGTCACTTCGGCCCGCTTTGCTTCGCCACTTGTGAGTACGTCACGTTTCATCGCGACGATAGCTGGAGCACTTTCCGGCGGCAGGAGCTCGGTGTCGGTGTGTCCCAGAATATCCTCAACAGACTGGCCCATTATCGCGTTGCTGATGGAGGTGTAACGAAGGTCGCGATCCTGGGTGTAAACCGTGACTTGCGAACCACGCAGCGCGGATTCATAGCGAGCAAAGCGCGCCCGCAACAGGCTCAGCTCCAAAGCCTGTGCGCCCACCTGAGCCTGTAGTTCGCGGTAGCTCCTCTCAAGCTTGGCGAATTCGTTTTCCTGCGCCCCGGACATTTTACTTACCCTGGCAGCCGCTTTGTCACCGTCCGGCACATGATGCGGGTGCACTGGACTCGACGCTATTTGACGCGGTTTTTGTATGAATACGTCCCGCGGATGACCTGTCAATGAATGTACCCATTTTGCAGCTCCTAGCTCATTCCGGACCCGGAATTGTCACAAGGGAGCCAAACAAAATTAACGCAGTGTGGCATCAACCGTTGCACCAAGAGTGCCTCGATTTGCAAAACCGAAAGACGCTGTTGCTGTCGGGAACATTTTCCGCCCGGCCCACGTTTCTTCTTCGATTTGACTTGACGAAATCCATCGTCTTCCGGGATAAAAATGGCCGCACGCACAGCAAAATCCGTGACCGCAGACGAAGTCACTGCGATTGAAGAACTGATGGGCAATCTTGAGAAACGCCTGCGCCGGCTATCCGGCGCGGCCCGTCGCGAGGCATCCGACGCTTCGGATGATGTCGGTGACTTTGTCAGCGAGTCACTCGAGCGCATTATGACTCGCGTAAATACAAGCGCAGCGGGCTTAAGCCAAAAGGCCGCCGGCGCGGCGAAACGCTTTGGTGTTGGTGCCGCCGCCAAGCTTGCTGATGAGGTCGAAAGCCGGCCATTGCTCATGTTAACCGTCGCGGCGGGCGTTGGATTTCTCGCCGGACTTGCAAACCGCCGTTGATGCCATGCGGTTGAACCCGATTACCGGGCTCGCATTCCAGCAGTTGCTGTCCCGAATGCTGCTCCGTACTGTGCTCGGCATAGCCGTTCTTGTTTGCGCGGTCGTGGCGATATCTCAATTTACTGCCGCCGGCTCGCTGGTGTTGGAACTGGAATATGGGCCACTACCAGCCCGATTGATCATAGGCTCAGCTTATGGAGTATTGGGAGTTGCCGGAGTAGCGGTCCTCCGGGCGATGCGTGGTCGCTCTGCTGTTGTCCCTTCTCCGCTCGCGAAGAAGCGTGAAGCCCACCTCGTGATGCTCATTGAAGCGGTATTGCTGGGCTACTCTCTTGCACAAAAAACCGGTCGGACTTCCTAGCTGGCCCGCCGCTCGCGCCGCTTGGCATTGCGCTCGAAAAACAAGGCTTGGCTCAGTACCGCGGACACTGTCGAGGGCTGAAACGGCTTGGCAATCAGGAACGCCGGTTCGGGCCGCTCCCCGGTGAGGAACCGTTCGGGATAAGCGGTAATGAAAATTACCGGTACCTCAAACGAACGCAGCATTTCGTTCACGGCATCAAGGCCCGAGCTGCCATCGGCGAGCTGAATGTCGGCAAGGATGATTCCGGGCCGCTTCGCTTTGGCGAGAGCAACAGCTTCGGCATGTGTGCGGGCAACCCCGAGCACGCGATGTCCGAGACTTTCGACCAGGCTCTCGAGGTCGAGCGCGATAAATGTCTCGTCCTCGATGATCAGAACGTCGGTCGCAATTTCAGCGGCGAGTTCGCGGCCGGATTCTTCGACGAGCTCGCGCAACGTCGGAGCATCGACATCCAATACTTTCGCCGCGTCATCTTCAGACAATCCTTCGAGCGCGACCAGAAGGAATGCCTGACGCGGTTTCGGTGGAATCTGAGCAAGGTGACGCTCGACCGGATGATTCAGCGTGCCACCCGATGACTTGCCGTTGAGCGAAACTGAATTCCAAATTTTCGTGAACAGCCGGTACAAGGCGATGCGGGTCGAAATGCCTGTATCCAGGACCTTTGGATCCTGGACCAAGGCCTCAAGCGTCGCCGCCACATAGGCATCGCCCGAAGCCTGACTCCCGGAAAGGGCCCGGGCATAGCGGCGAAGATACGGCAAGTGCTGAGCAACTGCTTGAGATGTCGACAAGAATCCCTCCCGAATCAATGCGCGTCGTGGTCGGCTGGGCCTGTGCCCCCTACGCTCTTAGGTAACCTGTAGCGCGGCAACGCCCCGGTCGCAAAAAAGTTCCTTTCTGGGGGAACCATCTGCCAATTCACGGGTTTTGAACAGAACCAAGGGGACAACCGAGGCCTACCCGAGGGCCTCGGAAGTTGGGGTCGAAAAATGAACGAACGAAAGCCTGTGGGACAGCGAAATCCAATGGAAGCCGCGGCGACTGGCAGCAAAAAGGTCAATTCGAAACCAGCAAAGCTGGGCCGCGATGTACAAGCACGTCTTGGGCAGCAACTTCGCGCCATGTACGACGAGGTCGTGAACCAAGGCGTTCCTGATCGGTTCAGTGATCTCATCAAACGCCTTGAAGGCGACGGCAAGAAGGATGAGCGCTAATGCCGATGGACGAGTCGGTTCGCAAAGCCGTTCTCGGTGCGGTGCCAAGCCTCCGCGCGTTCGCGATTTCCTTGTGCGGAAACGTGGATCGCGCCGACGACCTCGTCCAGGAAACGCTGCTGCGCGCCCTCGCCAATATCGACTCGTTCCAGCCCGGCACCAATATGTCGGCATGGCTGTTCACAATCCTACGCAACCATTTCCGCTCCGAATATCGCAAGCGCCGCCGCGAGGTCGAGGACAGCGACGGGCATCACGCGGAGTCGCTTAAATCGCAGCCCGATCAGTATGGCCATGTTGAATTTCGCGAGTTTCGTGAGGCGCTGGCACAGTTGCCAGCAGACCAGCGCGAAGCGCTGATACTGGTCGGCGCATCTGGCTTTTCGTATGAAGAAGCAGCCGGAATCTGCGGCTGCGCTGTCGGTACGATCAAGTCGCGCGTCAATCGTGCCCGTACGCGCCTCGCCGAACTGCTTCACGTCAACAGCGCTGAGGACTTCGGCCCGGATGAAACGACTCGCGCGGTGCTGGCGAGCGGCGGAGAGTAAGTTCGTCCGTTTTAATTTGCGTCGCTTGTCATGTAACCCCGCGCGACGTCATCTGCGCGGGGTTTTTCATTGACATGAATTAGGCGGGCTAGCGCCCGATCACTAAAGGTGGGACTGTTGGCTCATGCCCCGGTCAAAAAAGCCGCAGCTCAAGACCTATCGTGCCAAGCGGCGCTTTGGTGTTACCGCCGAACCGAAAGGTGCAGTGGCTCGCCGGCGGGGCAATGCGTTCGTGATCCAAAAACACGCGGCGCGGCGTTTGCACTACGACCTGCGGCTTGAACTCGATGGCGTCATGAAAAGCTGGGCGGTGACGCGCGGGCCCAGTCTGGTCCCGGGCGAAAAGCGGCTGGCGGTCGAGGTCGAGGACCATCCGATCGCATACAACAAATTCGAAGGCACGATCCCGCAGGGAGAATACGGCGGTGGCACGGTGATGATCTGGGACCGCGGCCACTGGCAGCCTGAGAATGACCCGCACGAAGGAATTGCAAAAGGCCACCTCGCGTTCATTCTCGATGGTCAGAAGCTGCACGGCGGCTGGCATTTGGTCCGCATGCATCGCCGGTCAGGCGAAAAACGCAACAACTGGCTGTTGATCAAACAAAATGACGGTGCTGCGCGATCCGCCCGCGACAAAGATATACTGGAGGAGAAGCCTCTTTCAGCGACGACTGGCCGCACGATGAACGAGATCGCCAGCGGTCCGAAAAAAATATGGCGAAGCAACAAAGCAAAGACGAAGACCCGCGCTTCAGCGATTTTGCCAATCCGTAAAATCGCAAAAACAGTCGGTGCCGACAGCCTTTCAACTGCACCAAAGGCTCCCCTGCTCCAATTCGTTGCCCCGTGTCTCGCGAGCCTGGCGGACAAAGCGCCCGACAGTGGCGACTGGGTGCACGAGATCAAATTCGACGGCTATCGGATCCAGGCGAGGCTCGATCGCGGCAAGGTCCAGCTGCTTACCCGCAAAGGGCTCGACTGGGCGGAGAAATTTCCGACAATCGCAAACACAATTGCCGAGCTCCCGGTCAGGAACGCGCTCATCGATGGTGAACTCGTCGTTGAGGGCGACGACGGTATTTCCAGTTTCTCTTTGCTTCAGCAGGATCTGAAGGAAAGCCGACACGATCGCATGATTTTTTATGTCTTCGATCTTCTCCACGTCGACGGCGCCGATTTAAGGCCATTGCCGCTTACGGCACGAAAAAATGCGTTGGCAAAACTACTCGAAGGTCTGCCGGCGCGCGCGCCTCTGCGACTAAGCGAGTCACTGACCGAACGCGGAACGACGTTGTTGCAACACGCTTGTAGAATGGGACTTGAAGGAATCATTTCGAAAATTGCCAACGCTCCCTATCGTTCCGGGCGGGGGCGCGATTGGATCAAGACAAAATGTTCGGACCGCCAGGAATTGGTCGTCGCGGGTGTCGTACCATCGACCGCAGACGCGCGCGCCGTCGGCGCACTTGTGCTCGGCTACTATGAGAACGGCAAATTGCACTATGCCGGCCGCACCGGCACCGGTTTTACCCACGACGTCGCGCGGTCACTTTTTCGCCGGCTCAAATCGATCGAGACCGCTAAATCTCCGTTCGAAACAATCCCCGCGGAAGAACGGGGCGTTCGCAAACCGATCTGGGTAAATCCGAAGATGGTGGTTGAGGTTGATTTTCACGGCTGGACACATGGCGATCGCGTGCGTCAGGCATCGTTCCAGGGGGTTCGAGAAGACAAATCGGCGAAGGAAGTGGTGCGCGAGAAGGCTGTGGCTGCGATCAGCCGGACTGCGTCGATCAAACGAAGCGCGCCGGCAAAAAAAGCCGACGTCAGCGTCGCCGGAGTCCGTCTCTCGCATCCTGACAGGATCTATTGGGACGATGCTGGCGTCACAAAGCATGATCTTGCGGACTACTACGTGCAGGTCTGGAAATGGATGCAGCCACACGTCGCCGGCAGGCCGATCGCCCTCGTCCGCTGTCCGGAGGGCGCCTCGGGACAATGCTTTTTCCAGAAGCACGCGCGTGCCGGCATTCCGACGGAGTACCTTCATCTCGTCGCTGAAAAGGGCGACAAGATTATCTCCATTAATGATCTGGCCGGCTTAATCGCGCTGGTCCAAGGCGGCGTGCTGGAAATCCATACGCGCGGCACGACCATAGACGACCGCGAACGCGCCGATCGCTTGGTGTTCGACCTCGATCCAGGACCCGGCACCGGCTGGAAGGATGTCGTGTCGGCAGCACGCGACGTGCGCGAACGGCTTGCAAGCATCAAGCTAACGACATTCCTCAAGACTTCCGGCGGTAAAGGCCTGCATGTCGTATTGCCAATCAAGCCGACACCCTGGGAAGAGGCCAAACGTTTCGCAAGGGCCGTTGCCGAAGCCATGGAGGCCGATGCGCCTGAGCGCTATGTCTCCACCGCAACGAAGGC
Organism: Pseudolabrys sp.; assembly: GCA_035623095.1. Lineage (GTDB taxonomy): Bacteria > Pseudomonadota > Alphaproteobacteria > Rhizobiales > Xanthobacteraceae > Pseudolabrys. The sequence goes on from DASPUD010000105.1 coordinate 6,314, forward strand.
CAAGCGCAGCAAGCGCATCTTCATTGACTACCTGCGCAACAGCCGCGAGGCCACAGCAGTGGCGCCGTATTCCACCCGCGCCCGTGCCGGCGCACCGGTGTCGGTGCCAATTGATTGGTCCGAGTTGCCTAACCTGAAAGCAGCCAACCAGTACACCGTACTAAATCTGAACCAGCGCCTCTCACGCCTGCGCAAGGACCCTTGGACGGGCATAGCCCGGCTGAAACAGGCGCTGCCTCGTTTCAAATAGAGCGTCGCGTAAATTTGCTGCGATCGAAGATCTCACCGACGAAGAACTCGAAAAACTGCACGAGGAATGTCGCGAACGCGCGCAAATAACCTTTGACCACCTTGAAGGCCGCAAGCATTCACGCAACGGCGCCCGGAGGAACGTTGCGAAAACGAAGGCGGCACACCGGGCGAAAAACACTGTCCATACCTCTTCATAATTTCTGAATCTTTTTCTGGAACATTTGCTTTCGGATCGTCGTTTGGAAATTTAGCGAGCAGTGATCGTTTCGACAGAACTCCGCCATATCCACATGGTCCAAAAGCCGCGTGGACGGAGGGGATCAATGAACCTCGGCAGGTGGATAGTAGCGGGAGTGGTATTGGTATCGTCCCTCCCGCTTGGCCACGCTTATGCTGGAGGGTCAAGCCGGTTTTCGGGGGTGGCGGCCTTCTACAGCGCTGATTATTCAGGGCGAACAGCGCGCGGCGAGCGATATGATCCAAAAAAATTCACCTGCGCCCATCGCAGCCTTCCTTTGGGTACTCGCCTGCGCGTCACCGATCCCAGGTCGCAACGCAGCGTCGTCGTGGTAGTCAACGATCGCGGCCCTTTCACCAAGGGCCGTGTGCTCGATCTGTCACTGGCAGCCGCCCGAGCCCTCCGCATGACGGACCGCGGGCTGCTAAAAGTCACTGCCGTTGTCGAATAACCGAGAGCGCCTCGCGGATAGGCAGGCCGCATTTTTCGCTATAATGCACATCCTGACATTTTCCAGCCGCTTTCCCAAGGATCCCCCATGCCTGCCAAGCGCCCCGCGCCACGCCTTGCCCTGATCGAGGAATCCCACTTGACCGATACGCAGCGCGCATTGCTCGAAGCAATCCGTTCCGGTCCTCGCGGCGCGTCCATCACGCCACGCGGGCCCTTTGCCGTTTGGATGCATGCACCAGATTTCGGCCATCTCGCTCAAGCGCTTGGCGGTTACTGCCGCTACAAGACTGCACTGCCGGCGCGTCTGTCGGAATTCGCTATCTTGTGCACCGCCCGGCTTTGGCGCGCACAATACGAATGGTTTGCGCATGCTCCCATGGCGGAAAAGGGCGGCGTCAAGCCGAAAACGATCGACGATTTGCGGGCCGGCCGGGCGCCGAAATCCGCTCCCGCAGACGAGCGTGCGATTTATGATTTCATCCAGGAACTCTACAAGACTAGGCGTGTAAGCGACCGGACCTATAAACGCGTGCACACCTTTCTTGGCGACGCGGCTACCGTCGAGCTGGTCGGTATCCTCGGGTATTACGTCCTGATTTCGATGACACTCAACGTTTTCCGGATGTTGCCGCCAGCCAATGAGAAACTTGCCTTCGCGGAACCTAAATAGCGCAGCAAAATACGCTGTCCCGACGCACGGCCGCGCCGGGACCTATCGCATGCGATCCTGCGTTGACTAGCAGCTGCGCCGCGTCTTTACGATCACGTCACCATTCGGCAAACGCGTACGAACCTTCACCGTGCGGCATTCGGCATGATGTCTGTACCAGCCATAGTGATGCCCATGATCGACATGCTCACGAACCACGGCGTCACCGCGGTCCCGGACCATAACTTCCGCAGACAAGCGCCATACCAAGGGCCGTACCCAGCACCACCAGTCTCATCTCAGCCTCCATTGTTTCCCCCGGTGTTGGGAAACGCAGAAGCACCGAAATTGTTTCCTCTCGCGAAATATTTAGGCGACGCAGTCCGCGCTTGCTCGCAAAGCCTCAAGAAGCGGCGCCGTAGATCAACGACCGTGCCGCATCTGTCCGCCCCCAGGCATTTCGGAATGGCCGCCCGAGTGAGCACCAATAGACTCGACTGTGAATTTCACAGCGACCTTGCCGGCATTCTCGAATTGCAAGAGCGCCGGAACCTGCTGTCCCTGCTCAAAAGGCTTTTTCAATCCCACAAACATCACGTGATAGCCGCCGGGGTTAAATTGCACGGTTTGTCCCGGCTTGATTTCAACGCCGCTGGTAACCGGCCGCATCTTCATCACGCCGTTATCCATGCTCATCGTATGAATTTCAAACCGGGCCGAAAGGTCGGATGAACCACCCACCAAACGATCAGATGTCGTTCCGGTATTGGTGATACTCATGTACCCGCCACCAACGGAGGCACCACTCGGAGTGGCACGCACCCAGGGTGCAGATATTTTCAGACTACCAGCTAAAATGTCCTCGGCTTGCGCCGTTTGTCCTGTACAGATGGCAAAAATGCCAACAGCGACGAGAGCGATACGGGTCATTCTGTATGTCCTAACCAGCTTCCCAAGACATGATAGAATGACTCATGCCCGATCGGGAACTACCACCGTCCGAAAATGAACCGCGCGTCGTTCAGTTTCGCCGCGGCAGCGGCGGCGCGCGATCACCGACCCCATCTCCGGTTGAGGATCTGACAAAATATGAACGTGACGAGGGTGCCGACGATTATCGCCATCGGATGATAGTGAACTTCGCGGCATTCTTTGCCGTGGTCGCACTGATTGGTGTCGGGATCTGGCTGGCAGATACTATGGCGGCGATGCGCAAGAACCAGGATTGTGCGCTTTCCGGACGCCGCAATTGCACGCCGATAGAGACCAGTAAAGACCGCTGGTAGGTCCATAACGCCTATGTAGTCCCATTCCAGCCAGTTGACGCGCGATTTATGCGCTAAGTGCCCGTCGCCATTGAACTTGCCGTATTGCTTCGCTATACGGGCAGCCAATTGCTTGCGATGGACTGCGGATTGGGGGCTATGGCGCGGGGCTTGGGCGCGTTAGCCGTCCACTTGCCAGTCCTGGACCTCAACCAGCGAGTTACAGATGTCTTCGACGTTCGACACTATAGCCAACATCATCGCGGAAACTTGCGATATTCCCCGCGATTCCATCAAGCCGGAAAGCCACGCGATTAATGATCTTGGCATCGATAGCCTGGATTTTCTCGATATCGCATTTGCCATCGACAAGGCCTTCGGGATCAAGCTTCCCCTTGAGCAATGGACACAAGAGGTCAATGACGGGAAGGCCACCACCGACCAATATTTTGTGCTTAAAAACCTAAGCGCCCGTATCGACGAGCTCGTCGCCGCCAAGGGAGCTTAGTGCGCGGGATCACATGCGTCTTGAGTACCTTCAGCTCATCGACCGGATTGTTGAATTAAACCTCGCCGAACAAAAAATCAGGGCTGAGGCAACAATTCCCACCAAAAGTACAATTTTTGAGGGGCACTTTCCCGGGCTGCCATTGATGCCTGGGGTGCTGCTTCTCGAAACAATGGCGCAAGCTTCGGGCTGGCTTGTCCTTGCTGCCAACCGCTTGCAGCGGATGCCGTTTCTTGCAGCAGTCAAGGACGCAAAGTTCCGCATGTTCGCAAAGCCGGGCCAGACATTGTCGGTAAACGCGACGCTGGTCCACGAGGGATCCGGCTTTAGCGTGACTGAAGCCAGCATCACGCTGGATGATAAAGCGATCTGTGATGCCATGGTGACGTTTCGCATCACGGATTTTCCGAACGATGAAATGAAACTGCACATGCGCGCGGTCGCGGCGCAGATCGGCTTTCCAGTCGGGGCCCTGACAGATGGTTGAGGGGGCACGGGAGGTCTGGATCACAGGCGTTGGAATCGTTTCGTGTCTCGGAGAAGGCGCTGAAGCACATTGGCAAAAACTGATGCAGGCCGAACCCAATGCCGATGCAACGATCTTTGCGCCATTCGTGGTCCACTCGTTGGCGCCGATCAATTTTGACGCCCAGATTCCGAAAAAGGGCGATCAGAGGCAGATGGAGAACTGGCAGCGCATCGGAACCTACGCCGCCGGCCTTGCGCTCGAATCCGCAGGCGTTAAAGGCCAAGCAGATATTCTGGCGCGGATGGATATGATCGTTGCTGCTGGCGGTGGCGAGCGCGACGTCGCCGTAGATTCTAACATTTTGAGCGGAATGCCAGGCGCCGCCAATCCGGCCGCTTTTCTCAATGAGCGCCTGATGAGCGATCTACGTCCGACGCTGTTTCTGGCTCAGCTATCCAATTTGCTTGCCGGCAATATATCGATCGTCCATGGCGTGACTGGCTCGTCGCGTACTTTCATGGGCGAAGAAATGGCCGGTATCGATGCCGTTCGGATAGCGCATGCACGTATTGGAGCCGGGCAAAGCGATATCGCACTCGTGGGCGGCTCGTTTAACAGTGAGCGGCCCGACATGTTGTTGCTTTTTGATTTCGCAAGCTTTGTTTTGAAAAACAAATTTTCCCCAGTGTGGGAGCGCGGCGGAAAGGGTTTCGCACTCGGGTCCCTCGGCGCCTTCCTGGTCATTGAGGCACGCCAACACGCAGAGGCGCGCGGCGCAAAACCGCTCGCAAAATTGGTGGCCGTGGTCGCGGATCGGGCTAGTCGCAAGCCGGGTACCATCACGGCCACTCTCTCGCGACTTTGGGAAAAGCTGAAGGACAAACTCAAGGCAGGGCAAATTGCGGTCTTGTCCGGCGCTACCGGTGCCGACCCTGCGACGGCGGAGGAACGCAAATTCCTGGAAGCGCAGGGCGAGCTTGCCATTCGCGCGACCGGATCATATTTCGGACATGGGTTGGAGCCGCAATTTCCCATGAACGTCGCGCTCGCTACGATAGCGCTTGGCCATGGTAGACTGTTTCCGCCCAGTGACTCGACCGGTCTGGAGCGGCCGATGAAGGGGGAATTAAGGCAAATACTGGTGACCGGCGTCGGGCACTGGCGGGGGGAAGGCCTTGCGCTCGTCGAGCGCATCGGCTGAGGAGCAAGCGAACATGACAGCAGGCAGAGACAGTAAGGGTCGGCCGATCGTCGTAGTGACCGGGCTCGGCGTTGTAACATCGCTCGGCGCTGGAAAAGCCGACAACTGGCGAAAGCTGGCCGCCGGCGAATCCGGCATCAGAGCCATTACGCGCTTTCCAACCGATGCCCTGAAGACCCGCATCGCTGGCACGATAGACTTTTTGCCGCCGCAACCTTGCGCCGCAAAACTGACGGAGGCGATTGCGGAGATGGCGGCTGACGAGGCAGTGGTACAATCCAAGATCGGTGCACCCGGTCAATTCCCGGGTCCCCTCTTCCTCGCAGTTCCCCCGATCGAAGTGGAATGGCCGCAGCGGCTCGAGATCAGCGCCAAAGCCGGCGCCAATGACAAAGTCACCTATGCCGATCTTTTGCGAGTGTCCGAGGATTTTCCCCAGTATCATGAACGTTTCCAGCTCGGCTCCGTCGCCGGCCACCTTGCCGAGAAATTCGGCACGCAAGGTTCACCAATATCGCTCTCAACGGCATGTGCCTCCGGCGCAACCGCCATTCAGCTCGGGGTCGAAGCGATCCGCCGTGGCGAGACCGATGCCGCGCTCTGCGTTGGCACTGACGGTTCTATTACACCGGAGGCGGTCGTTCGCTTTTCGTTGCTTTCAGCGCTGTCGACGAGCAACGATGTTCCTCAGGCGGCAGCCAAGCCTTTCTCAAAGAATCGCGACGGTTTCGTCATGGCGGAAGGCGCCGGCGCGCTGGTTCTGGAAAGTTACGACGCCGCCAAAGCGCGTGGCGCCAAGATTCTCGGGGTCATTGAGGGCTGTGGTGAGATGACTGACGCCTTTCACCGAACCCGCTCCAGTCCCGACGGCAAACCGATCATCGGCTGTATCGCGAATGCTATCATGGACGCGGGTCTAACACCGAGCGATATCGACTACATCAATGCGCATGGCACGAGCACACCGGAAAACGACAAAATGGAATATTTCGGCTGCGCAAATGTCTTCGGCGAGCGCCTGAAGACCCTGCCTATCTCTTCCAACAAATCAATGATCGGCCATACGCTTTCGGCAGCCGGCGCGGTAGAGGCTGTGTTCACATTGCTTACCCTCCAGCACCAGCGAATACCGCCGACCATAAATTACACAATTCCCGATCCTGCAATTCCGCTCGACGTTGTGCCCAATCAGGCGCGTGATGCGAAAATGCGCCATGCTATTTCGAATTCGTTCGGCTTCGGCGGGCAGAACGTATCGTTGGTTATGGGGCTTGAGCCGGCCTGATGGCTGTGCAAGCCGTTCAGCAATGCGCGCATTGAGGTTGATCGCCGACCGCAAGCTGGAGCTTGCCGACGTACCCGCACCGCCACCACCCGGCGAAGGCGAGGTGCAAATTCGTATCAAAGCGGTGGCGCTCAATCACCTCGACCTATGGGGTTATCGCGGCATGGCTTTCGCCAAGCGGCAGCTACCGCTGGTCGTGGGCGCCGAAGCTGCAGGCGAAATTGCTTCGCTCGGCAAGGGCGTGACCGGATTCAAGCCTGCGGATAAAGTCGTGATGTATGGCGCTATGACTTGCGGACACTGCCCCGCGTGTCGTGAGGGCCGCGACAACTTGTGCGAAAACGTAGGCGGTATTATGGGCTTCCACGTCGACGGTTTTGCTCGTGATCTTGTCAACCTGCCTGCGCGGCTTGTGATCCCGGTCCCGGAAGGTGTGTCGCTACGCGACGCTGCTTGCGCTCCGATTGCGTTTGCCACCGTGGAACACATGCTTTTTGACAACGCCAAACTCAAACCCGGCGAGACGATCCTTGTGCACGCCGGCGGCTCGGGTATTGGTTCGGTCGCCATCAAGATGGCTAAAGCGCTCGGATGTATGGTTATTACGACGGTCGGCGACGACGCGAAGGCCGAAAAGGCAAAGGCGCTCGGCGCAGACCATGTGATCAACTACAAGACCGAACGCTTCGAAGGCGTCACGCGCAAACTGACCGTAAAGAAAGGCGTCGACGTTGTCTTCGAGCACGTTGGCGGGGAGAATTTCAATGGCTCGCTTCTTTGCCTCAAGCGCGGAGGACGTCTCGTCACCTGCGGCTCGACCGCCGGCCCAACCGTGACCATCAACCTGATGCAGCTGTTTCAACAACAATACAAGATTTTCGGCTCATTTGGCGCGTCATTACGCAACATTCGGGACAGCCTTTCGAAGATGGCGGCTGGCATCGTGCCGGTTATTGATACCGAGGTTAAACTAGCCGATTTCGAGCGGGGCCTCGCGCGTTTGGAAAACCGCGAGGTGTTCGGCAAAGTGATCGTGAGCTTCTAGCGGCATGGCCATGAGGCGGATAACCCGGCGCCTGCGCCGCGGCTTTAAACGTGCAAGCGAAGCGCTGGTCGGAACAATCGCGATCGGACTGCTCAAGGGCATGCGCCTGGTCGATCCGGACAAGATCGCTGATTTTGCCGGCGGGTTGACCCGGAGGATCGGGCCACTGTTGCCGGAAAACCGGATCGGGCGAACCAATCTTGCCAACGCTTTCCCGGAAAAATCGAAACTCGAGACTGATGCCATTCTTCGCGGCTGTTGGGACAATCTTGGCCGCGTTGCAGCAGAGTTTTCCCAGCTTGATCGACTGTGGGACTTCGACTCAAATTATCCCGCGCAACAGACTCGTATCGAGTTTGCGCAAGAAACTATTGATCGATTTCTGAAACTAGCCAACGACGGCAGGCCTGCCTTGATCTTTGCTGCCCATCTCGCCAACTGGGAGCTCCCGGCTATTTGCGCTGCGGCTTACAAACTCGATAGCGCAGTCCTTTATCGACGACCAAATATTGCGGGCATTGATCGCTGGCTGCGCGAAACGCGCGCCAGTGGCATGGGTGAGCTGATCTCGACCGGCCTTGAGGCACCGGTGAAAATTGCCGCAGCACTCGAGCGTGGCGCTCACGTCGGCATGCTGGTCGATCAATACTACGCGCGCGGCGTCCCGGTGACCTTTTTTGGTCAACTCACCTTGGCCAATCCGCTGCTCGCCCGCCTCGCCCGTCATTTCGATTGCCCGATCCACGGCACCCGGATTGTACGTTTGCCGGATCACCGGTTCCGTATCGATTTGACTGAGGCGATTGTCCCCGCGCGCGACGCCGAAGGTAAAATCGACATCCCCGGCACCATGCAGGTGATTACCTCAGTGATTGAAGGATGGATCCGCGAACATCCGGAGCAATGGCTCTGGCTACATCGTCGCTGGCGTCCCGAAGACAAAAAATTAGTCAACGCCCGGTCTTAACTTTGGTCCACAAACGGTTCAGGAGGCGCTGAGATTTCTGATCGCGCGCGCTGACTGTATAGAGTCGGCTCATAGTTGCGGGATCCGGATAGATGCTCTTGTCGTCGAGTACCGACTTGTCGATAAATTGATGACTTGCAAGATTGCCGTTCGCATAGGCGACTAGGTTGCTGTTTTTCGCCGCGACTTCAGGCCTTAGAAGATAGTCTATAAATGCGTGCGCTTCGGCAACGTGAGCCGCATCCTTCGGAATGGCGAAATTGTCGAAGAACATTTGTGCGCCTTCTTTCGGGATTGCATACCCGATCTGGACGCCATTCTTTGCTTCAAGGGCGCGCTTTTGCGCTTGCTTGATATCGCCCGACCAACCAACCACTAAACAGATTTCCCCTGCTGCCAACGCGTTGAGATATTCGGACGAATGGAATTTGCGAACCGATGATCGGATTTTCATCAGAAGATCGGCTGCTTTTTCCAGCTCCTTCGGTTCGTTCGAATTCGGATCAAGGCCGAGATAGTGCAAAGCTGCCGGCATAATGTCGTCAGCCGAATCCAGCATATGAACGCCGCAGTCCTTAAACTTTGCCAGATTGTCCGGTCTGAAAACGATATCCCAGCTGTCGATCTTGGCGTCGGGCCCTAACCGCTCACGCATCGCCTTAACGTTGTAACCGATCCCGGTGGTGCCCCACATGTAGTTGACCGCGTACTGGTTGTCCGGATCGTAGACGGCCAGCCGTTTTGCGATTTCCGGCCATACATTGCCGAGATTGCCAAGCTTACGTTTGTCGAGTTTCTGGAATACGCCGACTTTGATCTGCCGGTCCAGAAAGTACGCCGTGGGCACCACCACATCGTAACCGGACTTGCCGGCGAGCAGTTTGGTCTCAAGAGTCTCATTCGCATCGAAGGTATCGTATTGGACTTTGATGCCAGTTTCTTTGGTGAAATCTTCGAGGACCTTTGGCTCGATGTAATCGGACCAGTTATACACGTTGACCAGGCGCGCATTCTGCGCAGCGGCGGCATTGAAAACGCTAACGCACGGGCAGAGAGCCAATGCGACAATTACAAGCACACGGCGCATGGAAGCCTCGGGTCGACAACGAGTCAGGTTTCGGTTGGAAGACCTGCGGCCTTCCAGGCGATGATGCCACCGGCCAGGTGCGCGCTATAAGGATATCCGGCATCCTGGGCCGCAACAGAGGCCGTGATCGATCGCCGTCCGGAACGGCAGGCAAAAACAACCTGCTTGCCTTGCGGATCAGGAATCGCAGTGGGATCGAAAGACGAGAGCGGGACAATTACTGCGTCGGGATAGCTTTCAACCGAAGTTTCATTTGGTTCACGCACGTCAACCAGCAGCATGGTACCCTCGCGCAAGCCCGTGGCGACCTGTTCCGGCGTGAGGTTCGTTACTTCGTCCGCTCGCGGCACTTCATCGGCCATTGCCGCAACTCCATTGTCCGCCAATGAAGGGGGTTTTAACGGAATTCACGGCGCCGCGCATTAGTCATTTGTAGGCGCTAGACAGTCACCTGCGTTCCGACTTCGACCACTCGCCCGGTCGGAATCTGGAAGTAGTCAGTTGCGTCGTTGGCAACGCGGGTCAGGCCGATAAACAGCCGGTCTTGCCAGCGCGGCATTCCTGAATGGGCAGCCGGCTTGAGAGATCGCCTGGAGAGGAAAAACGACGTCGACATTATGTCGAATTGCCAGCCGAGCTTGCGTGCAATCGCCAGCGCCTTCGGCACATTTGGCGTCTCCATGAAACCGAAGCGCAACGTCACTCGTGAAAACGTTTTTCCGACGGGCTCGATACGCACGCGCTCGGCGGGGTCCACCCGGGGTGTATCGGCTGTTTCAATGGTGAGGATAACGTTTTTCTCGTGCAGAACCTTGTAATGCTTGAGACTGTGCAGAAGCGCGGTGGGAGCGCTTACCGGATCGCTGGTAAGGAATACCGCAGTGCCAGGCACCCGCGCCGGCGGCTTCTTTTCCAGGCTCCTCACCAGCGTTTCAAGCGGCGTCTCCAATCGACGGGTTTTCTCGAAAAGCAGGCGGCTGCCTCGTCGCCACGTGTACATCACCGACATCACGAGCGCCCCAAGTGCCAACGGCACCCAACCACCCTCAAAGACTTTGAGTAAATTGGCCGAAAGGAATGTCAGATCGATAAACAGAAATGGCACCATCAGGGCGGCTGCTGCGATCAATGGCCAGTGCCAGACACGCCAGATCACGATAAGCGCCATCATCGCGGTGACGACCATGGTGCCGGTGACCGCAATGCCATAGGCAGAAGCGAGTGCGCTCGATGAGCGAAACAGCGCAACCAACAGCAGAACACCGATGAAAAGCAGCGTATTGACGCGCGGCATATAGATTTGACCGAACAACGCTTCCGAGGTGTGGCGGATTTCAAGCCGCGGCAACAGCCCAAGCTGGATCGCCTGTCTTGTCAGCGAATACGCACCGGTGATCACGGCTTGGCTCGCGATCACTGTCGCGACGGTCGCGAGCAATACCATCGGAACCAGTGCCCAGTCCGGGTAGAGCAAGAAGAAAGGATTTTCGACAGCCTTCGGATCGGCGAGCACCAGTGCGCCCTGCCCCAGGTAGTTGACGGTGAGCGCCGGCAGCACGACAACCAGCCACGCAAGCTTGATCGGGCCGCGACCGAAGTGACCAAGATCGGCATAAAGTGCTTCTGCGCCGGTCACCACCAGGAAAACAGCGCCCAGCGTATAAAATGCCACGATGCCGTGGTGAATGAAAAAATTCACGCCGTACCACGGATTGAACGCGAGCAGCACTATCAGATTTTGCCCTACATGCCAGATGCCCGCGACAGCGATGGCGGTGAACCAAAACAGCATGATCGGCCCAAAAAATGTGGCGACATTCGCAGTACCGCGCGATTGCACAGAGAACAAGAGAAGGAGAATGATAACTGTCAGCGGGACCACATAGGCATCGAAGGCCGGCGTCACGACTTTCATGCCTTCGATCGCCGACAACACGGACAGTGCCGGCGTAATGATGGCATCGCCGTAGAACAGCGCGCCGCTGACAATCCCCAGCAGGATCACGACGCCGCCGCGACGAACGAGCGCGCGTGACGCAAGCGCCATCAAAGCAAGAGTGCCGCCCTCGCCCTTGTTGTCGGCGCGAAGCAGGATCAGCACGTATTTTGCGGTGACGACAAGAAACAACGCCCAGATGATCAGCGAAAGTATCCCGAGCACGATCGGCTCGCTTACTGGCTCGCCCGATCCAGTCGCTGCAACGACCGCCTCGCGCAGTGCGTAGAGAGGACTGGTGCCGATATCACCGTAAACGACGCCGATGCTGCCGAGTGTCAGCGGCCAGAAACCGGCCTTGATCGGCGCGTCACGACCATCAGTAGCCGCGGCTGAGCCGCCAGGAGCCGCGGCAACGCTGTGGGACATGGAATGACCTGGAAAATATTGCGATGCAAAAACCTGTGGGCCGCGGCTTATAACTCCGCCCTTGGAGGCTCAGCATAAGCATTTGCGCGATCCAGATAAACAAGCCATGCAAAACTGCAGCCCGATTGAGGTGTTTCTTCCCGTCGAATCAAGTGGTTGGCACGGGAGCTAGTCACACCAGTCCTTTTAGACCGTAACCTGCGTACCGACTTCCACCACCCGTCCGGTCGGTATCTGGAAGAAGTCTGTCGCGTCGCTCGCCGACCTCGCCAGCGCAATGAACAGGTGATCCTGCCAGGATGGCATACCTGATTTTGCCGACGGCCTTAGCGCCCGTCGCGACAGGAAGAACGAAGTCGACATGATATCGAACTGCCATCCGTGCTTGCGCGCGATCGCCAGGGCTTTTGGTACGTTGGGCTGTTCCATGTAGCCGAATTTCAGCGAGACCCTGGAGAAATGCTTCGACATCGGTGTTATGCGCACCCGCTCATCTTCCGGCACGCGCGGTGTGTCGGCCGTGACGATGGTGAGGATCACGTTGTTTTCGTGCAGCACCTTATTGTGTTTGAGATTGTGCAATAGCGCGGTTGGGGCAAATTCCGGATCGCTGGTCAGAAATACGGCTGTGCCGGGCACACTATGCGGCGGCTTCTTCTCCAGGCTGCGGAACAAAGTGTCGAGCGGAACTTCGGTGCGTCGCGTCTTGCTGATCAATATGCCGGTGCCGCGGCGCCAGGTGAGAATGAGCAGCACCATACTTGCACCAAAAAGCAGGGGCGCCCAAGCACCCTCGAACAGCTTGAGGAAATTCGCAGAGAAGAAAACCACGTCGACGATGACAAACGGAGCGATCAGCAGCGAAGTCTGCCAAAGAGGCCATTGCCACAGCCTCCAGATCACGACGAAGGCCAACAGTCCGTCTACCACCATGGTGGTCGCAACCGCGATGCCGTAAGCCGAAGCGAGCGCGCTCGAGGTGCGGAACAATCCGACCAGCAATAGAACTCCGATCATCAACGCAATGGTCACCCGCGGAATATAGATTTGGCCAACGTGGGAGGCTGATGTGTGCAGGATTGCAAGCCGCGGGAGCAGACCAAGCTGGATCGCTTGATGCACCAGGGAATAGGCGCCGGTAATCACAGCCTGACTCGCGATCACCGTCGCCGCGGTCGCCAGAACAATCATTGGCAACAGAAATGTCTCAGGCACCAGGCGGTAAAACGGATTCTCGATCGCTGCGGGATCAGCCAATACCTTGGCTCCCTGACCAAAATAATTGATCAACAGAGCCGGCAAAACGAGACCGAGCCAGGCAACCTGAATCGGCTTGCGGCCGAAATGACCAAGATCAGCGTACAGTGCCTCGCCACCGGTGACGACCAGGAACACCGCACCGAGCGTGACCAGGCCAATCGCACCGTGATGGATGAGAAAATCAATTCCGTAAAAAGGATTTATGGCGGCAAGTACGGTCGGATCGTCACGAATGTGCAACCCACCAGCGATCGCAATCGAGAGAAACCAAACCACCATGACCGGCCCGAACATAGCGGCCACTTTGGCGGTGCCACGGCTTTGCGCAGCAAACAATGCAATCAAAATGATGACCGTGAGCGGCACGACAAATTCGGTGAACGCGGGGCTCGCAAGTTTGAGACCCTCCACCGCAGACAAAACTGAGATTGCCGGCGTGATCACTGAATCGCCGAGAAACATCGAAGCACCGATAACGCCCACAATGAAAACGAAGGCTGTGCGCCGGCCGAGCGCGCGCGTTGCCAAGGCTGTGAGTGATAGCGTGCCGCCCTCTCCATTGTTGTCTGCCCGCAGCAGGATCAGAACGTATTTGAGCGTTACAGTAATGATGAGCGCCCACACGATGAGCGAAAGCACACCGAGAACCACCGCACGAGTGACGGGCTGGTTGTCGCTTGCCGCTATCGCCGCTTCGCGGAAGGCATAGAGCGGGCTTGTGCCGATGTCCCCGTAAACAACTCCGACGCTGCCGAGAGCCAAAGCCAGCAGGCTCGGAGGTGCGTCATGGGTGGCACCCGCGGGACCAGCCCCGACAGGAGCCGTCGTTTCATTCGCGGCATTACTCATTGAAGTTTGCTAAATTCGCCAAGGGTTTTCGCAGGCGGGCCTTATATCACTGCCCTACCCCCCGAGAATACCGGAGTTCTGCGGTCGGTTCCTGGTGGCGTAGCCCAGCCTGTGGGAAATCGACGATCCCTATGGGCTCAAATTGTCGGGGAGCGGCGGCTCTTCGCGCATCAGGGTAATCGTGACCCGGCGATTTGGCGCCGTTGCCGGGTCGTCGGGGAACAACGGGTCGGTATCCGACTTCCCGGCCACCATGAAGATATTCCCCGAAGGTACACCCTCCGCTTCCAAAATCTCACGCACGGCGTTTGCACGATCGGCTGACAGTTCCCATGGCCCGTAGCCGGGCTTCGGCGGTACTTTGCTGGTTGAGGTATGACCGACAATCGAGAGGCGATACGGCATCGCCTTGAGTTGTGGCGCGATTTTCTGAATTATCTTGCGTGTGCGTTCGTAGGGTTCCTTGGCGCCATCTGCGAACATCGAACGGCCGTCCTGGTCGACGATCTCGATATTGAGTCCTTGCTTGGTTTCCTCAAGCATAATGTGTTTCGACGCCTCGGTGATCTCCGGCATCTCCTGGAGAGCCTGGCGTAGCGAGGCGGAGGCAAGCGAAAATTTTCGATCCTCTTTGAAACGCGCACCATAAGTACGCTGGCGGTCGCTCTCTTCCGGCGAAGGTGTCGCTGACGCTTCCGATGGATCGATATGAGCAGAATTCTTGAGCTTGGGTCTTGTCGGCAAGCCGAGCACTTCGATGATGCCCGAATAGCGCACCCGATCCTGAACACCGAAAGCATCTCGCATGGAGCCGGCGACCACCTGAAGCTTGGCCTGGTCCTGGGTGGAAAAAGCGACGAGCATCACGAAGAACGCGACAAGCAAACCCATCAAGTCGGCAAAGGTGACGAACCAGCCGTGACCGCCGCCGTGCGCTTCTTTCTTGCGTGCCATGAAAAGGCTTGCCTTGCGCTACGCCGCCGCCAGTTCGGCTTGTTCTTCGTCGTCGGCCTCGGAGTGCCGGTGTTTTTCGGGCAGATAGGCCAGCAGCATTTCGCGTACCAGAGTCGGGCTTTTGGCTTCGCGTATCATCAAGATACCGTCGATGATGAGAGTGCGGTTTATTTCCTCGTCCACCAGCTTGAGGTGCAGCTTGTCGGCGAGCGGCAGACAGAACAGATTGGCGAGAGCAGCGCCGTAGAATGTCGCGAGCAGCGCGACCGCCATGTAAGGGCCGAGCTTGGATGGGTCGGTCATGTTGGCAAACATCTGCACCATTCCGATCAAGGTGCCGATCATGCCGAAGGCCGGCGCGCAATCGCCAACCGCGCGGTAGATCTTCTGGCCTTCGTCGAGATGAGTTAGAAAGTTGTCGCGGTCGCGTTCAAGATTGTCGCGAATGAAATTGCCGTCGTAGCCGTCAGCGATGAAACGCACGCCTTTGGCGAGAAATGGGTCGTCGATTTCGACCTTCTCCAGGCCGATCGGCCCCTGTTTGCGCGCGATCTCTGCCAACCCGGCAATCTCGTCAACGAGATCGCGCTGGCTCATACGGCGGAGCGTAAACGCGAATTTGGCGCCGAGCGGGAGGCCGTGAAAAATGGAGGCGAGCGGAAAGCGGATCAGCGTCGCGGCAAACGAACCACCAAAAATGACGATGAACGCATGTAAGTCCAGAAACATGCGGAGGTCGCCACCCATCATAATAAGGGCGACGAGTACTACTGCGCCGGCAGCTAGCCCCAAGCCGGTGGCAATATCCATGGCTTAACCTACCCAACGCGTACGAATTCCTGGACGAGCCGTCCTGTATCGACCCTAGACTGGCGCTGTTAAGAGGCGGTAAAGGCTAATCGTTGGTGAAAGAAAAACGCCCCCGAAAGGGCCGCCAACCCGTGACCGACGGGAAAAAAACTGCAAAAATCGGCGCGAAAAGGCGTCGAACGGCCCGATAGTCCGGCGCGGTCCCCAAAAAGTAGCGAAGGAGTGCGACCATGCGTGAGATCGGTCATTTCATCGGTGGCAAGGCGGTAAAGGGGGCTTCCGGGCGGTTTGGCGACGTTTTCGACCCCAACACCGGGGAAGTGCAGGCCCGGGTCGCGCTCGCCAAGCGGCCAGAAGTCGAGCAGGCCATCGCCAACGCAGAAGCCGCCCAGCCCGCCTGGGCTGCAACCAATCCGCAGCGGCGCGCCCGTGTGATGTTCAAGTTCCTTGAGTTGGTGCAGAAGGAATACGACACACTGGCGAAACTGCTCTCGTCCGAGCACGGCAAGACCGTCGCCGACGCGCGGGGAGACATTCAGCGCGGCATCGAGGTTGTCGAGTTCGCCTGCGGTATACCGCATTTGCTCAAGGGCGAGTTCACCGAAGGTGCCGGGCCCGGCATCGATCTTTACTCCGTCCGCCAGCCGCTCGGCGTGGTCGCCGGCATCACGCCATTCAATTTCCCGGCAATGATTCCGATGTGGAAATTTGCACCCGCAATCGCCTGCGGGAATGCCTTCATCCTGAAGCCCTCGGAGCGTGACCCCTCCGTTCCCATGCGGCTTGCGGAACTTATGATCGAGGCGGGCCTCCCGCCCGGCGTGCTCAACGTGATCAATGGCGACAAGGAATCCGTCGATGCGTTGTTGCACGATCCCCGCGTGATGGCGATCGGGTTCGTCGGATCGTCGGCAATTGCTGAATATATCTATTCGACCGGTTGCGCGAACGGAAAACGCGTCCAGTGTTTTGGTGGCGCAAAAAATCACATGATCGTAATGCCCGATGCCGATATGGATCAGGCTGTCGATGCTCTGGTCGGCGCAGGTTATGGCTCGGCCGGGGAGCGATGCATGGCCGTGTCGGTCGCTGTACCGGTCGGCAAGAAAACCGCGGATATTTTGGTTGAGAAGCTAATCCCGCGTGTAGAAAGCCTGAAGATCGGCCCCTCAAGTGACCCGCAGGCCGACTATGGCCCGCTGGTGACCAAAGCACATCTCAATAAGGTGAAAGACTACGTTGATCTCGGCGTCAAGGAAGGCGCCAAGCTCGTGGTCGATGGCCGCGGCTTCAAGTTGCAGGGTTATGAGAACGGCAATTTTATGGGAGGTTGTCTGTTCGATGACGTGAAGCCGAACATGCGGATCTATAAAGAAGAGATCTTTGGACCAGTACTGTCGGTGGTGCGCGCCAAAGATTATGAGGAGGCGGTGAAGCTGCCGTCGGAGCACGAATACGGAAACGGCGTGGCCATTTTCACGCGTGACGGCGACACGGCGCGCGATTTCGTCAATCGCGTGCAGGTCGGCATGGTGGGCGTCAATTTCGCGATTCCTGTTCCGCTCGCCTATCACACCTTCGGCGGATGGAAACGTTCCGGCTTTGGCGACCTTAATCAGCATGGACCGGATTCGATCCGATTTTACACCAAGACGAAGACGATCACGTCCCGCTGGCCGACCGGCACCAAGGAAGGCGCCGAATTCGTAATTCCAACCATGAAGTGAGGATGACCGCGAGGCCTTCAGCCGGGACCGTACTTGTCGTCCTGACCCTGACGGGCTGTGCCGGCGAGCAGTTCTCGTTAGGGTCGTCGGCGCCGGCGCCTGCACCGATCGATGAGACAATGGTAGGCCGCTGGATCCTGAGCACAGCGAACGCGCCGTCCTGCGGCCTTGAATTCAATGGCGCGCAGAGTGCGCGCGCTGGCACTGTCACGCCAGATGGTGGTTGCCCAGGCAATTTCTACATGAGCCGCCGATGGGCCATGGAAGGCGGTGCTCTCACCATAACGAGCGATGAAAACCAGCCGCTGGCGCAGTTCAAATCTGCCGGAACCCACTTCGAAGGACAGTCCGCGGCGGGTACGGCCCTTAGACTGTCACGCTAGATACAAGTACTAATATCGGGACACCCCATGTCAGAGTTTCAACTCTATTGCTTTGCCCAGTCGGGCAATGCCTATCGCGCCGCACTGATGCTCAACCTGATCGGGGCCGACTGGAAACCCATCTGGATCGACTTCTTCGGCAAGGGCGTTCAGCGCACGGCCGAGTATCGGAATGAAGTCAACGAAATGGGCGAAGTGCCAGTTTTGGTTCACGGCAAGAAGAGGCTCACCCAGTCAGCCGTCATTCTGACATATCTGTCTGACCTCACGGGAAAATACAAACCGCATGGCGAGGATGAGCGGCTGGAATCGTTACGCTGGATTATTTTCGACAATCAGAAGGTCAATGGATTTCTCGGCCCATTCCGCTTTCTGAGAATCTTGGCCAAACCGCCGGGCGATCCAGCCGTTCTTGCGTTTCTGAAAGGACGCATCGACAACAATCTCGCAATCGTCAACAGGCGGCTGAACGGCCGTCAATTTCTGGTCAGCGACAAGCCGACAATCGCCGACATTTCGATGACCGCTTACCTCTACTATCCGGCGGAAGAGTTCGGCTTCGACATTGCCAGGGATCACCCGGCGATCGGAGCCTGGCTTGATCGTATGAAAGCATTACCCGGCTGGAAGCACCCGTACGAATTGATGCCAGGCTATCCGCTCGGAACGCAATGATATCAGTTTAGGCGCGCCGGCCGATCACCATCCGGATCGTTTCCGGTTTGACCGGATGGAAATCCAATGTCGGTTGCCGCTGCCGTCCCCGCGCTCACAGCAGCCATTGCATCCTTGCGCTGATATTCGCGATAAGACCGCCAGCCGAGCGGCAAACACGCGAGGTACAAGATGGTCCCGACGGTCAAAACTTGCCACGGGTAGCTGACCAGCAATGCGAAGAACAGCACAACCATGACGAAGACCGGCAGGACCATTTCCGGCGGCACGCGTTTGCCGACGCGTTTGCCCGAGAACACCGGAAGGCGCGATACCATCAGCAGCGCGATCGCCAATGTGTAGAAGAAAGTTAGCCACACGGTCAGGAGCCCGTCTGAAACGCCGAGGAAGTCGAGATAGATCGGCAGCAGCACTGTGATGGCGCCTGCCGGAGCCGGAATGCCGGTAAAGAAATTTCCTGCCCACGCCGGCTTATTCGGATCGTCAATCATCACATTGAAACGCGCCAGCCGTAGCCCGGCGCAGATTGCGAACACCAGCGCGGCGATCCAGCCTGCCGATTTGAGGTCGTGCAGGCCCCAGAAATACAGGATCAGCGCCGGAGCCACACCGAAGTTTACGAAGTCTGCAAGACTGTCGAGTTCTGCGCCAAAGCGCGAGGTCCCCTTAAGCATGCGGGCGATGCGCCCATCGATGCCATCAAGCAATGCAGCGAATACGATCGCGGCCAGAGCCAGCTCGAGCCTATTCTCAACCGCGACGCGGATCGCAGTCAGACCGGCGCACAGCGCCAGTAAGGTAATGAGATTAGGCAGCAGCGTACGTACCGGAATTGCCTTGAAACGGCGCCGGAACGGCGGCGGTGCGGGGTCGAACGGCGGAAATACCATATGGCGAATATAGACGCTCGCCGCTGTACGCGCCATGGCACACAAGTGTCATCGCAGCGACGGCGTTAATGAATTCAGAACAGTTCGACTATCCGCTGCGAAACGCCAGTCCGCCGTCGCTTCCGCGCAAATCGGCAAGAACCGTTTCTCCGCCGATCGCCGTCTGTCCCACGGCAACCTTGGGTGCCGTGCCCTCGGGCAGATACACGTCCACCCGGGAACCAAAACGGATCATCCCGAAACGTTCGCCGGCACCGATCGGCTGACCCTCGCGCACGAAGCAGACAATACGCCTGGCGACAAGCCCCGCGATCTGCACCACCGCAACGCGCGCACTGCCCGTGCCGATAACAAGCGAATTGCGTTCATTGTCCGCGCTGGCCTTGTCGAGGTCGGCATTGAAGAATTTGCCGGGAAGATAAATGATCTTCTCGATTTTGCCGGCAACGGGACTGCGGTTCATGTGGCAGTCAAACACGCTCATAAAGATGGAGATGCGCGGGAGAGGCCTGTTGCCGAGGCTAAGCTCTTGTGGCGGAACTACACTGGTCACCTGGCTTACGCGACCATCGGCCGGGGCAACCACCAGTCCGTCACGCACCGGCGTCACACGCGGCGGATCGCGGAAGAAATAGGCGCACCAGATCGTCGCTAAAGTGCCGAGCCACCCAAGGGGACTCCACAGCCAGAACAGCACCAGGCTGACGAAAGCAAAAGCACCGATGAAAGGGTAGCCTTCCGGTGTGACCGGCACGATTTGCGAGCGGATCGAATCATAGATCGACATGCGATTATCTTACTCCGCCGCGTCCGCTGGCGCTTCGAGTGGTACTGTGGCCGCAGCGCTGATGGTATCCTCGACCGGGGGAGGATTGCGGTTTGGCGCAGTTTCTCCCTCGCCGGCGAGGGCGAGCTTCTCGCGCGCCTCTTCGGCCTCACGCTGGCGATTCCACATGCTGGCGTAAAGTCCGTTGCTTGCCAGAAGCGCATAATGCGTGCCGCGCTCGACGACCTCTCCCTGATCAAGAACAATGATTTCGTCGGCCCCCACGATCGTGGAGAGCCGATGTGCAATCACCAATGTGGTACGATTGCGTGAAACGCGCTCAAGCGCATCCTGAATTTCTTTTTCCGTATGGCTGTCGAGCGCCGATGTTGCTTCATCGAGCACCAGGATCGGCGGACCTTTGAGAATGGTACGCGCGATTGCCACGCGTTGCTTCTCGCCGCCGGAAAGCTTGAGTCCGCGCTCACCGACCTCCGTTTCGTAACCCTTGGTTGCAATGCGGATCAATGGATCGATCTGCGCTAGGCGCGCCGCCTCTTCGACCTCGGCGTCAGTCGCCTCCCACCGGCCGTAACGGATGTTGTAGCGGATCGTGTCATTAAACAGCACGGTATCCTGCGGCACCATACCAATCGCCTGCCGCAGCGATTTTTGCGTGACGCTGGCAATATCTTGTCCGTCGATTGAAATTCGGCCGCCGGAAAGGTCGTAGAAACGGAACAAAAGGCGCGAAATCGTCGACTTCCCCGCGCCCGACGGGCCTACAACCGCCACCGTCTTCCCAGCAGGCACATCGAAGCTGATGCCTTTGAGGATCCGGCGCGACGGCTCATAGGCAAAGCTGACATTTTCAAAACGAATGTTGCCGGTGCTTACTTTTAGGGGCGGCGCATCGGGCACGTCCTTGATCTCGGGATCGCGCGCGAGGATCGCAAACATGATTTCGATGTCAGTCACTGCCTGCTTGATCTCGCGATACACCATGCCCATGAAATTCAGCGGCTGGTAGAGCTGAATCATCATGGCGTTGATCATCACAAAATCACCGACCGTCTTGCTGCCGGCCTGAATTTCGAACGCGCACATCACCATGACGGCGGCGAGTCCGACGGTGAAAATCACCGCCTGTCCGGCATTGAGTACTGCCAACGATGTGTAGGCGCGCACGCTGGCGTCTTCATAGCGCTCCATAGCGCGGTCATAGCGCGCGGCCTCGCGTTCTTCGGCTGAAAAATATTTCACCGTTTCATAGTTGAGCAGCGAATCGATCGCTTTGACGTTTGCGTCGGTGTCGCTGTCGTTCATCTTGCGGCGGATACCGATGCGCCATTCGGTGGCGTGATAGGTGTAGGTCATGTAGACCGCAACCGTAGCGGTGATAACGGCCACATAGCGCCAGTCGAATTGCCACATCAGCACGACGACGATTAAGGCGAGTTCGATAATCGTCGGGGACAATTGCAGGATAACCATACGCACGATGGTCTCGATGCCGTTGCGGCCGCGCTCGAGGACGCGCGTCAGACCGCCGGTCTTGCGTTCAAGATGAAAACGCAACGACAGCTCGTGCATGTGCACGAAAGTGCGATATGCGAGCCGACGCACTGCATTCATCGCCACCTTGGCAAACAATCCATCGCGTAACTGGGTCAGTGCCGCCATCAGGATACGCATGCCGCCGTAAGCGACGGTCATGGCTATGGGCGCCGCCACCGCCCAAAGCAGCCAGTTGGAGGCAGCGACCGGCGCAGTGCCGTGACCGGCGAGCGCATCGGTCGCCCATTTGAACGTGAAAGGAACCGCGATGGTCGCGAGCTTGGCAGCGAGCAACAAGCCGAGTGAACCGATCACCCGCGCCTTGAGGTCAGCCCGATCGGACGGCCAGATGTATGGCCAGAGATGGATCAGGGTCGTGAGCAATGCTCCACGATCCGCGGAGACTTTCGATTCGCTGCCAGATGCCCGGTGATGATGATGGTCGCTCATTGAGAGCATTCATATAGGGGGATTCTTCGCTGTAATCACCCCGTCGCGCCTGCATCTTATGGCCAATTCGCCATTTTTTGCTCCTGCCTTGACGATGCCGCAAGCGCAATGCACATGCATGGTCATGAACAAAATCGAAAATCCCAATAAAATCAGAAAAGTTTGCGTTTACTGCGGCTCCGGCCCCGGCACCGACCCGGCCTTCGTTGAGAGCGCCCGAGCCTTCGGCGCGATCCTGGCCAAGAACGGTATCGGCCTCGTCTTTGGCGGGGGGTCGGTTGGCATCATGGGGACGCTGTCCAAATCCGTGCTCGAACACAGTGGTCAAGTGACTGGCATCATTCCGGAGTTTCTGGTCGTGCGCGAACATGCGATGCGCGGCGCCGACAATCTCATCGTCACCCGCGATATGCATGAACGTAAGCGCAAGATGTTCGAAATGGCTGACGCTTTCGTGGCGCTGCCAGGCGGCATTGGTACGCTCGAGGAACTCGTCGAGCAAATCACCTGGGTTCAGCTTGGCCGCCACCGCAAGCCAATCCTGCTCGCCAATATCAAAGGCTTCTGGGATCCGCTTTGCGCCCTTATCGACCACATGAAGAGGCTCGAGTTCATTCGTGGCGATCTCAATTTCGATCTGCTGGTAGCCACGAAGGTGACGGAGATCCTGCCTATGCTGCAAAGCGCAGTGATGGCGATACCGGAATCCGCAACGAAGATGTCGGCCGCCAGTGCTGACGAGATGTAGCGGTCACTCACTGTCGGTGAAAGTCACTGCCTCAATGCGATTGCCGTCGGGATCGCGGATGAAGGCCGCATAGTAGCCTTTGCCGTGCGCGGGCCGCAGGCCCGGCGCGCCATCGCTAGACCCTCCCGCCGCAAGCGCCGCAGCGTGGAAGGCGTCGACAAGTTCGATGGAGCGGGCGCGGAAGCAGACGTGCGCACCACTTTCCGAAGGCAACGGGGTAAGAGCTGCGCGCAGATTGATCCAGAACTCAGGATAGGTTTTGCCGAAGCCAACGGTTGCCGGCCGTGCTTCCAGTTTGGTTACCCCAATCGTGCCAAGTACGGTTTCATAAAAACGCGTTGCTGCGGCGATATCGCGGACAGCAACGGAGACGTGGTCAATCACGCGGGCGCGCCCGACTTTATGAGTTTGAAAACAATGGAATCCATCAAGGCCTGGAAGGAAGCGTCGATGATATTGGGCGACACTCCCACCGTTGTCCACCGCTCGCCGGCTTCATCCTCACTCTCGATCAGCACGCGCGTCACCGCTTCAGTGCCGGCATTGAGAATTCGCACGCGATAGTCTGTTAGTTTGAGTCCAGCGATATATTTTTGATATTTTCCGAGATCCTTGCGGAGTGCGAGGTCAAGTGCGTTGACCGGACCATTGCCTTCTGCTGCCGAGATCATGTTGTCGTCACCGACCTTCACTTTGACAACGGCCATCGTCACGGTAACGCGTTCACCCTTGGCATTGTTGCGCTGCTCGACATTGACATCGAACTGGGTAACATCAAAATAATTCGGCACCTTTCCGAACGTACGCCGGGCGAGCAGCTCGAAAGAGGCATCTGCTGCCTCATAGGCATAGCCGATTGCTTCCCGCTCCTTGACGATCTCCAGCAGCCGCCCGATGCGCGGATCGTCCTTGTCGGCCTTGATGCCGATGCGCTCTAGTTCCGCAAGAACGTTGGATCTTCCGGCCTGCTCCGACACCAGCACCTTGCGGCGGTTGCCGATGGTTTCCGGCGCGACGTGCTCGTAGGTTGCCGGGTCTTTCATGATCGCCGAGGCGTGAATTCCCGCTTTGGTGGCGAATGCGCTTTCGCCCACATAGGGCGCGTGCCGGTTAGGCGCGCGATTCAGCCTTTCGTCAAGCGTATGCGAGACGTGAGCAAGCTTCTTGAGCGCCGCCTCCGAAACGCCGATTTCAAAGCGTTTGGCAAACTCCGGTTTGAGCTTGAGAGTCGGAATGATCGAAACGAGATTGGCGTTGCCACAACGCTCGCCGAGACCGTTGAGCGTACCCTGGATTTGCCGCGCGCCGGCTCGCACGGCGGCCAGTGAATTGGCGACGGCCTGATCAGTATCGTTATGCGCGTGAATTCCAACGTGATCGCCGGGGATCGCCTTCACTACGTCGCCGACAATCTTTTCGACCTCGTCGGGCAACGTGCCGCCGTTGGTATCGCACAGTACGACCCAGCGCGCGCCTTCCTCATACGCGGCTTTCGCGCAGGCGATCGCGTATTTCGGGTTAGCTTTGTAGCCGTCAAAGAAATGCTCGCAGTCGAGCAGCACTTCCCTGCCCTTGCCCTTGGCTGCCCGGACACTGTCGCGGATCGAGGCGAGATTTTCCTCTTCAGTCGTCTCCAGGGCGACCTTCACGTGGTAGTCCCACGACTTTGCAACGAAACAAATCGCGTCAGCTTTGGCATCGAGCAAAGCGGCAAGACCAGGATCATTGGAAGTTGAACGGCCCGGCCGACGGGTCATGCCGAAGGCGGTAAAAGTACTGCCGAGCTTGCGTTCTTTAGCGAACAGCTCGGTGTCGGTGGGGTTGGCTCCGGGATAGCCGCCCTCGACATAGTCAATGCCGAGATCGTCAAGCATAGCGGCGATTGCCAGCTTGTCGGCGAGCGTGAAATCGACGCCATTGGTCTGCGCGCCATCGCGCAGCGTGGTGTCGAAAAGGTAGAGGCGTTCGCGGGGCATAGCCGTCACCACAAATAGTAATTCGTTGCCACCGCGACCGCGACGATGATCGCGATTACGCCGAGTACGATATGGTGGCGCCGAAGTTCCATCAGACGAACCGGTAGCCGACATAGAATGCGAGCGCGATGGCCGCGGCGATCACAGCGTATTTGAGCACAACGTAATAGAGCCAGTGGCGCGGAAACGGCGTGTCGGGCTTTGTCATGATGCCTCCCGTTTTGCGGCAAGCTGCTTCTGCATCGTGGTATTGGCGAGCCATTCGTCGCCGAGCGAAATGGAATTACGTTGCTGGGCGACGTAGCCGCGCTTCTCAAAGAAGCCGCGCGCGCTGTCGCTGACATCGGCTTTGAGCGTTGACGCGCCGCGGCTGCCGGCGAGCTTTTCCAAAGCATCGATCAACATGGCTCCGATGCCCTGCCCCGACGCCGCAGGATGCACGTAGAGCATGTCGATTTTGTCCTTCCCCTGGAGCGAGGCGAAGCCGACGGGCGAGCCTTCCATGGTTGCGATCAGCGTCAATTCGCCTGCAAGCTTCTGACCGAATGTGGCAACGTCATCGGCCGCGGAGGCCCAAGCCTCCTGCTGGGCCTCTGTGTAGTCGTCAGCCGTCAATTCCTCGATGCTGTCGCGGAAGATTTCCCGCAATAATGACGCATCCGCCGGCAGAAACGGCCGCAAACCAAGTCTGGGATGGGCAGTCGCCATCATCGTGCGATCTCCCATGTCGTACCATCCTTGGAGTCCTTAAGGACGACACCCATCGCAGCGAGTTCATCACGGATGCGGTCAGATTCTTTAAAGTTCTTCGCTTTACGAGCCGTAGCCCTTGCTTCAATCAGACTGACGACCTTGCTCTCGTCGATGGAAACCGATGCTGGGCGGAAGGCCGCCCATTTGGCCGCCGGCAATTGCAGCAACCCGACCAGCTGAGCGCTGGCTTTGAGGCAGGCTGCCGCCGCCTTGGCGCCCTTTGCTGCTTCGCCACGCAACTCGTGCAAGGCCGCAAATGCTTTCGGCGTATTGAGATCGTCCATCAGCGTATCAACTGCGTCGGCGCATAGATAACCCGGTTCCGCTTCGGCCGTCAGATCGAACCAGTGGTCGAGAGTCTTCTGCGCATCGCGCAGCCCCGCCACTGTCCAGTTGATTGGCTGCCGGTAGTGCGTCTGCAGCATTGCAAACTTTACTGCTTCGCCCGGCCAATCCTTTAGCAACTCGTGGATAGTGACGAAATTACCGAGGCTCTTGCTCATCTTTTCGCCTTCGACCTGCAGGAAGCCATTGTGCATCCAGTAGTTCGCCATCACGGGCGTGTGGAAGGTGCAACGCGATTGCGCGATTTCGTTCTCGTGGTGCGGAAAAACCAGATCGATGCCGCCGCCGTGAATATCGAAGGTCTCGCCGAGATGCTTCCATGACATCGCTGAACATTCGATGTGCCAACCCGGGCGGCCTTGCGCCTTGATGCCTGCGGGCGACGGCCAGGCTGGCTCCCCGGGCTTCGACGGTTTCCACAGAATGAAATCCTGCGGGTCTTTCTTGTAAGGGGCGACTTCAACACGCGCGCCGGCGATCATCTCATCGAGTGGACGCTTGGAGAGCTGGCCGTAGTCCTTCATCGACGGCACGTGGAAGAGCACGTTGTCTTCTGCAACGTAGGCATGGCCGGACTTCACCAACCGTTCGATGAGTGCCTTCATCTCATCGATGTATTCGGTCGCGCGTGGCTCGATGGTCGGGGGCAGGCAGCCAAGTGCCGCGACGTCCTCCTTGAAGTACTTGTATGTCTCTTCAGTCAGGTCGCGGATAGGAATACCTCGCTCCGCGGCGCGCGTATTAATCTTGTCGTCGACGTCGGTGACGTTGCGCACGTAGATGACGTGGTTTTCGCCGTAAATATGCCGCAGCAGCCGGAACAGCACGTCGAACACAATCACCGGGCGCGCATTGCCGATGTGAGCGAAGTCGTAGACCGTCGGCCCGCATACATACATGCGCACACGCGATCGATCGATCGGCGTGAACAGCCGTTTCTCGCGGGTCAGTGTGTCGTAAAGTCTAAGTTCCATAGCAAAAACACCCGTCGGCCCCGCTGGCCGGGCGTCCTACTATCTCAACATTGAGAAAAGACGGCCGTGGCCAGCGCGGAAAACGCTAGCGAATAATCTCCCGGCAAATGCCGCAGATACCGTTATGGCCGTTCATGGCGGCACAATGATTTGTCGCGTCCGTGCCGTCAAGGTCCGCCCGCAACCGGTGCAAAACACAGGAAAAATTTGATGACCGGCGGAGGGCCCCCAATTTAAGAACC
This sequence comes from Pseudolabrys sp., assembly GCA_035623095.1. Taxonomy (GTDB): domain Bacteria; phylum Pseudomonadota; class Alphaproteobacteria; order Rhizobiales; family Xanthobacteraceae; genus Pseudolabrys. Next base: position 33,457 of record DASPUD010000105.1, read on the forward strand.
GCTTAACGATTCCCCTCGCATGGTCGCAGCCCGCGCCAGAATCTCCGGCGTTTCCAAAATCATGAGCGGCTATGCGGGCAATTCTTTTCGGTCTCGTCGGTTCTTTTTGGTTTGGCCTCGCCATGTCCGCCCAAGCCGAACAGCGGATGTTCATCGTAGCCAATGATGCCGGCGGCTATGGAATTGACCGCTGCCTGGCCTCCGGCGCCCGCTGCGGTGCCGCCGCGGCCAACGCCTATTGCAAGACGCAGGATTTTGCGGAAGCGGCGACCTACCACAAAGTCGATCGCAACGGCATCACCGGCGCGGCGTCAACCGGCACCGCTGTCACGTGTCATGACGAGCAGTGCGAGGTAGTCGCAATCGTCTGCACGCGCTGAACGCCATCAATTCTGCAAAGCGGCCCACATTTCCTGGTCCCGCCCTGCGGTCCAGATTACTGGCCATTCGATGCCGCGCGCCTCATCGTAGGCGCGCGAAATGTTAAACGGCAGACAGTGCTCATAGAGCCCGAAACCTTTGAATTTTGAATCCATTGCGAGACGGGCAAAGTCGAACGCGTCTTTCAACGAGCGGCCTTTGGTAACGCTTTCCTGCACCGAACCGTAAAGCGTTGAAATGAAATCAGCGGTGAGCTCGATTCCCTCCTTGACCATTTCCGCGGTCGTCAGCGCAGGCCCGCGCCCCGGCACCAGCGCATTGGCCTGCATTTCAGCGAGGTGATCGAGCGTCGCCGGCCAATCGGTGAAATGCGCATCGCCGCAATAGCAGGCGGACTTGTACTCGACGAGATCGCCGGCGAAGACGACGCCTGCATCAGGGACCACCGCGATCACATCTCCAGCTGTGTGACCGCGCCCGATATGCATGATCCTCACTTCGCGCCGGCCTAGCCATACCGATATTTGATCGGGGAAAGTGATCGTCGGCCATGTCAGTCCGGGAATTGTCTCGACGGCGCGGAATAATCTCGGAAAACGGCCGACTTCCGAATCCATATCCTGTTTGCCGCGCTCGGCAATCAGACCGCGCGTCGCGTCGGATGCAATAATGTCCGCACTCTTATAGGCCGACGCGCCAAGCGTTCGGACGGCGTGATAGTGTGTCAGCAGAACATATTTGATGGGCTTGTCGGTGATTTTGCCGACGCGCGCGATGACATCCGCCGCCATCGCGGGCGTTGCTTGCGCGTCGATGACCATCGCGGCATCGTCTCCGACGACAACGCCGGAATTCGGATCTCCCTCGGCAGTATATGCGTAAAGTCCCGGACCAATCTGGTCGAATGAGACTTTCTTCTCGGCAATATCTTCGATTGAAGCGAAGGCTGCCACTTCGTCAGACCTCCCTCCCGATCAGCGCGTCGACGGACCAGCGTCCGCCGCCGCGTATCAGGAAGTGAAACACCACAATTGCCCAGAACAACGGATATTCGATGCCACGGTTTTCCCACGCGAAGCCGAATTGCCAATGATAGGTGACAATCGCCATCACAAGAAATCCGATGATCGGCACAGCAACGACCCGGGTCAGAAATCCCGCTGCGAGGCAAAGTCCACAAACAAATTCGACCACGCCGACGATATAGGCCCAGAACAGCGGATTTTCGAACCCGACGCTCTCAAGGAACTTGGCGGCAGCTGCGGTATTCTCGAATAGGATTGGAAAGCCATGTATGGCAAGCGATCCGCCGGCAATAACCCGGATCAGTGGCTCGGTGACCGGTGCCAGAGCACGATAAATACCGCCAAATGCGGGAAATACGAGGTTCGGGGACTGCATGGGAGAGCTCCATAATGGGGTGACGCCCTTGCCTCCGGACTACGGTTAGTTGCTGCGGCAACCTAGGTCAACGCACGCCCTACGGAACACCTTCGCGGAACAAGCGTTATTGCGTCGGTGTACGTGGGGTAGCGTTCATGAAAATTTTGGTGGTCAGTCTCTTTTCCAGACCGGTATTTATTCTCACTTTCCCGGCCGGACCAGGACCCGGCGCACTTTCCAAAAGACTAGCGGCTCTCAGGTCATGGCCATCACGTCGGCACGGACGGCCTGACCGTGATGTGAAGGCGATGAGCACAGCGCCCCGTATCGCCAACGGGCGGCGTCCCGGCTAGATTGCCCCGGTTTCCAAGCCGGGGTTAATCCGTGAAACTTTATTCCTACTTCCGTTCGTCCGCCGCCTATCGGGTCCGCATCGCGCTCAATCTTAAGAAGCTTCCCTATGAGATGGTGTCGATCCACCTGACCAAGGATGGTGGGCGCCAGCACACCTCGGAATTCCTTGCGATCAATCCCCAAGCGCGCGTACCAGCGCTGGAGTTGTCGAACGGCGAAGTGCTGACGCAATCGCTGGCCATTATCGAATATTTAAACGACATTCACCCCGATCCGCCGCTGTTGCCGACCGATGCGCTCGGCCGCGCCAAATCGCGGGCAATTGCGCAATTGATCGCCTGCGACATTCATCCGCTCAATAACACCAGCCCGTTGCGATATCTCAAACGTGACCTTAAGCATGAGCAGTCTGAGATCGACGCTTGGTATCATCACTGGATTATCGAGGGCTTTCGCGCACTGGAAACCATGCTGAAGCCCGCGCCCTATGCTTGCGGCGCCAATGTTACCATTGCCGATATTTGTCTGGTGCCACAGGTGGCGAATGCCCGGCGTCTTAATGTACCGCTCGATCAATTTCCAAAAATTGTGTCCGTTAATGCCGCGTGCCTGAAACTTCCGGCGTTCGATAAGGCGAAACCAGAAAACCAACCCGACGCCGAGTGACGAAATCATCTTCGCCTGCTAGACCAACAATTCCGATACTCCCCTCACCTTCCCTGAATCACACGTGATCAAGAGCAAGCTCGCACGCGTCGTCCTCTGGATGGTCGGAGCGTTACTGTCATTTTCAGTGATGGCAGTGTCGATCCGTGAACTTGCGCGCAGCGGTCTGAGCATTTTTGAGATTCTGGCAATCCGCAGCGGTGTTGCGCTTCTGGTCCTGCTTTTGTTACTGGCCGTGAGAGCAGACCTACGTCTTTACGTCATCCCTCGGCGCTTCGGTCTCCATTTCTTCCGCAATACCGTGCACTATGCATCGCAGTTTTGCTGGGCGCTCAGCCTCACTATGCTGCCGCTCGCAATGGTGTTCGCGCTTGAATTCACCATGCCAGCGTGGACGGCATTGCTGGCGGTGTGGTTTCTGCACGAGCGCCTGACGCCAAGCCGGCTTGGCGTCGTCGTGCTTGGTTTCATCGGCGTACTGGTAATCCTGCGGCCGGGGATTGCAAGCTTCAACCCGGCGGCATTTTTAGTGCTGATAGCAGCATTCGGATACGCCATCACGATGATTGCCACCAAAAAGCTCACGATGACGGAAACGACGTTCGGCATCATATTCTGGATGGCGGTGATTCAGTTTCCGCTGTCCCTGATCGGGAGTGATCCGTCAGTATTCTTGCATTTCGACGCGCGGCAAATTCTCCCGGCGATGGGCGTCGGCATTGCGGGACTCACCTCGCACTACTGCCTGAGCAATGCCTTCCGATCCGGTGACGCGACTCTCGTGGTCCCGCTGGACTTCATGCGCATTCCCTTGATCGCTGTGGTTGGCTGGGCGTTTTATGGTGAGTCGCTGGACGCTTTCGTTCTGCTCGGCGCGCTGATCATTGTTTCCGGGGTAATCTGGAACCTGCGTTCTGAAGTCGCACGTGGCCACTAATAACAGTACTCGCTCCGCCATGATTTTCAGACTAGAGTGCCGGCGCATGAGGATATTATCCTACCCGCTAACGGCGGTGATGGTTGCTGCACTATCAGGTATTGCTGCGGCGCAGGCACAATCGTCAAATCCGGCTTGTCAGCGACTCGAAGCGCAACTCGCGACACTTGATCGCGGCAATGCCGATCCCGCGCGGGCAGAGCAGATTCGCCGCGCCGAAGACACAGTCAATCGCCAGCAATTCGAAGTCGATCGTTTGGTCGCTCAGTCGCGCCGGATGGGATGCGAAAGCAGTTCAGGCTTTTTCTCTATTTTCAGCAATCAGCCCGCGCAATGCGGTGGAATAAACCGCCAAATTGACCAGCAGCGCAATGCGCTCGAGCGTATGCGCAACGATCTGGAACGTCTCAATGGCGGCACCACCGAACGCGCCGCACAGCGCCGGTCACTGCTGATCGCACTCGGTGACAACGGTTGCGGGTCGCAATATCGAACCGCGGCCCTCGCCGGTCAGCAGAACGGTTTTTGGGACCGCCTGTTCGGTAGCGGAGGCAACGTTGTGTCGACGCCGCTCGGACCAATGGGTGGAACGTTCCGGACGGTCTGCGTGCGCATTTGCGACGGCTATTATTTCCCGATCTCGTACTCGACGTCGCCTGATCGTTTCCGCGAGGATGAATTGACCTGTCAGCGCAGTTGTCCGGCCGCCGAAGTTTCACTCTACACCTATCACAACCCCGGCGAGGAAATGACGCAGGCGGTGTCACTCAACGGCCGGATGTACTCGGACCTTCCGACTGCCTTTCAATACCGCAAGGCCATGACGCCAGCCTGCAGTTGTCGCAAGCCTGGCGAAAGCTGGGCACAAACGCTTAAGGCCGGCGGTCCCGACGATACGATTGCGCCGGGCGATGTCGTCGTGACTGAACAGAATTCCAAACAGATGTCGCAACCGCGCATGGGACCCGACGGCAAACCGATCCGTCCAGACCTGCGCGGCACGGTAACGGCGGCGCCACCTTCGGCTCCCGAACAAAGCGTTGAAACGCCTAATCCCCCGGCCGAGCCCGGTAAACGCTCGGTCCGCACGGTTGGACCTACATTTCTGCCGACACGCTGATTTTTTGGCCGACCGCGTTTTTCAGAAATCGAAGGCTTCGCTCTTCGCTGGCTTGCCGGTAACCAGAGACACATCGGGCGCCGGCATCGGCGCGCCCGCATCGCGAAAACGATTGGTAATCGGATAGCGCCGATCGCGACCGAAATTCTTTAGTGTTACCTTGACGCCGGGTGCGGCCTGCCTGCGCTTGTATTCGGCGATGTTGATCATGCGCTCGACGCGCATCACCGTCTCTCTGTCGAATCCGGCTGCCACAATCGCCGAGATTGGTTCTTCACGTTCGACCAGCCGCTCAAGAATGGGATCAAGAACGCCGTATGGCGGAAGTGAATCTTCGTCCTTCTGGTTCTCGCGCAATTCGGCGGTCGGCGGCCGCGTGATTATGTTTTCGGGAATTACCAAACCATCCGGTCCTTTGACATCCTCCGGCTTCCAGCTGTTGCGCAGGCGGGCAAGGCGAATGACTTCGGTCTTGTAGAGATCCTTGATCGGATTGAACCCGCCGTTCATGTCGCCATAGAGCGTCGCATACCCGACCGACATTTCCGATTTGTTGCCCGTTGTCACCACCATGAGATTGAACTTGTTGGAAATCGCCATCAGGATGGTGCCACGCGTACGCGCTTGCAGATTTTCCTCGGTGACATCGCGAGGCAAACCGGAAAATGCCGGGGCCAGCGCCTTTTCAAATCCTTCGACGGCGGCCGCGATCGGCAATGTTTCGTAGCGCACGCCGAGTGCCTTGGCGCAAGCGGCTGCGTCATTGAGCGATTCTGCCGAAGTAAATTTATAGGGCAGCATGATGCAGCGGACCCGTTCCGCGCCAAGCGCATCGACGGCCATTGCTGCGCAGAGCGCCGAATCGATGCCGCCGGACAACCCCAGCACGACACCGGGAAACCCGTTCTTGTTGACATAGTCGCGCAAGCCGAGGACGCACGCGGCGTAGTCGGCGCGCTCCGCCTCGACACCGGCGATCTTTGGCCCATTTTCACAACGCCATGTCGTGCCGCGGCGGACCCATTGCGTGGTACAGATTGTTTCCTGAAAAGCGGCAAGCTGAAATGCAAGGGAGCAGTCCGCGTGCAAACCGAACGAAACACCGTCGAACACGAGTTCGTCCTGCCCACCGACCTGATTGACATAGACCGTCGGTAATCCCTGCTCGGTAACACGCGCGGCCGCGATGTTAAGGCGCACATCTCCCTTCTGCCGCCAATAGGGAGACCCATTCGGCACCACCAGCATTTCGGCGCCCGTTTCCGCCAGACACTCGACCACCTCTGTGCCCCAGATGTCCTCACAGATCGGCAAACCCAAACGCACGCCGCGGAAATTCACCGGCCCGGGCATCGGGCCAGGCACAAACACGCGCTTCTCGTCGAACACACCGTAGTTGGGTAAATCGACCTTGTAGCGCAGCGCAGCGATTGCTCCGCCTTCGAGTAGCGCCACAGCATTGTAGAGTTTACCGCCGTCCAACCACGGTGTGCCGACCAGCAATGCCGGCCCGGGAGAAGCGGTTTCACGGGCGAGGGTCTCGATCGCCGACCGGCACGCGGCCTGAAATGCTGGCTTGAGCACCAGGTCCTCGGGCGGATAGCCGGCAATAAACAATTCCGGAAAGACAACGAGATCGGCACCTTGACCAGCAGCGGTCATTCGCGCGCGCTTCACCGTTTCGACATTGCCGGCGATGTCGCCAACGGTCGAGTTGAGCTGCGCAACTGCGATAGCCAGCTTCTCAGCGGGACGGGCGCTCATGGGGGAATGCTCTACCGCCTCGATATCCAGCCCGGCAATGGGGGTCCCTGCATTGCGGCTCCGCATCTGGTGAGCGTCGCTCGGAAAAGGCCCTTCGGCCGGCCTCGTTTACCTTTACGAGGCCAAAAAAACAGCCGGCAGCTGCCAAGGCCGCCGGCTCATCGTGAATTTACGCTCTAGCGTTGCGCTGTCCGCAATCCGGCGCCGCCGCCGCTGAGGGCAACAGTTCCGGCTGGCTTGAGTTTGCGTCCATTGAAGCTGAAAGCCTGCAGATTCTTCTCCACCATGCACTGAATTACGACGGTCTGGTTGTTCCTGCTCCAGGCCGCGCCCTGGCACCAATGACCGACCTTGGCCTCGGCAACTTTAGTCAGCTTGGTGCCATTTATCGAATAAACCATAAGCAAGCCGTAGTCATTGAAGGCTGGATGATCCTTTGCGCGGTTCGACCCATTCATCACCGTAATGGCAACGTGCTTGCCGTCATGCGACATCGCCACGCCTTCCGGCGTCTGGCCGACGCTAACCGTGTCGACAATGCGCGGCGGCTTTGCTGCAAGGTCTATGACGTTGATGACGTCGATATCGCCCTGCCCGCCGCCTTGGTCACTAAACACTGCGACGTTGCCATTCGCGCTGACATCAATGCTGTAAGGACGAATACCGCCGACCATGAACTTCTTGCTGTCTTCGACCTTGGTGCCATCTACAGACAATATCGAAACCCTGTGATCACCGTCGCGCGTCACAAGGGCGCTCTTGCCGTCGGGTGTAAATACCACGTGGCTCGGTCCAGACTTGGAATCACCAAGTTGGATCTTGCCGGCTGCCGTAAGCTTGTTGCCGGCAATCGTAAACACCGACACCGTCCCTTCGCTTCGGTTGGCGACCAGGGCGAGCGTTCCTGCACGGTTAATCGAAACACCTGCAGCACCAAGGCCAGCTTCCAATGTCGCAATGACAGCCGGCGGCTTGGCCTTGAGATCAATGACCGAGAGCTTGTTATCGGGAACGACTTTCTTTTTGTCGGCCGGATCGACCTTGAAGGCGCCCGTTACCAAAGCGAAGCTTTCATCGCGTGATATGGCGACACTCTGCGGCGGTCCGACCACGCTGGCCGGCGCCTTGACCTCACCGATTATTTTCGGGGGCGTGGACCCGAGATCGATGATGCTTACTGTGTCGGTTGCCGCATTGTCTGGCACGACATTGTTGCCATTGACGAGCACAGCTTTGTTGTCGTTTGCGGAAACCGCGATCTGTGCAACGGCGCCGGCGGTGAGTATTGGCAACACGGCCACCGCGAAGACGAACTTCGCAGGCGAAAAATGGCGTTTCATGAGGTCCCCCGGCTCGGACATAATTGTTGGACGATAGCAAGCCGCGCCGAGCCCGCGGCTTGCTACGCCGACAATAACATCAAATTGGGGTGATTACTTCCCGTCTTTAGAGGCTGGCAACCGCCGACACAGGCTTGGCTTGCCCAGAGCGCTCTTTCTTGAGGAGCTCGGCCAGGAGAAATGCCAGATCGATCGCCTGCTCTGCATTGAGCCGCGGGTCACAGGCCGTGTGGTAGCGATCGTTGAGATCCGCCTCGGTAATCGCTCGCGCGCCGCCAGTGCATTCGGTGACATTCTGACCGGTCATCTCCAGGTGCACGCCGCCGGCGTAAGTCCCTTCGGCCTGATGAACCCCGAAAAATTCACCCACCTCTTTGAGGATCAAATCGAATGGCCGCGTCTTGTAGCCGGTAGCCGATGTGATTGTGTTGCCATGCATGGGATCGCACGACCACAGCACGACCTTGCCCTCGCGTTTTATGGCGCGCACAAGTGGCGAAAGAAGCTCGCCGACTTTTTCGGCGCCAAAGCGACCGATCAGCGTTAGGCGGCCCGCCTCGTTTTCCGGATTCAGGATGTCGATCAGGCGCAGCAAATCGTCAGGCTTGCTCGAAGGACCACATTTCAACCCGAGCGGATTTTTGATGCCCCGCGCATATTCAATATGCGCGTGATCGTGCTGACGGGTGCGATCACCGATCCACAGCATATGCCCCGATGTGGCGTACCAGTCGCCAGTCGTGGAATCGACACGGGTCAATGCTTCCTCGAAGCCGAGCAGCAAAGCCTCGTGACTCGTATAGAAATCAGTTGTGCGCAATTCGGGATGGCCTTCCAGATCCAGGCCGCATGCCTGCATGAAGCCAAGCGCCTCTGAAATGCGATCCGCCAATTCGACATAGCGGCGAGACTGTGGACTGTCCTTGACGAATCCGAGCATCCATTGGCGGACGCTGGCGAGGTTCGCGTAGCCACCTTGCGCAAATGCGCGAAGCAGATTGAGTGTTGCCGCTGATTGCCGATATGCCTCGATCTGCCGGCGGGGATCTGGGCGACGCGCTTCCTCGGTGAAGGCGGCGTCGTTGATGATGTCACCACGGTAGCTTGGCAGTTCCTTACCGTCGCGTTTCTCCGTCGGCGCGGAACGCGGCTTGGCAAACTGACCGGCAATGCGGCCGACCTTTACGACCGGCGAAGCAGCGGCATAAGTGAGCACCACCGCCATCTGCAGGAACATGCGGAAAAAATCGCGGATGTTGTTGGCGCCATGCTCGGCGAAACTTTCCGCACAGTCTCCGCCCTGCAGCAGGAAAGCTTCGCCACGTGCAACCCGCGCCAATTGTTTTTTGAGGTTGCGCGCCTCGCCCGCAAAAACCAGCGGCGGAAAGCTCGCAAGTTGCTTTTCGACGTCGGCCAAAGCCTGCCGGTCCGGATAATCCGGAACCTGCTGGATGGGCTTTTTTCGCCAACTGTCAGGCGTCCAACGTTCAGCCATTACGCGCGAACTCCGCATTTGGCGGGCGTTATACACGACACCACCCTGCCAAAGCCAGCAAATCCAATGAGTTCGGTTAGTTTATTATTCCGCCGCCGCGCGGCCGTAGCTCACGGCCTTTTCGCGCATGGTGACGAGTTCTTCCGCAGCCGTCGGGTGCACGGCCATGGTGGCATCGAAGTCAGCCTTGGTGGCGCCCATCCTTACCGCGATTGCGACCGCCTGGATCAATTCGGCTGCATCGAGACCGACGATGTGACAGCCCACGACCTTGTCGGTTTCACCGTCGACCACAAGCTTCATAAACACGCGCGTGTCGCGTCCCGAAAGCGTGGCTTTCATTGGCCGGAAGCTGGTCTTGTAGACGTCGACCTTGCCGAGCAGTTCGACGGCCTGCGTCTCGGTCAATCCAACAACACCAACTTCGGGCTCGGAGAAAACGGCGGTAGGAACCTTGCTGTGGTCAACTGCGGTCGGCTTGCCGCCGAATACGGTATCGGCGAAAGCGTGACCTTCACGGATTGCAACTGGTGTCAGATTGATTCGGTCGGTGACGTCGCCAACCGCGTAGATATTCGGAACTGTAGTTTTCGAATAGGGGTCGACCATGACGCCGCTGCGCTCGGATATTTTCACGCCCGCCGCCTCGAGCCCGAGCCCCTCGACGTTCGGCCGGCGGCCCGTCGCGAACATCACGAGATCAACCACAATCTGCTCATTGCCGGAAAGGCACACGTCGAAGCCATTGTTGACCTTCTCGACGCCGTTCACCGTCTTCCGCGTAACAACCTTGATCCCCCGTAGTCCCAGTTCGCGCATCAAGTGTTCGCGCACATCATCGTCAAATCCGCGCAGAATTTTTTCTCCCCGGTAAACCAAGGTTACTTCGCTGCCGAGACCATTGAAGATCCCGGCAAACTCCACTGCGATATACCCGCCACCCTGAACGAGGACGCGTTTCGGCAGTTGTTTGAGGTGGAATGCTTCGTTTGAGGAAATGACATGTTGCTCGCCGGCGAGCGGAGTACCGTGATGTGGCCGCGAACCGGTGGCAATAAGGACCGTCTCCGCGCGTATGCGAGCCCCCGTCGCGAGGCGTAACGTGTGCGCGTCTTCAAATACGGCCCGGGTTTTGACGATCTGAACGTTGTGACGTTCGAGCGTTGTCGTATAGGCGGCCTCCAGCCGCGCAATCTCACAATCCTTGTTGGCAATCAGAGAAGCCCAATCAAACTTCGATTCGCCAACCGTCCAGCCATAGCCAGCGGCGTCTTCGAATTCATCGGAAAAGCGTGAAGCATAGACCAGAAGTTTTTTTGGCACGCAGCCTCGGATCACACACGTACCACCGACGCGATACTCCTCGGCAATCATCACACGCGCGCCATAGCTTGCGGCAACGCGCGCGGCACGTACGCCGCCTGAGCCCGCCCCGATGACGAAAAGGTCGACGTCGTGATCCGCCATCATCAACCTATCAGGGGTCCGGGCTTATCGCCGGACGCATCAAAGTGCGTGTCCCCGCTTTTTCAATTCGTCGCGCATTTTGACAATCACCTGGTCTGTAAGACCGTTCGCCCAGTCTTGCGCGAACTTGATGCCTTCCTCTCCGATCTTCGGCTGCTCCGCAATGAACTTCATCCCAACCGGCGTCTTATAGAACGCCAAGAGATCCTTGAGTTCCGGCTCAGTGAAGTGAGTCGCGTAGAGCTTGGCGACCTCGTTAGTCAGTTCGTCAAAACGCGGCGCAAGTTCAGTCCGCATTTTGGCCGCGATCTCATTGAGATCCTTGCTGAGACCAGGATTCTGTTGAAGGAAAAGATTTTTTGCCTGCTCAATAACCCCTGGGATCAGCGGATTGAATAGCGCGGTCGCGCCGGTCGTTTTGATGATTTCCCTCGCGGTTGCGATTGCCCCGGCTGTCGGCTGCTGCGCATACGCTACCGGACTGAGTGCAATCAGCACCGTCACAACCACTAACGGCGCTGCGGCGCGCCGAATGTACTCAATGAACGTCATCTTCCCAACTCCATCTGACTCAGGTCCTCTCGACAATCTTCACCCCGTCCGGCTCACCTATGATGGCCATTCCAGCGAGGCCTATAAATAGACCGTGCTCCATTACCCCTGGAACACCTGAAAGCGCATGCGCCAAAGCGGCCGGATCGTCAATCCGCCCGAGCGCGGCATCCAGGATCCAGTGGCCGCCATCCGTGACAAAAGCATGGCCATCTTTGCCACGCCGAAGCGTTAGCGGGCCCAGTTTCTGCACGGCTCCCACCGCTTTTGTAATCGCCCGAACGGTAGAAGTCAGGCCAAATGAGCATACTTCAACCGGAAGCGGAAACCGGCCAAGTGCGCCGACGGACTTGCTTTGATCGGCAATTACGATCATGCGCGCGGACGCCGCCGCAACAATCTTTTCCCGCAATAACGCACCACCGCCACCTTTTATCAAGCAAAGGCCGGGGCCGATCTCGTCCGCGCCGTCCACAGTCAGGTCAAGCTCCGGCGCCTCGTCCAGTGTCGTCAAAGGAATTCCGCAACGCTTTGCGTCGGCAAAGGTCGCTTCCGATGTTGGGACCGCTACGATATCAAGACCCGAGCGGACCCTCTCGCCGATCAGCTCCACAAAATGCTTTGCCGTCGATCCGGTACCGAGTCCAATGCGCATGCCCGGACGAACAAATTCGACGGCGCGAGCTGCGGCTGCGTGTTTCTGGGTATCTGCGTTCATTGGCACCGGTGTTCAAACATCAGGTAGTGACTATGAGAGCATGCCTATCTAGCTCCGATTGTCGTGTCTGAATAGCCGAAAATCATCCACTGTTCTGCGCGGGCAAATCGGTCTTGCATCGCCGTTGAACGAAGGATAGCGATCCCTCCATGAACGCAACGATCGTCTTCGACCTCGACGGCACCCTCATCGATACGGCGCCGGACCTCGTCGACACGCTAAACGTTATTTTTGTGCGGGAAGGTTTGGCGCCACTGCCCTATGAAACCGCCCGCAATTTTGTCGGCGGCGGCGCGAAAGCAATGATCGCGCGGGGTATGGAAGCTGAGCGCCACGTTCTCCCGCCAGCGAAGCTTGAGCAGCTATTCACCGACTTCATTGCGTACTATTCGGAGCACTTGGCCGATCGGTCGCGGCCCTTTCCGGGGCTAACGGAAGCGCTGGACGTGCTTGCGTCGCGCGGCTGTCGGTTTGCTGTTTGCACAAACAAGCTTGAACGGTTGTCTGTGCTTCTGCTTGACAAACTCAAACTCGGCGAACGTTTCGCTGTAGTCTGCGGTCAAGATACCTTTGGCGTTCAGAAACCCGATCCGGAAATCCTTCGGCGCACGGTCGCAGCCGCCGGCGGAACGTTGCGATCCACAGTGATGATCGGTGATTCAATAACTGATATTCGTACGGCACGCGCGGCCGGGGTTCCGGTTGTTGCAGTCGATTTCGGTTATAGCGAACACCCGATCGTTGAGTTTGGTCCGGATTGCATCATCAGCCACTTCGCAGAACTGCCGGCATCGATTGCCGCCGTTTCGTCGGCAAAATAACGCCTATGGTGGAGAATATGGTTAATTTGGTAATGTTTATGTCGCGCAACGTGTTGCGCGCAAGTGATTGCGCCCGTATCCTTAATCGTGGCCGAGCGGCCTCATGCCGCGCGGGTGGGATGGTTGATATGATGTATCGAGTTTTGGTCGTTGCCGGGGGCGCGTTTGCGCTTGCGGCGTGTTCGACTCCCGATTGGATGAGTTTTGATAGTTTGAAGCCGGGTCCGAGCCTGGATTCCGTCAGCATAGAGTCCGAGCCGCCTGGCGCCGAAGCCAAGGCATCCAACGGTCAGACCTGCCGTACGCCCTGCTCGCTCGCGCTGCCGATCGATGCGCCGATGACGATCACTTTCTCTCTTGCTGGCTACGCGCCGGAGACGGAGCGGCTTGAAGTAATTCAGTCGTCCGGCAACGCGCCAAGGCTCGGACCTAACCCGGTCGTGGTTGAGCTCACGCCCGCGGCGTCTGCGCCCAGTGTTGCAAAGAAACCCGCCACCAAGAAACCCGCGGCGAAAAAGCAGGCACGCCCAGCGTCAGCTGTCGCTCCAGCATCAGCTGCCGCGCCGGCACCTATGACTGCTTCGCCGGCGCAACAAACTGCGCCCTGGCCGACCAATCCGCCTCCCGTCCGGCAATAGCCGATCGACCTAGTAGACAATGGCGGCTTCCAACTAATTGTGCTGCAGTGCGCGGCGCCTCGACGCAATGGCCATTATTGATCAGAAGTTCTATATGAAAGGGTGAGCCCTGAGGGTCCCGGCTTGGGATGCATATGACACCATTGAACAGCAGCGAGACGATTGAATTGCGACGCGGAGAAGCGAGGTTTCGTCCGCTGGTCGATCCATTTCAGCGCGCCATTACTTATCTGCGTGTCTCCGTGACCGATCGATGCGATTTTCGCTGCGTCTATTGCATGTCAGAACACATGGCGTTCCTGCCGAAGACGGAACTCTTGACCCTCGAGGAACTTGATCGGCTGTGCACCGCGTTCATCGCAAGAGGCGTCACCAAGTTGCGCCTGACAGGGGGAGAGCCGCTCGTCCGACGGGGTATCATGACCCTCGTCGCTTCGCTGTCTCGTCATCTCACGACGGGCGCGCTCAAAGAGCTCACACTGACGACCAATGGTTCGCAGCTTCAAAGATATGCCGCCGAGCTCAAGGCAAACGGTGTCGAACGAATCAATGTTTCGCTCGATACTCTTGACCCGGATAAGTTTCGCGCGATTACGCGCTGGGGTGAGCTTGATAAGGTTCTCGCCGGCATCGATGCGGCGCAGGCGGCAGGGTTAAATGTCAAGATCAACGCCGTCGCACTCAAAGACGTAAACGAGGGCGAGATAGGAGACCTGCTGGCGTGGGCGCACAGACGCGGCATGGACTTCACCGTAATCGAGGTCATGCCGCTCGGCGAAATCGATGAATCGCGTCTCGACCAATATCTACCGTTATCAATCGTCCGCGCCCGTCTTGCGGAGCGATACACGCTTGGCGAGATCGACTACCAGACAGGGGGGCCAGCTCGTTACGTGCGGGTTAAGGAAACGGGGGGACGACTCGGTTTTATTACGCCCCTCACCCACAATTTCTGCGAATCCTGCAATCGCGTGCGCGTCACCTGCACTGGCACACTCTACATGTGCCTCGGCCAGAACGATGCTGCCGATTTGCGTGGTCCGCTGCGCGCCTCACAGAGCGATAATTTGCTGCAGGACGCGATCGACGAAGCAATCGCCCGCAAGCCGAAAGGGCACGATTTTGTTATCGATCGCCGGCACGAGAGATCGGCGGTATCGCGCCACATGAGCACCACGGGCGGCTAGTCGGCCCTCGGTCTTATTCGAGAGTTTTGAGTTCCGTTGGCTGAAACCCAGGCCCCGAGAGTGAGGCTGTTCTGCCCACATCTCGCACTACAGGACCAAAACGACGTATAGGCGGGCCTTCGACCAAATTCTCCATTGACGGCTGATGCCGGCATCGGATTAGGTGGATAGGTCCGGGGGGACGCGTTGGTTAGGGGCGGGAAGCTTTTCTAAGCCGCCGTGGGGAGAGGGTGTGAAGGGTCTACTTGCGTTCAGTCGAGGGGTCGACTGGCTCAATACACAATTGGCGGTCGTGGCAAACTGGCTGGTTTTGCTCGCCGCCCTGATTAGCGCCGGCAATGCCGCGAGCCGCTACGTTTTCAGCGAGAGCTCGAACGGCTGGCTGGAAATTCAGTGGTACATGTTTGCTGGAATGGTGATGCTTGGCGCACCTTACGCGCTCAAGATGAATGAGCACGTTCGCGTTGACCTTTTCTACGGCATGCTGGCGTCGGAGCGCATGCAGATCTGGATCGATATTATCGGGGGCGTGCTGTTCCTGCTGCCGATATGCATCATCCTCACCTACTTCACATGGCCGTGGTTCCTCGAGTCCTGGCACATCAACGAAGCATCCTCGAACGCTGGCGGCTTGATTCGCTGGCCGGTAAAACTGCTTCTACCAGTTGGATTCGTGTTGATGGCGCTGCAAGGTGTTTCTGAAATCATCAAACGCATCGCCGCCCTTGAGCACGTCATCGACGCTGAATTCAAGTACGAAAAGCCGCTGCAATGACGTGGATCGCCGAACATCTCGCGCCCTTGATGTTCGCGGGCATGATTATTTTCATGCTCATCGGATATCCTGCGGCATTTTCTCTGGCGGCAACCGGCCTTTTCTTTGGATTTATTGGAATCGAATTTGGACTGATCCGTCCTGACTTTCTTGGCAACCTGACCTATCAGCTGTTCGGCATCGTTTCGAACGATCTGCTCCTGGCGATTCCCTTCTTTACTTTTATGGGCGCCATTCTTGAACGATGCGGTCTTGCCGAGGACTTGCTTGATTCTTTCGGACAATTGTTCGGACCGGTACGCGGCGGCTTGTCGTATGCGGTAATTTTTGTCGGCGCCGTTCTCGGCGCCATCACCGGCACTGTGGCTGCGTCAGTTATCGCAATGGGCGTCATCTCGATGACGCCCATGCTCAAATATGGCTATTCGGTCCGCCATACGATGGGCGTGATCGCGGCGTCGGGAACGATTACGCAGCTCATTCCGCCCTCGCTGGTGCTGGTCGTTTTGGCCGACCAGATGGGACGTTCGGTCGGTGATATGTATGCCGGCGCTATTGGGCCTAGCATCATTCAAGTGCTGCTGTTTTGTGGATGGGTCCTGATCGTCAGCGTTGTTTGGCCGAAGAGCGTGCCCGCACTGCCAAAAGAAGCGCGCACACTGCAAGGCTGGCAGCTGTGGAAGCGATGCATGCGCGGCATGGTCCCTTCGCTTGGGCTCATCTTCCTGGTGCTGGGCACGATTTTCATGGGCCTTGCAACTCCCACCGAGGCCGGCGCCATGGGCGTGGTCGGCGCGATCGCACTCGCCTGGTTCTACGGCACCCTCACCTGGCCTCTGCTTTACCAGGGCATGGCATCGACCATGCGCATCACCGCCATGGTCGTCTACATTCTGATCGGCGCGCGCGTTTTCAGCCTGGTGTTCCAGGGCGTGGGCGGCAAGGTCTGGATCGAGGACTTGCTCACTTCGCTGCCCGGCGGCCAGGTGGGATTCCTCGTCTTCACGATGAGCTTCATCTTCGTAATCGCCTTCTTCCTCGACTTCTTCGAAATCGCGTTCATCATCATTCCGCTGTTGACTCCGGCGGCAGACAAGCTCGGCATCGATCTCATTTGGTTCGGCGTATTGATCTGCGCCAACATCCAAACCAGTTTCATGCATCCGCCTTTCGGCTTCGCATTATTCTACCTGCGTGGCATTGCTCCAAGATCGATCAAAACTTCGGACATATATTGGGGCGCGATACCGTGGATCGGGACCATGATCATCCTTGTCGCCATCGTCATTTTCTGGCCCGCGTCGGTGACCTATTGGATCGATAGAACCACAAAGATCGATCCCTCGAAGGTAAAGATAGAAATTCAAATGCCGGAAATGCCGCCGCTGAATATCAAATAATACAGCAAAGAAAGAGGCCCCGGAAATTTCCGGGGCCTCTTCACGTTGGGATGCGTCTATCCGCGGGCGCGCGCGCGAATCATGTAGCTGTCGTAGCTATATTCCGCCACCTGCCACCACAGATACTCGTCATTGCGGAACGCCAGCATCGCGTCCAGCACCTTTTTGAAGTCGGCATTGGTCGTCGCGACTTCATTGTGCAATTCGACCGCGGCCTTATAGCAGGCATCCATGATTTGCGGCGAGAACGGCTTGAGCTGTGTTCCGGCGGCGACAAGGCGCTTTAGCGCAGCCGGATTGGCGGCATCGTATTTCGCCATCGACCAAGTGTTGCCATAGTGGCCGGCCGCTATCAGGGCCGCCTGATATGCTTTCGGCAGTGAATTCCATTTGTCGAGATTGACGAAAGCAAAAATCATCGACCCGCCTTCCCACCAACCTGGATAGTAGTAGTGCGGCGCGATCTTGTAGAAGCCGAGCTTCTCATCGTCGTAAGGGCCAACCCACTCGGCCGCATCAATCGTTCCCTTTTCCAATGCCGGGAAAATATCGCCGCCACCGATTTGCTGCGGCACGACGCCAAGTTTGGTCAGAACTTTGCCGGGAAAACCACCGATCCGGAACTTCAGACCCTTGAGATCCTCAACTGTGTTGATCTCTTTCCGGAACCAGCCGCCCATCTGACAGCCAGTGTTGGCAGCCATTAGAGCGTGAACGTTAAACTTCTTGTAGAAATCGTTCAGCAGATCCATGCCGCCGCCGTGGATCATCCATGCCTGGTTCTGGCGCTGGTTTGGACCGAAGGCCACCGAGGTGCCGAACGCAAATGTCGGATCCTTGCCGAAATAGTAGTACGAAGCCGAATGTCCGATTTCGACTGTGCCGCTCGACGCCGCATCCAGAGCTTGCAGAGCCGGTACAATCTCGCCGCCGGCAAAGACTTGAATCTGAAACTTGTTATCAGTCGCCTCGGCAACGTTCTTGGCCATAACTTCGGCAGCGCCATACAGCGTGTCGAGTGACTTCGGCCAGCTGCATGTCATCCGCCACTTAATTTCGGGCATCGATTGGGCAATTGCAGGCGCGGCGACCGCGCTTGCGGCCATGCCCAGTCCCGCAGTTTTGATGAATTGACGACGTCTCATTCCTTCCTCCCTATGATTTCATAGCGGGAAGCTCCACATCCCCCCGCGCGCGACCGTTCGGCGTCATGGCCGGAACCATGACGGACCTCGCCCCTTAAATCCAGTCTGCACCGCTTCAACCAAAGTTGTAAGCATTAATAGCCCTACAGGGCCGCAAAAATGAAAGGGGCCGGCGACAGACCGGCCCCTATGATTCAACCGCTGGGCGTTTTCAGGTGTGCGGCCTCGCCCGGATCATGAAGGAGTCGTAGGTGTATTCGGCGACCTGCCACCAGAGATATTCGTCGTTACGGAAGGCAACGATTGAATCCCAGACCTTCTTGTAGTCGGCATTGGCGGCTGAGGTTTCCGCATTCACTTCAGTCGATGCTTTCAGGCAAGCTTCCATGACCGCCTGAGTGAATGGGCGAAGCTGTGTTCCGTTCGCAACCAGGCGCTTCAGGGCTTGCGGGTTCTTCGCGTCGTAGTCAGCCAGCTGCTTGGTATTGCAAGCAGTGGACGCAGCCTCGAGGATGGTCTGGTAGCTCTTCGGCAGCTCGTTCCACTTGGCGAGATTGATGAGCATGTGGTTGGCGGTGCCGCCCTCCCACCAACCGGGGTAGTAGTAATATTTGACGATCTTGTAGAAGCCGAGCTTCTCGTCGTCATGGGGCCCGACCCATTCAGCGGCGTCAATCGTACCCTTCTCCAATGCCGGATAGATATCGCCACCGGCGATCTGTTGCGCGACAAGACCGAGCTTGCCAAGTGTTTTGCCGGCCCAGCCGCCGATGCGCATTTTTAGTCCTTTGAAGTCACCGGGCTCCTTGATCTCCTTGTTGAACCAGCCGCCCATCTGGCAGCCGGTGTTGCCGGCAAGGAAGCACTTGGTGTTGAACTTGGCGCCAAACTCATCGATGAGCTTCTGGCCGTCGCCATGGTAGTACCACGCGTTCTGCTGGCGGGCATTGAGTCCGAAAGGCACGGCGCAGAACAGTGCCCAGGTCGGATCTTTTCCGATGTAATAGTACTGCGCGCTGTGGCCCAACTCGACGGTCCCGTTCTGAACCGCGTCCAGGACTTGCAACCCCGGCACGATTTCGCCAGCGGCGAATACCTGGATCTGAAATTTCCCGTCAGTGGCTTCCGAAACGTATTTCGAGAATGTCTCGCAGGTGCCGTACAAGGTATCGAGCGATTTCGGCCAGCTGGCCGTCAATCGCCATTTCAAACTCGGCGCGGATTGTGCGATGGCCGGCTTTGCAATCGTCGTCGCGGCAGCGGCGGCAGCCCCGGCTCCAATGGTTGTGAGAAATTTGCGGCGTTGCATGAGTATCTCCCTTTAATCGCCCCGGTAAAGCGGACCGCCGAGCAGCCAACGCCGACCCGGCATGCCGATAGAATGCGGCCGCAGCAAATTGAGCGCAAGTCGCCCGTTGGTCGCACTCGCGAAAGATCGCGGATTAGGGCGACGTTTTCTTGGGCTTTGGCGCCGGTTTTTTAGGCTTCGATTACAATCTTCGGTGCTGGACGCGCCGTGCCTTTGATCTGATCGCGCACTTTTGCGGCGATTTCTCGATAGATCTTGGCGTGCGGACCGTCCGGTTCGGTCGCTACAACAGGTAGACCGGCGTCGGATTTTTCTCGAATGGTCATGTGAAGCGGAACTTCTCCAAGGAACGGCACACCAAGCCGTTCGGCTTCCTTATGCGCGCCCCCGTGGCTAAAAATATCCGAACGCGTGCCGCAGCTCGGGCAAATGAAATAGCTCATATTTTCAACCACACCGAGCACGGGCACATTTACACGCTTGAACATGGCGACGCCGCGCCGTGCATCAATCAGAGCGAGATCCTGCGGTGTAGACACGATCACAGCGCCCTTGAGCGGCACTTGTTGCGCCATCGTCAACTGTGCGTCGCCGGTGCCGGGCGGCATGTCCACCACCATAACATCAAGTTTGCCCCACTCGACTTCACGCAGCATCTGCGTAATGGCCGACATCACCATCGGCCCGCGCCAGATCATCGGCGTTTCTTCATCAATCAGAAAGCCGATCGACATCACGGTGAGGCCATAGCGTTCGATCGGCTTAAGGCGCGTGCCTCCGATGGTCTGCGGCTTTTCCTTGATCGCCAGCAGTTTCGGCAATGAAGGTCCGTAAATATCGGCGTCGAGCATTCCCACTTTCAGACCGAGATCCCGCAGGCCGAGCGCCAGATTGACTGCAGTCGTTGATTTACCAACTCCACCCTTTCCGGAAGCAACTGCGATTACAGCGTCGACACCCGGCACTCCCGGCTGCACCTTGTCCGCCGGATGAGCCGG
Source organism: Pseudolabrys sp. (assembly GCA_035623095.1). GTDB lineage: Bacteria > Pseudomonadota > Alphaproteobacteria > Rhizobiales > Xanthobacteraceae > Pseudolabrys. Next base: position 53,907 of record DASPUD010000105.1, read on the forward strand.
CCGCGCAGCGGCAGTCTCAGCGGACTGGGACGATCGCGTTGCAGCCCCGGCGGCGCGTTCGGCCGTCAAGGCGACCAGAGCGGATTGCACGCCCGGAATGCTTCGCACTGCATCCTCGGCGGCCTTACGGACAGGTTCCCAGCCCTTCACGGCAGCCGCGTCTACGGTTAGCGAAAAGAAGACTTTGCCGTCGGACACCACGATATCCGAGAGCACGCGCGCGTCAGGCAAGGCTGTACCGCCGGGCGATGACACTTTGGCAAGCGCTGCGAGAACCTGCTCTTTACTTACTGCCATGGTCATCCATCCGGTTTCCCGGGTCACCATAGGCGAGGCGGCGCGCCGGTCAACGGGAGCGGCTATCAAGACCGGTTGACGCGCCCGCCCCGGCAATGACCTATTGGCAGATAGGCATCGGTTGTGGCCGGCCAAGGACTGTTGATTTTTTGAGGGAGAAGACGATGGCGAAAGTTGCGTTTCTGGGCCTCGGTGTCATGGGCTATCCCATGGCGGGACATCTGAAAAACAAGGGTGGGCACGACGTAACCGTCTATAACCGTACCGCCGCCAAGGCCGAGCAATGGGTCAAGCAACATGGCGGCAAATCAGCCCCTACCCCCAAGGCCGCCGCCGAAGGACAGGACTTCGTCATGGCCTGCGTTGGTAACGACAATGACCTGCGCGAGGTGACCTTCGGACCGAATGGCGCTTTCGCCGGCATGGGGAAAGGCAAGGTCTTCGTTGACCACACCACCGCTTCGGCTGAGATCGCGCGCGAACTTCACGCGGCCGCCAAGAAAGGCGGGTTCGATTCCATCGACGCGCCCGTTTCGGGCGGTCAGGCCGGCGCCGAGAACGGCGTTCTCACCGTGATGTGCGGAGGCGATGCCGAGCCGTTTGCCCGCGCTGAGAAAGTGATCGCCGCTTACGCCCGCGCCTGCAATCTGCTCGGACCGCCAGGATCGGGGCAGCTTTCAAAAATGGTCAATCAGATTTGTATAGCCGGGTTGGTTCAGGGCCTGGCGGAAGGTTTGCACTTTGCCAAGAGATCCGGCCTCGACATCGAGAAATTGATCGCAACCATCTCCAAGGGCGCGGCGCAATCCTGGCAGATGGAAAACCGCTACAAGACGATGGCGGCAAATAAATTCGATTTCGGATTCGCAGTCGATTGGATGCGGAAGGATTTGGGCATTTGCCTGGGCGAGGCACGCAAGAATGGGGCGCGCCTGCCCGTTACCGCCCTCGTCGACCAGTTCTATTCGGAAATTCAGGCTATGGGCGGAAAGCGCTGGGATACATCGAGTCTGATCGCCCTGCTCGAGCGCTGATCGTTCTTTTTCGCTCGGAACAGATCAGTACGAGCGCGCGAAGTCACGCGCTCGCGCTCGGTCGTGCCGACACAGCGGCATGCCAACGTTTCACGTTCGATGCGCCCTCCGGCATTGTGAGTTTTCCGGGCTTCATGAAATCGACGGCTACCTGCATCGTTATGTCTGCCACCGTATACCGGTCACCTGCAACGAACTCCCGCTTGGCGAGTTCACGGTCAAGCAACTCGATAAACCAGCTGACTCGGGGTCGGTTGGCTTCCGCCCAGGCCGGCACTTGCGGCACCTCCAGCTCCTTCATTGCCGGATGACTATGCCTAAACACTGCCGCCACGTTCGAGAAGAAATTGATCTCGGCGCGCCGGTTCCACATTTCCACGATCGCGGATTCCTTGGGCCCCACCCCAAAAAGCGGCGGGTTCGGATTGAGCATTTCGAAATAGCGGCAGATCGCAATTGACTCGGTAATCACCGTTCCGTCGTCGAGCACCAGGGCCGGCATGCGCTGCAATGGATTTATCGCCGCATACTCCGGCGTCTTGTGCTCAAACTTCATTATGTCGATCTGCTCGGTCGGAATAGTGATGCCCTTTTCTGCAAGAAAAATGCGGGTACGCCGGGGATTGGGCGCGACTTTGCTGTCGTAGAGTTTCATTTGGTGCTCCCGTCCGAATTCCCCTAGAGCTAGCCGAACATGGGCAAAAAACGCTGTCAAACCCGCGTAAATATACATTAACCAGAGTTTTTAGGCCCCTCTTAAGCCTGGTCTTAAGGATTTTGCGCAACGCTCCCGGGAGTCTTTTGCAAGTGCCAGCGTCATTTAATGCCAATTCCGAGCCAACAACCTGACCTGACCGCGCTGCCGCCGGAAGGATCGCCGGTAAAACGGCGCCTCGCTGCGCAATACGTCCGAGAGGCCCGCGATCGCCTGACTTCGTCCAGCGGCACCCGGGCAGCTTTCGACTACGAACTTCTGCGCACTTATGCGCAAAACCGGATTTCTGCCTCCCTGGTCATATTTCTCCTCGTTTCGACCGTCGGATTCATATCGAGCATATGGAACGGCGCGATCATTGCTGGAGCGTGGACAGCCGCGGTCCTGGTCATTCACGTCGTCATAGTTCTTAAGTGCCGACGGTTTCTTGAGCGTCCGACGAGCGAGATCTCACCGCGCGCTTGGGCGCTCCGCTTCATTGTGCTCGATCTATTCTACGGGCTGGCATGGACGTTTGTTCTCCTCCATCCGCTCGGCGCCGGTGAAAGTACGAACACTTTCATGTTGTTCGTCATGCTGCTGGTGGTCGCGGTCTCCAGCATGCTTGCCTCCAGCATGCCGGCAGCAGTGTTTGCGGCGACCATTCCGGTCACTACCGCAATCGTCATCGATTTCATCCTGCAAGGTACGGTTCGCGACTACATCCTCTGCAGTATGGCCATAACGGCGCAGGGTTATTTCGCGGCGCTCACGTACCGACTCTATTCAAGCACTCTTGCCACGCTGCAAGCGCGTGCGGAGAAAGACGCACTGATCGGTGAGCTTGAACAGGCAAAATCAATTTCCGACGAAGCACGCCGGCGCGCGGAGGCGGCCAACGTCGCCAAGTCGCGTTTCCTCGCCCAGATGAGCCACGAACTGCGCACGCCACTAAATGCCATTCTGGGATTTTCTGAGGTGATGAAAGCCGAAGTGTTCGGCGCCCATACAGTGCCGGCCTATAAGGAATACGCTTCCGATATCCACAACTCCGGTGTGCATCTGTTGGGTCTGATCAACGAAATTCTGGATCTGTCGCGTATCGAAGCCGGCCGCTACGAGCTCAATGAGGAATCGGTATCGCTGGTCGCGATTATCGAGGATTGCCATCATCTGCTGAAGTTGCGCGCCACCAATCGCAAGATACAGATTCACGAAATCTTCGAGGCGGATTTGCCTCGGCTATGGGCCGACGAACGGGCAATCCGGCAGATCTGTCTCAACCTGTTTTCCAACGCGATAAAGTTTACGCCGCAGGGCGGTGAGATCTGGCTTAAGGCCGGATGGACTGCTTCGGGCGGTCAGTACATCAGCGTGAAGGACACTGGCCCCGGTATTCCCGAAGAAGAAATTCCGATTGTGCTTGCATCCTTCGGCCAGGGCTCGAATTCGATAAAATCAGCCGAACAAGGCGCGGGTCTTGGCCTGCCCATTGCCAAGAGCCTTGTCGATCTCCATGGCGGCACGTTCACTCTAAAATCCAAGCTCCGCATCGGCACCGAAGTGATTGTCACGTTTCCGCCGGAGCGGGTGGTGGCGGCGATGGCGGTCATGCCGGAACCTGCGCCGCCGATCGCGTCGAAAGGCGAGCCGGAGGTCCCCAGCGAGGAAAAACGCCGGCTTAGCGGCAGGCCGCTATTCCGCGCCGGCACTTAGACGTTGCGACAATCGTCACGATTGCCTTCCTCACCACGATGCTTATGGTCGCATCCGATTCAGGCCAGAGACGAGCCAATGATCGAGAGTCCTTGCGTCAACATCTACACCCTCGACGCCCGTAAGGGCTTGTGTCTGGGCTGTGGTCGCACGGTCGACGAAATTGCGCGTTGGACCGCGATGAGCGATTTCGAGCGCCGCCAGGTCATGGATAAATTGTCCGATCGTCTCTCGGCATACGATGCAAAGCCGGTTGTGGCGTTGGGGTAATGTCGTGAGCCGCCGCCTCGTTTGGTCCCTCCTGCTTGGCGTCGCCCTGTCGCTGGCCGCTTTGATCGCAAGCAGCGATCAGGACGCCATAACCAACGTGCTGCGGCATGACGTCGGCTCACTTGCGATCAAGATCGTCATGGTCGTCTTTGTCGGCGGCCTCGTGCTCGTGCTGTTCCGCGAAAGGCTGTCGAAAGCCTTCGAGGCGGCAATTTTCTGGGCGGTGATCGGACTGCTGCTGGTAGTCGGCTATAGCTATCGTTTCGAGCTGCGTGAAGTGGCCGATCGGGTGATCGCCGAACTCATGCCGGGTCATGTCGCAGGCCACGGCCGTAATGTCGAAGTCGTGCGTGGACACAGCGGAGATTTCTCTGTCGCCGCCTATATCAATGGCACGCGAGTCCCCATGGTGCTCGATACAGGCGCCAGCTCAGTTGTGTTGACCCAAGAGGCGGCCAAGGCCGCCGGTCTGCCCATCGAAGTTCTTCCCTACACGGTCAATATTGATACAGCGAACGGCCGCACGCGCGCCGCTGCCGTTACGCTCGATCGTCTCGCGGTGGGCGGACTAACCGAGCGCTCTGTACCGGCGCTGGTGGCGCAACCGGGCCAGCTCAAGAACAATCTCCTAGGAATGAGCTTCCTTAACCGGCTGCAAAGTTGGGAGGTGCGTGGCGACCGATTGCGCCTGCGAGGGAACCCCTGACGTCGTAGGTCAGATCATGCTGACGATAAATCGCAGCGCCACAAGAATCAGGAATATTCCGAACGCGATCTCCAGCTTTCTTCGCGGCAGCCAATGCGCCAACCGTACGCCGTAGCTCGTTGTGTAGCTGGCAACCGGCGCCATCAGCACAAAGCCGATTAGCGACACAAAGCCGATCGATAAAGGCGGCAACTGCGCCATGTGCGGCCAACCGGCCAGCATATATCCAATCATACCGGCAATCGTGATTGGCACGCCGACGCCGGCTGACGTTCCGACCGCCTGGTGCATCGGTCTTCCATAGAGCGTAAGAACGGCGTTCGAAATCGCCCCGCCGCTCACGCCAACGAGCGACGAAACAAGACCGGTGATAAGTCCGTAGATGGCAAGCACGCCGCGGCCTGGCAATTTGTCGCCAAGGTTCCAGCGATCGCCGCCCCACAACATTCTCACGGCAATGAAGATCACAAAGACGAGGAAGGCGGTCTTGAACACAGCGGGGGGCGCAAACAATGCCGTCACGGATCCGATCGCAACACCGCCGATGGCTGGGAGCGTCCAGATGCGCACCACCTCCGGCAGAACCGCACCTTTCTGCTTGTGCCCAAGGTAAGAGCGAACAGTGGTCGGCACGATGATCGCAAGCGAGGTGCCGATGCATAGCTGGATACGCACGTCTTCCGGCACGTTGATGAGGCGAAACACCTCGTACAATACCGGCACGATAACCGCGCCGCCGCCGATCCCGAACAGACCGGCGAGGATACCAACGAGAATGCCTGCACCCGCAATCCAGAGTGCGAGCAAGATGATCTCGCTGATCGGATAACCGAAGATCATGATGTCCCGGACGACGCAAAAGGAACGACTATGCGGCGATGTTGACCAAATTCCTTTCGCTGTCCAGCACCAGCGCGAGCGCATCTGCCATGACCGCAGCGGAGGCCAACGGCTTGACCGCCTCGGTCGCAAGATGCCGGCGAAAAGCACGCGCGCCGGGGACTGCTCGGAATAGCCCGAGCACATGCCGCGTGATGGCATGCAATCGCACGCCTTTCGACAATTCGCTTTCGATATAAGGCGCGAGCGCAAATGCTGCGGCCTTCGGCGAGGCGAAAGGCGCTACTTCGCCATAAAGCTGCGGATCAACGTCCAGCAGACGCCATGGCTCTTGATAGGCTCCGCGGCCCATCATGACGCCGTCCACGGTGCCGAGCTCGACCTGCGCTTGTTCCAATGTCGAGATCCCGCCATTGAGCACAATTTCCAGATCTGGATAAGTCTGCTTCAAGCGTCGTACCAGCGCGTAGTCGAGCGGTGGCACTTCGCGGTTTTCACGCGGTGATAAGCCTTTCAGCCAAGCCTTGCGCGCGTGAACGATGAGCGCATCAGCGCCCGCCGCCTTGACCGTCTGTGCGAAGGCGAACAATGCGTCTTCCGGATCCTGTTCATCTATGCCGATGCGGCATTTTACTGTGACGGGAATTTTGATTTTCGCCTTCATGACGGCAATGCAATCGCCGACCAGAGCGGGCTCAGCCATTAGGCAGGCACCGAAGCGGCCTTCCTGCACACGGTCGGACGGACAACCGACATTGAGATTGATCTCGTCGTAGCCGAAAGCCTCGCCGATACCGGCCGACTGCGCGAGGGCGTGCGGCTCACAACCGCCGAGCTGCAGCGCAACCGGGTGCTCGAACGGATCAAAACCGAGCAGGCGCTCGCGATGGCCGTGCAAAACGGCACCCGTGGTCAACATTTCGGTATAGATCAGCGCCCGGCGCGTCAGCAGCCGGTGGAAAAACCGGCAGTGCCGGTCTGTCCACTCCATCATAGGAGCGACACAAAAGCGCCACTGGCTGATCTTCGTGCTTTTCTGTGGATTCTCAGTCACCTGCTGTTCTTCGCGGCTGTCTCATGTCGTACCGTTTCTAGCGCATTTCGGCCTATTTCGAAGGGGTCGGTACGACAAAGTCGTACTTTTTGGACACAATTCGTACCATGGGAATGATAATTGGACGGACTCGCAAAGACGGCTCCAAGGCTTTTATCGCCCAGATAGTCATCAAGAAAGCCGGTGCCATCGCGCATCGCGAGGCGCAAAGCTTCGACCGCAAGCAGGCTGCAAACGCGATTGTGAAGCGGGAGGCCGAGCTCAAAAAACCCGGCGGCCTTGAGCAGAAGGAAGACCCTACCCTCGCGGCTGTAATCGATCGCTACATTGCGGAATCGCAGAACGCAGTGCTCGGTACCAAGGCGCAAGTCCTTAAGACTATTAAGTACAGCAAGCTCGGCGAGATCAGGTGCAGTGAGATGAGTGGTGCGCAATTGATTGCATCGAGAAAATCTATGGCCGTACTTGTATCTTTTGCCAGATTCGCAAGATTCTACGTATTATGAAGGCCGCGCCATAATGTACAGATTTCGCTAAGCGGTAATCTAACTGCTCACGTGCGAATTTTTCCAAAAAGGAACCCTTTTCTATAATCAACTGCCCATTTGGGTTTTCTGGGGACTGAAGCAAAACCTTGTTCCATAAATGGACAGCAACTGTAGCAGTTGTAATCAGTTCACTTACTTTATCTTTCGAAGACAACAAGAAATGTGCATCTGTAAAATGGATCGGATAGAAGACTTCTTTCGGTTTAGATAAATGAAGCAACCCATTCTTGCGAACAAAATGGGTCAGCGCATGAGGACCATAAACGCCCCACGGCAAGTCCCGAACATGTACCGGATGCCCAGATCGTGATTTTTGCTCTAAATCGAAGCGCGTTGCTTCGTCATAGAACGGTGGGATTGGATACTCTTGACTAACAAAATCATGGATTTGATCAATTATAGAACTATTTTGTGGTATGTATAAAACAGCGGTACATACAAGATCCTTATCTTGCTGCCCAAAAATGTAGTCATCAGCTTGCGGTAGCGGCTTAAGTAAGAGTACATCAGTGTCCAGCCAAATTCCTAAGCCCATTTTCATTAGGAGATATCGGAATTTATTTGATCCAAGCGATGCACTGCCAGTTGCACGATGAATTAGGAGCTGTTGACGAGGCATAATCTGCCGAGCATCGCATATGTCGATGCCGGCGGGCACATTTGAAACGGTGTCATAGCAAAACAATCGAATCCTGTAATTTTGTCGCAGCATGGACAGCAGGCAGATCCGTTCGAGGTCACCAAGTGGCTTTCCATGCCAAAAACAATTTATATACGTCACGTGAACAAACTCGTGTTTCTACTGGATCATACTACTCATTACGCTCGCCTGGTCGTATGCTTAGTGGTGTGCTCGCGCGCAAGCCGATCAAAGTGCCGAGCAAGTTTCAGGAATTTGTTCGGGAGCCCCGCCGACCCAAATTAGCTCGGACATCAGCAGATGGGGCATTGGGTCTTGACGAATTGCCTCACAGCTAACTTGTCGGCCACCAACCGGTACATTGGGTTTCGATCAAATACCTTTCGCCATAGAACTTTTTCATTCATTGTTTGTGGATCCTAACGTTCTATGGAACGTACGGATCAGAGTTCGATATCGAATGTAGACAAGGACGTTCCAGAGAACGATGGCAATTTTTGCCGCAGTTTTCGACACTGGCACTCCATTTCGGCGGTACGGCACTTTAGCACTCCGCAAATCGCAGCCGTAAGAACATTGCGGGACGGTTAACCCACTAGATCATGCTTACGACTGCCATGTCCGCCTTGGGCCAGAAGCGGACATGTGCAACGCAAAAGCCATGCCCGCCTTACCCCCAATAGTGGACATTCGTCACAGTCAATCACATCATCGAAACCGAACGAATTGTCGCGGTGACGGAGAAAATACCAGCTATAAAATTGCAAACTGTGCGAGGTTAAACGAATGAAGCAGGTTAGATTGGGAATACATGCTGCATGGCAAGTCATACGGAAAACAAGCAGCTCACTAAAGAGCGACGGAATAGTCGCCACGAGTCATAAAATTTATAAAAGGTTATTCTCAAGATACGATGCCCGGCTAAAAAGACTATTGCCAGAAAATCGCTGGGGCGATCAGGCTTATGGTTTTTTACTTTTCTATGCATCGCATAGCCGACGTCCAAATAATTGTATGACTTTCAATGATGTTCTCTACCGCATAAAAACAACAGATGAGATTCTTGACCCTTTGCGAGTCTTTGTAACAGACAAAGAGTTTGTGAAACTATATGTAAAGTCAGTTGTTGGTGATGAATATAACGTTCCGACGATTGCTGTTCTACGCAGCATTGATGAGGCGAGAGCATATTCGTTTCCGTCTCAGTGCTGCATCAAACCAACGCACAGCAGCGGTGAGATTATTCTTCGCAAAGGTGGAGAACCGATTGAATACAACAAAATAGAAAGTTGGTTCAGCCAGAATTATTATCGTTCTGGTCGTGAAGCGAATTACAGGCTGCTCAAGCCGAAGGTTATCGTTGAGCCAATCATCTTTGCAAATGAGACCACTCTTGTTGAGTATAAGATGTTTTGCTCTTATGGAGAGCCAAGACTTATTAGAACAACCGAAGATTCGTTGGGTGATAATAGGTGCAATTTATTCGATGTTGAATGGAACAGTATGCCGTTTGCATTCAGAAGAGAAAATAGCCCGAAGCCGCAGAGCAGGCCGGTCAATCTCCTCGATATGATCAATATAGCAAAAAAACTAAGCGAACCCTTTAATTTTATTCGGGTTGACCTTTATTCTAATAACAAAAGGATTTATGTGGGAGAACTTACACATTGTCCTGGAAATGCGATGAACCCGTTCATTCCGACAGACTCTGAAAAAATTGCCTCAGAGATTATTTTTAACAATGGAAGTTACTGACAAAATTCTTTCTAGGGCATCTCCATAAGGTGTTCTTTATTGCCCAACGTCCGCTTTGGGCCATAAATGGCCGCACAGCTAGACATTGACCTCGCAATTCGACCATTGGCCTGCGCCGACCGGTTGACGCTGAGCCCCGATGTACTGATTGAAACCAAATTCACCTGGCAATGTTGTTGGCGCGGATCACGTCGCCCCAGAGCTTTATCTCGCGCCTAAGCAATGTACTCGCGGCCTCGGGAGTTTGTTCGTTGGGCGGGTATTCTTCCATGCCACCGTCAGCGAAGGTTTTGCGCACCTTGGGATCAGCGAGCGCAGCACGCAACGCGGTATTGAGCTTATTGACGATCGGCCGCGGGGTGCCGGCTGGTGCCAGCAGCATGTGCCAGAAATCGATATCGAGGTTTTTGTAGCCAAGCTCGCCCATGGTCTTCAGCTGAGGCAGGCCGGCGAACCGCTTGGTGCCGACAATGGCGTAGGCCTTAAGCTTGCCGGTATTAACCAGCGGCTCGGCTACAACGGCTGAGATCGGGCCCAAGTCCACCTGCCCCGCCAATAGATCGACGAGTGCTGGTCCCGCGCCGCGATAAGGCACCTGGGTGACTTTCACTCCGAGTTCCTGGAAGACCAGCACCTCGGCCAAATGACCAAATGAGCCGACACCGGGATGCCCGACCTTGGTGGTCTGGCCGGGCTGTTTCAACAAACGCACGAGTTCGTCGAAATTGTTGGGCGGCAGGGTTGGACTCCCCGCTAGCGTATTGATCGTGATATTGACGAGCCCGATAGTGACGAAGTCCTTCTCCGCGTCGAACGTGCGATCCGGGTAAAGCGTCATGCCAGCCGCCAGCGCGTCCTGATGCAGCAGTATGGTGTAGCCGTCTGGCTTGGCGCGGGCAGCCCTGGCGGCGGCGATCATGCCGCCGGCTCCGCCGATATTTTCGATCACGATCGGCTGGCCCAGCGCTCTCTGCATGGGCTCCTGAATGATGCGCGCCGTCGCGTCGGTGACACCGCCGGGTGGGAACGCTACGATCATAGTGACGGGACGGTCTGGATAGTTTTGGCCCGAGGCCACGCCGCTCGCCAACATGCACGCAGCAAGAAGCGCCACCGTGAACGCGCGGGCAAAAATCATTTCGTCTCCACTAAGGCGCCAATTGTTCTTGTTTTGAAGCGCTGATCGTTTTTGAACTGACCGTAGTCGGTTCTTCCCCAATCCTGCGGCAATGCAAATGTGAAAATCAACTGTCTAAGCAGCGTAACCTTAACCAAAGCCAGCCCGACGGCCGGTTCAAGAACATACGAATTTAGGTTACGATATTCCATGAAAGTGAATACTCAATCCTCCAAATTGTTTCTTAAAGCGAAGCCTTGGTTGAATGTGCTTGCACGAGCCACCCTGGGCAACATGCCGCGATCTGCCTTTCGCCTCATCGGCCCTCTCGCAAAGGACGGTGGCGTCCCTGTGCGCGATACCCGTTATCGTCCTTGGGCGTCCGACAGAGATGGAAATTTTTTGCGTTGGTACGGTAGCGCACAAGCTCTCCGCCGGGTACTTGTAAGTGGCGTCGAGGGAATGCCGCAACCGCTGGCGCGGCAATTCGCGGAAAAATGGGGGACCTATTGCAGCTGCCGCTATGGGTTGCTTATGTCTCATGGCACCGATGCGCTGCGCATTGCACTTGCCGCGCTTCTAGAGCACGACGGCCTCGACTACGGGGGCGAAGTTATCGTGCCGAATTACTCGTACATCGGCAGCGCCACGGCGCCACTTGATCGCCGTTTTGGGGTCGCATTTGTCGACGTTGACCCTAGAACATTGCTCCTTGACCCGGCGCGCGTGGAGGAAGCCATCATCACTGGCAAGACCCGGGCAATCATGCCGGTTCATCTCTTTGGACAGCCGGCGGATATGACCGCGCTGCGGACCATCGCCACAAAGCATGGGCTGAAAATTGTCGAGGATGCCGCGCAGGCGCATGGAGCGGTCTGGCAAGACGGTCCAGTCGGCTCGCTGGGCGATGCAGCAGGCTTTAGTTTTCAGCATTCCAAGAACTTGAACTGCGGCGAAGGCGGCATATTGACAACCAACGACGAGGAGGTCTTCGAGCGCGCCTATTCTATGCACAATGCCGGACGACCCCGCTTTGGCGGGGGACGGTGGGAGCACTCGGCTCTCGGCTGGAATATTCGCCCAACGGAATATCAGGCGACCTTGCTACTACATCGTTTTAAGGACTTCGACCGGCGCCAGGCCATCCGACGAACGAACTTTGACCTGCTGCGAAATTTGATGAAAGAGGTTGGCTGTTTGGAGCCCTTGGCGGTGCATCTCGGCGTCCGTGCGCACGGAACGTATATGTTCGCAATGCGCTACAAGCCGCACCATTGTGGGGGCGCTTCCGTCGACAGGTTTATTGAGTTGGTTCAAGCCGAAGGGGCCCCGATCTACCGCGCTTTCGCGGCCACCATGTCCGACCAACCTGTTATGCAGAGTCTAATGCAAAAACGCCCGGAATATTTCCGGCGTTTGCCAACGCCGATTGCCGATCAGGCGGCTAAGGAGACCGTTTACATTCCCCAAAACATCTTCCTCGGCACACCCGATGACATGGAAGACATCGCAGCAGCCGTGAGGAAGGTGGAAAGGCACTGCGATCGCACCCTCGGTTAACGTGGCACGACGTCAGAAAAATTACTTGTGTCAAAGAAATTCTATTGACAATGGAAGCGACGACCCGTGCAATTCTGCGCCTGTCTCACCAATGCGGTTGCAACCACTAGCATCCACGATATGCTTTACCGCGAAAGCGGACATTAAACGGTCGCTGCCGCGACCCCGCTGGAAGACTATTGTCCGCTTTGGGTCAAAAGCCGACATAGGCAGCGCAACACGACACAGCTGCGCAAGTACGACGAGAAGTACGACTGGCTCAGAGCGCAACTACGCTAAGTGCTCAAACATCAAAGTCTTTTCGGCGGAGTGTTTGCTCTCCATCATCGGGGCGACACAGAAACGCCACCGGCTGATTTTTCCGGTTTTCTGTGGAATCTCAGTCACCTGATATTTTCCGCGGCCGTCTCATTTCGTACCGTTTCTAGCGCATTCGGGCCAATTTTGAAGCCGCCGGTACGACAAAGTCGTACTTTTGTGGTTCCGGTCGTACGGCCTTGAAAGCAGTCCTGTCTAGCGGACTTAAACTGACCTAATGAGAAGCCCCGCTGAACCGCTTGCAGCGTCCATCTGCATCATCCGATCGGGCACTCGTGCAGTAGCCAACGGTCGTGGCGACGACCCAGCCTTTTCCCCAGCGAACGATAGAAGTGACTTTCCCAAGTCCCGCCAACGTTTCGCCGACTGTCACCCTCGAGATGCCAACGGGCCCCTGCAGAACAGCCATGCCACTTGCAACTTCGCGCAGCGTCCAGTCCTCAATCGTCTTCGCGCTCGTCTCCGGTGTTGAGGCCGTATCGCTTTGCGACGGCGCGGATGATGTGGTCTGTCTGGCCGGCATCGAGATCAAGCCATTGCTGGTCGCAACGATCCAGTCACCGTTCGAGCGAATATAGGACTCGACTTTTCCCACCCCGGGCAACGTGTCTCCAGGCGTCGCCCGCCAAGTGCCGGTAGGTCCTTCCAGAACCGCTATTCCATTCACGACTTCGCGAAGCGTCCAGCCCTCAAGTGATGCCGCTTTTGGCTCCAGTGCAATCGGACCATTTAGCAAAGGCGACGGTGACTTTTCCTGTTTGGGATTCGGCTCGACCACCTGGATTTGGTCAGACGATTGTTCTTGTTTGGCAGCAGGCTGGCTGGGATCTGAAGAAATTGCAGCGGACGTGGGCGCTGGTGCGGGCTGGCTGACCGTTGCTGGCTGCGGTTCGGCTTCATTTGCAGACACCGCAGTCAAGGTCGAGTCCGATTTTCCGGCTTCGACGTCGGCGGGCGGTGACTTTGTCGCTGGCATGGAGAACAGCCGGCTGAGCGACGGGATCCTCTGTAGAGCGTCCTTTGCTCTTTCGGTGTGGTACTGCTGCCAAACGAATACGACTCCTACAATGATCAGAGCCGCGGCAGACAGACGAGCAAGGTTTCTCGGGATTCGCACGCTCGTGAATTGATCGTTTCTGCGGCCGGAGAGACGCTGATAGGGATCGTGTGCCGCATCAGCAGCCTTCATCGACCCAACAGATGAATCTTCTTCGCCGGCGAGGTCCGCCTTCGGGACAAGGGAGACGAGATCGTCTGCATGGCTCCGGCTTCTGGCGGTCTTGATTTCCTTGTCAGCTTCGGTGAGCCGTTCATTGAGCGCAACGACCTGGGCTTTCTGTGCGGCAGCCTCGATGTCAGCCGCAGCGAGTCGTTCATTAAGCGCAACGACCTCAGCTTTCAGCGCGGCAGCTTCGACGTTCTGCGTCTCGCGTTCAATCTGGAGCCGTTTGACGGCATCCCCCTTCTTGCCGAGCTCGGCGAGCTGGTTGGCGTGTTCGGTTTTCAACTCATCGACGGTGATCTCGAGGCGCCGCGTCGACATTGCGAACTCCGCACGCAGCGCATCCTTGTCGGCCTGGATCTCGGCCATCGACTGCGGGATGGAATCTTGCAGCCGCCGGATGGTCAGCCGTACGGCGCGCCCGTGTATAAGGGGGATGATGGCCAGCGCGATGAGGGCAGCAGCCAGAAACCCGATCCCGAAAAACATGATCGATTCGATCATGTGGATGATTCCAAGCTCGCTCGCTTGAGTGGGAACACCGGAACAGCGGAGTACCTTGGGGCCGAATAGAGGCAAGAAACGGGCAGACGGTCGACATTTTTCAATGCAATGTCATATCCGCTTTACCCCTGAAAACGGACATTTTGTCCGCTGTGGGCCAAAAGCGGGCATTTTCACTTAAACGAAAAAAACTCGTGTGCGCCTCCTGACCAGTTCAGTTTTGTGGCTAGTGCTGGAAACGCTCGCGCGTCACGGATCGCAGCAATCGCCACGCGCCATTTGTTCACGGTGTGTCGTTTCCTTCGTCTGCGAGGCCATACACCGTTTGCTCGGCGGCGAATCCGGCGACCGCAAAGCGGCCGATTGGTTGCAAGCCGGCATCCCCGCAGTGCGTGACGAAATCCTCCGACGCGAGGATGGTTCGGCCCAAGCGGCCGGCAAGCTTCTCAAGCCGCGCCGCCAAGTTTACCGCCGGGCCGATGCACGTGAAATCCAGCCGGTTGCCGCTGCCGATATTGCCGAACTGCACGTCACCGACATGCAGCGCCAAACCAAAGCGCAGGCCGCTGGCACCACCATCGCTCGCACCCAGCGCGGCAATCTGATCGCGCGCCGCTCTACCGGCTTTAAGGGCCGCCGCGCAGATCGTCGAAAAATCGCGCTCGGCGCCGATCGGAAAGATCGCCAACAGTCCGTCGCCCATATATTTGAGCACTTCGCCACTATGCTCGACGATTGCCGGTACCTGGCAATCGAAATAGCGATTGAGCAGATCGACCAGATTCTGTGGCGGCAGCGTGTCGGCCAGCGCAGTGAAGCCGCGCATGTCGGACAGCCAGATCGCAGCGTTGATTGCCTCGGTATCCCCGCGGCGAATATGTCCCGCGAGCACGCGCTCGCCGGCATTCTTGCCGACATAGGTGGTCAAGAGATTGCCGGCGACGCGATACCAGGCGCGTATTTCGGCGACCCGCGCCAACGGCGCAATCAGCGACTGGATGGCCTCGATCTCCGCATCGGTAAAACCGCCGTGCTGCCGCGTCGCCCAGGAACAGAAATGCACCTCGCCGCCGGAGAAATGCAACGGCGCCACAACATAATCGGTGACGCCTTCGTCGCGCAGGTCGTGCAGGACCGGATAGTCCATCACGCAGTCCGGATCGGCGAGTCGCCGCCGAAAGGCCTCGCCGGTATTGCTAACGTGTACCATCGGACTATCGAGAAAAGCCCGGCGCTCGAGCAGTTCGAAGCTGCCGTCGCTGACCACCGTGCCGGTCTCCGGATGCCAAACGAACCGGCGCCCGACGATTTCCGGATGCAGCGTGCGCACGAACACAGTGACGCGCCATAGCGGCAATCCGGCTGCGGTCAACCGCTCGCAAAGTTCAGTCAGTACCTCGTGCGACAGCGCCGCATTCCGCGCGCCGTGGACGAGCCACTGAACGACCGAGTGGACTGATAGCGAAGGAGGCTTCAATATCTCACCCCAGATTCAAATCCGTGAAGAAGTCATTGCCTTGATCGTCGGCGACATTCAATTTTACGTAAGTTGCAGTAGCCGCGCCATGTCCGCTTTACCCCCAAAAGCGGACATTCGCAGGGTCATCGGCATGTCTGCTTTACAGCCAAAAACGGCTACCTCGTCATTCGCAAGTCGATTTGGGCGCAGACAACCTGCGCAGCCACATTGAAATTGTTCGACGCAGAGCGTCGCCTCGCGAGAATCGGCCAGTTGCAGCTGAATAAACGACGATGTTCACTATGGGCCAAAAACAGAGTCGTACTTTCGTCCGTCATCATAACGTGCGTGTGACCTTGCTCAGGCGAGGCGGATTATCGGGGTCAAGCCCTCGTCGACGCGCGACCTGCTCGATAGCGCGGTAGGTCGGCACGAGCATCACGATTGGATCGCATGCCGGATGGCGATCGCCGATCCAGGGGAGCAACCCGTGCGGGCCGCCGGCACTGAACACTTCTTCGCCCCCTTCCCTTAAATCGCGCACCAGATCATCGACACTCGCCCGCGCCTCATCGTTTTGTTGCAACACCAATACCGGTGTTGACGGCGTGACTGCTGTTCTGGGTCCATGCCTTAGCTCGGCAGCACTGTAACCCATAGCAGGCACACGCAAGATTTCAGTTGTTTTGAGAGCAATCTCGCGCGCGCAGCCGAGGCTGTATCCTCGTCCGATAATAAAGGCAGCCGGCGCATCGGCGGTCTTTTCGGCCCAAGGGCGCCAGTCGCAACCAAGAGCGCTCAAGAAACGTGGCGGCAGTTCGCCGAGGCCTTCGTGCAAGGCATCGTCGCCGGCAAGAGTCGCGACGAGCTTGGCTCCCGCAATCATGGACAGCGCGACAGTTTTTGTCGCGGCGACGGCGTGCTCCGGCCCGGCGCCGATTGACAGCACGAGCTCAGCGGCCGAAGCAGCGGGAGAGCTTTCATCGTTGACAATCGCCAATGTCAGCGCACCCGCTTTACGTGCGATCTCGGTCGAGGCAACGAGATCCGGACTTCGTCCGGACTGTGAAATCACAATAAATAGCGCTTCACGGAAATCCGGTGGCCTTTGATACGCCGTCATCACCGAAGGGGCGGCCGCCGATGTCAGCCAACCGAGACGCGTTTCGAAAAGGTAGCGTAAGTATACGCCTACATGGCCGGAACTGCCGCGTCCGCACAGGACCACGATGCGCGGCTCGACCTTTTCAATGCGGCTGGCGATCTCGGCAAACAGTTCAGCGCGCGACAGCAGGTGCTCCGACATCGACGGAATTTCGACGATTTCGCGCGCCATGGCGCTGTTGGCGTGCAGTTCAGTCATCGCCCCTCATCGAGGCTATTGCAGCACGCAGATTTTGCCGATTGCGTTCAAGCAACCGTTTAGCCTCGTTCGGTTCCAGCCCCAAAGCAACAAGAACAGCCGGCTTTAATTCGCCGCCAGTCTTCGCAAGATGTTCTGCCGCCTCGCTTATCGAGCATCCGGCAATCTGGCTGATGATCCCCTCCGCGCGCCGCAATAATTTCGCGTTCCGCGCGCGCATATCGACCATCAAGCCACGATAGACGCGGCCCATTTTGATCATGATGGTCGTCGAGATGAGGTTCAGGATGATCTTTTGAGCAGTCCCCGCTTTCATGCGCGTCGAACCCGCGATGACCTCACTGCCGGTCGCGGCCAAGACGCGAAAGCGAGCGACTTCAAACAATGGAGCGCCGGCATTGTTCGCGATCGCAATCGTGACTGCACCTGCGGCGCTGGCTGCCCGCAATGCACCGATGGTGAATGGTGTCGTTCCGCTTGCTGCCATACCTATGACAACGTCGTTTGGCGCGACTTTAGCCTCGACCATGGCCTCGGCGCCGGCGCGCTCGTTGTCTTCCGCACCTTCGGCGCTGCGGACGAGCGCCCCCAGACCGCCGGCCATGGCAAATACGATACGATCCGGCGGCCAATCGAAGGTTGGCGGCAGTTCACTGCCATCCTGCACTCCAATTCGGCCTGAAGTCCCCGCTCCGACGTAGACGAGACGTCCGCCCCGCTGGAGGGCCGGAACTGCATTTTCGACCGCCGTGGTGATCGATTCCAGCGCCCCACGAACCGCCGCAGCGGCCTCCACCTGGCCTTCGTAAATCGCGGCGATGATATCGCTTGTCGACCGGGTGTCGAGGTCGTCATAGCGTGGATCAATCTGTTCGGTGGCCATGGACCGCCCACCCCTATTCTTTTGTCTCTGCGCGGCGGGCGAGATGCAAAGCGCCATCGACTGCATCGCCCTCGGGCGCAACCAGCCGTCGCTGCACGTCCGGCGCCAGCCAGGGATTAATCGACGATGCCAACCCACCAAGCAACGCGATCCGCGGTGCGCCATGTTCCAACAAACGGCGGACCAACTCGTCAATCTGTTCTGCGGCATCTCGAACGATGCGACGAGCGATGGGATCTCCGTCGTCCGCGTGACGCATCACAAGCGGGGCAAAGCTCGCATAGTCTGTTGCCGTTGCCTTGTCCATCCAAGCCACCGCCTCGAACGGATTATCGTTAAACCGCATCATAACGTCATTGGTGAGGTTGGTGCTGGCAAGCCGGTCGTCGTGGGCGCGCAACGCCAGTTGGATCGCATGCAGTCCGAGATCAGCACCGCTCCCCTCGTCGGAAATTGGAAAACCGTAGCCGCCGATCCTGATCTCCCGCTCGCCGGCGACAGAAAACCCGACGCTTCCGGTGCCCACGATAACGATGCCGCCGTCTCGTCCGCCATGCGCGCCGATGCAGGCGATCGTTGCATCGTGCGTGTACACAATGGATTTGAAAGGATGTGGCTGCTGTATGAGGCTTTCGAGCGCGCCTTGACGTCCGACACCGGCAAGTCCGACGGCAGCTCGCACTGAGCTCAGCGCATCCACACCCAGCCCCGCATCCACGAGTGCAGCGCAGCATGCATTTTGAACCTCGCCGAGCGCGTTCTCAATTCCGAAGCGCAACGCGGCGGGACCGGCAATTCCACTGCCGAGGACACGACCTGCCGCGTCTTCAATGCGGGCGCGGCAACCGGTCCCGCCGCCATCGACTCCGGCAAAGAATGGACCAGTAGTCATTCGGATACCCGATGAATATCCGCGCCGCACTGGACGAGTTTGTGATCGAGCGATTCATAACCACGATCGAGATGATAAATGCGATGCACCGTTGTCTGGCCTTCGGCCACAAGCGCAGCGAGAACGAGGCTGACCGATGCCCGCAGGTCCGTGGCCATCACTTCCGCCCCATGCAGCCGCTCGACGCCGCGCACGAGCGCAGTCGACCCCTGCAGCGAGATGTTGGCGCCGAGCCGTCCCAGCTCGGGCACATGCATAAAGCGGCCTTCAAACACCGTTTCGCGGATTACGGCAGCACCCGGTGCAATCGCCATTAAAGCCATGAACTGCGCTTGCAGATCACTAGAAAAGCCGGGATATGGCTCGGTCGTGACATCGACGGCACGCAATGGTCCGGAACGGGAAACCATGAGGCCTCGATCGGTCGGCCAGATCATAACGCCAGCATTTTCTAGAACGGCGCCGACAGAGCCGAGATGTTCGAGATGAGCGCCGAGGATTTCAAGATGACCACCCGTAATAGCCGCAGCAACGGCGTAAGTTCCTGCCTCGATGCGATCCGAAATTAGATCATGGCGAGCGCGATGGAGCGCGTTGACGCCCTGTATCAGAACTCGATGAGTCCCTGCCCCTTCGATGTGCGCTCCCATGGCAGCGAGGCACTTTGCGAGATCACAAACCTCGGGGTCGCGCGCGGCGTTGAGAATTTCGGTCTCGCCGCGCGCCAGGATTGCCGCCATCAGCGCCGTTTCGGTCGCGCCGATAGACGGTGAAGAGAGGACGACACGGCCCCCGCGCAGCCCGTTTTCTTTGACACGGGCATGGATGTATCCGGACTCCATACTGACCTCAGCCCCGAGCGTACTAAGCGTTTTGAGATGAAGATCGATCGGCCGCGCACCGATGGCGCAGCCGCCCGGCATTGACACGCGTGCAGAACCGAACCGCACCAGCAAAGGCGCGAGAACAAGGATGCTGGCGCGCATGCGACGAACGAGATCATAAGGTGCGTCCGAGTTGTGAGCCCCGCTCGCATCAAGGGTTAGCAACCGGCCAGTGCCACGCCTCGCAACGACGCCGAACTCCTGCATCATCGCAAGCATGGTATCGACGTCAGTAACCGCCGGGATGTTTGTCAATTCCAGGGGCTCTAAACTGAGCAATGCCGCGGCGATCTGCGGCAGCGCTGCATTCTTCGCTCCGGAAACCTGGACCGAGCCCTCGATGCGTTTGCCGCCGCGAATGATCAAACGATCCATGCTGTTTCTCTCTTTCGGGCGTCCGGTCGCTACAGCGGGGCTTTTTGTACGACGGCGCCAATGGCGCATCGCTCAATCCAAAAACGCCATTGAGGCTCGAATAGCCCTGTGTATTGGACGTCCTTTAACTTACATTGATTTGACGGCGTCACTCCACTCAGACCTATGAAAGCAATGGGCACAAATCCAGATATCACGGACGGCCATGCCATTTTGGCCGACCGGGTTTTTGATGGTCACCGGTGGCATGTCGAAGCTGCAGTGCTGGTGCGGGATGGGCGCATCCTGGAGGTCGGCCCCCAAACGAAGGTTCCAGCCGGCTGGCAACAGCGTTGCCTGCCAGCTGGGACATTTCTGGCGGCCGGATTTATCGATCTGCAAGTCAATGGTGGTGGCGGCGTTCTTCTCAACGACCGCCCCTCGCCTGAAACATTGCGGGCGATTGCCCGTGCACACTGGCGCTACGGGACCACGGGATGCCTGCCGACCTTGATCAGCGGTACGCGCGAGCAAATCCGCGCCGCCATTGAGGCTGGGCGGTCGGCTGCGGGCGGCGACGGTATCATCGGTTTGCACGTAGAAGGTCCATTCATCAATCCGCGGCGCGCGGGAGTGCACCCGGCCGACAGAATCGCCAAGCCTACCGTTTCCGATCTGGAGACTTTGCTAGGGCTTGGCGGAGTAGGTTACTCAATGGTGACGCTCGCGCCTGAATGCGTTCCCGATGGCTTTATTCGCGCGCTGACCACAGCAGGGGTGCGTGTCTCTATCGGCCACAGCGAAGCGTCGGCCACCGTCGTGACGCAGGCGATTGCGGACGGGGCGACGGGTGTGACGCACCTTTACAACGCGATGCCGCCGTTGAGCGCACGAGAGCCGGGAATCGTTGGAATGGCGCTGACGGATGATCGACTGACCGCAGGACTAATCGCCGATGGCATTCACGTGAACCCAATTTCGATACGAGCGGCCTTTGCGGCGAAGGGCTGCGACCGCATTGCGCTCATCACTGATGCCATGTCAACGGTCGGTGCGACGATCGATCATTTCGTCCTGGGTAGTCAGACCATCAAGTTGACAAATGGAAAGCTGAGCACCGATCAGGGCACACTGGCGGGGGCGCACCTCGATATGGCTTCCGCCGTGCGCAATACCGTGAGACTCGCAGAGATTCCTCTTGAAGATGCGTTGCGCGCGGCGTCATTGACACCAGCGCGCTTTCTTGGGCTTGAGGCGGAACGTGGCGCGATCGTCCCTGGCGCACGAGCAGACCTCGTCGCACTCACTCAGGAGCTGACGGTTTTCGCCGTCTGGATTGACGGTGCTATCGGGGAAGTCGCGACCGGTCCCCCGCCTTGATCGCAAGGCTCTCCTAGCGGCTTGCGTAGCACAAAAAGTTTTTCCGCTCGCTGAGCCAAGCCGTTTCATCCGCCACTGCTGCTCTATCGAGATCGCTTGGTGAGGCCGTCGGATCATCGACCCATTGCCGCAACAATGGACTGCCATTGATGAGGTCGATGGCCAACCTGCCGCGCTCATATTCGTAGACAAAATCGCGCCACAGCGGATAGTCAGACTGTAATGCCCGGATCGCCTTGAAAGCCAGTGCCTGGATACGCCATGGTTTGAAGGCCTGATGAATGTAGCCGGGGCCCTCAGTATGGATTTGTATCCCGTGGCAGAGCTTGCCCGCGTGCTTGTGGAACGTGGGCTCGAACCAACATTCGCGCAGACGGCATCCATCAAGCCACTGTGGGGCAAGAGTTCTCATCTTCTCGATAACAGCGGCTGCGTCGATATCGGGAGCGCCGAACAGTTCTAGCGGTCGGGTGGTGCCGCGCCCTTCCGAAAGGGTAGTGCCCTCGACCAGGACTGTGCCGGCATAAGCGCGCGCCATCCACAAATTCGGCGCATTTGGACTCGGGTTGATCCAGACTCGGCCTTCCAACGGCCAACCGAATCCCGGCGCTGCATCTGGTTGCCAGCCTTGCAGCTCGATGACCCCGTACTCCACATCAAGATTCAGGGTCTTGATAAACCAATGACCTAATTCACCGAGCGTGAGGCCATGGCGCATCGGCATTGGTCCCGCGCCGACAAAGCTTTCCCAGCCGGGGCGGAGCGTCAGACCTTCGACCGGTCGGCCGGCCGGATTGGGACGATCCAGCACCCACACTGCCTTGCGGTGGATCGCTGCTGCTTCGAGAACGTACCGTAAAGTTGTAGCAAACGTGTAGATACGACAACCCAGATCCTGGAGGTCGACCAGCAGCACGTCGAACGTATCAATCATCGCATCCGTCGGCTTCCGTACTTTGCCATAAAGGCTGAACACCGGAATGCCGTGCACCGGATCGGTGAAATCCGGCGACTCGACCATATTGTCTTGCTTGTCGCCGCGCAGGCCATGCTGGGGGCCGAAGGCAGCACTCACTTTCAAACCGCCGCATGCGGCGAGCGCATCAAGGGTATGCGTCAGGTTCTCTGTCACCGACGCGGGATGCGCCAGCAAGGCAATGCGTCGGCCTTCCAGCGGAGCGCGCAGCGCAGGCTCCGCGACAATACGGTCAACGCCGCATTTCATGATGGTACAACCGGTGAAAGCTCATACACGAAAGATTCCGGATGATGAAAGTCGGGCTTATCTGATGCATGAGCCAGAGCCCAATAAGACAACCGTCCGCTTTTATCTTCCATGACAGCGGACAAACCAAGATGCCATGACGAGTGGTCCGGACGAGACAGCGAATCCAGTATCAACGTAGCTTGCAGGGAGTAATGGTCTCGCTCTGAATGCACCGCGATATCCGGAGTGGGGATTGCAGCCAACGTTTTGCCGGCTCGGTAGCCGGCGAATCGGTAGGCTGCCCACTCGCTGGTCGGTGCAAAATTGAATTCGTAATATTCGGCGCCGCTGGTCCGAACAAACGCCTCAAAGCAAGTGTGCCGCCAGAGCGCATCGGTTCGTTTCCGAGTTGCCACCGGCGGGATCGAAAGGTTCGCAAGCTCGCCGGTGACGACATACGACAACTCGAGCCAATAGGACCTTGGCCGCACAATCGCCACTTCAATACCTATGGCCGCGCCACATTGCGCATGAGGATGGTTTTTCAACAGCTCACGCATGCCAGATTCTTAGATGGATTTAATCTTAGCCAACGACGATAGCCCGGTCTCTTATGACGCCCAAGGCGGCATCGTCGCGAGATCGAACGTTAAATCGGAGGTCTTTATCTGACCATCGGCGTTGCCGTCTTCGTCGACGTCCACGCTGCACCACGCACCGGATTGTTGAAGAATCCTAACATTGGCATTTCGTGGAACGCGGCTGTCCGGTTTGCAATTTTGACGGTCGACCGGCCCGCCGCCTCCGGCATCGGCACTTTGTTGAACGACCGGCGTTGCGCGAATCGCGAAGCGGCGCTGGTCAAAAATTTTCTGGTTGCGGGTTCTGTCGACTTCTCCCGCACCCCATGCACCGATGCTCGCTGCGTTGGGATTTTGCAGGTTCGTATCGACGTCGAGGCCATCCGAGCACTTTCCCCCGAACCAGCGGCGGTCAACCTGGTTCTGAAAAAGATGCCATTGCCCGCTGTTATAGAATGCGACGGTCTCTTCGTGTGCGCGCGACGCGGAAATCCAGTTGTACGCCACCAGCTTTTCCTGGCGAAGGACCCGGTTGACGAAACCGTTCCCGTAAACGCCGATCGCATAGTGGTTGCCGACTGTCCCGCCGATGGCTCGAAAGTATTCAAAAACAGAGTCCACGGTGGCGCGAGTCACATTGAAGTCGACGCCGAAATAGATTGCGGATCCTTCCGGCTGCCCGACCAGTCTCGCCTGATCTAGTGCGGCCTTTGCATCGGCGGCGAATTCAGCTTTTGCCGACCCGGTATCTTCCAATCCCTTCAGAAATTTTTCGGGAAGATTATTCCGATACTGGTAGAGAGAAACGATCGAGAGGCCGTTTCTGATCAATATCGTCGGCTCGCGCACGCCGTCGATCATATTGCCGTCGGACGCCATGACTTTTTCGCGCAGACCCGGCTGGAGTTTTCGCGCGAAAAACCGCACAACGACTTTTACATTCTGGGCGGCCAATTTCGACGCGACCTTCGCGGCATTGTGCGGAGTATCGACAATGGCAATACACGCCGCATCGTTGGGTTGCCCGATCGCCACATTGCCCGGCACCAAAGCGCTGGCCACCAGACCTTTGACGAAAGTCCTTCGCGATACGATCGACATTGTCCTCTTCGTCCTTGACGAACTATTGCCGGATCGCTCAACCTCTTTGCTGCGCTTTAATCTCGTTGAACCTGCTCAACGCGCGGTCGAATATATCATTGAAGAGCCACATCGAATCCAGAATTTCGCGCATGGTTACAGTCGTTTTCGCCCTGTCCGCCTTCCCGTAGGCAAACATGCTGTTGTTGCGCAAGTATCCCATGATTCGCGGCTCGGAAATCTGGTAATTGAGGAGATCGCGCGAATTGAGCGCGGATTTGGCGGGGCTGGGAATGATCTGGATAAGCTCGAAAAATCGCATTTGATCGATCGGGTCCGGCAAGGCCTTCATGATGGCCGGTATTTTCGGAAAAAGGTCTGCGTGCGCGTTCATCAGGCCATTTCGCACGGCCGTCCAGTGATTGTATCGCTGATCTGAATTGCCGACCCTCGCCTGTTCTTTGTCGTCGCGCGCGTTCAGTTTGGGATCAAGCGCCGCGACAGACTTCTTGATGGCCGCCCATTTCTTCTCGCCGATTTTGTCCTCGGACACTCCTGTCTGGAAACTTCCTTTGTAGGCATCAGAGCGCGCATTGCCGATGTTCTGATTACCATCCGTTTCGGCAAAAAAGACGGCCAGGCTGATACGGCCCGCGACTTCGGCATGCGATGCATCGAGGCCTTTGATGCGAGCAATCACAGTCCCAAGGTCGACAACGTCCTTGAATGGCGTATCGGATTTCTGCGCATTGGCGGGTGGCGCTTGCATGATTGCGAAAAGCTTTTTGTACTCGTCGATCAGCGGCTCGTTATCGGCATCGAAATAGGCTGGAGGAATTTTATATTTATTGGGCCTGCCGATTCTGGAGGGGAGCGTGTCGGTCAGATCCTTGTACGCGCCCATCATGGCGACGCGCGCAAGATAGAGATCTTGTCCCGGTTTATCAGGAAGCTTTTGCTTCGACTCGATCTGTGCGCGCCGCTCGCTCAGGATCGACCTGAAATCCTGTACCGTTTTGTTATAGGCATTGAGTGCATCGGACTGTGACTTCGTGAGTGCCATTGGCTGACCCAGCGCCAAGGATATGAGACCGAAATTGGCGATATTCACGGAGACTCCCGTCAGACATGCGAGACCGCACAGTCCAATCGCCGCCAGTGAACGAGAATAGCACACAAGATTCATTCGCAACCGCCGGCCTTTGCCTCAACGCGTTAGCACGATGAAGTCCGTATCTTGCCCTGTCTCGTCGCTGATGCCGTAGTCGGACACGATCAATGTGGAGCCGGGCGTCAGAAGTTCAGCGATTCGCTCTGCCGCGTCTTTTGGTATTTCGATGCGATTGAAGGCGGCGTTGGCTTTGTCCGGTGTCGGCAAGATTGTCTTGGCTATATGTTTTACGTGTTCTTTTTGCGACGACTTTGCTGGCGTCTTTTGACCGGTAGTCCTCTCCGGGAGCGATACAACAGTCCAACGCATTGCTGCACCGCCATTCTCAAGACCCATCGCGGTAAAAACGTGCGTTCCCATCGGCCCCGTCTGGTTTTGAATTTCAACCGGGGAATCGAATACGGGGCTGAACCCCTGCCGCACGAAAAGCTTGCTCAACTTGCGGCTCACAAAGATGGTTATGGGTGCGACCTTTTGCGGCGAAGCTTCGCCAGGAGCGGGCTTGGCAGTTTCCTGCGCCTTGGCATCTGCTACGATCGGCGCGGGCGCGGCCGCGACCGCAATAGCGTTGCTACCCGGAAGGGTGGCGTTGCCAGGCTCCGATGAACCGGATGCGAGTTTTGGCTTTGGTGCAAAAAAGCGCTCGTTGCTTATCTCCACCGGCTGAATGTCGCTGGGCGCGATAATCACACGCGTGCCGCGCTTCGTGAGATGCCAGAGTCGAGTGGCAAAGTCATTGGTCAAGCGGATGCATCCGTGCGACGCCGGATACCCTGGCAAGACACCCGCGTGCAGCGCTATTCCCGACCAGGTGATGCGCTGCATGTAGGGCATGGGCGCGTTGCTATAGATGTTTGATTGATGCCATCTGGCCTTGCTGATGACACTGAAAACACCGAGAGGCGTCGGATGATTCTTGACTCCCGTCGATACGGAGGAGTGCGCGATGAGAGTTCCGTTGTCATAGAGCGAGATTCTCTGATCCGCGATCGAAATAATGATCAGGAGCGGCCCCTTCGAAGTCTCTTGGGGCTGGGTTTTCTTTGGTAAATCGGACTTTGTTTGTCGTTGTTGCTGTTTGCGCCTGAACGAGCGGTCACCCCAGGAGTACCGGTCACCCCAAGAATAAGGGTCGCCCCAGGAATAACGGTTACCCCAGGAATATCCGTATCCCTGCCGAAAAAGGGACTGCGCATCAGAAGTCCCTACCGATAGCAGGCTGGTTGCAAGCACGGTCAGCAGTAGCCGGCGCATGGATCTCACCATAATGCATGTGCGCACTGGGCGACGAGAAATTCAACCCATTTTGGGACAACGCGACCGCGCCATTCCAGCGCCAAACTTTCACCCCGGAAGGTCCTCGAAAATAACGCCATTATTGTCCCTGATCTCGCGAACAAACCGAGGTCGGGGACATGCGTGGAGTTTGCATTCTGGCGGCTATTGGCCTCGCGTTAGCAATGCCGGCCGCCCAAGCGAAGACCGTGCAGTTCGGCTCATCCGGCGAAATTTTAAAGTGGATGAACGATTATCGAAGCGCGCCCGACCCGTTTCGGGCGGCAGATGCAATTCACAAATTGAGCTCGCTTGGCGAGTTGCGGAATCCGGAGTCGGCAGGAGTTTACCTTGGATTCGCAGCCGGCATTCTCTCAGCCAATCCGGGCAAGGCCGACGAACTTGTCGCCCGAATGCTGCCCCTCCCCGCCGAAGATCAGTGGCTGGTCGTGCGGGCGGTCGCCTATTCAGGCATTCCGCGCTGGCGATTTGTCCTCTTCAAGATCCGGCCGCAGGTTTCCGCCCGTGCCGCCATGCTGGGAAAATATCTCGACGGCACGTTGCCGCTTCTCAGCCAATATCAACTCGAGGCGCCGAAGCCCGGATGGTTCGCCCGCAATCTTTCGTTCCAAAGTGCAAAAGCAAAACCTGTCGTGCTTGAGGGAAGTCCCGACATGCTCGATATGTTCTGGGGCTATTACTATGCGACAGGTGCGCGCATGCCGATCGATAATATCATGGGCATGCTGCCCTGGGCCGAGAACAAGGACGATATTGGCAAGCTTACACTGGGCGGCATGGCGAAATATACGCTGGCATCCAACGCCTCGCGCGACCCGGAATTGCTCAAGACCATCAAAGCGCTTCGACCCACCCAGCCGAAAGACGTACAACCGGTTTTGAAAGAAGTCATCGATGCCGCCGACGACGTCGACGTTTCGCGCGTCCGCCGTGAAATGCTTGCAGCCCTCGAAAAACTGCGCCGCGACGGTTCGCAAACGAAACGCGACGTATCTTGGTGGGGGAAGGTCGGCGAAGGCGCGATCGCCGTCGGCTGCATTGCGGCGGCAGTTGCCGGCCAGGTGGAAGTCGGGATTCCCTGTGTTGTCGGCGGGGCGGTGACGAGCGGCGGCCTGGCGCTCTGGTCACATTCGAACTGACCATCAACAAGAGACGTGTCAGAACATTCCGAAGCCGAAATGCAGCCGCTGCGTGACATCGTACGGTCCCTTGGTGATGGGATAGGCGTAGTCAACGCGCAAGGGTCCAAGTATTGAATCCCAGATGAGACCCGCCCCCACGGCCGATCGGACGGCACGTGAATTGTTCACTTGCAGCGATTGGGACAGCGCTGGCGCGTAGCTTGCCGACTTTGTTCCCCACAAGCTTCCGGCGTCGGCGAACAGCGCGCCTCTGAGCTGAAATTCCGGTGGCACCATGGGAAGTGGCGCTTGCAGCTCCTGGCTTGTAGCCCAGTAAGCATTGCCACCGAGATTGTCCATCGTCGTGCCGGGCGTGATGGCCCTCGGACCAAATCCATTCACCGCAAATCCTCGAACCAAGGCGGGCCCGCCAAAAAAGCCGTTCAACAGCGGCAGCGTTTGATCGCCCCAGGGCGCGATATAGCCTGTCTGCGCACGGGTGATGCTGGTGAGGTCTTCACTAAGCCCTGAATAATATCGGACGTCGTTGGTGGTGCGCAGGAACTTCACATCGCCGCCAAGCCCGGCAACGTCATTGTTCGTGCTGGCCCAGATGCCACTGGTCGGATGTCGATCATCATTGAGTGTGTTGTAAATGGTGGCGGATCCGACGCTCGATACCCATTGCGAGCCGGCCGCGGCCGCCTGTTGAACTGGAATCGATACCGGGCCCCGTGAGGGATCAAGGGTAACCATCTGATTGGTCAGGCCGTAGTGAAAATTCTGGCTGAGTTCATCGGTAAGCGGCGCAGTAAAGCCAATTTTTCCGCCATAGAAGGTGCTTGAATACGACTGATTTGAGTTCGCCTCGGTT
Source organism: Pseudolabrys sp. (assembly GCA_035623095.1). Taxonomy (GTDB): domain Bacteria; phylum Pseudomonadota; class Alphaproteobacteria; order Rhizobiales; family Xanthobacteraceae; genus Pseudolabrys. The sequence continues at coordinate 82,727 of DASPUD010000105.1, forward strand.
TGACGCGCGAAAAGATCGAGGCCGAGCGCTACTTTTTGTCCAAACAGATATGGCTCGATGAATCCGATGTTGAAGCCTCTGACATACTGTCCATAGTCAACGGAAATTTTTGCCGCCTCTCCGCGGCCGAAGAAGTTGCTGTCGCCCAGGCTCACGTTCGCGACCCAGCCATCGGTGTCGGAATATCCTCCGGCGATGCTGAATTGCCCCGTTTCCTGCTCTTCGACAGTGACATCGACGACCGTGCGGTCCGGCGTCGAACCTTTCCGCTGGCTGAATTTGACGCTTTTAAAAAACCCGAGCTTCTTGAGGCGGCGCTCACTGCTTTCTACCAGTGCGCGATTGTAGGGCGCGCCTTCATCAAGACCGATTTCCCGCCGGATGACGTTTTCCTTCGTTTTCTTGTTTCCATGGATCTCAATTCGTTCAACATAAATACGCGGTCCTTGTTCGAGACGATAAGCCACATTTATTTCTTTCCGTTCTGCCACGCGCTCGATTTCAGGCTTGACCGTCGCGAATGGTTCACTGCGGCCTGCGAGCTTTGTCAGGATGGCGGAAACCGTACGGTCGATGGCATCGGCGTTATAAATGTCGCCCTCGTCCGTCGCGACCAGACTATGGAATGCGTCGGTTTCGATGCCTTGGATGTCAGATTTGACCGCGACCGTGCCAAACCGATAGCGCGCGCCTTCCTGAATTTTGAAAGTGAGAACCAACTTCCGACTTTTCGAATCATATTGCGGTTTCGCCGAGACGACCTGCGCATCGGGATAGCCATGCGCGCGGTAAAACCGTCCTAGAAGATCGCAATCGATTCCGACTTTGTCAGGATCATAAAAATCGTTGTCAAGCAGAAAGCTCAAAATATTGGTTCGTCCGGTCTTGATCACACCTCTGAGCTTATCCGCAGCAAAAGCGTTGTTACCGGTGAATCTGATTTCGCTGATGCCCGTGCGTTCACCTTCGCTGATTTCATAGATAAGGTTGAGGCCACGCTCTTTGTTGTCGATCGTTTTCGGCACGATATGCGCGTCGAAGCGTCCGCGGCGATGATAGAGCTCAAGCATGACTTCGACGTCATCGTGCACCAAAGCAGCCGACAGCGGCCCCGCTTCTTTTGACCGAAGTAACTGCTTGAGGTCCTTATCTTTGATGGCCTTGTTTCCCTCAAAGGCGACCCGCGCGATCCTCGGATTCTCGGTGACGTTTATAGTGACCGCCGATTCGGTCCTGCGTACGGTCACATTGCTGAAGAGATGCGTTGCATAGAGCGCCTTGACCGCCTCATCGAGATCTTCAGAAGAAAATCCGTGTTTCTGGCTGGAATGGAAGCGCGATCGGATGGCTTCGGCATCGACGTGCTTGTTTCCAGTGACAATGATATCCAGACGCACCTCTGCGGCGTGAACACCTGAAAGTGTGGCCACGCATAACTGGATCGCGCAGAGCAGAGGGAGCGTCAGGCGCGCCATGGCTGTCCGGGTCCGCATCGGTGCGGCATGGAAGCTTTCCGGTGCGGCCAAACCAAGCCGCGATTGCGGGAAAGCTTGGACAAGTTCGTCCAGTTTCTGCCGCAAGATGGGCTAATTCCGGCCAAATGGTAAAACGGTGCCGGTTGCCGGGGCGGCAACATGCAAGGACTGCCACGATGATACGCATCGGAATTATAGGACTCGGATGGTGGGGCAAGCAGATTGTGACCTGTCTCTCGGACAGCCCCCGTTTCAAGGTCATCGCCGGCTGCGATATCGATATGAAAATGGCGTCGCCGTTCGCGGCCGCCCACAAGTTCGAGTTGATCGACGACTACAAAGCGCTCCTAAAGCGTCAGGACATTGATGCGGTCGCGGTCGTGACGCCTCACCTGCTACATGAGGAAATGGCGATTGCTGCTTTGGCCGCCGGCAAACAGGTGTTTTGCGAGAAACCGCTTGCTCTCACCACCGCCAGTGCCGAGCGCATCCTTGCGGCATCGGCGAAGGCTGGCGGCGTGCTTGGCATCGGACATGAGCGGCGCTTCGAGCCGGCGATGGAGGAAATGCGGCGACTCTTCGAAAGTGGCCAACTAGGCAGAGTGCTTCACATGGATGCCAATGTGAGCCACAGCAATTTTCGAAAAATGGACCCTTCCAACTGGCGTCGCGATCCGAGGCACGCACCGGCAGGCGCCTGGACAGCGCTCGGAATTCACCTCGGCGACATGTTCGTGTCGCTTGCCGGAAAGCCGGTCCGCGTGGCCGCGCGCACGGCTTCGCAGATTTTTCCTGCGCCCTTTGAGGATTTCGTCAGCGCCGAAATAGATTTCGAGAACGGCGCACGCGGGCGTATTACATGTCTTTCGACGCCGCCTTTCTATGGACGATTTACGCTGGTTTGCGACCAGGGATGGGTCGAAACGCAGGAAGGCGGAAATGTCGATAAGGGTATTCCTTCTAGCTTCGTTCATTGCGGGCCCGACGGCAGCCGGCAGACACGCAGTTACGATCACGCCAATACAGTGCGAATGAATTTCGAAGCCTGGGCTGACGCCCTTGAAAGTCGCGCGGCTTACCGATTCACAACCGAACACCTGCTTGCGAATATCCGCATTCTCGATGCTGTGACGCGCTCGGCGGCAGCCGGCGGAAACCCGATTCCGCTGTAATTCGGGGTTATCGCCAATATCGAAATTTTCCGCGGTATGCGCTAAACCGGCGCCGTATGCAGACTGAAAAAGAACAAGTTGCTTTTTCCTCGATCCTGGCCTCGGCCGGCCTCACAATTGCAAAGGCTTTGGTTGGCTTTGCGACCGGGTCACTGGCAATTCTGTCGGAGGCCGGCCATTCGCTGATTGACCTTGGCGCCACCGTCATGACGTATGTCGCGGTCCGCATTTCCGGAAAGCCGGCCGACGAGGAGCACCACTACGGACACGGAAAGATCGAAGCGGTATCGGCGCTGGCCGAAACAGCTCTGCTATTCCTGCTATCGGGCATCGTGATCTGGGAAGGAATAAAACGACTCAGCGAAAACGAAGGGCACGTCGTCGAGGCGACGATCTGGGCCTTCGGCGTGATCATCCTCTCGATCATCGTCGATTTTTTCCGAGCCCGCGCGTTGTCGCATACCGCTGAAAAGACTTCGAGCCAAGCGCTCGAAGCCGATGCGCTGCATTTTTCGTCCGATCTGTGGGCGTCGGCTGCTGTCCTGATCGGCCTTGCTGGAGTGCGGTTCGGCTTCGCCTGGGCCGATTCAGTGGCGGCGCTTGTTGTTGCAGTTCTGGTTTGCTTTGCTGGATGGCGACTGGGAAAGCGTACGATCGATACGCTTACCGACGTTGCTCCACCCGGTGCATCGAAAAAGATTACCGCAATTACCGCACGCATTCCCGGCGTCGTCGCGGTGGATCAGGTTCGTGCACGTGCGGTCGGCGAACGAACATTCATCGATCTAAACGTATCGGTGAGCCGAACGCTGCCCCTCGAACGCGTGACAGCCATCAAGGATGCAATTGCAAAGGCGCTCAGGGACGAATTGCCTGGAGCCGAAGCGGTCGTAACAACCAATCCGGTTGCGCTGAACAACGAGACTGTTCTCGATCGTGTGATGGTTATCGCGCGCAATCGCGCGCTCGCCGTTCATCACGTGACTGTCCATGACCTCAAGGACCGGCGGGCGGTATCGCTCGACCTGGAAGTGGACGGCAAGCTTTCGCTCAGCGCGGCGCATGAAATGGCGGACGGCCTGGAAAGCGCAATAGCGTCCGAACTCGGCCCAGGTGTCGAGGTCGAAACGCACATCGAACCGCTGCAACCGCAAGATGCCTCGGGCCGCGAGGCGCCGGCCGAGCGGGTTAAAGCGATCGAAATCGCGCTCTCCGAGCTCGCTGCGCAGGGGCGCGCCCTTCGCGATGTACACGACGTGCGCGTGCGCGAGACCGACGAAGGCGAGATCGTCAACTTCCACTGCCGCGTCGATCCGCAATTGAGCGTACAGAGCGTGCATGAGAACGTGGATGCGCTGGAGCGTGCGTTGAAAGCGCAGTCACCGGCGATCAAGCGCGTGATCGGCCATGCCGAACCGGCGCGTTGAGGCTGACGCTAGGGAATAAGAACCGCCGCGCCTTGTAGCCGACCATCCCGCAAATCCGACAAGGCTTCGTTGGCACGTGCGAGCGGATAGCGCACGATCTGACATTTCACATCAGACTTGTTTGCGAACTCTATAAACGAATGCGCGTCCGCACGCGTGAGATTGGCAACCGACACTACCTGACGTTCTTCCCAGAGCAGCGTATAGGGGAAACTCGGGATATCCGACATGTGAATTCCGCCGCAGACTACGCGCCCGCCCTTTCTCACCGCCTTGAGTGCCGCCGGCACAAGAGCGCCGACCGGCGCGAAAATGATTGCTGCATCGAGCGGTTCAGGCGCCATAGCGTCCGAGTCGCCGGCCCATACCGCTCCGAGTGAGCGCGCGAAATCCTGTGCCGCTCGATCGCCTTTGCGGGTAAAGGCGAACACGCGCCTTCCCTGCGCTTTCGCCACCTGCGCCAGAATATGGGCCGCGGCGCCGAACCCGTAGAGGCCCAGCGTCTCGCCCTCGCCCGCCATCCGATAGCTGCGCCAGCCAATCAGCCCGGCGCACAGCCACGGCGCTATTTCCGCATCGTCACCCTCTTCGCCGAGCGGGAAGCAATAGTGCGCATCTGCAAGGGTATGACTCGCGAAACCGCCATCCCGCGTATAGCCGGTGAATACCGGCGTATCGCACAGGTTTTCGCGGTTGCTGCGGCAGTACGGGCAGATGCCGCAGGTCGCGCCCAGCCACGGCACTCCGACCCTCTGGCCAATCGCAAACTCGCTGACGCCGCGGCCCATTGCCGCCACGCGGCCCACGATCTCGTGGCCTGGCACCACTGGCAACGTCGGATTTGTAAGATCCCCATCCACTACATGCAGGTCGGTGCGGCACACGCCGCAAGCCGAAACCGCGACAAGGATTTCACCGGTACCGGGCACCGGCAGCGAACGTTCCTGCATCGTCAATGGCGCGCGCGGCCGATCGAGCACCATGGCATGCATCGTCGCCATCATTCGTCCTTCCAAATTGCGGCCGGACATCCTAGATCAAAAGTCATGCGCACCGATATTACCCAGCCGATCCGTCTGAAAGACTATCGTCCCCCTGACTGGCTGGTAGACACGGTTTCACTCGATGTTTCACTGCATCCTACCAGCGCCACGGTTCGCTCAACGCTCGTGCTGCGTCCAAACCCAAAACAAGCGGCGGCTCCGCTGATCCTCGATGGCGACGGGCTGACCTTGGTATCGCTGAAGCTCGACGGCAGTACTTTGCCTTCCGAGAGCTACGTGGTGACACCCGACAATCTCACAATTCAGCAACCGCCCAACGGGCCGTTCAAGCTGGAAATCGAGACTGTGGTTGACCCATCGGCCAATACGCAATTGTCCGGCCTCTACCGATCAAGCGGCACGTATTGCACGCAATGCGAAGCTGAGGGCTTCCGCCGCATCACATACTTTCCGGACCGGCCAGACGTGATGGCGGTCTATACCACCCGCATCGAGGCGGATGCCGCGGAGGCGCCAACATTGCTGGCGAACGGCAACCTCGTCGACAAGGGAGAGGCTCCGGGCGGGCGGCATTTCGCCGTCTGGCACGATCCGCATTCGAAGCCTTGCTATCTTTTCGCGCTGGTGGGCGGCGATCTTGCTTGTGTGGAAGATCGCTTCGTCACGATGTCCGGACGTGACGTGACGCTGCGTATCTACGTTGAGCACGGCAAGCAGGATCGTTGCGCCTACGCGATGGATTCGCTCAAGCGCGCCATGCGTTGGGACGAGCAAGCCTTCGGCCGCGAATATGATCTCGATATTTTCATGATTGTGGCCGTTTCTGACTTCAATATGGGAGCGATGGAGAACAAGGGCCTGAATGTCTTCAATGACAAATACATCCTGGCCAGTCCGCAAACCGCCACGGACGCCGATTATACCCATATTGAGGCTGTGATCGCGCATGAGTATTTCCACAACTGGACAGGCAATCGCATCACATGCCGCGACTGGTTCCAGCTCTGTCTCAAGGAAGGCCTCACCGTTTTCCGCGATCAGGAGTTTTCTTCCGATATGCGCTCACGCCCGGTGAAGCGGATCGCTGATGTGCGCGCGCTGCGCGCTACGCAATTCGTCGAGGATGCAGGACCGCTGGCGCATCCGGTCCGCCCGGACACATACAAGGAGATCAATAACTTCTACACCGCGACCGTTTACGAAAAAGGCGCCGAGCTGGTTCGGATGGTCGAAACGCTGATCGGCGAGGAAAAATTCCGCGCCGGTATGGACCTGTATTTTACGCGGCACGATGGCGAGGCCGCCACCGTCGAGCAGTTCATCCAATGCTTTGCCGATGCCAGCGGGCGCGATCTGACACAGTTCTTGCGTTGGTATAGCCAGGCAGGCACACCGGAAGTCACCGCCCGTGGCCGCTTCGATGCGGCCCGCAAGACCTACACGCTTGAATGCACGCAACTCGTGCCGCCAACGCCCGGACAGCCCGACAAGGAACCAATGGTTATTCCGCTATCGCTCGGTCTGGTTGGCAAAGACGGAAAGGAAATGCGCGTTGAAATGCCTGGCGGCAAATCACTCGAAAGAGGTGTTGCCGTCCTGAGCACGCGTTCGGCGACATTTGAATTCACCGGCCTTTCCGAACATCCGGTCGTCTCGATCAATCGCGGATTTTCGGCGCCGATCAAGTTGGTCTCCGACCTCGATGCCGACGATCTGGCTTTCCTGGCTGCACACGACAGCGACTCGTTCAACCGATGGCAGGCATTGCAAACGATCTCGATGCGCCTGCTGGTCGAAAATGTAGCAGCCCTTCGTTCCGGAAAACCGCTGCGCCGCGACCAGAAGCTACTCGAGGCCTTCGCCGCCATTCTCGAGGACCCCGGCCTGGAGCCAGATTTTGTCGCGCTCGCACTGGCGCCGCCCGGAGAAGGCGACATTGCCCGCGAGATTGGACGCGAGATAGATCCCGACGCCATCTTCCGGGCGCGCACCGCCTTGCGTGCGGACATTGGCCAAACCCTCGGGCCGGTGCTCTCGACAATCTATGAACGTATGAATGTTGGCGGCGCCTATTCACCTGATGCGAAAAGTGCCGGACGCCGTGCCTTGCGCGGTGTTGCGCTTGATCTTCTTGCTTCGACCGGCAAATCCGAGGCCATTGCCCGTGCCGACCGACAATTTAGCGCCGCGGACAACATGACGGATCGTCTTACGGCCCTCGCAACACTTTCAGTGCACGACGCGCCGGAACGCAAGCATGCGTTTGCCGATTTTTATAGGCGCTATGAAACGGACGCTTTGGTGGTGGACAAATGGTTCTCCCTGCAGGCGGCAATCCCCGAGCAGAGCACGCTCGACAATGTCCGCGCCCTCACCAGTCACCAGGCCTTTTCAATGGCCAACCCCAACCGCGTGCGCGCGTTGATCGGGGCCTTTGCGCAGGGCAATTCCACGCAATTCAACCGCCCCGACGGCGAGGGCTATGAGTTTACGGCCGACACAGTGCTCGCGCTCGACGGCAAAAACCCGCAGATTGCCGCCCGTCTGGCGACTGCCTTCCGCAGTTGGCGGACGCTTGAAGCGGGCCGGCGTGGCAAGGCGGAAGCAGCCCTCAAGCGCATTTTGAGCGCCCCCAAGCTCTCGCGGGACCTGTCGGATATCGTCGAACGGGCTTTAAGGGCGCCCTAGAGCGGCCGCTCGAGGTGCCCTGGTGTTGCCAAAACTCTCCGTGGGTAACATTTTTTAAGTAATTGACTCTTCGGACTCTCGACAAATCGGCGGGCATCGATTCCAATCGACAGAGTGATTCGGAAAGCGATGCGGCACATCCTTCCGTCTCGAGGGTGCTAGGGGAAATTCCAAACGGAGGCCGTCAATGGCGCGCGCCGGCGTGGCGAGTGCGTCCGCACATCCTGATTCCATCAAAGGCCTCGCGCAATCGATCGCCAATCCGGCATATCGACGCCTGCTGAATGCCGAGCCGCTGTTACGCCGCGCCGTACCGGTCCTGATTATCGCTTTCCTTGCCACTATTTGCGTTGGCGCTCTTGTGCAGGTGCTTGATCACCGCCGTCAGACTCTGAGCAATGACGCAGTTTCGCTCGAGGCGGTAGCCGACCTTGCAGCCGAGCGCTTGCATCAGCCGCTGAAGCAGCCCGCCGATGCTCGAGAAAAACCGCAACAGGTGCTTTCGCGCGTCCTGCCATCCTGGGCCATGGCCGCGGGACGGCGCTTCATCCTGACCAACGCTGATGGCGCTGTCATAGCTGCAACGCCCGCAAGCGACTCCACAATCGGACGCCGGTTGCTCGATCTCCTGGGGGCGACGCAGCCGCTTACGACGTTCGGCGCCGGCGCGGGCGTCATGGAAATAACCCTGCCCGATGACACACGCGCGCTGGCGACCGTGCGCATGCTTGCGCCTCCATTTGGTCAGCTCGCGGTAGTGCAGTCGCGTGAAGCCGCCCTTGCCAACTGGCGATCGCTCACGACCCTGACGATCACGCTGTCGACTACCACCGGTTTCGTCGTGCTTATTCTTGGCTTTGCCTTCCACTGGCAGGCGACCCGGGCGCGGGAAGCGGACCTGATCTACGAAACGGTTCGCAGCCGCATCGATACCGCGCTCAACCGAGGCCGCTGCGGTCTTTGGGACTGGGATCTCGCACGTGGCCGTATTTTCTGGTCGCAATCAATGTTTGAAATCCTCGGTCTTGAAGCCAAAGATGATCTGCTTTGGTTCGGGGATGTGAATGCGCTGGTCCATCCGGACGACGTACGCCTTTACGAACTCGCGGCCGAACTTGCCGACGCCACAGCAACGACTATCGATCATGCCTTCCGCATGCGGCATGCCGCTGGCCATTGGGTGTGGCTGCGCGCCCGTTGCGAGCTTGTACGGCAGCATGGCGAGCCGGGCCTGCATCTGATCGGAATTGCTGTCGATATCACCGAGCAGAAAAGCCTGGTGGAAAAGACCGTTGCCGCTGACATGCGGCTCCGTGACGCCATCGAGACCATTCCCGAAGCCTTCGTGCTTTGGGACGCCGACAATCGGCTCGTTCTCTGCAATTCCAACTTCCAGGAGCTGCATAATCTGCCCGACGAGTCGATCGTTGTCGGCGCATCCTATGAATCCGTGGTGGCGGCGGGCAGCAAACCGGTTGTGCGCAACAAGATCGTCACGGCCGGTCCCAGCATTCCCGGTGCACGCACGTTTGAAGCGCAGCTTGAAGACGGCCGCTGGCTTCACATCAGCGAAAGACGCACGAAAGACGGCGGCTACGTTTCGGTCGGCACCGACATCACTGCGCTCAAGACACATGAAGAGAAGCTTGTCGACAGCGAGAAACGGTTGATTGCGTCTGTCGCTGATTTGCGAATATCCCAGCAGCGCACAGCCGAGCTCGCGGAGAAATACGCGGAGGAAAAGACGCGGGCCGAAGAGGCCAACCAGGCAAAGTCAAAATTCCTCGCTAATATGAGCCATGAGCTGCGCACGCCACTCAATGCAATTATCGGATTTTCCGAGATCATGGAGTCGGGCATGTTTGGGCCGCTCGGCGCCGACAAATATCACGAATATTGCAGTGACATTCGCGACAGCGGGCAGTATCTGCTGGATGTCATCAACGACATCCTCGACATGTCGAAGATTGAAGCTGGCCGCATCCGTTTGGATTTCGAAGACCTTAGCCTCGACGCGCTACTCAATGAGGCGACCCGCGTCGTAGGTGCGCGTGCGCTCGACAAGCAATTGGAATTGAAAGCCCGTATTTCGCCCGAACTCAGATTGCGAGCCGACCGCCGCGCTCTGAAGCAAGTCGTGCTCAACTTGCTCTCCAACGCGGTGAAATTCACGCCCGTTGGCGGGCGCGTGACTGTTCGAGGACGCGCGACCAATCACTGCATAACGCTTGCGATCGCCGATACCGGCATCGGCATTGCCAAGGACGCCCTTGCCCGCCTAGGCCGGCCCTTCGAGCAGGTGGAAAGTCAGCTCACCAAAAGCCATCAGGGCTCTGGCCTCGGCCTCGCCATATCGAAATCCCTCGTTGAGCTGCATGGCGGGCGCATGCGCATTCGCTCAACGCTCGGCAAAGGTACGTTGGTGGTTGTGCGCCTTCCCCTCGAACCACAGTGTCTCCTCCCGAAGGAAGAGGCTGCGTAACAATATTGCCTATTGCCTCGGTGGAATTTGGATGAACTCCGCTAGCTGTTCTTTGGTTAGCGGCGCTTCCAGAAACTTGGTTGCGATTGCGTCTTGCATCACCAGGTCGACGTCCGACAATTTATCCGGGTTCAACGCCTCTTTTGGGTTGAACTCTCTTCGCTGCAGCTCGACCAGGTCTTCCCCCATGTGCATGTGCTCAGCGTAAGTCTTTACAGCTCGCGCGTCGGAATACATCCAATCGATCGTCTCGCGATAGGCCTGCATAAAACGCGCGAAAACATCGGGCTTTTCCTTGAGCGCGTCGGCGTTCACGATTTCAACGCGCACTGTCTGATTGCGCATCGTAGGCAGATCACTGCCACGCATTATTACTCTTATGGTTTTTGCCTGCAGTTCCTTCAGGCCGAAGGGCGCCACCGACCAGCCGACGTCGATCTGTTTCGACATCGTCAGCGTAAGCGTTGGCGGTGGTCCTCCGGTTGCGGTGGGTTTGGCCCTGAGGCCATGGTGCACCATCAATGCGCGCAGCACGCTATCGGAGGTTGAGCCGCTGGTGGAATACGCGATCGTATGTGCGTCGGTGATATCCTTTACCGATTTAATTGGCGAGTCTGCCGGCACGAACCAATAGATATCGCCGACGCCCGTATAACCCGCCGCCAGCACGCGTATCGGAGCGCCCTTCGCGAAAGCGCGCATCGCGCCTGGCGTGCCTACCCCGATGCCGATATCGGCGCTTCCCGAGATCACCGCCTGCAGCGTTTCCCCTGCGCCTTGAGTGCCGAAATTCTCAAGGATCAGACCATGCTTCTGAAATATTCCGGCATGCATGCCCAGTGTAGGTGCCTGGTTGGCCCATGCGTCTATCTGCCCGACTGCGAGTTTGAGCCTGTCTTGCGCTGCGGCAGGCCCAACACCCACCAATGCGATCCCAAAAACCGCCAATAGAAGCCGGTACGACATGGTTGTCTTCCTTACGACGAACTGGACGCATTCTGACAACTAGCGAAGCAGAAGATAAGACGAACTTAGGGTGCCTTTCCAAGAATTCTTACAAAGCTCGCGCGCACTTTAGTCTGTGTCTCAATCAGAGTTGCATCGAGCGTCGCGAAATCTGGTACGTCGGCCGCGCGCGCCAACAGACGCAAAAGTCCCGCGCCCGCGGTTTTCGGATTGAACGCACCCGGCAAGCACAACCGCAATACCTGAGTGAGATCGTGATACAGCTGCACTGCCGGACGCAGGATTTCCACATCCTCCACGGGCAAGACCCGCAACGCCCATGCCTTATCGAGGACTCTTGCAGTCGAGGTGTCGAGGATATTCGGTAGGCGATGGGCATGAACGAGCTGAAGATATTGAGCGATAAATTCGATATCGATCAGACCGCCAGCCACGTATTTCAAATCCCAGCGCTCGCCGTCACCTTTTTCCTTGGCAATGGCCGCGCGCATTTCAACGACGTCGCCGGCGATCAGCTCGGCGTCGCGCGACCGCCGCAATATATCTTGGATGACTCGTTCAATGCGCTGCCTGAAGGCGGGCGGAGCTGAGACAACCCGCGCGCGTGTGAGTGCCATATGCTCCCAGGTCCAGGCTTCGGCCTCCTGGTAAGCAGCAAAGCCTTCGAGTTTCGTAGCCAAAGGGCCGGCGCGGCCGGAAGGTCGGAGCCGCATGTCTACCTGATAAAGTGCTCCGTAATTTGTTTGAGCAGTCAGCGAATTGATCAGCCGCTGGGTCAGGCGGGCGAAATATTGCGCGCCGTACAGCGGCCGTTTTCCATCTGACTCGGGATTTTCGCTATCGAAGTCATAGACCAGGATCAAATCGAGGTCGGAACTCGCAGTCATCTCGTAGCCACCGAGCTTGCCCATAGCCAGGACAGCGCCCTCTTCCCGATGCATATGCCCATGTGTCAGCGCAAAATTGTCGGCGACTGCTCTATGCACCGCACGGATCACGGCGTCTGCGAGGCCCGCAAAGGCCTCCCCTGCCTGTCTCGCGGTAACGGTACCAGAGAGGATGCGTACGCCCATCAGAAACATGTACTCGAGCCCAAACATACGGATGCGTTCGAGTAGATCCTCGTCGTAACGTGACTGCGCGAGGGCCGTGCTTAGCCGGTCGCCTAGTTCCGACTCGTCCGGCAAAGCCCCGAAGAAACTCGGGTCGACGAGTGCATCCATAACTTGTGGATGGCGGGCGAGCGTGTCGCCAAGCCGGGGGGCGACACCAAGCACCATTGTAATGAGCGCAATGAGATCGGGCTTCTGCTGCAGCAATGACAATAGTCGCGCCGCCCCATGCAGGTTGGCAAGAAAATGGTCGAACAACACCAGCGTGGCGTTGGGATTGTCCGTACGGACAAGGTGTTCCAGCAAAGCCGGTAACAACGCCTCCAGATGGCCGCGCGCTGCTTCGCCCCTAAGCGAGCGATGACCGCCACTCAACCAGTGACGGATGATGCTGGAGGCTTCCAGCGGCGCGCGGAAGCCAAGCTCCGAAAGCCGGTCGAGCGTCTTATGGTCGTCAGCTTCCGCGGGAAATGACAGTGCCGGGCGATTGGCCTCGGACGCTTTCTCGAACAGGCGAGAGTAGTAGTGCTGAACTTTGTCGAGTTGACCCAGCAGAACCTTGGCAAAGGCATCGCGATCGGAGAAGCCAAGAAAGCGGGCAAATCGCTCCAGCGACTCGCGCTCAGCCGGCAAACTTTGCGTCTGCTCGTCGTTCATCATCTGAAGTCGATGTTCGACCATCCGCAGGAAGCCATAAGCCTCCTTCATGGCGTCGCGCGCAGCCCCATCGATCCACTTGTCCTCGCACAGCTTGTCGAGGGTGGTAAGAGTGTCACGGTCACGCAGGTGCGGATTGCGCCCACCGGCTATCAGTTGCTGGGTCTGCGCAAAAAACTCGATTTCACGAATGCCGCCGCGTCCAACTTTGATGTTGTGGCCCTCGACAGCAATCTCGCCATGACCGCGATACGCGTTGATCTGCCGCTTCATCGCGTGCACATCTGCAACCGCGACAAAATCGAGATATTTTCGCCAGACAAATGGCGACAGCTCGTTGAGAACCGCTTCGCCTGCGGCGATATCACCCGCACAGGCGCGTGCCTTGATCATGGCCGCACGCTCCCAATTCTGCCCGACACTTTCGTAGTAGGAGAGTGCGGTCGCGGTCGAAATTGCGATTGCAGTAGATGCGGGATCGGGGCGCAGTCGCAGGTCAGTGCGAAAAACGTAACCGTCGGCAGTGCGTTCCTGCAGCAACTTGACCAATCGCTGCGTCAGCCGGACGAACAGCGTTGACGCCTCTGCCTCTTTCGGCAAGACAGTCGCTGCAGGGTCGTACAAAACTATGAGGTCGATGTCGCTTGAATAGTTGAGCTCAAACGCCCCCATCTTGCCCATGGCCAATACGATGTAGCCGCTCCCCGCCTGTGGCTTAGACTTATCTTTCGGCACGAGGCGGCCCGCGCGCGCGGCATCAGCTAATACAAAGCGCGTCGCCGCATCGACTGCCGCGTCTGCGAGGTCGGTCAATGCACGCGTTGTGCGCATGACAGGCCAAACGCCGCCGATATCGGCAAGTGCAATCAGCAACGCGGCTTCGGCTTTCATTTGGCGGAGCAGCTGCATGGCGTGCGCTTCGTCCTGGCTTGAAGCAGCTGCGTTGCCCTTTTTGGCCAATAGATCCGTGAGATATTGCTCCGGGTTAGCGGCAAACAACCGTAAGAGCCTTTCCGGTTCGCGGCTCGCCAGATCCCACAGATAGGGCGAGCTTTCGGCAAGACTTTCCAATAATGTGCCAGCCACCGCCTTGCCTGCGACCAGTTTTTTGATTTGGCCGGCCTCCGCTGATCTTAGACCGGACAACCAGTCAGCGACGCGTTTAGCCGCCATTTTGCGGTCTGTAAGGCGCGGCGCAGTCGTAATGCGGTCAGCCAGTGTTTTTCCACTGGCAAGAGCCGTGGCGGCGGTTTTACGGGCGGCCACTTTGCGGGAAGGCTTGCGTCGAGCCGGGCGCTTCATCCCGCACTCTGTACCGGCCCTCCCCGCGGCAAAGCAATGATGCTTTTGAGACCCGGTTCGTTATCTGCAAGCGTCAATTCGCCGCCGTGCAGGCGCGCAACCGCCGAAGCAAGGCTTAAGCCCAGCCCGGAGCCGGGCTGCGAACGGCTCTGTTCCAGTCGTACAAACCGCTCCACGACGCGGCCACGGTCGGTCTCCGGAATGCCCGGACCACTGTCGGCGACAGTCAGCAGGATACGGTCGCCCTCGCCAAGCGCGCGCACCACGACCTCTACCGGCGCGCCGTTAATCTGCTCATTGCGAGGCCCAGCATATTTGATCGCATTGTCGACCAAGTTGGCGAGCGCCTGGCTGATAAGCTCACGATTTCCTTTAAGGGGTACGGGCGCATCGGCTTCCACTTTGAGGACGATACCTTTCTCTTCGGCCAGTGGCTCATAAAGCTCGCCGACATCGTGGGCGATTTCGGCGGCATCGAATTCACTCATGTCGTCGCGTGCCTGCCCGGACTCCGCACGCGCGATCATCAATAGCGCGTTGAATGTGCGGATGAGGCCGTCCGACTCTTCGATCGTATTTTCGAGCGCTGCACGATACTCGTTTTCATTCTTCGCCGAGCGCAGCGCTTGTTCGGTTCGGTTGCGCAGGCGCGTAAGAGGCGTTTTGAGATCGTGGGCAATGTTGTCGGAAACCTCTTTCAGGCCGCCCATCAACGCCTCGATTCGATCCAACATGACATTGAGATTTTCGGCCAGACGATCGAGTTCATCGCCAGTTCCCGCTACGGGCAATCTGCCGCCGAGATCGCCGTGCATGATCGTTCGCGTGGTTTCGGTCATGGCGTCGACGCGACGCAAGACGCGGCGGGTGACGAACAGTCCGCCTGCCAGACCCAATATGACGACAATCGCCACTGACCAACGCCCGGCCGAGAGCACGATATTGTACAGCCGTTCCCGCTCGTCGAGATCGCGCCCGACCAGCAGTCGAAAGCCGCCAGGCAATTGAAATACCCGCGCCAGCGCGTGGTGCTCGGGATGCTCGGCCGCATCCGCCTCATCAAGCCGGCGATACGCGGTTTCGGTCCAGCCGGGATTGTCTAGAGTTCCCGGCGGCAGCGAAGTGACATTGCCGGCCAGTGCTTCGCCGGCAAAGGTGGTGACAAGATAAAGGCTTGACCCCGGCCGTCTTGCCCGCGCGTCCACCACAACCACCAGCCGCCGGATGCCGCCTTGGCGATATTGCTCGGACAGTCCGGTGATTTCCGCATTCACGGTATCGGTGATCTGCTCGGTAATCAGGCGCCGGGTATTAAGCGCAAAATAGCCAAGGAGAAACGCCGCAAACAGCGCGAACACGGTCAAATAGACCAGCGTCAGCTTGAACGTGGTGGTGCGAAATAGTTTACCGAGCGCCGTCACGTATCATGTATCCCGCGCCGCGGACCGTATGCAAAAGCGGCTGGGAGAAACCTTTATCGATTTTTGAGCGCAAGCGCGAGATGTGCACATCAATTACATTGGTTTGCGGGTCGAAATGGTAATCCCACACATTTTCCAACAACATGGTGCGGGTCACGACCTGGCCCGCGTGCTGCATGAGGTATTCCAAAAGGCGGAATTCACGCGGCTGGAGAGAGATTTCGTTTCCCGCCCGATGAACTTGATGAGACAGGCGATCGAGTTCAAGGTCGCCGACGAGCAAGACGGTTTCTTCGCTACGGCCGACGCGGCGACGCGACAGTACCTCGACCCGCGCCAGCAACTCTGCAAATGAATAAGGTTTAGATAAATAGTCGTCGCCGCCGGCCCGAAGCCCTTTGACCCTGTCATCGACCTGGCCGAGGGCAGAGAGAATGAGGGCCGGCGTTTCCATCCCCTTCGCGCGCAAGGCCCCGATCAGAGCCAGGCCGTCACGTTTGGGCAACATGCGATCTACGATCAAGACATCATATTGTCCGTCGAGTGCCATGGCGAGACCGTCGTCGCCGTCGGTCGCGGCGTCGGCAACATGGCCGACCTCCCGGAACGCTTTGACCAGATAGTCGGCAGCGTCGCGATCGTCCTCTATGACCAGAAGGCGCATGGTGACCCGATCCGGTTGCACATCGCCCGTCCGGCCAACAGGGCGCTGCACGTGAGTATCAGCATAAATGGGCATCGGTTACACCAATTCCAGACATTTCGGTGACTGGGTCTATTCCTTCAGCCATAGGCCCTTTCGTACGCGAGGGGGTGGCGGAGGACCGCCACCCCCTCAACGACCCCACCCCAGCGGGGGCGACGGATGCCGGGGTTGGAGCTCTGGTCGAAAGCAGGCGGCGTTCGCACGCGGCCGCTTTCGGGAAATTTGCCGGGACGGGCACGAAACCCGCCCCGTTGAGGCCGGACCACCAGCGGGGGCGACGGATGCTGGCGGGCCACCCTCAATCTCTGATCAGCCGTTGCCGACCGGCAGGGCCACGAAGCGCGTGTTCTCGCCCTTCTTGACCCGGATCAGCACGCTGCGCTTGCCCTGCGTGCGCGCGTTAGCGATCACGTCGCGCACGTCGGCGGGCGTTGAAACGGACTTGCCCGCGATTTCAAGAATCACATCGCCAGTTGAAAAGCCGTGGTCGGCCGCGACCCCGCTTGAATCGACGCCAGTGACCGCGACACCTTCGCTGCCGGCTCCGGCGACACGCGATGCGGGAGCAAGCGTAAGACCAAGCTTGCCCATATCCGTGCCGCCATCGTTCTCTTGCGGGGTAGCGCGGGCCTCTTTGGAGTTTGGCAACTCACCAAGAGTAAGATTGACAACTTTCTCCGCGCCCTTGTGCAGAACGGTGAGCTTGACCGAAGTCTTCGGCGCCATTCCGCCAATCTTCTTGGCGAGATCGCGTGCGTCCTTGATCTCCTTGCCATCGACGGCGGTGATGACATCACCCGCCTCAATGCCGGCCTTTACCGCTGGGCTGTTGGCTTGCGGCTCAGCGACGAGCGCACCTTCCGCTTTTTTCAGGCCGAGACTGTCGGCGATGTCCTGGGTGACCGGTTGAATCTGGACACCGATCCAGCCGCGAGTCACTGAACCGTGCTCCTTAAGCTGGGCGACAACGCTGTTGACAGTGTCGGATGGAATCGCAAAGGCGATACCCACCGAGCCACCGGACGGAGAGAAGATCGCGGTGTTGACACCGATCACATTTCCATCGGTATCGAAGGTCGGACCGCCTGAGTTTCCTTTGTTAACCGGCGCGTCGATCTGGATGAAATCATCATAGGCGCTGGCACCGATATCCCGGCCGCGCGCAGAGACGATACCCGCTGTCACAGTGCCACCCAGGCCGAAGGGATTGCCGACCGCAATCACCCAGTCGCCGATACGCGGAGACTTGTCGGACAGTTTTACGTAGGGGAACGGGCCATCCTGCACCTTAATCAGCGCGAGATCGGTGCGCGGATCCGTGCCGATGACTTTGGCTGTATGAATCTTGCCGTCATCAGTGGTGACCTGGACACTCTCCGCTTTTTCGACCACGTGATTGTTCGTTATGGCGTAACCGTCAGCGGAAATGAAGAAGCCGGAGCCTTGACCGGTAATGACGTTCCGGCCGCGACCGCGCGGCATTCCATCGGGCGCATTCGGCATATCCGGCATGCCGAAACGGCGAAAGAATTCCCTCAGGCCGGGAGGTACGTCGTTGCTGTTGCCAATCCCGTCGGTTTGAGAACTGCCGTCGACCTTGACTCGTACGGAAATGACGGCTGGCTTCACTTTCTCGACGATGTCGGCAAAACCGACCGGCGCCTGCAGCTTGCGTGCCTGTTCGGAAAGATTCTGCGCAACCGCCGCCGGATAGCTTCCAGCAAGGTTGAAGTTAGGTGTCACAACGGCCGCAGCGGCCCCGAGGCCGGCTATGGTGGTAGCGAGCAAAATGAACCGGCGGGCAGACAGCACGCGCGGCTTTTTGGGAGTGTCAGGAGCGGGACTAACGCTCGGGTGCATCGGCAAATCTCCATCTGGATTCGTTGGCGCGCAGTGCGCTTCTTCGAACCTCAAGATGGGGAATGCAGCCTTACAGCGTCCTGTCGGGCGGATTAAAGTTTAGTAAGGTGTGGACAGGGATCTGCTTCGAAATTCGATATATAAATCAATGATCAGAAGCGCGTGACTCGACCAAAGTCGAGAGGCGGTTTTGTTCCTCTTTGCTAAGGACCGCTGGCTCGGGATTTATCGATTTGGACCGGCGTATCATGACGAACAGACCAAACATCCCGCCGATCAAGGCCACCGGAGGCAGCCCCCACAAAATCAGCGTGTGCCATTCAAGCCGCGGCTTGAGCAGTACGAATTCTCCATAGCGCGCCACCAGGAAATCCAGCACCTGTTGATCGCTGTCGCCCTTGGTGAGTCTTTCCCGCACGAGGACGCGAAGATCGCGGGCAAGCGGAGCCTCGGAATCATCAATCGATTGGTTCTGGCAAACCATGCAACGCAGTTCACGGGATAAATCGCGGGCGCGCGTTTCCAACCCTGGATCCTTCAGCACTTCATCGGGCTGAACCGCGAACGCGGCGCTTGAAATAATGAGAGCGATAAAAAAAGCAATGCTTGCGACGCTGCGCATTTTGGTCACTCTGCAGGCGCCAGCGCGGACTTGGCTGCAGGCTTCGGCGCACCAATGCGCAGCCGTCGATCAGAGAGTGACAGGGCGCCGCCCAACATCATCACGACCGCACCCAACCAGATCAGCATCACCATCGGTTTGTAATAGAACCGTATAGCGACGGAGCCATCATTCCCGGCGTCGCCAAGCGAAAGATAAAGCTGGCCCGCGCCACGTGTCATCAATGCCGCCTCGTTGGTGCTCATGTCGCGAGCGGAAAAACTGCGCTTCGACGGCTCCACCGCTCCGATCGTCCGGCCGCCGCTGCGGACTTTAAACTTTGCTACGACCTCGGAGTAGTTTGGGCCAGGCCTTTGAATGAGGCCGTCAAAGGCAAGCTCGTAGCCCGACAGAGAAACCGTCTGACCTGGCTTGACGACGGCGATGAGTTCGGTTCCCCAAGTTGCTGCGGAAATGATGCCCAGCATCGAGAGGGCAATACCAAAATGGGCAATCGCCGTTCCCCATGCCGAGCGCGGCAATCCGGACGCGCGCGCGCGTACGGTCGTTAACGGCAAGCGAAACAGTCCCGTGCGTTCGGTCAGATCGACCAACGCACCAACCATCACGAACGCCGCCAGTCCGACGCCGAATGGGGCAAGCACCGATTGGCCACCTTCCACTGCGAAGACAACCGCGACTACTAGAGCCCCAATCCCCGATGCCGCTACCAGCCGCTGCGCAACCCCCAAAAGATCGCCACGCTTCCAGGCCAACAATGGGCCGAACGGCATCGCCAGCATGAGGGCCACGAACAACGGCCCAAAAGTCAGATTGAAGAATGGTGCGCCGACGGAAATTTTTTCACCGGTAATTGCTTCAAGTGCCAGCGGGTACAGCGTACCGACAAATACCGTCAGGCATGCCGTCGTGAGAAACAGATTGTTGAAGACGAGCGCGCCTTCCCGCGAAATCGGCGCGAACAGTCCTCCCTGCTTCAAGGCCGATGCGCGCGAGGCAAACAACGCAAGGCTTCCGCCGATAAACATCACGAGGATGGCCAGTATGAACACACCACGTGTCGGGTCAGTCGCGAATGCATGCACCGAGGTGAGCACGCCGGACCGCACCAAAAATGTGCCTATCAGCGATAGAGAGAATGTCAGGATTGCGAGCAGAATCGTCCAGACCCTCAGGGCATTGCGCTTTTCCATCACAACCGCGGAATGCAGCAGCGCCGTGCCGGCGAGCCACGGCATAAGCGAGGCGTTCTCCACCGGGTCCCAGAACCAGAAGCCGCCCCAGCCGAGCGTGTAGTAGGCCCAATAGGAGCCCATCGCGATGCCGAGGGTAAGGAATATCCAGGCCATAAGGGTCCAAGGCCTTACCCAACGGGCCCAAGCCGCATCGATACGGCCTTCGATGAGCGCGGCAATCGCAAAGGAAAATGCAATCGAAAAGCCGACGTAGCCGAGATAGAGCAATGGCGGGTGAATCGCGAGGCCGATGTCCTGCAGAATCGGATTGAGATCACGACCTTCGGCCGGCGTTTGCGGCAATCGCAGAAATGGATTCGAGGTGAGCAGGATGAACAGATAAAAGGCGCAGGCAATCCAAGATTGCACAGCCAGGACGTGAGCCTTCAGTGTCGCCGGCAGATTTCCGCCGAAACTCGCAACCATAGCTCCGAACAGCGAGAGGATGAGAACCCACAGCAGCATGGAGCCTTCGTGGTTTCCCCACACGCTGGTGAATTTGTAAATCAGCGGCATCCGCGAATGCGAGTTCTCGAAGACGGTCGCCACTGAAAAATCCGACGTCACGTAGCAAATTACTAACGCCGCAAACGAGACTGCGACAAAAGCAAATTGCATGATCGCTGTGGAGTTGGCGAGCCGGATCAACGCGGCGTCGTGCGTCCGAGCACCGACAACAGGCGCTATTGATTGAACAAGACCAAGGGCGAGTGCGAGCACCAGCGCGTAATGACCGAGTTCCGGCATCATCGCACAGCACTCCCCGACGCTTTTGCCTCACCTTCCTGCCAGTGTCCGCTTTGCTTCAGGGCATCCACAACTTCACGCGGCATGTAACGCTCATCATGCTTGGCGAGGACCGTGTCTGCGGCAAAAGTTCCGCCCGGCTCGATCTTCCCTTCCGCAACTACGCCCTGCCCTTCCCGGAACAGGTCTGGCACGATGCCCTGATAGCGAACCGGAATATCTGTCTTGCCGTCGGTGACGGCAAAGCGCACAAGCAGATTATCGCCTCGCTGTACGCTGCCCGGTTTGACCAGACCGCCGATGCGCAGACGCGTACCTGGCAGCTGGTGCTTTTCAACAACGTCGGTCGGCGAGTTGAAGAATACAATCGAGTCGCGAAGTGCGCTGAGCACCAGCGCCGCCGCTACGGCGAGAACGCCGAGGCTCGCGCCGATCAAGACTAGCCGTCGTTGCTTACGTGTCATCCCGTCTCGCTAGGCCATGCCATCGTGACCGTTTTGGCACAGCTACGGGCATACATCAGTCACAATCATGACCGCAATGAGTAAGATCAAATGTCACGATTAGCAGAAATGCCAGTTTTTCAGGCCCGGGCCGCCCTGGCATCGGCCGAACCTGCCACTTCCGCGGCCTTGACGAGGAGGGCAGCGTAATCCTGCCCGAATACCTTGGCGCAGAAGCGGACCGCGCCATCGACCTGAGATTGCCGAAAACTACGGTCCGCATCGCCGGCCTGGCGTAATGACTCGAGAAGAGTACGCGTGCCGTTGTCGAGATATTGACGGAGTTCGCCCAGGGAACGTTGTGTCATTTCGTTAATGGCAAGCTCCCCGGCAAAATAGCGGCAGATGCCAACGAACTCGACCAACGCCTCGACTTCCGCCACTTCGTTCGGATCGAGTACCGAGTTTGGCCGAATTTCCTTTCCGGGACGCGGGCGCAGCAAACGCCGGACGCGGTTTGGCATTGACTCAATTTCGGCACGTAAGAGATCCGAGATCTGCGCCCGCTGAGATGCAAGCGCGCGACCCCAGGTGCTGTCGACCGGCATGGCTAGTTCGGTCCGCAGACCGCGCGCAGAGTCGTGAATCGTCTTGAGCAAGGCGCCGACTGCAATTCCCTGGCCACTGTGCAGATCCTGGCGTAGTTCAGCGACCATCCTCTCGAGCTCTGCAATTACGATGTTCACCGCAACGCCATATGGTGTTTCAGAAACGCGCGCAGCGATATCGCTTCCCGCTGCCTTGACGCCAAGGCGGATCAATTGCCAAGGCGCCGTCATCCGATTCATCACCGTCAGCAAGGCGTACAAAAACAGTTCGCCATCGCGCGCCGCTGTACCCTCGATCAGCGCCCTGCATTGGTCGAGCTCAGCATTGGCAAGATTGCCTATTTGCAATGGCAACCGCGCGGAAAGCGACGCCAAAACGTCCCGGCCTTTGAGTGCGCACTTGAGCGCAGACAGTTCCTCCGCGGCACGTGGCGTGCCGATCTGATGCAACATCCTGCGGCGCGTATTTCCGTCATCGGCCGCCAAATTTGATTCGATTGCGGCGGCGACGCGATCCTGGAAGGTACGAGCGAGGCGGTCAACCTTGGCTTGATCGCCGGCGAGCACCGCTTCGCCTACTTCGTCGGCTATTGCATTGGCATCCTTTGGCATCAAGTCGCGTCGCACCCAGTTCCATAAGGGCTCGAGCGACGCACACGCGATGCGACCGGGATGCTTGTGATCTCCGCGGTCGTCCACCAGAAATGGCTCAAGTGGCTTGAACAAGAGCCTAGCGGAGTTGTGTATGCGCGGTGAGCCGTCACGCTGTTCGCGCACGATGCGCCGCAGCTCCTGCAAGATCAAATCGGCACCGACGACTTCGTCGCCGCGCAAGACAGAGCGCTCGAGTTCGCCGATGAGTAGCGAACGCGCTCCTGGGGAAAGATCGCGTAGATATTGCCGTAGCCGCTCGACGGTCGTTTCGGAGCCCGCCATTCCCGGTCTGTCCGGATTCAAGCCTTTCGGCTTGATACGGCGGAGGGCGTTAATGCTTCATTAAGTGTAACGGGCCGACTAGCCGATGGCGGTCCAAGTGCCGTCCGGATTGCGGCAGGCGGTCCCCCGGGCGGTTTGCGGCTGGCCGTCAATATAGATGGTGTGGGTGAAAGAGCGGCAATTGCGGCCAGCCTGCTGATATGCCGGACCGGGCACGATGGTCCCATACCGGCCGGAGTCAGGATTACGCCAGGACACCGGGGCACCCGATTGACCCCGCTCGAGCGCATCCATCTGCGCGGCATAGGCTCGCTCTTTATCTTCGTCGTCGAGCGCGGCACCGATGCGATTGCCGATAAGGCCACCGAGGACACCGCCAACCGCGGCGCCGGCCAGCCGATTGCTCGTTCCGCCGCCCGCAACCGCAGCCCCGACGAGCGCGCCGGTGCCGGCTCCAAGCAAGGTCCCGGTATTCTCTTTCGGCCCTGGGCCCATCCCGTCCGGGCTCCCGGCGCAAGCAGCAAGTATGAGACCGGCGCCGGCAATCACGGCGAGTTTTGACCTGGACATCGAGACCCCCGAAAAGTCCTGACACAAAGCGAATCTGCGTAACCCGCAGGATGCTCAGTCTACCGAGACGGGAGGATTAGGGCAAAACTCCGGCGGTCAAACCGCCGGCAGCACCAGCTCGGCGCGCACGCCACCAACTGGCGCGGTGCTAAGCGTCAGGCTTCCGCCATAGAGCGCAGCCAATTCGAGCACAATTGACAGGCCAAGACCCGAACCCGGTTTGGTCTCGTCCAGCCGCTGTCCACGCTTGGCGACCTGCTCACGCTCGGACGGCGACAAACCGCGGCCGTCGTCATCGACGATAGTGCGAACAATGTGACGGTCGCTTTCAGGGTCCGGGCGCTCGCGAACGACCTCGATAACGACCCGCGACGCAGCCCATTTGCAGGCATTGTCGACGAGATTGCCGATCATCTCCTCGAGATCGGGCCGCTCGCCGTGGAATTGCGCCTGTCCGTCAGCATGCACCTCGATGGCGAGACGTTTGTCGCGATGGATTTTCTCCATCGTCCGCGCAAGTGCGGTCACGACCGGAGCAACTTCCGTGACTGACCCAACGACCGTCAAACGGGCGGCAAGTCGGGCGCGCTCCAGGTGACGCGCCACCTGATCGCGCATGATATCCGCCTGCTCAAGAATCTTTTTCGCGAAAGGTTCGTCGCCGTGTGCCGTCGCTTCATTGACCATTACAGAAAGCGGAGTTTTCAGCGCGTGTGCAAGATTGCCGACATGGGTACGCGCGCGCTCGACGATTTCCTTATTGGCTTCAATCAGGGCATTTGTTTCGCGTGCAAGCGGAGCAATCTCTTCCGGGAATTTGCCGGCGAGCCGCTCGGCACTGCCGGCGCGAATGGCTGCGAGGCTGTCAGTAATCCGCTTGAGCGGTGCCAGTCCAAAACGGACCTGAAATGTGGTCGTGAGCAGCAGCACTGCGGCGAGAATGGAAAAGGTGATGATCAGCGCCTGGTCGAACGAGCGCGTTTCGCCCGATATTTCCGCAGCATCCCCGGCGACTGCCACGAGATAGTGACCTTCATCGCCTAAATCGATATTGCGCTCGACCAGCCGGAGCCGCTGGTCTTCGGGTCCCGCGACATAACCCTCGCGCGAGCCGTCTGGCCCGGCAGCGATACCGTAATCCTGCAGATGCGGCAGACCGCCGTCCCAGAGAGAGCGCGACGAGCGGACTTCGGACTTGCCAGGGTCGACCCGTGTGACCTGCCAATACCAGCCGGACAGTGGCAATTCGAACAACGGCTCGCCGAGTGATTGCGGGAATTTCTCGCCCGCCTCTTCCGGAGAAGCAACGTCGGCGACGAGTGTACGCAAATAAACACCGAGCCGACGATCGAAGGCGCGTTCGACCGCTTGGCGGTACAGCGAGGACAGAACGATACCGGTAATCAGCAGAATGACCACTGCCCAGGCGGTGGCTGAAAGAAAAAGACGCAGCGCTAGCGAGTTCGCGCGCATCCCGTCAACGTGCATCAGGGGGTGTGAGCAGATATCCAAGACCCCGCACTGTCTGGATGATCTCGACGCCGAGCTTCTTGCGGATGCGGCCGACAAACACTTCGATCGTGTTTGAATCGCGATCAAAGTCTTGATCGTAAAGGTGCTCGACAAGCTCCGTGCGCGAGACAACCCGGCCGGTGTGATGCATCAGATAAGCGAGCAGTCGGTATTCGTGGCTCGTGAGTTTGACGGGATTGCCGTTGACCGACACGCGGCCGGTACGGGTATCGAGCCGCACCGGCCCGCAATTGAATTCGCTCTTCGCGTGACCCGCCGACCGACGCAGAAGCGCACGCACGCGGGCGAGCACTTCTTCCAGATGAAACGGCTTTGCGACATAATCGTCCGCGCCCGCGTCGAAACCCTGCACCTTGTCGCTCCAGCGGTCGCGCGCGGTGAGCATAAGCACCGGCATCGCTCGTCCCGCACGGCGCCAGGCTTCCAATACGGAAATCCCGTCCATTTTGGGCAAGCCGATATCAAGTATCACGGCATCGTACGGTTCGGACTCGCCGAGATAATGTCCCTCCTCGCCATCGAAAGCACGATCGACGACATAACCGGCGTCGGTCAGCGCAGTGGCGAGCTGGCGATTGAGATCGGGATCGTCCTCGATCACGAGGAGGCGCAAGGCATTTTTCTCCGCTTAGCGGCCGGTATGATACTCGCCATTTACGGCGTCAATAGTCACGTTGACTACTTTGCCACTGCGGCCGAGCAGAGTCAGTACATAGACGAGTTTACCGTCGTGCCGGCAAAGATGCGCACGAACAACTTCGGAATACTTGCGATGTTCACGCAGAAATTTGATGGCCTGGGCCAAAGAAATTGCCTGGTTCGCGGCAACCGCGGCACGCTGTTCGGCCTTCGTCAGGCAAGTTTCCTTGTTTGGTGCGTCAGCAGCGCGGACAGCAACGACAAATAGGCCGAGCAGTAGCGAAACGAGAACAAGTCGTGGAACCGGCATAGGTGGGGTGTTAGCGGCGTGCCGGTGAACGCTTCCTGAACATACCGGCTTGGGCACCGGTTTCCGCAGGTCTAAAAGCCCTCAAATGATGCGTAAACATCGAGGGATTCCCGCGAAGATCGCCAGGAATTGATTGGGGCGGCGGCATCCTCGTAGCCGAGGGCCATGCCACAAAAGACCATAAATTCGCTAGGGAGTCCAAGAAAGGGGGGAAGGGTCTTGTGCCAGTGCGTCCAGGCTTCCTGAGCGCAACAATGCAATCCGTGGCCGCGGGCGAGCAGCATTACGGTCTGGATGAATCCGCCGAGATCCGACCATTGCGGTGGACCCATGCTGCGGTCGATCGAAAAAAACAGACCGACCGGAGCATCGTAGAAAAGAAAATTCCGCCCATATTGGCGATAGCGGCTGGCGCGGTCTTCGCGCGTCACGCCAATCGACTCGTAGAGCATTACCCCGGCGCGGCGGCGGCGAGCCTCATAGGGCTCTTTCAAATCGCGCGGGTAAATGTCGTATTCCGCGCCTTCAACATACGGCAACTCGTTAAGCCGCGAGTGAACGATAGCTCGCAGCTCGTCGAGCCTTGAGCCAGTCAATACATGCACGCGCCAGGGCTGAACATTGCCCCCGGACGGCGCACGTCCGGCGCGCTCAAGAATGTCGCGCACAACCTTTTCCGGCACTGGAGTCGACAAAAACGCACGACAGGAGTAACGCGACGCGACGGCTTCAAGGACATCCATTGGTGAGCTCCGCCAAATGCGCGGAGAGTTTGACCGGCGTCAGACATAAAGCCAAGCTGGGGTTGCCCCTGGGGGGCATAAACAAGATGCACATAACGGAAGTTTTCGAGTGGCGCTAAGCTTTCGAAAAGCGCTCTAAGAAAGCTCAGAAAACGTTGCCTATTCAGCGCCGCGCTCGAACCAGCCAAACGAAATGGACCCACGATCAATCGTAATAACGGATTTTTTCGAAAGCCCATTTTGCAAGCCATTTTTGAGTGCTGGGAGCAACCTTCCAGTAAGCTCGGGTCTTGAATACCGGTGTCGCGGGTCTGCAAAGGCGGTTGCTGTGATCTAAAATCAAAGTCATATGCTATCTTTGGCAGGCATGTCCCGCGTCCTTTCCGTCATCGTTTGGCTTGTCTTGGCTGCGCCCGCCTTCGCGGTGACCGGTAACGCTCCACCGGCGACCAATTGGGCAGCGCGGCCGATCGTCATGATCGTCGATGCGCGCAACGATCTATGCACCGGGACCGCGCTCGCGCGCGACCTGGTGCTTACCGCTGCGCATTGTGTGACGCGGCTAATCGATTATCAGGTCAAGGCGTATCAGACCGGCGTGGCCATCCCCGTGCGGGCGATCACCCGTCATCCGCGCTTCGACTATGCGAGCTATGCGGCAAGCCGTGCCACCGCCGACGTTGCGCTGCTCAAACTCGCCGCCCCTCTGCCCGACATCGTAATTCCGGCAACTCTTGCCGCGCCGCGTCGCGTCATGGTGGGTGAGACGCTGACCATTGCCGGATTTGGCGTCACCGTCGCGGGCACAGCACGCGGACTCGGACAGCCACGCATGGCAACGCTGACAGTGACCGGCAAACCCGGCTCACTGCAAATCCGGCTTTATGATGTGGCGACGCGCAATCTACAGGCGGGCCTTGGCGGCTGCACGGGCGACTCCGGCGCGCCTGCATTCGACGGCGATGGGCCGCTGGTGATCGGCGTCGTCAGCTGGTCGACTGCGCCGGGCGACGAAGAAGGCTGCGGCGGTCTCACAGGAGTTACGCCGCTGTTGCTCTATCGCGACTGGATCGTTGACACAGCGCGCAAGTTCAATTCACCGATTGCCCCGTAACCAGCGAACACGAAAAAGGCCCCAGACCGAAGTCGGGGCCTTTCTCGTCTAACGGACTCGCCGCGTTACCAGCAGCGGCGGATCTTTCTCACATGCCCGTTAAAGTCCTCCCGGATGATCCGGCAATGGCGGCGGCCATAGTAATAGCCGTCATCATAGGCGTAGCTTCGGTAGCCGGGGCCGTAATAACCGCGATCATAGTAACCGTAGCCGGGGCCAACACCGACGCCCACGCCTACCGGACCCGCGCCGACCCAAACACCTTGCGCGTTCGCTGGCACAGACAGGGCTACGCCCGCTGCCGCCAGAAGTCCGATTGCAAGCTTCCCCATGTGAACCTCCATTTTGCCGCACTCAAAGAAAACGCGGACGGCCACACACGCGTTCCTAAGAAACTTGCGAGGATTGTTCC
This sequence comes from Pseudolabrys sp., assembly GCA_035623095.1. Classification (GTDB taxonomy): domain Bacteria; phylum Pseudomonadota; class Alphaproteobacteria; order Rhizobiales; family Xanthobacteraceae; genus Pseudolabrys. Next base: position 110,911 of record DASPUD010000105.1, read on the forward strand.
GGCTATTGGGAACGGTTCCCAGCTAAATGCGCTGACCTAATTGTGAAACGAGCGCTATATGGGCTTTTCCCGATGCGAGGCGGGAACCGCCGCAACGGAAACACCGAAAAAGGGGCAAAAAGGTAACATGCTGTAAATCGGTCCCACTACTTCCCTGCAATGCTTGCTTTATCCATCACTTGGCGGATTCCGTTACAATTTGAACCAATTCTGTCGCAAGTTTTTTGCACGGACATAAAAGCCGCATTAATGGCTGCCGGGTATTGTGCACATCGTAACTGCCAGCCACGTGGAGCGGTCAGATGTCGAAGTTTTTTTCGTTTCTGAAGGACGAGTCGGGCACGACCGCGATCGAATACGGCCTGATCGCCGCCGGGATTTCGGTGGTGATTATTTCCAGCGTCAACGCGATCGGGTCGACCCTTAACGCGAAATTCCAGTACATCTCGGACAAACTGCAGTAAGCGTCGACACCGCGTTTATGCCGAATTGACGCCCCTATGGTCGACTTTTCGCTATTGATCCAAGGATTCGTTAAGAACGCACAGCTACGGTGGGCGCTGGTCACACAGGCACAACGGAGTGCGCGGATGTCCAAGGTTTACGCATTTCTCGGAGATGAGTCGGGCGCTACTGCGATCGAATACGGCCTCATCGTGGGTGGCATCGCGGTCGTGATCATCACAACCGTCAATACGATCGGTTCGACGCTCAACGTCGGCTTCCAGTTCATCAAGGACAAGCTCAACTAAGCCGCTCCGCCTAGCAAAACCGGCCGAAAGCCGCCCTTTTTGGCGGCTTTTCTTTTTTCGTACAGCAGGAACTCGCGGGCGCTGGCGGCGTTATGAAGCCGATTGCCAGCCCTTACCCCCCATCCCCGAGCTGGCAAGATTTTGGGCCGCCGTCTTCGGACAAGCGGCCCCTTTTTTTCATTCGATCACTTCATCGGCAGCGACGAGCAGTCCGGCCGGCGGAGTTAATCCCAGGGCTTTCGCCGTTTTAAGATTAAGAGCGCTCTCGTACTTCGCCGGAGTTTGTACCGGAAGGTCTGCCGGCGTTGCACCACGAAGAATTTGATCCACGTACAACGCGGCCTGCCGATAATGATCGGCAGAAACAATCCCGTAAGACATGAGACCGCCCGCGCGGACCATGTACTTGAAGTTATAAACCGTCGGCAGGCGATTTCGAGCCGCGAGCGCGACAATGAGATCGCCGTTAGAGCTGGTCGTGGCTTCGGGCAGCACGACCATGGCGCTTTTTGGCACGCTTCCGACATCGTCTATTACACGTTCGATATCGAGAGGGTCGTTCTCAATGCGGGCGGCGAATGCCTGAACTCCGAGCGAGGGCGCGGCAGCCTCAGCCGCATGCAGTAAGTAGTCAAAATAAACTGCGGTTTTTGGATTTCCCAGGAGCGCCACACGTGTGGTTTGCTGTGCGATTTCCTTGAGCATGCCCAGCCATTTGCCAACCATGCTCGGCTCGTAAGCCATAAGACCGGTAAGATTGCCTCCGGGTTTTGCCAAGCTCGCGATGAAGCCTGCACCGATCGGATCGATGACATAGGTGAACACGATCGGAATCGTTTGCGTCTCCTTTTGCAACGCGGCCGTAGCCGGCCTCGACATCGCGAAAATCACATCGGGTTGCGTCGCAACGAGCTCCTTGGCCAGCGCCTGCACACGAACGGCGGCCGGTGCAACGCGATAGTCGATGTGAACGTTACGCCCTTCGGACCATCCGCGACTTTCGAGCTCCTGTCGGAACGCCTTTAAGTCTGGATCGTCGACGCTGACAAGCATAGCCACGCGTCGGATTCGTTCGGGCTTCTGCGCACGCGCGGCGAGCGGCCAGCCGGCGGCCGCGCCACCAATCAATGTGATGAAATCACGCCGCCTCATTGGCCGCCCCCGGCTAAAAGTCAGTCAATCGTATCGATAAAGCCCGGGGGACCGGAAGGGGCCAATCAATGTACAGGATGTCCGCTTTACCCTTCCCGCAAAATGGTGCACTCGCTTTTGCTCCGCTATCAAAATCGAACAAAAAAGTCCTCCAAAATCGGCAGCGATTCACGATTGCAACGTCGAGGTATCTGTTCCATGTCTGGCAGACGGCTCAATTCGCGGTCTACGGCACCTGCATGGCAAAGCATCAGCAGCGGTTCGACTGATAGGCCTGATTAACTTGCCAGCTTTGGTCTGGTGCGGCCGCTGTTTGCGCGGACCCCTCCAATCGAGATTATTTATTCTCAATTTATGCCGCGCACGCCTCGGCTGGACTAAAAGCTTTCCGGGGGCGCGATAAATAAAGGCTATTGGAATGTTCATCCTCATTTGCGGCGCGGCTTTGGCAGCCGGGGCCAGTGTAAGTTTTTGGTATTTTTTGCCGCGCAACGGTCAGGTGCATCCCTTCGTCGAAAAATTTGATGGTGGTTCGATGATCACGCTTGCGATCATGACCGTATTTACTACCGGCCTCGTCTTGCTGTTCGCAGGCTTCCTCAGCTGACGCGTTCCGACGCGCGTCTGCGTTCACCGACAAAGCACACCGGCGGCGCGAACACGACAATCAATTGGGCACAGATGACAGCGGGTCTAACCTTTCCAGGTCGGCTGGCGCGGATGCAAAGCATCTTTGAAAGCATCGAAGCTCTTCCATGCCGGCTCCGGTGGTTCGCATTTTGGCTGCGGAGTGTAGATCGATGGTGAGACCATGTGCATGGTCGGAATATAGCGCGGGCAATTGGGAAAGATGGCGCGGGCTTCGACCCGCACAATGAGCTGGGCGCCGACAGTTGTGCCAAGCAGCGGATCGGCATCGTCCACCCGCGCGACCCCATTGACCCGCAGCCGCTTCGGCTTGTCGTTCATGGCGATGAATAAAAGCCCGATATTCGGATTGACCATCAGGTTGCCGAGACTTTTAAACATGCCGTTTCCGTCATAGTCGGGAAACGCCAACTCCGATGCACCGGTCATCCGCACAAAACCCGACGGACCGCCTTTAAACGAGCAGTCCGGCCAACCGCGGGCGTCCGCAGTCGCGATGAAGAAAAATGTGACGCCCTCGATTAAGGCCTTGTCCTCGGCGGTAAATGCCCTCCTTGTCAGTTTTTCTTCCAGTCGATCCGCGATGCGACGGCTATCGAAGCGGTCTTGCAGGTCCCGGTTGCCGTCATGATACATGATGCTCATCGCGGCCCCCTCCCATTGGATTGCCGCTCTTTAGCATACATTCTCGGGTGATTTGCCTGATAAGCGCCCGGCATCACCGTTGCATAAATTATAGCGGACCCTCCGGCCGGGACATGGCTTGCGACCTGCCGGCGCGATAAGTTCTCTGCATTGTTTTTTGGGAGAAAGATGACGAAAGCCCCACTAGTCGCGCTTGCGCTTGGTTTGCTGCTTGCATTTGTGCCCGCATTTACTGTGCCCGCGTTTGCCCAAAAGAAGTCGTGCGAGGAGGTTTGCATCAAGACGTGCGAAACTGCGAACTCCAAAAATTTTTTCATGCAGAAATGCGTGCCGAATTGCAACATGAAACGCCCTAAATCCTGAGCGCGCAGCACCAGCGGCCGCGCCCTCTGGAATAAAAGCGAACATTCAAGCCGCGCGGCGCTCGTCATCAGGCACATCGCCAGCAGGAAGGCACCTGCTGGCGATGGTTGCCAAAGGACATGGGGTTACGCTGCCCGTCGACCTGCCGCCAATTCTTTTACGGCTTCGGTCGTCAGCGGCTGGCCACCAATGCCCCACTCACCGCTGTTAACTTCGAAAATCTTCACCCATGTCACACCGCGCATGTTTTCGCCTTCGACTGAAACCATGGCATCGGTCAACTTTTGAATAATCTGCTTTTTCTGCTCGGTGTTGAACACACCCTTGATCAGATGGACATCGATCTGTGGCATTGCTTTATCTCCAAGATTTGGGCCTCGCCTAAGGCGAGGATTGCCGGAATATGCGCCATGCCACCGGCCAAGACTTTCAGGCAGCCATTATTTTTCCTCTAGAGAACCCTGAGATGTCCCTGACTTCGTTCGTCGGGTTTCCGCTAGCGGCAAATAGCGTTTGGCTCAGCCTTGCCGCATTCAATCGCTGCACAGCGTGACGTACTCATTCACAATCGAGTGAACTCCGAACACGGGTCGTCATCACTATCCTACCGTTGAACGGGAGATTCCGCTGCCATGATGGACCGTGTCGCTTTTGCCGAGCCATCCGGCGGCAAGGATGATCGCAGTACAGAGTAAAGGCCCAATTGCGATAAAGCGACGTAACGCTCTCGGACCATTCTCAGGCCTTGGATTTTGTTCCGACATCGCGGCTCCCCCCGCATTAACTCAAACCAATCAATCTCGCCAGCGCTGAGTTCCACGGAGAACGCGCCTTAAGTTCGCCGCGGAAGTGAACGATTGTTCAGCGCTTTGTGTTGAGTAGGTACCCGCATATCCGAGTGTGCTGATGCGTATGCCGATCCTCGCTTACTTTGTTGTCATTGGAATTGCACTGACCGCGCTTTTGGACTTATCCAACTATGCGCTACCGGACGTTGACCCACCGATCAAAACGTCACAAATGGTAGGGCTGGCCGGTGTCGAACCGCGGCCCGACCCTGGACCAGTGGTGACGTCCGTTTTCAATTTCGGGATTCCAAAGGAAACCGTAGATACACAGTCGCCCGAGAAAGCCTACGCACAAGCTCCAGCTTCGTCACCACGGCAGAATGCGCAGTTGACAACAAAACCACGACAGACTGCGAAAAATAATCTAGAAGCATCACGCGAACGTCACGTTGTGATCTACTCGCACGACGTCATGATGAATATCCACTGATTATCAAAGCAAACTACGCGAGCGTGATAACGAAATCGTCACCTTGCGGACCCATGAAACAGAAAGACCGGGCAATTTATTTTGCTGGTCCTGTTGCAATCGCCATTGCAATCGGATCCTACGCAGGCGCGCGCGATGCTGAAAACTCATATGGCGCAGCTGCCCCCGACGCAAAACAATACCTGGATCGGCTTGTAAGCTCCTATCCGGGCCAGATTGAGGGTCATGATAATAATTTTCTTATTTTGAAAAACGGGACGAAGTTTCCAATCTCGGATGGCCGGTCCAACAAGACATTTGAGAAGTTACTGGAAAATCCTGATATCGATGACATGTTCTACGCGCCCTATCCCGAGGGTGAAACACCGATGCAGCCCGCAAAGAATATGGATCCCGGCCGAGTTCGTTTCGAGCCGCTTTTCGTTGCCATGTATGGCGATTGCAACAAGAACGAAGTCCTCAGGAATCTGCGGACTGTCGCGTGGCTGCCAAATCACGGCGGCGGCAGCGTTACCATGACGGCCGTGAACGGTGTCGCAAACGCGCTTGATAAAGTTTCTCGCGAACTAGACGAATTACCGGGTGATTTTATCAAATACGTCGTGCCAATGGCTGGAACATATAGCTGCCGCAATATTGCCGGTTCAAAAATGAAATCCATGCATGCCTACGGCACGGCAGTCGACATCAACACAAGATACGCAAATTATTGGCGCTGGACCAAAAGCAATCGCGGCGAACTCCGCTGGCTAAACCATATTCCAGTCGAGATCGTGCGCATTTTTGAGAAGCATGGGTTTATCTGGGGCGGGCGCTGGTACCATTACGATACGATGCACTTCGAATATCGCCCGGAGCTTCTCGGTTACACCGCAAGGCCACGTTGACGGCTTCGCATAGCCCTTCTGGGTCCGTGACCCAGAGCTCGATAGTGATATTGCAGGAATAGTTGCCAATGTAGTGTATAAGCGGGCATTTCCGAGGTGCCCAATATTTGTCACGCTGTGGTGCGAGGAATTTCGGGAGCTGGCGGCAGCACAATGGACCTTTCAGGCGAAACGATTGTCATCATTCTGGTCGGGGGCCTCGCCCTTGGCTTGCTGCCGGGCACTTTTGCAGAACGAAGGGGCTTTCGTCTTGTCCGTGACATTAGTTTTGGCATTGCTGCCATAGCGGCGGCGACCTGGCTGACTTTCGCATGGCGTAATCCAGCTCCTGTGATGACGGATTTGCCGCAAAGCAAGCAGGCTGAAAACATCAACGAGGACACGGGGCCGAATTATGAGCCTGTCGTGTTGCCGTTGGCGCCACTCCGTCCGCTGCTCAAGCCGGTCGTACACCGGTCACGCAAGGAAATCTGCGATGCCCTTGTTGAGGCGGCGCTGCGCAACGACCTGCCCGCACATTTTTTTATTCGACTGCTCTATCAGGAAAGCAGTTTCCGGCCCGCCGCCATCAGTTCCGCCGGTGCGCTCGGCGTCGCACAGTTCATGCCGGAAACGGCGAGCGATCGAAAACTGGATAATCCGTTTGATCCAGTGCAGGCGATCCCCGCATCCGCGCGCCTGCTGCGCGATCTCTATCAGAAGTTCGGCAATCTTGGGCTCGCTGCCGCCGCATACAATGCGGGTCCCAAGCGCGTCTCCGATTGGCGCACCAATGGAGGCCAGCTTCCGCAGGAGACGCAAGACTACGTCAAAGCGATCACTGGGTGGCCGGCCGAGGCATGGACCGTCCCGCAAGCCGGGAGTCCCGCGGTAAAACTTCCGCGAACGGCGCCCTGCCAGGAGACTGTCGGATTGCTTGCCTGGGACGGACCGGATCAGATCCCTTTGCCTCTCTCAAAACCGCGGCCCGCGGAATTGGCCGACAAAGCAAACATCGCCCCGCAAACGCCGCGTAAGAAAAGGCCTCATCGAATCGGCCAGACCGTTGAGCAAAGCAAACACGTTAAATCCGCAAATTTTGCACGAAACTGACAGATGAAGCTCGTGCAGCAAGCCTGGTCAGTTCCGGTTGTCGTAACCATTTTGATGCATGGAGTGTGTGCCGCTTCCGGAGAATGGAAGGAGGACGTCAAAGTTGATCGATCGACTGGGGAACGAACCGCTGTGATGACAAATGCGGCGTTAAATTCCGTGCAACAATTCAGCAGGAAGGTTTCGGCAACGCTTTTACTACGATGCACTGAAACTGCCGGTCGTACAAAACAGCCAACTGCCGCAATAATTTTTTCCGAACGCGTCGGCATGGGCGCGGTAAGGACAAAATATCGAATAGATAACGATCAGATTCAACGCAACAAAATGGCGTCTGTACAAGATGATGGATTTGCTCTTGGACTCGGTTGGACCGAATTTATGTCCAGGCTGCCGTCGTCATCGATACTGCGGATTGAATTTAGTCTTCCCTGGGCCGGTGCTGCATTGATTGAGTTCGACACTACCGGGGCCAATGAAGCTTTCCGCCGGATTCCGTGCACCAACCGCAAACAGAAAGACCGCCTGGCGGCAGTCTCTCCAATTTCAGATTGTTAGTGCAATCATGCGGACTTGACGGATTCCGCTGCGGCGACGGTACTTAATTACCAAAACTGACAAGATCGCAGATTGATTTATCGCAAAAGCGAATTGAATTCGAGGAGCGAAGCTGTCCGCGCGGGGATGCCGAACGGTCGCTCACCTTGGCGTCCCTCAGTGTTCGGCGAACCGTAGAGGGACCGTTGCGATTGCCACACGCAACGGTCCCTTTGTAAGCGAAGGGTTTGCCACGTGTGCTCGATCAGGGAAATTGCACGAACCGTCTTACTGCAACCGGAACGCGGACTTCAGTCGCTGCTCAAGCTCGTCCTTCGGCCTGTCCTCGAATTCCTCGGCCAGCTTCTGCCAGTTCTCGGCCAGCAACAGCCAGAATGCCCGATCGGCCATTTGCGTCGCGCTTTCAGCCTGGAGCCGGCACCGGCCGGCATGTTTGCGAAACTCATAGGTTACGCCATTCATGACTTGCCCTCGCCCGTAAGAAACTCCCCGCGAGATTCATACATGGCCGGCGCCGGGCAGCGCGGTATTATTTGACGCAGCGAGGCCGAAACATTTCCAGTGTTGCAGATGCGTCATACCGGCGCGGGAACTGCCTTCAGATCGGCCAGCGCGATTTCGCCATCCGTGACGTAGCGATTGATGTGTTCAACTTTTCCGCCTGCCTGAACCTTTCGTGCCTCTCCGATGGCCTGACTGTTACTCAACTCGGCGATGATAAAGTCCCGCTCGGCGTTCGTATCCGCATCGGTCGCATGGGTGATCTGGAATGTGAGTCGAGTCAGCGAGAAGCCAGTATCCCTGGTCCCGGCTCCAATCCAGCAAACGTGCGCATCGTTTGGCGGCCGATCGGTATTCAGCCAGAATTTAGCTGTTCCCCATGTGGCCTCGACGAGTGCGATGTCCAGTGCCCAGAATCGAATGTGATGGCGCTTGCGTGGGCTGTCATCAATGGCCTTCTGGAATCCAATGTCCTGGCCGCGTCCGAAAAGATAAAGGGTGCTGAACGGCGCTGTGGGATAGGACAAGTTAAATACGAATGCCCGGACCATGCGCCAGGAGCTTCTCAGTCCCAACCGATCAGCCTCTGACCAGCCGGCGGTTGCAAATGCAGCGTGGAGCTGTTGCAGCGTGCCAATGAGCACAAGATTGACGGGGTCTCCGGGCAATCCGTCACCGGTAATTGTATAGCGAGGCACCCGTTTACGTTGGAGGATTTTAAGCCCCATTCGAACGATACGCGGGAGGATAATGTATGCCGCAACTCCATAGGTAACGGCCAGCGCCAGAGCCCATGGCAGCTTGCGATCGGCGAAGTCGAAGACAACAAAGACAATAAGCCAGACGCTGAAGATGCCGAGCCCAAAGATGACCAAACGCTGCAAAAAGCGCTTCAGCAGTCTCATGATTTCGCCATGGTACCCATGCGATCACATCGACAGCAAACAAAAACAGACAACGAGCCCGCCTGGGAAACGATCGGGACGCCGACGAACCAGGTACCGGGTGGTTTTCGCTGCTGCCATGCAGTAGGTGTCGTCACCGGCAACATATAAACCGAAGGTCGAACATGGCTACCAGGACTTACGGCACGGTCAGCCCCGAACAGCAGAGAGCGATGAGCGGGCTCGAGTTCGTCAAGGGCCTTGCCAGCGGACGACTGCCTCTCAATACGATGGCACAAACATTAGGCTATGAGGTGGTAGAGGCCGAAAGTGGCCGCGTCGCTCTCACCGTCATCCCGACAGGCGCTCACCTCAACCCATGGGGCACTGTGCACGGCGGCCTCACGGCTGCTCTTCTCGATAGCTGTATGGGCCTGGCCATCCATTCGATGCTCGACAAAGGTATCGGCAGCACCACGCTCGAATTCAAAATTTCGCTTGTCCGCGCCATCACGTTGGACACCGGCGCTATCCGGGCCGAGGGCAAGGTCCTCAATTGTGGCCGCCGTGTTGGCACAGCGGAAGGCCGCGTGATGGACGCCAGCGGTCGATTGCTCGCGCACGGTACGACGACCTGTCTCATTTTCTCGAGCTGACAAAGAACGTGCCTGGAATATCCACTTTGGGCCAACAGCAGATATTTGCAGCGCAGCCGGCATGTCTTTGGACGTTAGCTATTATCTTTCTGATAACTAATATGTGCCTCGGCGATCGCCACCAGTAGTTTAATTTTTTTTGCAATCATTGGCGCCCTTGGCGCTGTCCACGCTGTAGCAAGTTGCCATGCAAGTCTGATCAAGCAAAAAGTAAATATCGGGACTGCGACGATGGC
>DASPUD010000106.1:0-5647 GCA_035623095.1 Pseudolabrys sp.
CAGTCTCGATCCCTATGCCACCAAAGCCATCGAGGACATCATCCACACCGTGAGCGCGCGGGGTGTTAAAGTGGTGATGGCAACACACGATCTCGGTCAGGCGAAACGTCTCGGTGGTAATATTGTGCTGCTGCATCGCGGCCGTTTGGTTGAAAATGCGCCAGCAACAGAGTTCTTTGCGAAGCCGTGCACGGAAGAGGCACGCAAATTCATCGCCGGAGAATTGCTGGTCTGAAAAAAACAGAGCCAGGAGGATCTCATGATTAGCCGTCGCACACTCGTCGCAGCAGTCGCAGTCGCGTCTGCGGTTTTCGTCACGCCGCTGCATGCCCAGGACAAATCGATTGTTGTGTCATCGACCACATCGACACAAGACTCGGGCCTGTTCGGCTATATCCTTCCCATCTTCAAACAAAAGACCGGTATCGAGGTCAAAGTCGTAGCGCAGGGTACCGGCCAGGCGCTCGACACGGGGCGGCGCGGCGACTCGGACGTCGTGTTCGTGCACGCCAAAGGCGCCGAACTGAAATTCCTCGCCGAAGGCGAAGGCGTGAAACGCTATCCGGTCATGTACAATGACTTCGTGCTGATCGGGCCGAAGAGCGATCCGGCCGGCATCAAGGGCACGAAAGACGTCGCCAAGGCGCTCACGATAATCAAGGACAAACAAACTCCTTTCGTCTCGCGGGGCGATAAATCCGGCACCCACATCGCCGAACTCGCGCTCTGGAATAAAGACGCCGGCATCGACATCGATAAGGACAAAGGCCCTTGGTACAAGTCGATCGGCCAGGGCATGGGCGCGGCGCTCAATACCGCGGCCGCCAGCGACGCCTATGTCCTGTCGGACCGCGGCACCTGGATTTCCTTCAAGAACAAGGGCGATCTTGTCATCGTAGTGGAAGGCGACAAGCGTCTGTTCAATCAATACGGCGTTATGCTGGTGAACCCGGCCAAGCATCCGAACGTGAAGAAGGGCCTCGGGCAGCAATTCATCGACTGGCTGATATCGCCGGAGGGCCAGAAGACCATCTCCAACTACAAGATCGACGGCCAGCAGCTGTTCTATCCAAATGCCGACGATCCGTCCGCCTAATGCGGGGATGGTTATTAACCGGAGAAACTTTGTTGCGGGGGCTTCTGCTGCGCTGCTCTCGCCTCGGCTTGCGCACGGGGCGACCGTAACCGATGCGACGGGGCGAGCGCTTGCGGTGCCGGAAAAGGTTGTGCGGGTATTTCCCGCCGGGCCACCGGCTGCAATTCTCCTCTATACACTCGCGCCTGATCTCCTGCTCGGCTGGCCGCGCGCCAACCGGCCGGAGGAATGCGCCTACATGCTGCCCGATATCTGTACGCGGCCCGAAGTCGGCCGCATCACCGGGCGTGGCAATACCGCAAATCTGGAAAGCGTGATCGCGCTCAGGCCCGATCTCATTCTCGATGTCGGCTCAACCAGCGCCACGTTCGTTTCGCTGGCTGAAAGGGTGCAGCAACAAACCAGCATCCCCTACGCGCTGCTCGATGGCCGTTTCGATGCGGTTGCTCCGGCATACCGCACGCTTGGCGCGTTGACCGGCCGGCAGACGGAAGCAGAGAAACTCGCCCGCTATGCCGACGATACATTCAAAACCATCACCGGGCGTATCGCGGCGATCCAGCCCTCCGCCAGGCCACGCGTCTACTATGCGCGCGGGCCGCGCGGCCTGGTGACCGGGCTCGGCGGATCGATCAACGTGGAAACGATCGAGATGTTGGCGCAGAATGTCGCGGGCGGAAACAGCGGCGGCCTTGCCAACGTGTCGATCGAGCAGGTCCTGCTATGGAATCCGGAAGTCATTATCACCATCGATCAGGATTTCGCCGCGGGCGTGCGCAATGATCCTGCCTGGACAGCGGTGAAGGCGGTGCGAGACGGCCGCGTTCATCTGTCGCCAAAAATGCCCTTTGGTTGGGTGGATTTCCCGCCTTCGGTCAATCGCCTGATCGGTTTATGGTGGCTGGCGAAAATTCTCTATCCCGAGAAATTCCCGGAAGATATGCGTAAGCTCACCCGTGATTTCTACGCGATGTTTTATCATCGCACGCCGGATGACGCGCAAATCGACCATGTCCTGGCTGGGAGAGACTAGTTGACCCGCTCCGCACTGCCTGGCCTTGCGATCGCAACCGCCGTTTTGATCGCAGGGCTGCTGCTCGCCTTCACCGTCGGACGGTACCCGGTCTCGCTTGCCGAGTTCGCCAACGTTCTAATAGCAAAAATCTCAGGTCAGAGCGCCGATGTCTCACCCGCAGTGCAGAGCGTGATTCTGCAGGTGCGTGGCCCACGCGTGCTCGCCGCGGCGCTTGTCGGCGCGGCGCTGGCGGTTGCCGGCACGGCATTCCAGGGACTGTTTCGCAATCCGCTGGTGTCGCCGGACATTCTCGGTGCTTCTTCGGGGGCGGCGCTTGGCGCCGTTATGGGAATTTTCTTCTCGCTTGGCGTCCTCGCGATTCAGGCGTTCGCTTTCGTTGGGGGTTTGCTTGCGGTTGCCGCCGTATACGTGATCGGCTCGGCGGTGCGCTCGCGCGATCCGATCCTGGTGCTCGTGCTGACGGGAGTCGTTGTTGGCGCACTGCTCGGCGCCGGCGTTGGCCTCATCAAATATCTCGCCGATCCCTACAACCAGTTGCCGGCCATGACATTCTGGCTACTTGGCAGCCTGGCGGCGGCAAACGCCTCCGACCTGTTGCCACTGTTCGGGCCGGTTGCCATCGGCACCGCAGTGCTGATCGCGCTGCGCTGGCGTATGAATGTGATGTCGCTGCCCGAGGAAGAAGCGCGATCGCTCGGCGTGGCGACCGGACCCTTGCGTGTGATCATCGTGGCCGCAGCGACCCTCACCACATCGGCCAGCGTCGCGACCGCCGGCATCATCGGCTGGGTCGGACTCGTGGTGCCGCATCTTTCACGCTCACTGGTGGGCCCTGATTTTGCGCGGCTGTTGCCGACGGCCGCGATCCTCGGCGGCGGCTACCTGCTGCTCATCGACACGATTGCGCGCACTGCGGCGGAAGTGGAAATTCCGCTCGGCATTTTGACGGCGGTTGTCGGCACGCCATTCTTCATCTGGCTGCTCGCCAGCATGCAAAGGACCTGGTCGTGAACATCGAAGGGCGTGGTCTTACCATCGGCTATCCCGACCGCACGGTCGGGAGCGGGCTCGATGTCGCGCTGGTGACCGGCGAAGTGCTGGCGCTGCTCGGCCCGAACGGCGGCGGCAAGACCACATTGCTCAAGACACTCCTGGGTTTGCTCAAACCAAAGGCCGGCGCGGTGCAGCTCGGCGGCAAGCCGCTCTCCAGCTATTCGATCCGGGAGCGTGCGCGCGTCATCGCCTACGTGCCGCAAGTCCATATCGGCACGTTTGCCTTCACGGTGGAAACGGTGGTGCTGATGGGCCGTACCGCGCATGGCACCTTGTTCAGCCGCCCGAGCGCGCGTGACCGCGCGGTGGCGCAGGCCGTGCTCGAACGGTTCGGCATCGCATCGCTTGCCGACCGTCCCTACACCATGATCTCCGGCGGCGAACGGCAGCTGGTGTTGCTGGCGCGTGCACTGGCCCAGGAACCGCAATTCATCGTGCTCGACGAACCGACAGCCAGTCTCGATTTCGGAAACCAGGGTAAAGTGATGAATGAAATTCGCGCGCTGGCGAAATCAGGCCACGGCGTGCTGTTCACCACCCACGATCCAAATCATGCGCTGCGCGCGGCCGATCGTGCCTATCTGCTGCGCGATGGAACAAGGGTCGCGGATGGGCCTGTCGCAACAGTGCTTAACCGGGAGCAGCTTGAGGCGCTCTATCATGCGACGGTGGAGCGGATCACCGATACCGGCAGTGGCGCCGTAGCGTTTCTGCCGGGTTGAAGATCAGAATTCTGCGGCTTCGATAGAGGCCAGGCGGCGCTGGTGAGCGAGTTGCAGTGATTCGAGTGCGGCCGCCGCTTGCACGTGCAGGGAATCGAAATCGACCTGCATTGGGGTCTGTTGCGGCTCAACCGCTACAATCGACCGTGGGCCACTCTGTAGAGCCGCGACACAAACAACAACCGTACCAAGAGCAACAAAACGCGAAAGCATGAGCAAGCCTCTGGCTTGCCCCTCCCCCCGGGACGCACATTAAATCAAAATCGATTTAAACCGCGCGAAGCTGAGCGCAGAAACACCGGGATATCTTTTCAGCTTTCGTTAACGATGCGCATACGGCCTCAACTGGCGAGATCGCCTTCGGGCAATCGCTTTACAGCGCATGCGGTGTGCGTTCCTGCACAGACAGATGGTCGGAAATGGTCTGCCAGATTATCGGCTTCATCAAGCGCCGGCACCGCGCTGATTCGGTTCGCAATCAGGATTTCACAATATCCTGCACCGAGGCATGCGGGCGCACGGTGATGACATTGGTGACCATGACATCGCCCACATTCATTTTCGATCCCTCCTCAAGGCCGCACAGAACAGCCGGTTTGGCCGGATTTGGCATTGATCTTCGTCAACTCTCTAGGCGAGCTGAATTCGTTTGACCTGCATCAATGCAAGGCGGCCGGAAATTCACAAAATCGTTACGCAATCTCGCCTGGCATGAAAGGGGCGTGGGATATGCTCGATAAATTGCGAAGTATCTTTTACGCGGGTGTAAACTTGGTCGGACATGGCCGATCATCCCGCTTCACCTGTGGCGATTGCGATAGGAAAGAGCAATGTGGTCTGCCGCCGCAAGATGACTGTGTATTCCGGCTGACGCAAATAGCTCGCGATGGGGGGCGTCCACCGCGGCCTTATGATTATGAATATCTTTATCCCGCGGTCTGGCCGCATACAGGTGTACGCAATGAAATCCGCGGTAATTAAACGCTCGGTCCTTATCGAGGGACGTAAGACAAGTATCTCATTGGAAGACGAATTCTGGGACGGGCTGCGCGAGATCGCCGAACACGGCAGGCTTGGCCTGTCCAGACTGGTCGAACAGATCAATCAGGACCGCAATAACATCAATCTGTCGTCGGCTATCCGCGTGTTTGTCTTCAGGCATTTCTGGACGTTGAGCAAAAAGGCACCTGGGCTCGAAGCGACAGACCTGACGGCGGAAGCCCAAGATGGTCGGCACGTGGACGGCCCCTGATACGTAGTTTCCCGTACCGGATCGTCCATTTGATGCGAATCAATGCCAGTTGTGCCGCAAGCCTCTTTTATACGCCGAGAGAGGAAACAGGCTATGAGCGAATATCCCCCGCATCCCGACTTTGAAAGCCTTCAGTCGGTCATTTCATCACTTACGCAATGGGCAAAGCGTTGCCGAGATAGCTTGGGCTCTGAGGGACTTGAATATTGCGGCCCCGACGAGGCCGCCAGAATTGCGCGAGATCTGAAGCTTCAACCCAAGGAACTGGCCATGCTTGCAAAGAAAGGGCCGCGCGCTGCAGATCTCATGCTCAAAATGCTTGAGGCACTTGAGATCGATGCCAGCGAACTTGAACATGATGACCCGGCTACCATGCGCGATCTCCAGCGCCTGTGCGCCATGTGCACTGACAAACGCCAGTGCCAATACGACCTGACCAATGGCATAGCTGCCACTAGTTTCCGTGACTATTGCCCGAATGCGTATAC
>DASPUD010000107.1:0-8383 GCA_035623095.1 Pseudolabrys sp.
CGCCGCAACGGTACCCGCAATCATGAGGGAGATCGCGGAAGTCGGCCCGATAGCCAGTTGCCGCGATGAACCGAAAAGCGCGTAACCGAGCCCGCCGAGCAAATAACCGTAGATGCCAACTTGAGGAGGCAAGCCGGCCAATCCGGCATAAGCCAGTGAAACCGGAATAGCGTACGCCGCGAGCGTCACACCGGCGACGATGTCACCAGGCAGCCACGCGGCGCGATATTCTGACAGCCAACGAGCCGGTGGAAACCACCACAGCCAACGCACCGTTTAAAGCCTTCCAATGAAGCTCCCGCGTACGAACGGCGACGAAGTTCTAACCCTTGACCTTGGTCATCACATCGACTGCCTTTTCATTGGGATTGTCGAGGCAGCGATCCACGAAATCATCCGTCTGCTTGGTCAAGGCGCCGATATTAAACTTCGACGCCCCGGATTTTCCAAGCAGGAACCCATGCAGAAACGCTATGGCCACTTCCCGATTTGAACCGCCTTCGCGCAAAATATCCTTGCAGGTGTATTGCTCGACCGTGCGATCAGTATTGTCCTGCGCCGAGACGGGAAAAGAGCTCAGAAAACCGCAGAGTACGATCGTTCCGAAAAAACTCATTTTTGATGTCAACGTCATTTCAAGCTCCTGCGTTGCCCGCGCGCTCTAGCGGATTCTTCCACTCATACAGTCTTGATAAGCAGCGTTGTAAGTCCGGTCAGCGCTTGCGCCTCTTCGGAGTCCGCCGCCGATAACTCCAATGCCCGCACCTATCGCCGCACCGGCGCCGCCGGCGCCAGCGATCGAGCCAATTCCGAGCCCTACCAGCGAGCCGACTGCGCCGCCGCGCAAAACCTGACCTTGCCGACTGGTGCCTTGCGCGTAATTCCGGGCATAGCTGTCGCAGGCCGTGGCAGAAGGTTGTGCAGAGGCCATTTCAACGCCGCCAATGACGCACAAAAAAAAGATGGTCCCCACACAACGATGCATCGCTTTGCCCCATCAATGAAGCAACTGGCGCAAATTATTGGCAGGCCCTTCATGCAAATCAATTAGCGCGAAGCCGCTAGTCTTTCGCCCAGTTGAGCGTGATCCCGATATCGCCGGGCATCCCGCCCGGCCAATCGACAATCTGATAGCTGATCCGGTAGCCGCGCGGCTGCAAGTACTTCTTCCAGAAATCGAATAATTCTTTCGGTAATCCGGTGAGCGTGTTCTCCCAGCCCGGCTCCTGCTGATTGATGGCGCGGCCCTTATCCGTGAAGAGTTGGTTGGGAAAGCGGCCGACGAGGACCTCGGTCATGCCGTTATTGACCGCGCGATTGATGATGGTTGCGGCGCGTTTAAGACGCTCTTCGTCGGACACGCCGGAGGGCTTTTGCAGCTGGTCAAGCAGAGCCTTCTTTTCAGCGTCCGCCGCCGCCTGTTTGCGGACATATTCCGACGCTTTTTCGGCCTCAGCCTCGACAATCTTCTTCTTCAAATCTGCGGCTGAAGGCAGAAGGTCGTCGACATTGATCGCCATGGCCATACTCCATAAGTGCCTGAACCGGCAAAGCCTTCTATTGAACCAAAAGTTACTTCCAGATTTTGACCCAGGTCAATTAGGATTGGCTATAGGGCCTGTGGCTTTTCCGCCCTGTCATTAAAGTCAAGGCTGCGAAATTGGCAAAATCGGATTCCGGCAAGAAAAAAATGAAGCGCAAGGCCTATGAGGCCGAGCTGCGCAAGTTGCAGGTAAAGCTTTGCCATCTCCAGGAGTGGGTCAAGGCCAAAGGCCTGCGGGTAATTATCGCCTTTGAGGGCCGCGATGCGGCGGGCAAAGGCGGCACGATCAGAGCGCTCACAGAAAGAGTGAGCCCGAGGGTTTTCAGGGTCGTTGCGCTTCCAGCTCCCACGGAGCGGCAGAAGTCGCAGATGTTTCTGCAGCGTTACGTCGAGAGATTTCCGGCCGGAGGCGAAATCGTCATCTTTGATCGAAGCTGGTACAACCGGGCCGGCGTCGAGCACGTCATGGGGTTTGTCGACAAGCGAAACTACGAGCGCTTTCTCAAGTTGTGTCCGCAAATTGAAAAATACATCGTTGACGCCGGCATAATTCTCATAAAATTCTGGCTCGAAGTTGGGAAGGCCGAACAGGAAGAGCGTTTCCACGCGCGCATCAATGATCCCATGCGCCAATGGAAGCTGAGTCCCATGGACATCGACTCGTACAACAACTGGGACAAGTATTCGGAAGCGCGCGATATGATGCTGAAAGCTACCGACAGTAAGCACGCACCGTGGTATATCGTTCGCTCGAGTGATAAACGTCGCGCCCGCCTCAATTGCATTTCTCACATTCTTTCAGTGATACCGTACAAGAAAATCCACGCTGAAAAGGTAAAGTTGCCGAAGCGCCCTGACAAAAATAAATATGACGATCAGCGCGGTTTGAAGGGCAGGCGCTTCGTCCGCGAAATATATTAGCTTCTAGCGCCAACTCCGGTCCGTCGGTTAAAAAAGAGCCACCCGGCAGTCGTCGCTTTCCTGGCGGTATTGAACCATGCCACACGCAAACCCACTGCTCGATTCTCCACCTATGAGCCAATTTCCGGGCGAAACTGGCCAACAGGTAACGGTCAGAGCACTCCTGCTTGGCGATCGTATTGAGACCGCAGGCCTCGAGCGCCATGATGTTCTATCAACTACGCCTTTGGCTTTTCGCATCGAAGGGGGATCTTACCTAGTCCTCTTTCGATATGGCGTGGTGGTTTTGTTCGGAATGACGCCTCTGCAAGAGGACGAAATAATACGGACTCTTGACGGACGAATTGTAGGACCTTTTGCGCGGCGAGAAGAGGAGTTCGCTCAGATCGAGATCGCTGCCGACAAGGACGAACACATCGCGCCGAGTGGAGCGATTGTACTCAAGGCGCTGCTTCCCGAGCACGTTCTCATCATCGCTGATGCCGTAGCTACGAATTTGATATTGGCGCACGATGAACGCAACGTAACCGCAGTATTCGACGTTATCGAACCGTTGGCGCGCGAGCTGGCGGAGCATGGCCGCACCCCTGGCGGACGCAAGACCATACTAAAGCACATCGGAAACGCCTTGCTTGTTCAGCAGCGTGTATCGGGGCTTGTTGCGGTCGCCGAAAAGCCCGACGTTTTGTGGGAGCGGGCGGACCTAGAGCGCTTTTACGCGAGGCTTGAAGACGAATACGAACTGAAAGAGCGTGCCGATCTGCTGACGCGCAAACTTACGGTCATATCGGACACGGCGAAGGCATTGGCGGACATTATCGATACCGAGCGTTCACTGCGTCTCGAGCGAATAATCATCGCACTCATTCTGCTTGAGACGATATTTGCGGGTTATCAGCTGTTCCTGCGCTAAGGCCATTCGCTCTGGGGCAAAAAATCATTGATTCGAGGCTCAAATAACCGTGCTAGTTCCGGCTCAGTTGCCTGGACCAGCTTGAACAGGCCATCTTATCAGACACCGATTGAGTCCCTATCTGAAGGGTGCCGGTCGCCGGCGCTTTTGCCCCCCGAGGTTTGCGTTCGTCCCCAGAAATAGCAGCCTCACCGCCGACGGCCGGTACTTTTGTCGTCTGGAGCCAGGCAATGATGAGTAGCCGCCGTTTTTCTTATTTCTTGGTCGTGATCGGCGGTCTTTATCTTATCTTTTCCGGGGTAGCGGGGGTTCACGCGCAAAGCAGCATTGATGGGCCCTTCGGGCTCTCGACGGTTGAAGCGCCGGAAGCGCCGCTGGCGGCGGCGTGGAACGGTATGCTGCCTCAATTCGGCAATGATCGCACCATCGTCGGGCAATGCCGCGCCGAGTCATCCTTCTGTGCATCGCCGGCCGCGCAAAAATTTTTGGGGGTTTTGCAGGACGCCGAAAATAAAACCGGGAGGCTTCAGATTGCCTATATCAACAGAGCCGCGAATGCCGCATTGCGGAAGCTGAATAATCCGCGTGCACATACTGAGTGGCTGTCGCCGCTCGATGTGCTGATCAAGGACGCCGCCGACTGCAAGCACTACGCCGTGCTCAAGTATGCTGCGCTAGGTGAGGCGGGCATCGCACCCACCGCGCTGAGAATTGTGGTCGTTGAAGTCAGATCGACGCATCAGCAGCACGCCATGGTCGCAGTTCGCACCGAGGGGCAGTGGCTGCTTCTCGACAACCGCACATCGATATTGATCGAGAGTTCGAAGGCGCTCGACTACTACGACCCGCTGTATATGCTTGATCAGGATGGAGTTCGGCAATTTGCTCTGCCGTCACATCCGGTTCACATGGCAAGGTCGGACAAATCGGCCTATTAGTCGCTACGTTGCTGCGGGTCGAGCGAGCCAAAAAAGGGGCGCTCGTCACATGCCCATCGGCGCGGTATTAATAGGGCTTCCGCGGCCTGTCCGTACGGGTGAGCGGAGCGGGCGACGTCAGATCAGGGCGGGACGAATATGGAATTCATCAAGCATACCGAATGGCCCATGTGGTTCGGCTACGCGGCCGTAGCGTCGAGCATCGTTACCTGCGCGATGAAAACGATGATTCCGCTGCGGGTCGTCAGCATGACGTGCAACGCGCTTTTCATAATCTATGGTTTTTTTGGCGGCATATATCCAACTCTCATACTGAATTCGATTTTGCTTCCGTTGAACACATTGCGGTTGCAGCAAATGCGTAAATTGATTCACGACGTTGAAGCGGCCGCGTCCTACGGTGAAACATCCATTGATTGGCTGAAGCCCTTTATGTCCAGCCGTAGTTTCCGCAAGGGTGATATCGTTTTTCACAAAGGCGATGTGGCCGACGCGATGTATTACAGCGTGAGCGGGCGGTATCGACTGCGCGAGATGGGAATTGAAATGCCGGCCGGGCAGGTCTTTGGCGATCTTGGTCTGCTTTCACCGGACAACCGGCGCACGCAGACCATTGAGTGCATGGAAGATGGTGCTGTGCTGACTGCGACCTATCAGCAAGTCAAGGAGCTTTATTTTCAGAATCCGCAGTTTGGATTTTATTTCATGCGCCTGACCAGCGAACGCCTCTTCGATACTATTGCCCGCCTTGAGCAGGAGCTCGTGCGCAAGAACGAAGCGCTTGCCGTGCTCTCGCAGAAACCGGCGTAGGATTGTGCATGCAGTGGAGTTGCCACGTGATTCACATAGGAAGATTTATATACGTGTTTTAGGTGTGGTATCTGATCGGACAAGACTCGGCCGCCTCGCAACAGCTCTACCCGCAGTTGACTTTGAAAGACCTCCCTGTCACCTACCGCGCTACCGTCGGGGGCGCCGAGCCGTGCAAGACAAAAGATCTATCTCGCGCAAACGCGTACTCAAAACCGCACAAATCATTCTGAGGGACAAAGCCCCGAAGCTCGATTGTTCGGTGCGCAATATTTCGCCGGCTGGCGCTTGCCTTCAGCTTTCGACGACCTATGGCATCCCTGTCAGTTTTGATGCGATCATCGAAGGCGCACGGCGTCCATGCCGCTCGGTCTGGCGCACGGACACAATATTAGGCGTCGCCTTCGTTTAGGGCTGCGGATGGCCGAGATTCACGGGACCCATCGCAAGTCGCGCAATATTTAAGCGTCTCGAACTAAAATCTGACGCAACTTCTTACGCACATTGAAAGCATTGGATCCGAGAATACAGTTCTGTTCGCAGGAGCTGCCAATGCGCGATTGGCTGTTTTTGTTGGCCCCCCCCGCGCTGATCTTCTATTTCGTGGCCTTTCCGGATCAATTCCACGCATTTATGATCTGGGCGCGAAATATGATGTGACAGCGTGACGACGTTTGGCTCGTACGTTATTCAAACAATACGCCGAGCCTCTTTCCGTCTGTCCAAATCACTTTGCAATGTCGTGCCGCCGGCTCACCGTCGATAGCCAACTGAAAAACACGCGGTAGACCGAAAGTCGTACCGACGTGAAGGCCGGCGCCGGCCTCTGTCAGGTCCTCGACGGTACACGCGAGTTCTTGCCCGGTAGCACCGTACTTGATCAGTCCGCGTCTATGCGTGGAGGTTCGGGTGTCTTTTCTTCGGTCAAGCATTGGCCAGCCAATCTCGCTTTACATCGCTACGATGCCTGTTGCGTAATTTCGGTTTCGTACGGATTCACATCGGCTTTCCCGGGCAACATATAGGTGCGGGTCCGTTTGCACGTGTAACAGACGAATGTGTTTCGCATCATAGTCCGGACCACCGGATGAGGCGTCACGGCGACATGGACCATGGGAGTCCGGCACTGCGGACAAATAGCCGTGTCGTTGTCTGGATCGGTCGAAGACATGGCCTTAGCCCTAAAGCCCCGCTGCCCGGGGACTGTTAAAATAAGTTACGAAGTTTAAGAATTCATTCATGGGCCGCCACACCCAAAAATGCTGCACTTACAAAGATAAAGCGGCGTGCCTCGTATCGTGAGAGGTCAGTCACGGTATTCGTCGCCATCAAACAAGTGCTGGTATCGGTCAATCGCCCGGGCGGCTTCACGTCGTCGCTTTTCGTGCAGTGCGGTCAAGAAGTGCGCAACCAGCGCCTTGCGATGCGTATTAATGAGATTGACGGGCAACCCAATAATTTGCGTGAGGAAGGCCTTATTGATGCGATAAATGAGCAAGGGCAAGGGCGGCCCAGCAGATCCTGTTTGTGCGCGAATAGTGGGTGTCGTCAGCGCTTGCACGGACATCTTGGTCTCCGTCAGAAATTGGTTTGAAGGCCCCGACAGGGCCACCTGCCTATTCGCCATCACTCTTCTCCTTCGTGGCGTGGCAGGCGATACCGCAAAGCTTCAATGTCATAAGTGAGGTGGTTCACACGGACTGATTTTTTCCGTTGCCGGGAATTGAACCGTCATATTGCGGCCAATACATTCGAGCCCGTTGCTCCTGCGCCAACGCGTCGAAGCCTACCTGGCCGCCAGCTCCATCGCCGCATAGACGAACGGCGAGGAAAACGCGACGCCGAGTGCTAGTGCGTAAAAAACGAGCCAGATTGTTGCAACTGCTGAGTCTGCGCGGCTGCGTTTTTTGATGTCATCGTCGGATGCATTTCGATCCGCATTCATGAGGGCACGCATGATCGATCTCCATTTGGAGTGCGATTAGCATGGGGTTAGATTTTTGAAGGTGAGTTAGCTCACACGCGGCGGTTGCCGCATGCGGGGAGCCCGATGCTTAAGTCGCTTAAATGCCGGTAATGGGTTCTCCCCTCGGCATTCGGGTGAACCGGCGCGTAGCCCGGCGTGAGATCCAGAACGATCGCAGTATTTGGGACAATTTTAGGGGAATTCTTCGGGTGAACCCAGTTGTACGATTGTAATAATGGGCTGCCACAATCGAATATTATGTCGTATGTTAGGTTTCATCGAAAACTGAACTTGGCAATTATATGTTAGGTTTTGTCGAAAACTGAACTTGGCAAATTGTGGTATGCCCGAGAGAGCCGGCGGCGATACACGGCCGCAACCATTCGATAAGCACTCACTGCTTCGCTCCCATCCGTTTTTCAAGGATTTGGGCAGCGACATTGTCGAGCGTTTGGCCCCTCGCGTCATTACAACCAAGGTAAAAAAAGGCGCCGTCATTTTTCGTAAAGGCGATATTGGCTCGAAGCTTTTTGCGGTTCGGTCGGGCGCTGTCAGGATCAGTACGCCGTCCGACGAGGGGAAAGACGCAATATTTACCCTGGTCGTTCCAGGTGAGCTGTTCGGAGAAATTGCCTTTCTTGACGGTGGCCAACGGACGGCGGATGCGGTTGCGATCGGTAACTGCGAACTGCTGGTTATTGAACGTCGCGATTTCATTCCTTTGCTGCGCGATAATCCTGAAATTGCCATCAGGTTGATCAAGGTGCTCTGCGGGCGCTTGCGGCGTACAAGCGAGCAGGTTGAAGACATCGTCTTCCTCGGCCTGCCAAATCGTCTGGCGAAGGCTCTGCTGCATCTCTACCAGCCGTCGGAGCAGGCCGCTCCTTCGAAGAAAATTCAAGTCACGCAACGCGAAATCAGCCAGATGATCGGTGTTTCGCGCGAAAGTGCAAACAAGCAGCTACAGGATTGGCAGCGCCGGAAGTGGCTCAAGCTAGAGCGCGGTGGACTTGTAATTTTTGCTCCGGAAGCCCTGCGTAATCTTGTGGGGAAAACCGTGGACTGAACGCGCGGGTTGAGTGTGCTTCAATCAGTCAACGAAGGTCAAAGGCCGCGCGACCGCTTCCAGTGGTTTACGCTCAGCGTTGATGCCCCATAGCCACGCAATGCATCCGCCGAAGATCATCAAAGTAGCGCCAAGCACGTACCCGCCGAACAGCGGCCAAGCCGATCAGTCAGCCAGCCAAAAAAAATTGCGCCAAGTACCGCTCCAGCGAGATAGGCACTGCTCG
>DASPUD010000108.1:0-7918 GCA_035623095.1 Pseudolabrys sp.
CTGTCTGCTCCTGGTCGCCGGCATCGCCGCAGCACTCGCTGTCTTTGGCGCGGTTGGAAAATGAAGGTGCCAAATGCTCTGGCTTTGGCATCGCTACTGCAAATTGGCGCGTTGAATGTCTGCTAAGGGCCAAAAGCGGACATGGCGTTTCAATCTAGCCTGCCTTCATGGATTCGCACTGCAACATCAAGTTATGTGGTTCCACGCGAATAATCCCTGCTCGTGGGCTGTCAATGTCCGCAATGAGAAACAACGAAATTGAAATGACCAACGGCAAAATCAACAGGAAAGCGGTTGTGCGATGCTCGCCATAGCCCATTAGTAAATTGCAGGCGATCGCAATGAGAACCATCAACATCCAAGCAGTGATGGGTATGCGGTTCCACCAAGCCGCCTGAGTGTAGCCTTGAGCATTCAGCACGTCGTTCATGCCTGAAACAACGAGGCTGATAATGGGCGTCGGTTGTACTTTCGCAACGCCTTCGACCGCCTCCCAAAGTTCTGCCTGTAGTTTGGCCGTATCGCCATCGATCTGTCCGACACGAAGTTCGTCGCGGGCCACATAGTTTGAAACGCGTTCATCGCAGTAGCGCTTGAGCAATCCACGTACGCGCGCTGCATCACCAGCAGGCAACAAATTTGCCCGCAAGTACTCGGTACCGATTGCGTTTGCCTCGGCTTCCTCCAGATTCTTACGCTGGTCGTACCTGCTGACCGCCATCGCAAAGCTAAATCCGATGATGAGTCCTAGAAGCGTCAGCGAAGCTGTCCTTACAATATCGAAGTCTTCTCGTTCTGCTTCTTTCTTTAGAGCGCGCGTTCTTCTGCGAAGTGCGTCGCCGGCGTATGCCGCCAGCCATTGCACGACGAGAACTGCCATAAACACGACGAATGGGTTATCGAAACTGCTCATAACGGCAGTCTACTTGACCGGTCTATGAAAAGGCAGATCCGGTCGGGGAAGTCGAGATGTCCGCTTTGGGCCATAAGCGGACATTCCTACCGGAGCAAAAAGAGAAGCAGCTGGGCGATACCGGCAACTGCAAAACAACCAAGCGCTAAAAGATACAACCTTGTATCCCTCACAAGAAAAGCGGTCGCCGTCCAACTCACAAGTGCGAGTGCGACAAAGGCGATCGTTACATATTCCAGGTAGGTCGAAATCATCCGGGCATTCGGCGGGCAGGAGCCAAGCGCACTTTACCCTCGAAAGCAGGCATACGGCCCCTACAAAGACAAGTGCTGACACAAAGTGAACCGTCAGCATTCCTGCCTGAATATGTTTTAGTATGGCAGTAGTATAACATTGAGTTTTAGGGACGCTTCCTTCGCTAGCCGTCTTCCATAACCATTCGAAGTAGGAGCTGTGTCATGAGAGGTTTTTCTATAGTCAGCATAGTCATTGGCGGTTTTAGCGTTTTATTCGTGGCTCCGGCCATCGCCCAGCAGCACACCATGCCCCCCGCCAAGATAACCGATGAAGAGATTATAAAAAGCGCAACATCGGCTGCTCCGGTGGCAATAAGTAAGAATGCGACAGTTATCGACATTGGCGCGGACGGAAAAGTCCGAGTAGTTCGGAAAGGGACCAATAATTTTACCTGTATGGCTGATAATCCGAACACGCCCGGACCGGACCCGATGTGCGCCGATCGCAACGCCATGCAGTGGGTTGATGCGTGGATCAAGAAAAAAGCGCCGCCGCGAAACAAGGTTGGATTCATGTATATGCTGGCGGGCGGAACCGATGCGAGCAACACGGATCCATTTGCGCAAAAGCCCATGGCCAATAACAATTGGGTCGAAACCGGACCCCACGTGATGATCGTTGGCGCTAAGGGTATGTTGGATAATTATCCGCGCGACGCCAAACCGGACACCACGCAGGTTTACGTGATGTGGCCCAACACGCGATATGAACACCTGATGATCCCAGTCAAATAACCAGGTGTCTTTTATCGCCAAGGACTCAGCTTCGACGCGCCACCCATCATGGGCCAAAGGGCTTTAGATAGCGATCAGGATTGATGTCCGCTTTGGGTCAAAAGCAGACATGTGCGGTGCAAAAGGCCATGTCCGCTTGACCTCAACAGCGGAGATCATCCAAAAAGAAAGACCGCCTTGCGGCGGTCTCTTCGATCTTGGAAGTTTCTGTGCGTACTCGACTAATGTCTGTGTCTACGCTTGCCCTTAGGAAGCGGGCACTGCGGGATCAGAATGTTGCCGACCTTGGGCATTGGCTCACTGAAGCCTGGACCGCCGAGCTGCAGGGGATCACCGATGCATGTCGTCCGACGGACGAGGTCGTACACAGCAAGAAATCCAACGAAGCCGATGAAGCCACCAGTCGCTGCAGCGCCCGCCGTGCTGGCACTGGCAATTACGGGCACTACTGGCACAGGCGCCGGGGCAGTTGCAGACGCCATATTCGGAGCAATGGCCGTGAGCATGAATGCACTGCCGACAACCGCACAAAAAACCTTTTTCATTCAACTCTCCCGATAAAATCACTTGATTGAAATTCTTGTAGCCGAGGAGTTGCAGCTTGCTATTGGACTTCGGTGAGTAACCTGACCAAGTAAGGTTAAGGCTGGTCGCCGACCCACCAAGGCGCGCATCGAGGCAAGCCAGAAGTCCGCTTTGGGTCAAAAGCGGACTCTTGCAGTGCACTAGCTAATGTCTGCTTTGGGCCAAAAGCGGACATCGCCTTATCGGAGCCGTCAATCCTGATCGGCTTGTTTGCTTTCGTATGTGGCAACCAAATAGCCAGCAATGACCCCAAGTAGGGCATAGGCCGCTCCTACGCGTTGCGAATCAGATACCGCAAGAAAAACCGCGGCAACAATAATCAGGGATAGTCCCACAATGCGAACGGAGTGAGGTCCCCAACTGCGGCCTTGCGAGATCATTATGGCGGCTTCGGCCCCGATAACGACAGCTCCAAAAATCAAAACAAAAATTGCAAGCGACATCACGCGCCTCCAATGTCTGCTAAGGGCCACAAATGGACATCGTATCTACTCGATCACTTCAGTTGCTTGCGCAACGAGTGTGGTCGGAACGGCTACGCCGAGCGCCTTAGCGGTCTTGAGATTTATCACAAGGTCGAATCTAGTGGGCTGCTGCACAGGCAGGTCGGCGGGCTTCGCACCTTCCAGGATTTTGGCCACGTAAGTGGCGGCTCGTCGGAAGATATCCTCGATGTTCGCCCCATAGGCCATCAAGCCACCATCGACGGCGAACTCCCTCGGCCCCGCCATGGTCGGCAGCTGGCTCTTTGCGGCGAGCTCTACAATTCTTTTGCGTAGAATGAAGCTGAAAGGGTCGTCGATGACCAGCAGCGCGTCGCAGGGGCCCGTCGTTGCAGTCTGCAATGCACTCTCAAGACCCTCGGCACCTCGTGATTCCACGACTTGAACCGAGATTCCCAGCGTCCGTGCCGTGGCGTCCACTTCCTTCAACTGGAC
Organism: Pseudolabrys sp.; assembly: GCA_035623095.1. Lineage (GTDB taxonomy): Bacteria > Pseudomonadota > Alphaproteobacteria > Rhizobiales > Xanthobacteraceae > Pseudolabrys. The sequence goes on from DASPUD010000108.1 coordinate 3,468, forward strand.
CAGAGCAGCTGCGTTTGGGGAAATCCAGAGGACGGCTATTCGGGACAACCCCGGAATGACTTCCTTGAGAATCTGCAATCGTTTCCCCGTGAGGTCTTGGGAAAAGTAGCTCAGCCCGGTGGCGTTGCCACCCGGCCTCGCGAGGCTGGCCACAATTCCGGCGCCGACAGGATCGGTGTGGACCGGAAATACGATAGGGATCGTCTGGGTCGTTTGCTTCAGAATCAGGACTGTGGGCGTAGCCCCCGCCACAATGACGTCTACCTTGAGGGCGACGAGCTCGGCGGCCAGCGCAGGGAAGCGATCGGGTTTGCTTTCCGCAGACCGGAGCTCAAGGACGATGTTCTGGCCTTCCACATAACCGATGTCATGCAGCCCTTGCCGGAAGGCCTCAACGAGACGGGACGCCTCAGGGCTGAGCGAGGGTGCAAGATAACCTATCCGGGGGACAATACCTGATGGAGTGCTCTTCTGTTGCGCGTGCGTTGCTAGGGGCCACGCCGCCATGGAAGTGCCGACAAGGGCGATGAACTCACGACGTCTCATATTGCCCCGTTTTGAACGCGAGCATCGTACCGAGTTGCATCAGCGTGAGCGCATAAAATCGCCGTTAAGGCGCACGCTACCTCCGCTTTGGGTCAAAAGCGGACTATCGCGCTGCAACCTGGCATGTCCGCTTTGCCTCCAATAGCGGACATTCGCGGTGCACAGTGCATGTCTGCTTTGGGCCATAAGCGGACATTGTGCCTGAAAAGAAAAACCGCCTCCGACGGTCTTTTCGAAACCCAACCTTCTGTTTTGCTCGCACAGCGAGCGCGGCTACTTTTTCGTCTTGCGCTAGGCGTCGCACGAGCCGGCTGGGCTGGTTGCCCATTCTCCAATCCATCAATGGATGACGGGCTCCCTGCAGCCAAAGTAAGTGCTCCCTTAATCACTTACGGGGGTTCTCGTATAGTAAAGCATCCGGTGGGAATGAGGCCTGATGAGTTTGAATCGATCGCCTGAGGCAGTTATCATATGCTGTTTGATACCGATCCGTTGACGGCATCTCAGGGAAAATATTTACTCGGGGCGAGAACGATGCGTTTTCGGGCTAGCTGTCTTATCGGGGCTCTGATTGGGTTTCTCGGATGCGCGGTCAGCATCTCGTTGTTGACTCCGACCCCCGCATATGCCTTTTGCTTCGGCCATTTTGGCTGCTCGTCGTCCGGCACGACTGGCACGACTGATGCGGCTCCGTTCTCGGTGCAGTCGATCGGCCATTTCGCGCAAGCGGCCTCGCAGGTCTCACTCACGGGCGTGCAGGTACAGATCTGGTCGATTGAGGACCGGCTCAATTGCATCACGCGCTACAGCGAGCGGAACGAATTGTTGCCGAATCCATGCCGACAGCAGCGGCCTAGCGGCACTTCACGCACCGCCTTCGATGCTGACAACACCGCTGCGGCCGTGGTTGATTCTGCATTTGGGGCACTGGCCTATGACGCACAAGCCGGCGGCGCGCGCCCGATCTATGCCAAGGCGCCCCTGTCCCCAACGCCAGCCCAATCCAATGTTTCGTTCTCGGTCTGGGGCCAGGGCTCGTATGACAGCGAAACGCGCCGCGGCGATTTCGCGGGCGCCGATATTGGCACCCGAACCCATACGGTAGCGGGTATTGCCGGCACCGACGTCACTATTCAACGGGTTTTTTCGTCAGTCGATGCGCTCGTGTTCGGCCTGATCGGCGGGGACACCGCCGCGACCACGAACTACGCGGATGGCACGGTATTGCACGTCAGGGGACCGACGGTCGGCGTGTACAGCGCCTACGTCAACGGCGGCTTCTCTGTCGACGCCACCGCCAAGACCGATTTCCTGAAAACCCAGGATCTTGCCCCGAGCGGCGCAGTGGACCTGGGTTTCAACAACTACGTCGCAACCGCCAACCTCGGCTATAAGCAGTACAATGAAACGTGGTGGGCTCAGCCGACGGTCGGTGCGACGTACACGCGCACGGTCTGGAATGGCACGTCGAAGGCTTTGGGGTTGACCGACGGCACGAATGTGCGCGTGCAGGGCGGTATGCGCTTCGGAACTAGTTTCGATTCCGGTGGTGTGCATTTCACGCCGACGCTCGCATTGCTCGCCTATGACGATGTAGTTATCAACGGAGGAACTTTGGCGGTCGCAACCGGGACGCCACTCGCCCCTACCGATGAAGGCAAGGTGTTCGGCCAGGCCATCGGCAAGCTTGAAGCGCAGGTCAGCAAGAATTTGTCTACATCAATTGAGGGTGAAGTTCGCGGTCGCGCCAACATTTACGGCCTCGCGGGACGTATCGGGGCAACCTACAGCTTCGATTGAACCCGCTTTGCCGTCGGCGCGAATTGAGACACAGTGAAAGACTTGGGGGTGTGACGAAGGTCACACCCTTCTTGGATTTCCTGACGTACCATGAAATGGAAACGCGCTTTATTTGTCCAGTGAACGGGACCGCAAAGGATCGATCGCGGATCAATTTTCAGAGCGAAAGAGGTGCAACATGACACTATTGAACAAGACGGCTCAAACGGGTTGGCTGGCGGGTCTGATGGCGTTGCTCCTCTCTAGCTCCGCCTATGCATTCGAAATGACCCACACTCCGACGCCTCAGGTGCGCGTCCCCGTAACACCGAACGTTCATACGCCGGAAATACATACGCCGGGCGTCAGAACCCCCGACGCCTCGTCGCGCATCCAGAGCGTCACGGACGCCGAGCAGGAAAAGCTCAAGCTCAAAAAGCGTGCAGGCAAGAACAGCGCGTCTGCGCGCCTGAAAGCCGACGCAGCGGCGAAGCTCAAGGATGGCGACGCCGACAAGGGGCGTGGCAACCTGGTGAAAGACGGTCTCGACAACAACAGCGTCCCGAACGTGACTGGAGCCGGCAAGACGGTCGACGGCCAGGGCGGCGACCAACACAGTACCGACCAGAGGATTTCCGACGTCAACAAGGACGGCGGGCCGGACATCAATCTTCCCGGCACGAACAAGCAAAATGGCGCCGACAAGGCTATCGATCAGCTCGCGAACGGCCAAACCGGTTTCAACGCAAATCTGCCCGGTTCGACCAACCCAAGCCATATCGGTGACGCCGACAAGCTGAAAGCGGAGGCGGAGCAACAGCGCCAGGCTGAGATAAATCAGGCGACCTCAGGTGGCGTCAACAGCTTGAACATACCGACCCGGTCGCCGGCGGGCGCCAGTCAAGCTGACGGCGATGGGTTGTTGACGAGCCTTTGGAACGCCATCACAGGCTCTGGCGGCGGAGGTGGCGGGCCCGCCCCGACCGCAAAACAATCAACGGCAAAACAATCAGAGGCGAACGGAACCAGTAATGGAGCCAGTAACGATGCGAACACGCCAGTAGTAAACTTCGGGTTTGCTGGCTCGAAGGATGTAATCTTCCATACAGCGGACGGGGATATCAAAGGCACGCTTTTTTATAAGGTCGATCCCAGCACCGGTGAGAAAACTCCGGATCATTGGGGTCTTTTTCAGAAAATGAGACCGGGCGACGATAGCTCCGGCGGTTCGGTGAGTCCGGGCACTCCGATGAGCCCCAACAGTTCGTTTGCAAAGAAGGACCAGGGCGGCGGAACGGGTAACAATACCGAAACCAATACCACGCAGGGAAGTCAGCTCTCACCCAACTCGGCGTTGGCACGCAAGGGGCAGGGCGACGGTTCCGACAATCGCGGTGACAGCAACACCGTCGGCAACGAAGGCGTGCTCGCGACGAATTCCTCGCTTGCGAAGAAGGACCAGGGCGACGGCGGCGGCTCCGACACACGCGGCGGCAATGGCTCGACGCAGGTTGTCGGCGGCGGCATCAAGGTCACGCCGGGCATTGGCGGCGATCCGCATCAGGACACGCTGAAGGCTTTGGGCGCCACCGGGGCCACGCACCAGAAGTGAAGTCCAACGGGCCTCGATATGGGCTGCCAGCAAGAGGCCCATGCCGATGGCCTGAATAGTCCGATTGGAGCACCACAGGAAGACTCGTAAATTGAGCGCTAGAGCCGCGACTTAGCGGACCCGCAAATAACAATGTACGCTTTACCCCCGAAAGCGGACATGTGCAGTGCAGCTGGGTACGTCTGCTAAGGGCCAAAGGCGGACATGATACGCATGAGACATGATACGCATGAGAGTTGACTCGTTCGCCGCCGACCGTAAGGTTCTTTAAGGGGTGATGATGAGTCACGCGCGAGGCGTCATGAAGCTACATCGGCCCAAAATCTTGACCGTATTGCTGACTGCCCTGACGATGGTTGCTTTTGCCCCAAGCAATGCAGCACGTGCTTTTTCCATAGACACACAGAGCAATAGGAACCCCGACGGCAGTGCGAAGTACGTCGATCCCGACGAGCAGTTCGAGAATTTCACCTCCGGTAACAACCTATTCGGCCAAAACAATGGGTTCTTCAAT
>DASPUD010000109.1:0-23095 GCA_035623095.1 Pseudolabrys sp.
ATCTCGTTGAGCGACTTGCGTCCGAAGTTCGGCGTGCGCAGCATTTCGGCCTCGCTCTTCTGTACGAGGTCGCCGATATACACGATGTTGTCGTTCTTCAGACAGTTGGCTGAACGCACCGACAATTCGAGCTCGTCCACCTTCTTGAGAAAGGCCGGATTGAAGGCAAGATCCGGTATTGTCTCGGCGGCCGCTTCCTTGCGCGGCTCCTCGAAATTCACGAACACGTTGAGCTGGTCCTGAAGGATACGCGCAGCGTAGGCGAGCGAGTCTTCCGGCGATACCGCACCATTGGTCTCGATAGTCATCGTGAGCTTGTCGTAGTCGAGAATCTGACCTTCGCGCGTATTCTCGACTTTGTAGGAAACTTTGCGCACCGGCGAATAGAGGCTGTCGACGGGGATCAGCCCGATCGGAGCATCCTCCGGCCGGTTGCGTTCGGCGGGCACGTAACCCTTGCCGGTGTTGACCGTGAACTCCATGCGGATCTCGGCGCCTTCATCGAGCGTGCAAAGCACCAGGTCAGGATTGAGCACGACAACGTCGCCAACTGTTTGAATGTCGCCGGCGGTAACCGCACCGGGACCCTGTTTCTTCACCACCATGCGCTTGGGACCCTCGCCCTGCATCTTGATGGCGATGTCCTTGATATTGAGCACCATGTCGGTAACGTCCTCGCGCACGCCGGCGATCGAGGAGAACTCGTGCAAAACGCCATCGATATGCACCGACTGCACCGCTGCACCTTGCAGCGAGGACAGCAGAATGCGGCGCAGCGCATTGCCGAGCGTAACGCCGAACCCGCGCTCGAGTGGTTCTGCAACCACCGTCGCAACGCGCGCGGCGTCATTGCCGATGGAAACCTGGAGCTTGTTCGGCCTGATCAGTTCCTGCCAATTCTTCTGGATCACGTCTTCACCTTTTCAGCGGCGCGGTCTTGTCGCGCCTAGCGCACCCCACCCGCCGTATGGGGAAAATTTCGGCGGCAGCACGAGCACGGGCCCTGAACCCGCGCAAAAAAACCTCTACACGCGGCGACGCTTACGCGGCCGGCAACCGTTATGCGGAATAGTGGTCACGTCTCGGATCGAAGTAATTGTGAACCCTGCCGCCTGCAGCGAACGAAGCGCCGATTCCCGACCCGAACCCGGACCCGAAACCTCAACCTCAAGCGTACGCATGCCGTGTTCCTGCGCCTTTTTGGCGGCGTCTTCGGCAGCGACCTGCGCGGCATAGGGTGTTGATTTGCGCGAGCCTTTGAATCCCATGGTCCCGGCCGACGACCACGCAATGGTGTTGCCTTGTGCGTCGGTGATGGTGATCATGGTGTTATTGAACGAGGCGGCGACATGCGCGACGCCCGACGCGATGTTTTTGCGTTCGCGCCGGCGGACGCGTGTAGCTTCCTTACCCATCTAAAATCCTTTCGCGCCCGCGCGCCGCAATCGGCGCAAGGCGTATCCTGTTATCAAGTTGGTCCCGGGACCTTCTTCTTGCCGGCAATGGTCTTGGCCGGACCCTTGCGGGTCCGGGCATTGGTGTGCGTGCGCTGGCCGCGGACCGGCAGGCCCTTGCGGTGACGCAGGCCGCGGTAGCAGCCAAGGTCCATCAGCCGTTTGATGTTCAATTGAACTTCGCGCCGCAGATCGCCTTCGACCATATAGTCGCGGTCAATGATTTCGCGGATCTGCAGCACCTCAGCGTCGGTGAGCTGCGATACGCGGCGCTCTGGCGGCAGGTTAACCTTGCCCATGATATCCTGGGCGGTCTTGGACCCAATGCCATGGATGTACTGAAGCGCGATCACCACGCGCTTGTTGGTCGGCAGATTGACACCCGCGATACGAGCCACTTAGCTTCTCCTGTAACCACCCCTGACGCGAAATGCGCCAAATCTCTCAGTCCCTTGAAGAGGATAGCGCAAAGCGTAACACGACGCCCGTCCCCGCCTTGCTGGGGCCCGGCATCGCGTCAAACTCCTGAATGTGCAGCTTATTAAGGGATTCATCACGCTCTCGTCAACCTCCGCCGCCCTGCGTTTTTGCGCTGTCCCGGCTTGTTTTTTCGGCCTTTGGCCCCAGTAGAACGCTTCCGGCGGCTGGCGCTCTTGGCGGCGCTCCGGCGGGCCGTCTTGGCCCGTTTGACCTTGCGACCAGCCGGTTTGGCCTTCCGTACGGCCCGCTTGGGCGGGCCCAGCACGCGGTCGATGGCCTGGGTGACCTCGTCAATCGCCGCCATGCCATCGACAGGCCTGAGCAGGCCGTGGCCCGCGTAGTGATCTGCAAGCGGCGCCGTCTGCGCCCGATAGGCTGACAGGCGCCCCCTGAGCACCTCTGGATTGTCGTCAGCGCGCACCTTTTCGCCGCGCGCCGTCATTTCGGCTACCCGCCTCTCGATTCGCTGGAGAAGCTTGTCCTCGTCGACCTTCAGCTCGATCACCGCATCAAGTTTGAGGTGACGTTCAGCCAAGAGGCGATTGAGCGCTTCGGCCTGCGGTACCGTGCGCGGGAAACCATCAAGCACGAAGCCACGCCTGGCGTCGGGCTGATCGATCCGGTCGGCGATTATTGCCACAACCACATCGTCGGGTACCAATTCGCCACGATCCATAATACTTTTGGCTCGCAGGCCGACCGGAGTGCCGGCGGCGACTGCGGCGCGCAACATGTCGCCGGTTGAGAGCTGGACAATTCCGTGCTTGGCAATCAGGCGCTGCGCTTGCGTGCCCTTGCCGGCCCCGGGCGGGCCGAGCAAGATCAACCTCATCGCGTTCGACCTCGCAGCTTCGAGCGCTTGATCAGCCCTTCATACTGGTGCGCCAGCAGATAGCCTTGGATCTGCGCTACGGTATCCATGGTCACGCTGACCACGATCAGCAACGAAGTGCCGCCGAAATAGAACGGCACTGCGGCATACGAAATCAGCATTTCCGGAATAAGGCAGACGATTGCAAGATAGAGCGCACCGACGACCGTAATGCGCGAGAGGACGTAATCGATATATTCCGCGGTGCGCTCGCCCGGGCGAATTCCGGGAATGAAGCCGCCGTGCTTCTTCAGGTTATCCGCCGTCTCGGTCGGATTGAACACAACCGCTGTGTAAAAGAACGCGAAGAATACGATCAGCGCGATGTACAAAATAAGGAACAGCGGGCGTCCATGACCTAGCAGCGTGGTTACTGTCGTAAGCCACCCGGGTCCCTGCCCCGCATTGAAATTGGCAACCGTGGTCGGCAACAACAGCAATGATGAAGCAAAGATCGGCGGAATCACGCCCGAGGTATTGAGTTTGAGCGGTAAGTGCGAGGACTGGCCCTCGAACATACGATTGCCGACCTGGCGCTTTGGGTACTGGATCAGCAGCCGGCGCTGTGCGCGTTCCATGAACACGATGAAAGCGATGACGGCGACTGCCATCACAATCACGGCGAGGATGAGCCCGGTAGACAAAGCGCCCTGCCGGCCGAGTTCTAGAGTTCCCGCGATTGCGGAGGGCAATTGCGCGACGATGCCGGACAATATGATCAGTGAGATGCCGTTGCCGATGCCACGCGAAGTAATCTGCTCGCCGAGCCACATCAGGAACATGGTGCCACCGGTGAGCGTGATGGTGGTCGACATCAGGAAGAAAATGCCTGGATTGCTGACAACGCTGCCCGTCCCTTGCAGACCGACACCAATGCCATAGGCCTGGAACGCGGCAAGCAACACGGTGAGATACCGTGTGTATTGATTCATTATTTTGCGTCCCTGCTCGCCTTCTTTTTTCAAGGCTTCGAGCGTGGGCGAAACCGTCGTCATCAACTGGATAATGATCGATGCTGAGATGTACGGCATGATGTTGAGCGCGAAGATCGCCATCCGGTGGATGCCGCCACCGGAGAACATGTTGAACATGCCGAGAATGCCGCCGGCCTGGGTGTTGAAAATCTGCTCCCAGGCATTGGGGTCGATGCCGGGCAGTGGAATGTAAGTGCCGAGTCGATAGACAAGCAGCGCGCCAACCGTGAACCAGATGCGCTTCTTCAGCTCCTCGGCCTTGGCGAGTGCTGAAAAGTTCAGATTGGCTGCCAGTTGTTCCGCTGCAGAGACCATGATCGCCTCGACCCTTCCGCTGTCACGCCTCCTGCAACAGGAGGCATCCCGTCCTCACAGCCCTCTAGATAGGCGCGATCGTGCCGAACTGTAGTCCGCGAAAACTACTGGCCGGCTTCCTTCTGCTCGCCTTGCGCTTCCGCCTTTTGTGCTTCCGGCTTTTGTGCTTCAGCCTTGGGCTTGCCGCCCTTCGGCTTGTCGCCACCCTTGGCCGCTTCCAGTGCCATGCGTTTGTTCTTGCCCTTCGGCACCGCGTCCTCTTCCTTCGCTGGGGCGAGGATCTTCACGCTGCCGCCGGCCTTTTCAACCGCTGCAATGGCCGATTTTGACGCACGCCAGACCGAGAAATCGACCTTGCTCTTGAGTTCGCCGTCGCCAAGAAGTTTTACGCCACCCTTTTCGCGCCGCATGAGGCCAGCCTTGACCATGACCGCGGCATCGACCGGCGCCTTGGCGTCGATCAAGCCTGCCTCGATCGCGGCCTGCACCTTGCCAAGGTTGATTTCGTTGAGCTTGAGGGCAAACGGCGTGTTGCGAAAACCGCGCTTAGGCAGGCGCCGATGCAACGGCATCTGACCGCCCTCGAATCCCTTGATGCGCACGCCCGAGCGTGCGGTCTGGCCCTTGCCGCCGCGCCCACCGGTCTTGCCCATACCGGAGCCGATGCCACGACCGATGCGCATGCGCCTTTTTCGCGCACCCGGTTTATCGGCAATCTGGTTAAGTTTCATCGTCGCGTCCTCTTACTTCGCGTCGCCCACAACGCGCACCAGGTGCTGCACCTTGCGGATCATGCCGCGGGTCGCCGGCGTGTCCGGCAGATCGCGGGTACGCCCGATCTTGTTAAGGCCGAGCCCGACCAGCGTCGCGCGCTGATCGTGGTGGCGCCGCTGCGGGCTGCCGACCTGCTCAATCTTGATGGTCTTTTGTGCTCCGGCCATGCGTCAGTACCCTTAGTCGGCGGCCGCTTCCGCGTCGCTATCGCGGCGACGCGATTGCAGCGTGGAAACCTTGATATTGCGGCGCGCGGCAACCGAACGCGGCGAATCCTGATGCTTGAGCGCGTCGAATGTCGCGCGTACCACGTTGTACGGATTCGACGAGCCGAGCGACTTTGCCACCACGTCCTGCATGCCAAGCGTCTCAAACACGGCGCGCATCGGTCCCCCGGCAATGATGCCGGTGCCCGGAGGAGCCGCGCGCAGGAAGACCTTGCCCGCGCCGTGGCGGCCGAGCACGTCGTGATGCAGCGTGCGGCCCTCGCGCAACGGAACGCGCGTCAGGCCCCGTTTTGCCGCATCGGTCGCCTTGCGGATTGCTTCCGGCACTTCGCGGGCCTTGCCGTGACCGAAGCCGACTCGGCCCTTTTGGTCGCCCACCACCACGAGCGCGGCGAAGCCGAAACGGCGTCCGCCTTTGACCACTTTGGCCACGCGGTTGATGTGCACCAGCTTGTCGGTGAACTCGCTATCGCGCTCTTCGCGATCGCGCCCGCCGCGTTCGCCTCGTTCTCGTCGGGGTTCATGTGCCATGCGCGTTTGATCCGTTAAAAGTTGAGGCCGCCTTCGCGCGCTGCGTCGGCCAGCGCCTTGATACGGCCGTGATAGAGATAACCGCCGCGGTCGAACACGACGTTCTTGATGCCTTTTTCCTTGGCGCGCTCGGCGATCAGTTTGCCGACCGCTTTGGCCGCGGCGACATTGGCCCCGGTCTTTGCGCCTTCGCGCAAAGTTTTTTCCAGCGATGAAGCGGCGACCAAAGTCGTACCTTTCACATCGTCAATCAGCTGTGCATAGATGTGCTTGGACGAGCGAAACACCGACAGGCGAGTACGCCCGCCCGCCGCGAGCCTGATCTTGCGTCGCACTGTCGCCGTCCGCCGCGCGGTCCGGTCCGTAAGTCTCGACATGGCGCGTCCCTATTTCTTCTTGCCTTCCTTGCGGAAGATGTACTCGTTGACGTATCTGACGCCCTTGCCCTTGTAGGGCTCAGGCGGGCGAAAACCGCGGATCTCAGCTGCAACGTGGCCGACCTTCTGCTTGTCGACACCGGTTATGACGATTTCGGTCGGCTTCGGCGTCGCAATCGCGATGCCTTCCGGAATCGGAAAGTTCACATCATGCGAAAATCCAAGCTGTAACTGCAGGGTCTTGCCCTGCACCGCGGCACGGAAACCGACGCCGGTTATCTCCAGTTTCTCTTCAAAACCCTTGGTTACGCCCGACATGAGATTGGCGACCAATGTGCGTGACGTGCCCCACATCGAGCGGGCACGTTTGCTTTCGCTGCGTGGCGCAAGCGTGATCGCGCCTTTATCCATGGCAACCGAAACATCGTCATGGACAATGACCTGAAGCGCGCCTTTCGGGCCCTTCACCTTGACGGTCTGGCCTTCCACGTTGGCGGTGACGCCAGTGGGAACGATGACCGCCTTATTGCCAATGCGAGACATCAGAACACCGTACAGATGATTTCGCCGCCTACATTCGCATCGCGAGCATCATGATCAGCCATCACGCCCTTGGGTGTCGACAGGATAGCGACGCCAAGCCCGTTGTTGATGCGCGGTAGATTGCGGACCGCGACGTAGACGCGCCGGCCGGGTTTTGACACCCGCTCGATTTCACGGATGACCGGCTCGCCGTCGAAATATTTCAGCTCGATCTCCAGCTCGGAGCGACCGCTGGCATGCGCCACGCTGGCGTAACCGCGGATGAATCCCTCCGATTTGAGGACCTCGAGCACGCGCTCGCGCTGCTTCGAGGCCGGCATCGAAACCTTCGACTTGCTGCGCATCTGCGCATTGCGGATACGCGCAATCATGTCGCCGATCGGATCGTTCATTGCCATCGCGCCCTCCTCACCAGCTCGACTTCACCAGGCCCGGAATCAGGCCCTTGGAGCCAAGCTCGCGCAGCGCGATACGGCTCAGGCGATGCTTGCGGTAGTAAGACCGCGGACGGCCGCTCAGTTCGCAGCGATTGCGTATGCGTGTCTTCGACGAATTGCGTGGCAATTCAGCCAGTTTGAGAGTTGCGGCGAAGCGCTCCTCCATCGGCAGCTTCTTGTCGTGCGCGATTGTCTTTAGTTTTGCACGCCGGTTGGCGAACTTCTTCGCCATTCTGCGCCGTCTATTATTCTTCTCAACCGAACTCTTCTTCGCCATTCTTTCGCTCCTTGCGGTTCCGCGTATAAGGACTGGGCCTTACTGCCGGAACGGAAAGTTGAATGCGGTGAGCAGCGCGCGCGCTTCCTCGTCATTGCGTGCGCTGGTGCAAACGGTGATATCGAGTCCCCAGGTATCGGTGACCTTGTCGAAATCGATCTCCGGAAACACGGTGTATTCCTTGATGCCGAGGCTGTAGTTGCCGCGGCCGTCGAAACTTTTTGGATTGAGACCGCGGAAGTCACGGACGCGGGGCAGCACAATATTCACCAGACGGTCGATGAAGTCGTACATGCGTGCCTTGCGCAACGTCACCTTGCAGCCGATGGCCTGGCCATCGCGCAGCTTGTAGGTGGCGATCGACTTGCGCGACTTGGTGATGACTACCTTCTGCCCAGCGATCAGCGAGAGATCGTTGGCTGCGTTGTCCACTTTCTTGCGATCGGCAACGCCTTCGCCAATGCCCATGTTCAGCACCACTTTGGTGATCTGGGGCACTTGCATGCGGTTGGTGTAGCCGAATTTCTTCGACAGATCGGGCCTGACGATCTGCTCGAAATGCGTCTTCAGACGCGCGACATAATCGGAGCGCTCGCGCGGCTTCTTCACCTTCGGTTGGCCATCCTTGGGCGCCCCGCCACCCTTGGCGCCTTTCGGCGCCTCTTGCGGCTTCTGCGGCTTCGGAGGCTTCTTGGCCTCGGGTTGCTGCTGGGTATCAGCCATCGATCTCGACTCCAGAACGCTTGGCGATGCGCACTTTCTTACGCGAGTCACCCTCGCCGACGAACTTGAAACCGATACGAGTCGGCTTGCCATCCTTCGGGTCGGCGATTGCCAAATTGGAAAGGTGGACCGCGCTCTCCTTCGAGACGATCCCGCCTTCTTGCTGCGCGGTCTGCCGCTGATGACGCTTGACCATATTGATTCCGCGCACCAGCGCGCGGTGGTGGTCGGGACGCACTTCGATCACCTCACCGGTCCGGCCCTTGTCGCGGCCGGTCAGAACCACGACCTTGTCGCCCTTGCGGATCTTGGCTGCCATCACAGCACCTCGGGGGCGAGAGAAATGATCTTCATGTGATTTTTCGCGCGCAGCTCGCGCGGCACCGGCCCAAAGATACGGGTGCCGACCGGCTCCATTTGCGGCGTGATCAGCACTGCCGCGTTGCGGTCGAAGCGGATGACAGAGCCATCCGGACGCTTGATGTCCTTGCGGATGCGCACGACGACGGCCTTCATCACCTCGCCTTTTTTGACGCGGCCGCGCGGAATCGCTTCCTTTACCGAAACGACGATGACGTCGCCGATGGTGGCGTATTTGCGCTTGGAGCCGCCGAGCACCTTGATGCACATGACGCGGCGCGCGCCTGAATTGTCGGCCACGTCGAGGTTGGTTTGCATCTGGATCATGACGCCGCTCTCATTGTCTCTGCGAACAAAACGCTCATTGAACTTTCTGTTTCTTCTCACCCCGGATCACTGCCCAACGCTTGAGCTTGGAGATCGGCCGGCGCTCCTCAATCCAGACAACATCACCAACGGTGTACTCGTTGCCCTCGTCGTGTGCGTGGTATTTTTTCGAGCGGCGGATGGTTTTCTTCATGGTCGCGTGCGCAAAACGCCTTTCGACGCGCACGACCACTGTCTTATTCTGTTTGTCGCTCACGACGACGCCCTGCAGCGTACGCTTCGGCATCTCGAACCTCTTATTCCTTCGACTTTGCCTTGGCGCGCGCCTTTGGCTTGGCGGCGGCCTTCGGCTTGGCGGATTTCGTTTTCTTCGCGGGCGCTGCTTCGGACTTGGGCGCCGATTGGGACGCGGGCGCCGGTTCAGGCGCGCCGGCGCGCTTCTGCGCGGCGATCGTCTTCATGCGCGCAATGTCGCGTCGAATTACGCGCACGCGCGAGGTATTTTCCAGCTGCCCGGTGGCGCGCTGAAAGCGCAAGTTGAACTGCTCTTTCTTCAGCTTGAGAACCTCGTCATCAAGCTGATCAAGCGTCATTGCTCTGGCATCGGCGGCTTTCATGATCGTCACTCGGCGATGCGTTCAATGAAACGGGTTTTGACCGGCAGCTTGGCAGCGGCGAGCCCCAAGGCTTCCTTGGCGACATCGACCGGAATGCCATCCACCTCGAACAAAATACGGCCCGGCTTGATGCGGCAAACCCACAGCTCGGGTGTGCCCTTGCCCTTGCCCATGCGCACTTCGATCGGCTTCTTCGACACAGGCACGTCCGGGTAAATCCGGATCCAGACGCGACCCGACCGCTTCATGAAGCGCGTGAGCGCGCGCCGCGCCGCCTCGATCTGGCGCGCGGTGACGCGTTCCGGCTCGAGCGCCTTGAGGCCGTATTGACCGAAGGCAAGCGTGACGGCGCTGGTCGCGGTTCCGTGGATACGGCCCTTGAACGCCTTGCGGTACTTGGTGCGGATCGGTTGCAGCATGACTTAAAGCTCTGTTCGTCCTGTTTACGCCGCGGACTCGCGGCGCGGCCGGCCGGTATCAGCTTCAGCAAGTTTCTTGTCCTGCGCCATGGGATCGTGTTCGAGAATTTCGCCCTTGAAGATCCAGACCTTGACGCCGCAGGTCCCGTAGGTGGTGAAAGCAGTCGCAACGCCGTAGTCGACATCGGCGCGCAATGTGTGGAGTGGCACGCGACCTTCGCGGTACCATTCCATACGCGCGATTTCAGCGCCCCCCAGGCGGCCTGAGCAGTTGATGCGGATGCCTTCGGCGCCGAGGCGCATGGCCGATTGCACCGCGCGCTTCATGGCGCGACGGAAGGCCACGCGGCGCTCCAACTGCTGCGCGATGGATTCGGCAACCAGTTGCGCATCAAGCTCCGGTTTGCGGATTTCGACGATGTTGATGACGACGTCGCTGTCGGTGAGCTTGGCAACCGCCTTGCGCAGCTTCTCGATGTCGGCACCTTTTTTGCCGATGACAACACCGGGGCGAGCCGAGTGAATCGTGACACGGCATTTTTTGTGCGGGCGTTCAATAACGATGTGCGACACTGCTGCCTGCTTAAGCTGCTTCATCAGCTCATCGCGGATCTTGATGTCCTCATGCAGCAAGGTGCCGTATTCGGCCTTGCCGGCGAACCATCGCGAATCCCAGGTGCGATTGATGCCGACACGCAGCCCGATCGGATTGACTTTCTGACCCATTGCTAACTCCTCAGGCTTCCGCCCGCGCCTCGACCTGACGCACCACGATGGTCAGGTGAGAAAACGGCTTGAGAATGCGTCCGACGCGACCGCGACCGCGTGGGGTGAAGCGCTTGATCACCAGCGCCTTGCCGACGTGAGCCTCGGCGACGACAAGCTCGTCGACGTCGAGGTCATGATTGTTCTCGGCGTTGGCGATCGCCGATTCCAGGCACTTGCGCACGTCCTTGGCGATGCGCTTATGCGAGAATTCAAGATCGGCGAGCGCGCTCGCTACCTTCTTGCCGCGGATCAGCTGTGCGACAAGATTAAGCTTCTGCGGAGAAATGCGCAGCATCTTGCTCACCGCCTTTGCCTCGTTCTCGGCGAGGTCTCTTTCGCGTTGGCGCTTGCCCATGACGTAACTCGTTATCCCTTAGCTCGCTGCCGGAGCCGCCGGTGCGGCGGCAGCAGGTGCACCCGGCGCAGCCGGAGCACCCGGCACCGCGGCCACGCCTGCGCGCTTGGCTTTTCGATCGGACGAATGCCCGTAGAACATCCGAGTCGGCGCGAACTCGCCGAACTTGTGGCCAACCATTTCTTCGTTCACCATCACCGGAATGTGCTTCTGACCGTTGTAGACACCGAAATTCAGCCCGACGAATTGCGGCAGGATGGTCGAGCGCCGGCTCCAGATCTTGATCATCTCGTGACGGCCCGAAGCGCGCGCGGCTTCCGCCTTGCGCAGCAGAAAACCATCGACAAAAGGACCTTTCCAAACAGAACGTGTCATTGCTCTCGTCCTACTGCTGCTTCTTCTTGCGGTCGTGCCGGCTGGCCACGATAAAGCGCTCCGTGCGCTTGTTCTTGCGACTCTTCTTGCCTTTCGTCGGGAAGCCCCATGGCGTCGACCAGTGCTTGCCTCCCTTGGTGCGCCCACCGTGCGGATGGTCAACCGGGTTCATGGTGATACCGCGGTTGTGCGGCATGCGGCCCTTCCAGCGCTGGCGGCCCGCCTTGCCGATCGTGCTGTTCATGTTGTCGGGATTGGACACGGCGCCGACTGTCGCCATGCAACGCCCGTGAATGAGCCGTTGCTCCGACGTATTCAGCCGCAAGATCACATAGTCCCGATCGCGCCCGACAATTTGCGCATAGCTTCCGGCCGAGCGTGCGATCTGTCCGCCCTTGCCGATTTTGATCTCGACATTGTGGACGATCGTTCCCACCGGAATATTTGCGACCGGCATGGCATTGCCTGGCTTCACGTCGGCATGCTCCGACGCAATCACCGTATCGCCGGCGGCGAGACGCTGCGGCGCCAGAATATAGGCAAGCTCGCCATCCTGATATTTGATCAGCGCGATGAAGCCCGTGCGATTTGGATCGTATTCCAGCCGCTCGACCGTCGCAGGAACATCGAATTTGGTCCGGCGGAAGTCGATACGGCGATAAGCCTGTTTGTGGCCACCGCCGCGGAAACGTGACGTAATGCGTCCGTTATTGTTGCGGCCGCCGGTCGAATTCTGCCCCTCGGTGAGTGCCTTGACCGGCGGCCCCTTGTGCAGGGTCGAACGATCAACGATCACCAGCTGGCGCTGGCCCGGCGTCACCGGATTGTAGGTTTTCAACGCCATCGCAACGCCCCCTTACAATCCCGTGGTCACGTCGATCCTGTGACCCTCTTCGAGGGTCACGATCGCGCGCTTGACGTCGGACTGCTGCCCGATCCTGTTGCGGAACACTTTCCACTTCCCCGGCCGGGTGAGTGTATTGACGCTCTTGACCTTGACGTCGAACAGCTTCTCCACCGCTTCCTTGATCTGCGGCTTGGTGGCGCCTTTCGCCACCTTGAACATGACCTTGTTGTGCTCTGACGCCATCGTCGCCTTTTCGGTGATGACCGGGGCGATGATGATGTCGTAATGGCGCGGATCGCTGGTGCTCATTTAAATCGCGCCTCCAGTGCATCGAGCGCGGCCTTGGTCAGAACAAGGGTCTTGCGCCGCAGGATGTCGTAGACGTTGATGCCCTGCACCGGCAGAACATCGATATTCGGAATGTTGCGGGCGGCGCTGCGGAAATTGGCTTCGATCTCGGCACCGTCGATGATCAGCGCGTTCTCGAGCCCGAGCTTGCCGAATTGTTTGGCCAGCGCTTTGGTCTTGCCATCCTTTACCGTCGCCTTGTCGAGCACAATGATTCCGCCATCTTTGGCTTTCGACGAAAGCGCGTGCTTGAGCGCAAGCGCCCGCACTTTTTTCGGCAGATCGATCGCATGGCTGCGTACGATCGGACCGAATGCACGACCGCCGCCACGGAACTGCGGCACACGCGCGGAACCGTGACGCGCGCCACCGGTGCCCTTCTGCGCGTACATCTTTTTACCGGTGCGCCAGATCTCGCTGCGGCCCTTGGTCTTGTGTGTGCCGCGCTGGCGCTTGGCGAGCTGCCAATTGACGCAGCGCTGGATAATGTCGGTGCGCGGCTCAAGGCCGAAGATCGCATCTGACACTGTGGCTTTGCCGGCGTCCTTGCCGTCGAGGGCGACAATCTTGAGCTCCATCACTCGCCCTCCTTCTTTTTCTTGGCCGGCTTCGGAGCGGCGGCGGCTTTATCGGCAGGCTTATCACCCTTGGCTGGTTTGTCTGCGGCTTTGGCCGACTGCGCAGGGGCGGCTGCGGGCTTTTCGGCCGCAGGCTTTGGCGCGGCCCGAGGCTTCGCTTCGGCTTTTGTTTCCGGCTTGGCCTCGGCCTTTGGCTCTTTGGTTTCAGCTTTGGGCTCTGGCTTGGTTTCCGCCTTTGCCTCAGGTTTTTCCTGGCCTGCATCCGCGACTTTGAACTTGCCGGGCTTTGGCGCTTCCTTTGGCAGCTTTTTCTTTACGGCATCGCGAACGGTGACCCAGCCGCTCTTGGCCCCGGGCACCGAACCCTCAACCAGAATGAGTCCGCGCTCGACATCGGTCTGCACGACTTTGAGATTGAGAGTCGTGACCCGCTCGACACCAAGATGGCCTGGCATCTTCTTATTCTTGAATGTCTTGCCGGGATCTTGACGGCCGCCTGTGCCGCCGATCGAACGATGCGAAATCGACACACCGTGTGACGCGCGCAACCCGGCGAAATTCCACCGTTTCATGGCGCCGGCAAAGCCTTTGCCGATGGTCACGCCGCAAACATCGACAAACTGACCCGGGACAAAATGATCCGCCGTAATTTCGGCACCCACCGGGATCAGCGCATCCTCGGTGACGCGGAATTCGGCCATCTTCCGCTTCGGCTCGACCTTTTGCTTGCCGAAGTACCCGCGGTCAGCCTTGCTCATGTTGTTCGTGCGGCGCTCGCCGGAGCCGAGCTGCAGCGCGACGTAGCCATTCTTGTCCTTGGTGCGGTGAGCAACCACCTGGCACTGCGCAAGACGCAGCACCGTAACCGGCACGTGCTCGCCGGCTTCGGTGAACACCCGGGTCATTCCGACCTTCTGTGCGACTACGCCCGAACGCATTGCTAATTCACCCCGGTCTTACAGCTTGATCTCGACGTCGACGCCGGCGGCAAGATCGAGCTTCATCAGCGCGTCCACCGTTTGCGGCGTCGGATCGACGATGTCCAAGAGGCGCTTGTGTGTGCGCATCTCGAACTGTTCGCGGCTCTTCTTGTCGACGTGCGGCGAGCGGTTCACCGTGAATTTCTCGATTCTGGTCGGCAGCGGAATCGGTCCGCGGACCTGCGCGCCCGTGCGCTTGGCCGTGTTGACGATTTCGCGCGTCGACGCATCGAGGATGCGGTGATCGAACGCCTTGAGCCGGATCCGGATATTCTGGCCGTTCATTTGCTTCGTCTCTCTGTCCCGTCATGGCCGGACTTGTGCCGGCCATCCACGTCCTACACTCGCTTCAAGTCGTGGATGCCCGGCACAAGGCCGGGCATGACGACGGATAGACCCCTTACTCGATGATGCTTGCCACCACGCCGGCGCCGACGGTGCGGCCGCCCTCGCGAATGGCGAAGCGCAGTTTCTCTTCCATGGCGATCGGCACGATCAGATGCACTTCCATCGCCACGTTGTCGCCCGGCATCACCATTTCCGTGCCCTGCGGCAGGTGCACCACACCGGTCACGTCAGTGGTGCGGAAATAGAACTGCGGACGATAGTTGGTGAAGAACGGAGTATGACGGCCGCCCTCTTCCTTGGTGAGAATGTAGGCCTCCGCCTTGAATTTGGTGTGCGGCTTGACCGAGCCGGGCTTGCACAGCACCTGACCGCGCTCGACTTCCTCGCGCTTGGTGCCACGCAGCAGGCAGCCGACGTTGTCGCCTGCCTCGCCCTGATCGAGCAGCTTGCGGAACATCTCGACGCCGGTGACCACCGTCTTCTGGGTGGGACGAATGCCGACGATTTCGACTTCCTCACCGACCTTGATGATGCCGCGCTCGACGCGGCCGGTGCATACGGTGCCGCGGCCGGAGATCGAGAACACGTCTTCCACCGGCATCAAGAACGGCTGATCTTTTGGACGCTCGGGCTGCGGGATGTATTCGTCGACCGCCTTCATCAGCGCCATAATCGACTCTTTGCCGAGCTTTTCGTCGCTGCCCTCGAGCGCCTTGAGCGCCGACCCCTTGATGATCGGGATCTTGTCGCCCGGGAAGTTGTACTTGGACAGGAGTTCGCGGACTTCGAGCTCGACGAGCTCAAGCAGTTCGGGATCGTCGACCATGTCGACCTTGTTCATGTACACGACCAGCGCCGGCACGCCGACCTGGCGGGCAAGCAGAATGTGCTCGCGGGTCTGCGGCATCGGGCCGTCGGCGGCCGAAACCACCAGAATGGCGCCATCCATCTGCGCCGCGCCGGTGATCATGTTCTTCACGTAGTCGGCGTGGCCCGGGCAGTCGACGTGCGCATAGTGGCGCTTGTCGGTCTGATATTCGACGTGCGCGGTCGAGATGGTGATGCCGCGCGCCTTTTCTTCTGGCGCCTTGTCGATCTGGTCGTACGCCGTGAATGTGGCTCCGCCCTTCTCGGCCAGCACTTTGGTAATCGCCGCCGTCAGCGTCGTCTTGCCGTGGTCGACGTGACCGATCGTCCCGATATTGCAATGGGGTTTGGTCCGCTGGAATTTTTCTTTGGCCATGGAACTCTCCGTTCAGATCCTTCTGTTATCTTTCCCGATCACGCGAATTTCTTTTGAACTTCGGCTGACACGTTCGCGGGCAGCTCTGCGTAGTGATCGAATTGCATGGTGAATGTCGCGCGACCCTGAGACATGGATCGCAGGTTGTTGACGTAGCCGAACATGTTCATCAGCGGCACCATCGCGTTGATCACGTTGGCATTGCCGCGCATGTCCTGGCCCTGGATTTGCCCGCGCCGTGAGTTGAGATCGCCAATGACCGAACCGGTGTAGTCCTCCGGCGTCACCACCTCGACCTTCATGATCGGCTCGAGCAGAACCGGCTTGGCCATCTGCAGCGCCTCTTTCAGGCACTGGCGGGCGCAGATTTCGAACGCGAGCGCCGATGAGTCGACGTCATGATATTTGCCGTCGATCAACGTCACCTTGAGGTCGACCACCGGGAAGCCGGCAACTACCCCGGAACCGAGCACCGATTCCAGGCCCTTCTCGACCCCAGGGACGAATTCCTTCGGCACCGCGCCGCCGACAATCTCGTTCTCGAATTCGAACGGCGTGCCTGGCGGTGTCGGCTCGGCAATGATCTTGATTTGCGCGAACTGTCCGGAGCCGCCGGTTTGCTTCTTGTGGGTATAGCCGTGCTCGACCCGTTGCGTGATCTTTTCACGGAACGCCACCTGCGGCGCGCCGATATTGGCGTCGACCTTGTAGGTGCGCTTGAGAATGTCGACCTTGATGTCGAGATGCAGTTCGCCCATTCCCTTGAGAATGGTCTGTCCGCTTTCCTGGTCGGTGGACACGCGGAATGAGGGGTCCTCGGCCGCGAGCTTTGCAAGCGCGACGCCGAGCTTCTCCTGGTCGGCCTTCGACTTCGGCTCGATCGCGATCTCGATCACCGGATCGGGGAATTCCATTTTTTCCAGAATGACCGATTTCTGCGGGTCGCAAAGCGTGTCGCCGGTACGCACTTCCTTCAGGCCGGCCAGCGCCACGATGTCTCCGGCATAAGCTTCCTTGATGTCTTCACGATTGTTCGCATGCATCAGCAACATGCGGCCAATACGTTCTTTCCGATCTTTCGTCGAGTTGATCACGCCGGTGCCGCTGGTCAGCGTGCCCGAGTAGATACGGCAGAAGGTGATCGTGCCGACGAAGGGGTCATCCATGATTTTGAAGGCGAGCAGCGCCATCGCTTCCTTGTCGTCCGGCTTGCGGACGACTTCGTTGCCTTTATCGTCGACGCCCTTGATCGGCGGCACATCGAGCGGTGACGGCAGATAGTCTACGACCGCATCGAGCAGAGGCTGTACACCTTTGTTCTTGAAGGCCGAGCCGCACAGCACCGGGAAGAACGCGCCGGTGATAACGGCCTTGCGAAGCAGCTTCTTAACCGCCGCCTCGTCGGGCATCTTGCCTTCGAGGTAGGCGGTCGCGGCATCGTCGTCGAGTTCGCAGACCGCCTCGATCATCTTGTCGTGGTATTCCTTGGCCTGTTCGGTCATGTCGGCAGGAATATCGATGTCGTGATATTTGGCGCCGAGGGATTCATCGTCCCACACAACGCCTTTCATTCGCACCAGATCGATAATGCCCTTGAAATTCTGCTCGGAACCGATCGGAAGCTGAATGGCCACAGGCTTTGCGCCGAGGCGAGTCTTGATGTCGTCGAGACATTTGAAAAAGTCGGCACCGATCTTGTCCATCTTGTTGGCGAAGACGATGCGCGGAACTTTGTATTTATCGCCCTGACGCCAAACCGTCTCGGTCTGCGGCTCCACGCCTTGATTGGAATCGAGCACACATACAGCGCCATCGAGCACGCGAAGCGAGCGCTCCACCTCGATCGTGAGATCGACGTGGCCGGGCGTGTCGATGATGTTGAGACGCTTCTCTTTCCAGAAGGCAGTCGTTGCAGCGGACGTGATCGTGATGCCGCGCTCCTGCTCCTGCTCCATCCAATCCATCGTCGCGGCGCCTTCGTGCACCTCGCCGATCTTGTGGCTCTTGCCTGTGTAATAGAGGATTCGCTCTGTAGTCGTGGTCTTTCCGGCATCGATGTGAGCCATGATGCCGAAGTTGCGATAATCCTCAATTGGGTGGCTGCGGGGCATAGGGGATCCTTGAACCTTTTTCTGCTGTCACCAGCGGTAATGCGAGAAGGCCCGGTTGGCTTCCGCCATCTTGTGGGTGTCCTCGCGTTTCTTGACGGCATTTCCCCTGTTATTGGATGCGTCGAGCAGTTCAGATGAGAGCCGTTCGGTCATCGTACGTTCATTGCGCTCGCGCGCAGCCGCGATAATCCAGCGGATACCGAGCGCTTGCCGGCGCGACGTGCGCACTTCCACAGGCACCTGGTAGGTGGCACCGCCGACACGTCGCGAACGCACCTCGATCGAGGGCATCACATTGTCGAGGGCCTGCTGGAAAACGGTGAGCGGGTTCTGCTTGGTCTTGCCCTCGATCATCTCAAGAGCGCCGTAGACGATGCCTTCCGCCACCGACTTTTTGCCATCATACATGATGGCATTCATAAATTTGCTGACCACGATATTGCCAAACTTCGGGTCCGGGATGATGTCGCGTTTTTCGGCGGCGTGACGGCGTGACATGACTGCGATCCCTTACTTCGGCCGTTTCGCGCCGTATTTCGAACGGCGTTGTTTGCGGTTCTTCACGCCCTGGGTGTCGAGCACGCCGCGCAGGATGTGATAGCGAACGCCCGGCAGATCCTTCACGCGCCCACCGCGGATCATCACGACCGAGTGTTCTTGCAGGTTATGTCCTTCGCCCGGAATGTAGCCGATCACCTCAAAGCCATTGGTGAGCCGAACCTTCGCCACCTTGCGCAGGGCCGAATTCGGCTTCTTCGGAGTTGTCGTATAGACGCGCGTGCACACGCCGCGTTTTTGCGGCGAGGACTCAAGGGCTGGCGCCGTATTGCGCGCCTTGAGCGGGTGCCGTGGCTTGGCAATCAACTGGTTGATCGTCGGCATCGTTGGCCTTCGCTACTCTCTTTCCTAGTCCCGTTCCTGAGACAGGCACGAACGGAATCGTTCGCGCCGCCCCTCTCCATCTCTCGCGGACATCATCTTCGTCCGCATCGTTTCGGGCTCATCGCCCCGGCATTGCCATGCGCGCGAATGCGCATTGTGCGTGTTTCCCACGCGCAAAACGAAACCGCGCCATCCGCCAGATCGCGGCAGGGCGCTCTTCCGTTCGGACGACCATGCTGCGGTTAGGCAACCGGGCCGTTCACTTTAAAGTCTGACAGGTGCTGTCAGTGGCAGCGTTTGAGCTTCATTCGTCGAGGCGATGCGCCAGCCAAGCTTCGAGAAAACGCAACACTCTCAAAGGATTAGCGGGGCGGCCGTTCCGAGCAAGCGAAGCTCACCGCCTGCCGAAAAGTGTGGGGTATGTATCGGCGAGACTCCGCTAAGTCAAGCAGAAATGGCTGAAAAATCGAGCATTCGAGGCCTGCGGCGGACGTCAAGTACTGGAAGTTTCTGGCAGTCGCGCCGAACTCATTGCGCCGTGACGCCCGTCTGCTGGATTACGCGCAGGTATTTCGCACTTTCATGGCTCACAAACTCCTTGAACTGAGCGAGCGACATGGGCGTAACAACCGCGCCTGCCGCTTCCAGGCGCGCTTTAACCTCGGGCTGAGCGATTACCCCGTTAATCTCTTTGTTGAGCCTATCAATGACGGCCTGCGGGGTGCCACGCGGCGCGAAAAATCCAGCCCACAGGGTGAAGTCATAGTCCTTGATCCCCGTCACCTCTGCGACCGTTGGAACATCCGGCGCCGCAGGCGAACGCTCGGCAGAGGACAGGGCCAGAATTTTCAGGTTGCCGCTTTTCAGGTGCGGAGCGGCCGCCGGGAACCCGGGAAAGTAAAAATCGACGTGACTGCCGATGAGGTCGTTGAGTGCGGGGCCTGCGCCCTTGTAGGGCACGTGGGTCAGGTTGTCGTCGAACTTGAGCTTCAGGAACTCACCGGCGAAATGGCCCGGCGTGCCTATTCCGGCAGACGCAAACGTCAGCTTCGGCTTGGCTTTAAGCGCAGTCAGGAATTCCGGCAACGTCGAATAAGGCGCTTTGCTCGGCACCACCAGCGCCAGGGGCACCACGGCCGCGAGCGCGATCGGCACCAGGTCCTTGTCGGGATCGTAGCTGAGGCCTTTCAGCCAATGCTGATTGACCGCCATTTCGCCGGTTTGCCCGACCAACAGCGTGTACCCGTCGGGGGGCGCGGCGGCGACAGAGTGCGCGCCAATTGAACCGCTGGCGCCAGCGCGATTTTCAACCACCACTGACTGCCCGAGCGCGACGCCAAGCTTGTCGGATATCGAGCGTGCGACGATATCGCCGGTGCCGCCGGCCGCGTAAGCAACAATCACCTGAATGGTTCGGCTTGGATAGGTCTGGCTCAGGCCATGATCAATCGCAGCCGCGTCGATGGCACCCGCCATGGCAAAAGTCGCCACTGTCCGCTTCCACATGCAAGCCTCCCTGCAAAGAGGTCATCGGTCGAACGAATAAAGCCGCGCCGGATTTTCCGACAGAATTCGTTCGGCTAGTTCCTGCGAGCCTATCGCCGCCATGAAGTCGTCAACAAGCCTGTCATAACGAAGCTTACGATACGGGGCGACAATGGTGCCCCCGAGCTGTTGCTCGTGTGGCGGTGTATGCGGCCAGTCGCTACCCCAAACAGAACGGTCAGCGGAAGCGGCCAGGATCGCCGCAAGCCAGATGGGATCCGGTTTGGTCACGAAAGGATCAGCGCTGACGCGATAAGGCGCCGAAAGTTTTATCCAGACATGCGGCATCGCCAGTAGCCTGACCAAAGCGAGTCCATTCGCATGGTCAGGCCTTGTGTCTGCGTAGACGCCATAGTGATCTACCACGATAGGCACATCCGAGCTTTTGAGAAGCGCAGCGTTCTCAATCAGCATTTTCAGGGGCGCGATGACTTCGATATGCCAGTCAAGTTCGCGCGCAAGATTGACGACAGTGGCAAAGCGGTCCGCCAGCGGAGCCTTTTCGCGCAGCGGACTATAGAGGTTGAGACGGACGCCACACACGCCCTGCCCTGCCATGCCGGACAGCGTTCGGGCGGATGTGGCGTGGGGATCGATCACGACGACACCGCGCCCACGACCCGACAGGGCATCAAGGCTTTCCAGAAGCAGTTTGTTGTCCGTGCCGTAAAAACTCGGCTGTACGATCACAAAACGTCTTATCGCTCGCCCCGCCGACACGTTTTCAAGCTGCTTGAGCGTGGCGACGTCCGCGAGATATGTCCGTTCGGCAAGCTGCGGATAGCGATCATGCGGCCCTACAATGTGCACATGACTGTCGCAACGCATCTGAGTTCACGCGTGAAGACGTGCAGTGACAGCTTTGCCTGTTTGGCGCGTGCCGAGACTGCCGCCTATATCGGCCGTCGACTCTTTGGCAGCGATCGCAGTCTCAACCGCTTTTTCGATTGCCGCGGCAGCGGTCACAAAATTGTTCGTCTTGGTGCGGCGGCCGTGCCAGGCCAAAAGCATCGCTACCGACAAAACCAGCGACAGAGGATTGGCGGAATTCTTGCCGGCAATATCGGGCGCGGAACCGTGCGCGGCCTGCGCCATCGCATGGGCGGTCCCGGCATTGAGCGAGGCCGCAAGTCCAAGACTGCCTGACAATTCCGCAGTCAGATCCGAAAGAATATCGCCATACATATTGGTGGTGACGATGACATCGAAACGCTGTGGATTGCGCACGACGTGCGCCATCATGGCGTCGACGATGACGTCATCGACCGCAACGCCAGGAAATTCGCGGGCTACATCCCGGCATGCCTCGATGAACAGGCCATCGGTTACTTTGAGCACATTGGCCTTGTGGACGATCGTGACCCGCTTGCGCCGTGCGCTCGCGAGTTCGAATGCGGCGCGTGCGATGCGTTCGCTGCAGGTGCGCGTGATGCGCCGCATGGATATGGCAACATCTTTGGTCACCAGCATTTCGCCGCTGCCCGCCTCCATGTTGCGGTCGGCGTAAAACCCCTCGGTATTCTCTCGTGCGACGATCAGGTCGAATTCGCCGCAACGGAGCGGAAAACCTGCGTAGGTGCGCGCCGGCCGGATGTTGGCAAATAGATCAAGCGTCTTGCGCAGGGTCATCGATGGATTGGCTTCGCCCTTGGCTGGATCCTTGAAGTCGAAGGTCGCCGTTGGGCCAAGAACGACGCCGTCGGCCTTGCGCGCTTTCTCGACAAGGTCGGGGTGGATCGTGTGACCGAGAGCACGCAATCCCGCGTGCCCTACGGGCGCCTCTTCGATGCGCAGGCCAAGCCCGTAACGGTCAGAAGCCTCGCGCAAAACGTCGAGCGCGGCTTCGGTGATTTCCGGGCCGATACCATCCCCGGGCAGAACAAGAAGATACATGGAACGAAATCCAGTGTGCGGGTCGATATCTTCTCTTTTTCTCTCACAAAGAAAAGGGCCGCCCTAAGGCGGCCCTTTCAACAATTGTGCTGAAGCCTATTCCGCCGCCGGCAATGCCGGGGCTTCCTCAGGCTTGGCAGCGGCTTTCGCCGCATCCTTCTCACGCTCTTCCAGAATGAGGGCGTCGCGCTTGGTGGCGACCTCACGCAGGCTGTTCATGAGCGCGCCGGTACCGGCCGGGATCAGGCGGCCGACGATAACGTTCTCCTTGAGACCATCGAGCGTATCGGCCTTGCCGTTGACGGCCGCTTCAGTGAGCACGCGCGTAGTCTCCTGGAACGATGCCGCCGAGATGAACGAACGAGTCTGCAGGCTCGCCTTGGTGATACCGAGCAGAACGGGGTGCCCGCTGGCCGGCTTCTTGCCTTCGGCTTCCGCCCGCGCGTTGACCTCGTCGAGCTCGATTTTGTCGAGTTGCTCACCTTGCAGGAGTTCGGTGTCGCCGGCGTCATCGATCTCGACCTTCTGCAGCATCTGGCGAACGATCACTTCGATGTGCTTGTCGTTGATGTTGACGCCTTGGAGGCGATAGACCTCCTGGATCTCGTTCACCAGGTAAGCAGCCAGTTCCTCGACGCCCTTGATGGCGAGAATATCGTGCGGGGCGGGATTACCCTCGACGATGTAGTCGCCTTTCTCGATGACGTCGCCGTCCTGAAGGTGAATGTGCTTGCCCTTCGGGATCAGATACTCCTTCGGCTCTTCGCCTTTACCGGACGGTTCGATGGTGATCCGGCGCTTGTTTTTGTAGTCCTTGCCGAAACGCACCGTGCCGCCGATTTCGGCGATAATCGCCGCTTCCTTTGGACGGCGCGCTTCGAACAGCTCCGCCACCCGCGGCAATCCGCCGGTGATGTCGCGGGTCTTCGCGCTTTCGGTCGGGATACGCGCGATGACGTCGCCCGCTTTCACATGAGCGCCTGGATCTACCGAGATGATTGCGTCGACCGCAAGCTGATAACGAGCCTCGCCACCGCGAGCCAGCTTGAGGATCTTGTTGCCCGACTTGATCACGATTGCCGGACGCAAATCCTGCTGGTTGCGCGAGGAACCCGT
>DASPUD010000110.1:0-92746 GCA_035623095.1 Pseudolabrys sp.
GCGGACAAATCGCAGCCCGTCGCCGGTGCCGACGCACTCAAGCCGGCAAGCGAATTATCGCCAAACCAGGCGCTTAAAGGCATGCATCCGTTGCCGGAAAGCGTTCGCGGCATCGACGGCCTCACACGCCTCTACTTCGTGAAAGCGAAGGGCAGGGTTCTGCTGATCGAGCCCGCGACACGCACGGTAGTGGGACAGATTACGGGCTAGACAAGAAGCCATCGCCGGCACCTCCGGCGATGGCTTTGCGCACGGTAGTCAGCCCACGGGGCGCGGACCGGAATTGTTCGGCGCGCTCTTCCATTGCGTGAGGCTGTCCCCAATGACTTTCATCGCGGTCATCGCCGCGTGACTCAGGCTTGCGAAGCCGGCGATCTCGCGGCCAACGCGTTCGCCTTCGCTGCGAAGCATTTCGCGCACGCCTTGCAGCTCGATGATAACGCGATCGATTTCCTCCATGGAGGCGCCCGAGACGCGGCGGATCAACACGTTGAGATTTTCGGTGACCGGCTCGATTACCGGCTCTGCGTCATTGCGTTGCCGGCGAAGAAACGCAACGTCACGCCGGACGAACTCACGGATCTCACCTTCGACAGCGGCGGCTGCCACCTGTTGGGCATCGTTGGGCTTTTCCGCAGGTTTCCGGTTCGGAGCATATAACTCCGGTCCGGGTTTTTCCGGGACTGCCCTGTCCACACCAAGCCGCTCGGGTCTGATGGCCGTCATAGTCCCCTCCTAAAAGCGCAAGCAATTTTGCGCAAACGCTCCCCAGTTACCGCAATTGCCGCACGCGACTTGGGCGGCCATGGGGCGGGGCGAGGGCACCTTGGTGGAACTTTGCCGCCCGATAATGGCGGACGTGAAGTTATGCACCGACTTTTTCGGTGTTCTGGTCCCGGCATGGTCCAGATCGGGACAGTAAGGATCAGACTACCAGTTCAGTCTAAAGCCGGCGCTGACTTTCTTGCTGCTCGTGGTCTGACCAAAATCAGTGATTGCGGTGGTCACCTGCAAAGGGCCGTAAAGTTTCTGTTCGGCACTCAACGTATTGTGGGTGACGGGATCGTTGCTGGCAGTCGTCATCCCGGCGCCAAGTGTTGTGCCCGTAGGCAGGATATTGAATTTCATTGCCCGCTCATTGCCGAAAACTTGTGGCGACGTCGGAGCGGTCGATGGAGGCAAGGCCATCAGAGGCATATCGGCCCCTGCTGTCGGTTGCGCAAGCGTTTCTGTCACAGAGAGAGTGTCCTGAAAGGTCACCGAAAAACGTCCGCCGAACGGAATAGAATGCTTCAGTGTGGTACCAAGTTTGCCTTGTTCGTTGGAAGAATCAACGCGTGCATCCACGCTACCGACATTTGGCACGCCGATTGATGCCCACGCAGAGCCGCTACCGGAGTTATCTCGGGTCGATAAAGGCCGGTCAAATGCGTTGCCGGCACCGGTGTTGGATGCGGGAAGATCCGCGCCGGCTGAATTTTCCCATTCGGTTTGCAGAGGCTGCTTGACGACGATCGTCGAGGAGCCATCGATCTTGTCCGTGCGCTTGACGGCGTAGCCGCTAGACTCAGGCGAGGCACGCAGTTGAAACGGTTTCTTTGGCGGCGTCTCGACGGCTGCGGGATCGAAGACAAGCGCATTTCTGAGTATCGAGCTTTCCTCGGGCGTGAGCGGAGCCTCACGTGCCGCTTTGATTGCGTCGGCCTCTTGCGCAAGAGCAGGCAGGACGGCGAGTGAAAGCGCGCCGATGATCCATATAGCGCAGGGAGCGCTTGCGCGCATTCCTGAATTCTCCCCCGAAAATGCTGGTCCGGTTGATGGACGCGCGATGGTCGGCGCGAACCGGTTAAGCATTGGTTCCTTTGCCAAGGAACTTTGGCGAAGCTATGGAGCAAGTTGGATCATTTTCGGTCAACGTAGTCATGAAACCGGAAGCGCACCCAGGAATTACCCAGAAAGCGGCACCGGGAGAACGATCATGCCTACGCTGTTACCGATTATTTTGACGGCATCTCATATTGCCTTGGCGGCTGACGCCGTACCGAAATTCGATGTTGAGCGGACGTGCCGGCCTGCCGCCCGGGCGGGTACCTTGCCTGGCCGCGATGCTCCGGCGTGTCAGCGGGATGAGAACGACGCGCGTTCGAAGCTCGGCAACGACTGGACACAATATTCGTCGACGCAGCGCGCGAACTGCACAAGCCCCGTTGAGCTTGGCAGCGCGCCAAGTTACGTCGAATTGCTAACCTGCCTGGAAATGGCAAAGCAGGCTCAGGAACTGCCGGCAGAATCGAAAATGGGGGCTACCACAGGCAGCGGAGCCCAGCAGAAATAATCAGGGCTTCTTGCCGGGCTGGTTGCCGTAGGGGCTGCTCGACGCGCCTTGCATCTGCGCAAGCTTATAGGCGGAAAGCTGCTTGGGCTTGTCCTTGTCGGCCTTGGGTTTCCTCTTTTCCTTCGTCGAACGCATCTGACCTTTCGCCATGACGACCTCCCTGAAGTCGGGGTTGTACCGAATGCTAGCCGGCGCGCCGGCTAGCGCAAGGGGAGGATGAGGCCGATTGCCGATGTCACGTTTTCGGCGGGGACGCAGCAGCCGCCTTCATCTTGTCCTCGATGCACTTGTTTACAATGTCGGCGCGCTTATCGAGATTTTCGTGCGGATTGGCTTTTTCGGTTCTCATCCAGCACTCACGCGCCGCGCGTGTGCGGGTCATAGGCTCCGTCTCCTCGGACGGTTCCTCTGGCCGAGCCGCCTGCGGTTTGGCACCGGCACTATCAGGTTTTGGTGCCGCTACCTCCGCCTTGGGCGCGTCGGCTGCCGCTGGACTCCCGCCGTCGGTCTGGCAGGCGGCGAGCGCGAAGGCAGCCACGGCAAGCAATGCGACTCGCGCGAGGGAAACAGGCCTGCGGATATCGAAAATCGAAACGTTCATCAAATGCGATCCGGGTGGGAATTCGCCAGGAGTGGCGGCCTATCTGCCTCAAATTCCATCGGTAGCGCAACGCCCGTGGAACACGCTTTCACAATCGCGTGCATGCGCGGAGCAAGGGCTGCGATGAGGACGTTGACCCGCAAAACCATAAGCGGAACCACTGTTTCTGGAGGCTGAAATGCGCATTTTTTGGGCGGCGGCAACGGCCGCAATCCTCGGCTGCGGCGTCGCGCAGGCGGCCGGGACGCCATCGCAGGGAAACGGCGACGCTGCCATCGGTATTGGGATCATCTGCAATACGCCGGAACAGGCGGAACAATTCGTCCAGCTGCGCAGCAAAAGGTGCCGAGCCCGATCAGGCGATGACTTCAGTTAACGCCAATGCGCACGACGACCGGGCATGTGGCGTTGCCGCCATTGCGTATATCCGCGACCAGACCGTGGATACCATGAAGCTCGACAACAAACTGGTGCAGATCGTGCGCATCAGCGTGTTCGCGGGCTTCAATGGCAACGCGTGGCAGCGCGCGTCGGGCATGGTGCAATGCACGGTGCTGGAAGGCGGCGGCGAGTCGATCTGACGGAAGTACTCATCGTAGAAACTTGCGAACTTGTTCTCGGAAATCCAACCGCTGACGTAAGTGTTGCTTGCGGCCAAAGTAATTAAGCAAAAACGTCCGCCGATGCTTAACCACACTGGTCGTTGTGATTTGCCATCGGGGACGGTCTATGTGAATTAGCCGCGAATATTAGCGGGGGTGTCCTTGATGCGTATCACCATGCAGCGATCAATCTTTGCTGTCGCAATCGCCGCGGCCGTTCTCAGCGGCACTGTTTCCTCACAGGCCGCGGACCTCCGGCCGGGTTACCGGTACGGCGGCGAGCATTTCGGTCCGACATGGCGTTTCTCGAATTGGCGCGATCGTTGCGCCTGGGCGGGCTACTACTGCCTCTATGCCTGGGATGGTTACGTCTATCACTATCCCTTCGATGACCGTGCCTTGGCATATGGCCATCGCCGCTATCGGCATCGCTCCTAGTCCGCGCAAGAATCTGGAACTTTAGCTCCCTTTGTCCGTTACCCGACGCTGGATTTCACGTCAGCTGAGGAGAAGGGGCTATGCGCTATCTCATTGTATTGGCGACAAGCACGTACCTAATCGTGGGGGCGGACAGGCTCTAGCGGGGCCTTTCCCGCAAGCCGGATTCTCACGGGCTGGTGGCGCGTCGATCATGCTCGTTCAGGAAAAGCCGAAAAAAGACGAGACATTGACGCAAAAAGCGAAACGCGTCTGGAAAAACATCGCCGGCTACAAGTTCGACGTTAACTGCCCGATCAATTACCACCGCAGCTGTGCCGAGACCGGCAAAAACGCCGGCGATGCCCGCGCAAAATGTATCGCGCGTAATCAAGGTTGCTGGGTTTCCGACATAAACTAGCAAGAACGCCGGATAGGACTAACGGCCGCGCTTCTTGAACCCGCCACGCATGCCGGGGCGGCCGAGCTTGGAGCGCGGCGATTGAGCCCGCGCTGGCTTTACTTCGTGCGACGGCGCAATCCCCATCTCATCGAGGTCGGGCTTGTGCGGGCGCGTTCGCGATTGCAGTCCTTTTGTTTGAGCCACCATCACATCGCGCGCAGTAGGGTTGTCTAAAACCGCAAGTTCGGTTGCGCGCAAGCGCTTGATCTCGTCGCGCAACCGTGCCGCTTGCTCGAAATCGAGATCGGCGGCGGCCTCGCGCATCCGCGTCTCGAGATCCGCGACTACTGCTTCGAGATTGTGACCGATAGTGGCGGCTTCGGCGAATTCGCCGGTGCCGGCATCGCCGGTCGAAATCAGCACGTGGTCACGCTCGTACACGCTGTCGAGTATATCAGCGATGCCCTTGCGCACGCTCTCCGGGGTGATGCCGTTTTCCTTGTTGTAAGCCGCCTGCTTTTCGCGCCGCCGATTGGTTTCCTCGATGGCGCGTTGCATCGAACCGGTCGTACTGTCCGCATAGAGCACCACCTTGCCATCGACGTTACGCGCGGCGCGGCCGATGGTCTGGATAAGCGATGTTTCGCTGCGCAGGAATCCCTCTTTGTCGGCGTCGAGGATGGCAACCAGCGCGCATTCCGGGATGTCGAGGCCTTCGCGCAGCAGATTGATGCCCACCAGAGCATCGAAGGCGCCAAGCCGCAGATCGCGGATGATTTCAATGCGCTCCAGCGTGTCGATGTCACTGTGCATGTATCGCACGCGAATTCCTTGCTCGTGCAGGTATTCCGTGAGGTCCTCCGCCATGCGCTTGGTCAACACTGTAACCAGCGAACGGAATCCTTTCGCTGCAACCTGGCGGACCTCGCCGACAAGATCATCAACCTGAGTGCGCGCTGGGCGCACCTCGACCGGAGGGTCGATCAGGCCGGTGGGGCGGATCACCTGCTCGACGAAGACGCCGCGCGTTTCTTCCATTTCCCAGGGCCCCGGCGTTGCCGATACCGCAAGACTCTGCGGCCGCATGGCGTCCCATTCCTCGAAGCGCAGCGGCCGGTTGTCCATGCACGAGGGCAGGCGGAATCCGTATTCGGCGAGAGTCGCCTTGCGGCGGAAGTCGCCGCGATACATGCCACCAAGCTGCGGAATGGTGACGTGGCTTTCGTCAACGAACACAAGCGCGTTGTCAGGCACGTATTCAAACAGCGTCGGCGGCGGCTCGCCCGGCTTGCGGCCGGTGAGATAGCGCGAATAGTTCTCGATGCCGGCGCAGGAACCGGTCGCTTCCAGCATTTCAAGATCGAAGATCGTCCGTTGCTCCAGACGCTGCGCTTCCAGAAGACGCCCGGCGGCGTTGAGCTGGTCGAGCCGGCCGCGCAGTTCCTGTTTGATGTTTGCAATAGCCTGCAACAGTGTGGGACGCGGCGTGACATAGTGCGAATTGGCGTAGATTTTGACGAAGTCGAGCTCGTCGGTCTTCTGGCCGGTGAGCGGATCCATCTCTTCGATCTTTTCGATCTCGTCGCCGAACAAATGGATACGCCAGGCGCGATCCTCATAGTGCGCCGGAAAAATGTCGACCGTGTCGCCACGCACCCGAAACGAGCCGCGATAGAAGTTGCCCTGTGTGCGCTTGTACTGTAACGCCACCAGATCGGCGAGAAGCTGACGTTGATCGATCTTGGCGCCCTGCTTGAGCGTGAAAGTCATCGCCGAATAGGTTTCCACCGAGCCGATGCCGTAGATGCAGGACACCGAGGCGACGATGATCACGTCGTCGCGTTCCAGCAGCGCACGCGTCGCGCTGTGACGCATACGGTCGATCTGCTCGTTGATAGAGGATTCTTTCTCGATGTAGGTATCGGTGCGGGGGACGTAGGCCTCCGGCTGATAATAGTCGTAGTAACTCACGAAGTATTCCACCGCATTGTCGGGAAAGAACGACTTGAACTCGCCGTAGAGCTGCGCCGCCAGCGTTTTGTTGGGAGCGAGAATCAGGGCAGGACGCTGCGTCGCTTCGATCACCTTTGCCATGGTGAAGGTCTTGCCCGAACCGGTAACGCCGAGCAGCACCTGGCTTCGGTCGTTGCGCCGGACGCCTTCGACCAGCTCGTCGATTGCCTGCGGCTGGTCGCCCTTCGGCTGGAAATCCGAGACGATGACGAGCTTCTTGCCGCCTTCAGACTTCTCGGGCCGGGGCGGACGGTGCGGCGTCCATGGGATGGCGGTGAATTCAGGCCGGCCTTCGCGGAGGAGGCGCTCGAGCGATTGCTGACTTGCCATGCCGCCGAAGCCGCCCGGCTGCGTCGGCAGATCGGCGCGTGGCAAGCGGTATTTGGCCTCATCGCTGAGGCCGAGTTCCTCCTCCAGCGTGGGGTCGAGCCCACTTACCGGCGGCGTTTTGAATTCGACCTGCGGCGCTTCATCGAAGCCCTTGACTGTGGACTTGCGCGCCTTGTGCGCCTCGGAAAAATCGCGTCGCCGATCCCACGAATTGTCCGGCGGGGCCTGCAACCCGGTACCGGACCCCAACCCCGCCGTGCCACGCCCAATCCCCGGATTGAGCAGATTGGCGAGCGCGTCGGGCGTTGGCTTTTCATCCGGCCGAGCGGCCTTGGTGCGCGTTGGGCGCGCTGGGTCTTTTTTCGGCTTGTCGGGATTTTTCGCCATTGGACCGAATATGGGGCGAGTCCGGCGGCGAGGGAAGGTGGGCTTGGCCTGTTGCCTGACGCGGACCGCATAGTAACATCCGGATTAATCAAGCAAGCTCAAAACATCCAATACTAGGGAGGGGCGTATGTCGAACTGGCCGCGTTGCTTGGCCCACGGTCTCGCGCTTGTCGTTGCAGTACTCCTCGCCGCTGGCCCGGCCACGGCTCAGACCAAACTGAAATGGGCGCATGTGTATGAGGTGGCCGAGCCTTATCACACCAACGCGCTGTGGGCGGCGGAAGAGATCAAGAGGCGCACCGATGGACGCTACGAAATCGCGGTCTTTCCGGCCTCGCAGTTAGGCAACGAGAACCAGATCAACGAGGGCCTGGGGCTGGGCACCATCGACATCATCTACACCGGCGCGTCATTTGCCGGCTCGATCCATAAGCCGCTGGCGATCACTGGCGCTCCGTTCATCCTGCGCGACTTCGACCACTGGAAGGCCTATCGCGATAGCCAGCTGTTCCGTGACCTGGCCAAGGGCTACGAGGACAAGACCAAGCATAAGGTTGTTGCGATCGTCTACTATGGTCAGCGCCACGTGACCGCCAACAAGGAAATCAAGAAGCCTGAGGACATGAAAGGCATGAAGTTGCGCGTTCCGCCGGCGCCGCTGTTCCTGATGTTCACCAAATCAGTTGGCGCAAATGCCACGCCGATCGCGTTTGCCGAAGTCTATCTCGCGCTCCAGCAAGGCACGGTCGACGGACAGGAAAATCCGCTGCCGACCATCATGGCCAAGAAATTCTACGAAGTTCAGTCGCATATCATGCTGACCGGCCACATCACCGAATCCCTGCTGACAATCGTCGGGGGGCACGTCTGGTCGAAGCTGTCTGATGCCGACAAGAAGGTCTTCGAGGACGTGCTGAAAGAGGCAAACGCGAAGTCCACCGACCAGATCCGCGCTTCCGAGCAAAAGCTTGCCGATGAATTCCGCAAGCTTGGCAAGACCGTGGTGGAAGTTGACCGCGACGCCTTCCGCAAGGCTGCGCTGCCGTTGCACAACGACCCGAGCGCCGGCGCCGGCTGGTCACAGGCTGAGTACGACGCTCTGCAGGCGTTGAAGTAGGACGATCGCCCACGCACGTCATGCACAAGCCCGGCCATGACCAGGTGGGGGACTGGGGACGCGCATGAGCAAAAAGAAAATACTCAAGGGCGAAAAGCGCCTGATTGAGGCCGAAGACACCGAAGTCATCATCGAGCATTATCCGGAGGATTGGCTGGCCTTTGTAATCTTCTGGTCACTTGCCTTCATCGTTTTCCTGCAGTTTTTCACACGCTACGTGCTCAATAACAGTCTGGCCTGGACCGAAGAGATCGCGCGCTACGGCTTGATGTGGGTCGTGTTCATTGGCGGCGCCATGGTCACGCGGCGCAACACTCATATCGCCGTTGAACTGCTCTCGAATGTAATGAAGCCGGGACCATTACGCGCAACGTTGCTTGCTGTCGTCGATTTCATCAAGCTGGCCTTTATCGGCCTGCTGGCATTTGTTTCCGTGGCGATCACCGAGCGCATGCACTTCCAGCGCATGACCGTCTTCGACCTGCCGATGAGCTACGTCTATGCCGGCGTCGCCTTCGGATGTTTCCTGATGCTTATCCGTCAGGTCTGCAATGTCGTGCGCAATGCCAAGATGCGTTGGCGCCGGCCGGATGACGTGACCCATCAGATCGCGCCGGACTAGGGCGAGCACAAATGGTCATCATGGCGTTTCTGTTCATCGCGGTGCTGCTCATCGGCGTGCCGGTGTTTATCGCGTTGGCAGGATCGTCTTTCATCTACACGCATTTCATTGCCGGGTTGCCGGATTTCGTGATTCTGCACCGGATGGCGGGGGGTATCGATTCATTCCCGCTACTGGCGGTGCCGTTCTTTATCCTTGCCGGCAATTTGATGAATTCAGCCGGCATCACCAACCGCATCTACGACTTTGCGGTTGCGCTTGCGGGCTGGACGCGCGGCGGTCTCGCGCACGTCAATATCATTGGCTCGGTCATTTTCGCCGGGATGTCGGGGACCGCGATCGCAGACGCGGCGGGGCTGGGCACCATCGAAATCAAGGCGATGCAGGATCACGGCTATGACACTGAATTCTCGGTGGGCGTCACCGCGGCGTCCTCCACGCTCGGCCCGATCATCCCGCCATCGCTGCCATTCGTGATCTACGGGATGATGGGTAACGTTTCGATCGGCGCGCTGTTTCTCGGCGGGGTCATCCCTGGCTTTGTGATGACTGCCTTCATGATGGGCTACGTCTACTACTGTGCGCGCCGTTACGGCATGGGCCGCGACCAGGAGTTCAGCTGGCGTATTCTAGGCAGGACATTTCTCGCGGCGTTCCCGGCCTTGCTGACGCCCGCGATTATCGTCGGCGGCATGACGTTCGGCTGGTTCACACCGACCGAAGCGGCTATCGCGGCCTGCGCCTGGGCGATCGTCCTCGGCATCTTTCTCTATCGCACCTTGACGCCCAAGCGCTTTTACAAGGTCTCGATGGAAACTATCGAGACTGCCGCCGGAGTGCTTTTGATCGTCGCCGCCGCATCGTTGTTCGGCTGGGTGCTGACGACGACTCGCGTCACTGAATACACGACCGAGGCGTTGCTGCAGTTGACCAACAATCGCTATGTCATCCTGCTGCTGACCAATGTGCTGCTGCTGGTTATCGGCTGCTTCCTGGAGCCGATTGCGTCGATCAGCATTCTGGTGCCGGTGCTGATGCCGGTGATTGTGAAGGTCGGCATCGACCCGGTGCATTTCGGGGTCATGATGACGCTGAACCTGATGATAGGCCTGCTGCATCCGCCGCTTGGCATGGTGCTGTTCGTGTTGTCGAGAATCGCGAAGTTATCGATCGAGCGAACAACAGTCGCGATCTTGCCTTGGCTCATACCCCTGCTACTGTCACTGATTGCGATTACGATGATCCCTGAGCTGACGCTGTGGTTGCCGCGCGTCCTCGGGATGATCAAGTGACGGCGTGAAGCGGGGACGATCTATGCCGCACACTCTCACGCGACGCACGATGTTGGCGGGTTTTGCGGCGGCGTCGCTCGTGCGGACAGCACATGCTCAAACATCCTGGCCGGCGCGGCCGGTGCGGGTCATGGTTCCTTATCCGCCGGCTGGTGGCGCCGACACGACCGGGCGCATTGTGTTCGGCAACCTGGGCCAACTGTTCAACCAGCAATTCGTGGTGGAAAACCGTGGCGGCGCCGGCGGAACCATTGGCGAGGCCGTGGTCGCAAAGGCCGAACCTGATGGCTACACCGTGCTGCATGACGGCACGGCGTTTTCCGTCAATTCTTGGCTCTATTCGAATTTGCCGTTTGATTACAACAAGGACTTCGATCCGGTCGCGCTCGTCTCGCTGGTGCCGAATATTCTGGTGGTGACGCCGTCGGTGCCGATAAAAACCGTGGCTGACGTTATCGCCTACGCCAAAGCCGCGCCGGATGGCATCGACATGGCCTCGTCCGGCAATGGCACGCTGCAACATCTTTCGCTGGAAATGTTCCGTCACCAGACCGGCATCAAGATCAGTCACGTGCCGTATCGCGGCGGCGGACTGGCGCTCAACGACGTGATGGCAGGGCAGGTTAAGTTTTTCTTCGCCAATGGGTCGTCGGTGGTGGGACTGATCCAAGGTGGCAAGGTCAAGCCAATCGCGCATACCGGCAAGGGACGGCTCAGGAGCCTGCCCGATATTCCACCGGTGTCCGACACCTTGCCCGGATTTGAAGCCTACGAATGGAACGGCGTATTCGTGCCGCACGGTACACCCGCGCCAATCGTGCAAAGGCTCAACCGAGGCATCAATAATGTGCTGCACGATCCAAACGTCGCCACGCGTTTTGCGCAGCTCAATATCGACATCCGTGAAATGTCGCCGGAAGAATTCGGGGCCTTCGTACATGCCCAGATGGAGCGCTGGGGCAAAGTGGTGAAGGAAGCCAATATCCGACTCGGCTAGCAGCCTATGCCGCTTTTGGGGGTAAAGCGGACATGCCGTTTTGCACCGCATATGTCTGCTTATGACCCAAAGCGGACTTGGAAAGGTATTTGGGATCTTGGGATATAGTGCGTGAAACAGTTGCCGACCTGCGGCTTCAAGTCCTCAAGGCCTCGGCTTTCATTCAGGGACGGAGCTGGGCTACGGAGGCGTCTGCTCGGTCTGCGTGTTCGATCGCAGCAGGATCGGGAGGCCAGGAAGCCAACCAAGCCGCGAGCGGCATTATCGGGGGCGGCTGCCCGACATCTACCAAGCTCGCGTCGATCGCGAAATAACCGCCGTTGATTTCCTGAAGTACCGCAGTATTGCGCAGAGGGCCGTAGGAAAGCGGAGCCACCCGGTGGAAGGCGAAGAGTCCGCTGCGCTCCATCAGTGTCATGTAGGTCCATGTATTGACCGACGTGTCGATACAATCGAGTTGTGACAGGTCGCCACCATTGGGGAGGACGTACATGTTGCGATGTGTCCATTGGTGGGCGTCTGTCCCAGTTTGCGGACCGACAATGCTCCCGATGAGTGCCACGCCGCGCGCAATTTGTTGCCGCTCAAGCCGGGCATTCTTTGCGCGCGGCTTGAAGACGTCAGTGACGTGGCGCCACTGGGCCGCGTCCATGCTGGCATACGGTCTCTCAGCGCAGGCGAAGCCGCGGCATACGGTGAATCCCGACAGCGTCGGATTTGGAGTGGCAAACTGATCGATGTAGTGGGTCTGCAGATTGTTGGGGTTTTCCAAGCAAGCGGAAACCGTCAACGCAACAGACAGCAGCATCAAGGTACGCCACAACCGCATCGCTAACCCTGGAATATTCCGGGACACGATAGAATACCTTTCGAGTCCGTGTCCACCATGCGGCACAAGGGCCCAATTGTCCGCTTCTGGCCCTTAGCGGACGTCGCCACTGGATATGTCTGCTTTCAGGCATGTCGTCACAGGCATAGCTTTAACGGCTAGAATTTTTTAAACTAGTGCGTTAGTGAGTTCCTTGGATCCCAGCGCGTAGCGAAGTGTGAGCTTGTTCGTATGTCGTATATAAATTGTTTTTGGCATGGAAGGCCGCTCGGCGAGATCGAAAAGATCTGCTTACTGTCCATGTTGCGACAAAATTACAAGGTTCGTCTGTTTTGCTATGATCCCATTGCAAATGTACCGACCGGCATTGAAATATCCGATGCTAGAGAGATTATGCCGCGTCAAGAACTTCTCGTTCACCGAAAGACCGGCAGTCCGTCTCTTGGATCAAATAAATTCCGATATCTTATAATGAAAAAGGGTTTGGGCGTTTGGCTGGACACAGACGTAATATTGCTCAAGCCACTGCCACGAACTAGTGACTGCATTTTTGGGTGGCAAGACAAAAATTCGATATGTGGTGCTGTGTTATATCTACCACAGAACAGTCCTATAATTGATCAGATATGTGATTTTGTTAGTCAAGAATATCCGATCCCACCGTTTTACGAAAACTCAACGCGTTTCGATTTACAGCAAAAATCAATATCTGGACATCCGGTGGATGTTCGTGATTTGCCGTGGGGAGTTTATGGCCCTCACGCACTTACTTATTTTGTTCGGAAAAACGGTCTAACTCATTTCGCGAAACCGAGCGAAGTTTTTTATCCGATTTACCTCACAGAGGCTCACTTTTTGTTGTCGTCAAAATACGAAATGAGAGAATTGCTGACACCTTCTACGATTGCCGTTCATTTGTGGAATAATGCTTTGTGTGATCCAAAAGAAAATAGGGTCGGGCGATTGGTTGTAGAGAGTGGTTCCTTTTTGGAAAAATTCGCGCGTAAACAGTTAGGCTATCGGTTATCGAACATCGTAAGTTTCGCCAGCCCTTCACGTAATGCGCTGTGCTCTTGTGGGTCGGGTAAAAGATACAAACACTGTCACGGATTCGTAAGGCTGCTGTCCCGACCGTCTGAATCACGCAAGGTTAGCGCCGATACGGGCACGACCACTTAGCAAACTCTGATTTGCCTAGCGATCTTGTAGATTTTGCGAATATTTTGCACTGATCGGAGGCTCATCCTGCGCCATCGCTAAGCTCGGTACCATCTCCGGGCCGCGGACTACGCTGGCTTACAATTCGTGCTGGCGATTTGGAAATCTTTCAGCCAAAATCGCGAACGCTTTTTTGGAAGTTCGTCGGCGCGATCTTTTCTTGCAATACCGGCACAAAATGGTCGTACGAAGAAATTACTTTGACCGCAGCATCTTTACGCCGTACGACTTCGCTGTTTGCGCATTGTTGTTTGTCCTCATCATCAATGTTGCCCTGACTTACAACAGTTATGGATTCACGACTGATGAGAGCGTTGACCACCTTAGGGCCTTGCGCGTGGTCAATTTTCTACTTTCTTTCGGCAGTCACCGCGAAGAGATATCCAAACTAGATGACATTAATATTTACGGCGCGATGCCGGACGTGCTTGCGGTGCTGTTGCGGGCGATTTTTCCAGCGCTCTCACATGATGCGCGTCATCTTGTCAGTGCATTATTTGGAGTGACTGGAGTTTTTTATTTATATCGTTTTGGTCGCACGTTCGTCAGTCCAGCGACCGGTCTGTTTGGCGCACTGTTCCTTGCGTGTAATCCGATGTGGTTCGGTTACATGTTCTTCAACACAAAAGATATTCCCTTTGCCACGACGCTTTTTGCATCTTTGTACTATTGTTTGATCGCGCTGACCGGACGTCACGAATCTAGGTGGATCTGGCTCAAGATCGCAGTTGCAACTGGGTTCTTTGCGACCACCAAACTGGTCGGGATCCCGATACTAGGTGTGATCGGTATTGTAACTCTAGCTTGTCTTGCTTTCATTCCGAAGACCGATCCAATTCAAATAAACCGTACCCTCATCGTTTGCCTGGCCAAGATCGCGGTCTTCGCTGCAATTGGTTGCTTGGCAAGCTTTGCGGCTTTCTGGCCGCAGTTTTTTCTTTGGAGTCCTGCGCAGCTTGCCGGCATCGTGAAGTTGTTCCTGAACTATGAGCCTTGGCACGGGCTCGTTCTGATTCATGGCAACTATATCCCTTTCGACAAGGTTCCATGGTATTACACGTCTACTTATATTGCGATTTCGATGCCCTTGTTCCTGCTCACGCTAACTGCGGTAGGCACGGTACTTGGCG
This sequence comes from Pseudolabrys sp., assembly GCA_035623095.1. Lineage (GTDB taxonomy): Bacteria > Pseudomonadota > Alphaproteobacteria > Rhizobiales > Xanthobacteraceae > Pseudolabrys. The sequence goes on from DASPUD010000110.1 coordinate 14,294, forward strand.
CAATCAAGCGGCAGCCTCTCATCATCGCATTCGCAGGCGCCTGCATAATCGTTCTGTCCATTCAGGCCATCAGCGATGTGCGCGCGCTAAATGGATATAGACACTTTATTTTTCTTTTGCCGTTCATGATGTTGGTGGCGGCATACCCAATTGGATGTCTTTTTACTTGGTATCATTCGCAGGGTGCGCGCATTGCGACAGGTGCTTTTGTCTTTCTCGGCATTATTCCTGTTCTGGTTTCGACGTATCAATTGTTTCCCTATCAATATTCCTTCTACAACGCGTTTGTCGGCAGCATCCAAGGAGCTGACGGTAAGTACTACATTGATCTTTGGCGATCGGCATTGCGGGAAGCGCTTCGCAAACTTGAAGATGCGCGTCACGGGAGCGACGTTCTTACTGTTTACTATTCATGTGGATCTGTTTTGAATTTTGCGGATCATCCACGTTTCGTCGCAGTCCAGAAAGTGCAAGATGCCGACTATATTGTCGTCTTGCGAAGGAATTGCGATCCGCGAAGTCCACCGGTTCTGAATTTACCAGTCGTTGGCGAAGTTCGCCGTCAGGGCGTTTTGTTCGCCACCATTTATTCCTACCGAAAGTTATAAACGACGTTGATCCTCGCCGGTTTCGAAGTCCGGCTCTACTCGCACTCTCGCGATGACGTGGCTAGGTTCGGTCTAATTGAGAAGGAATATGTTTTTGTAGCCTCACGCCTTAACCACAATCGACTTTGACGTCACTACCAAAGGGCTGACAAACTAAGTTTGTCCAGTTGTCGTTATTGGCCTTTAGCGGACATTCCATTTTGCACCGCACATATCGGCTCCTGGCCCTTAGCGGACATTCGCAAAAGTGGCCGGGGTGGCGAAGTCACAGACAGAATGCCGCGTGGCGGTATCGTTGCCAGCATCGGGATTTTGCCCAACCAATTACAATTTTGGGGGCGACTTAATGTCTCGCTAGGTCACGTTTCTTTGTTTTGAACCGCATTGACCCGCCAACTACGATTTCCTCGAAAGCTACGGTGGGAGTGATCAATGGGTTTAAACACTTGGGTCAACTTGGCGTTCGCACATAAAGCGTGTGAGCGATTTCTTGGTCAAGGGCGTTAGCCCCCACGGTCCCCGCTCTTGGCCCGCCTAGAGGCCGCCTCATCCCCGGGGCGGCCTCTTTCATTTTCACTGATCTTCGCTTTTGGCCCTTAGCGGTACCGTTTTGTACGGCGTTGGGGGCAAAGTGGTGAAGGAAGCCAATATCTGGCTTGGCTAGACCTGCACGCCAGAAATAGAAAAAGGCCACCCAACCTGGCGGCCTTTGTTATTTCATGGGCGGTTTTTGTTGCGGGCGCAGCGGCCGCCTACCGAGCCAGCATCGAATCCAGCTTTTCGCACTCCGTGGCCGACGTCGTATTGCCGCACGCCAAAATCCCATGCTGCTGCGAACGCAGGATCTGCATTGAAGGTGTGCCGACAAATCTGGGCGCCATCACTGCAAGCACCGCGGCAACGACGACCGCCGAAACGAGCTTCATTCTACGCGATACCATGGATACCCCGAATTTATGCTGCATGTATGTTGGCCGGCGTCCGCTAGGGCGCGGATGCTCACATCAAATCGTTACGTTTGGGTAAATCGTGTCTTTCGAAAGCGAAAGGGCCGCCACAACGTGACGGCCCTTGGCCAGAAAATGCTTAGACGGTTACTTTTCCACGCACACTGTCTTGACTTGTTTTTCGGCATCGCGCTGGGTCTTGAAGGCCGCCGGACCAATCTGAATCCAGGTCGTGTCTGTCGGGCGTGTCTCCACGACCTTGCACTTCTTCGTGGCCTTCTCTTGAACGATGTAGTAGTCGGCGCTTGCCGTCGACATCAAAAGCGCAATCGCGGCGCTCGCGAGCGCGAGTTTTTCAACATGACGTTTCCTCCTCTGGAATGCACCACGATGAAATTCGTCTGGCGATGTTTGGTTCCGTGCCCCGGCGCGGCAGTACAAGATACACAGCAAAATTGTTTGAAAATATCGGATCGCCGAACGGTTCCACCGGCGAAGGAACTATCGCCCGAAGCAATGATGCGGATTCAGGTCAAGACAGAAAGTTTAGCGGCAGCTGCTCTGCGATCTTTTGCCCCCGCGTTTCGACGATCCGGTCGGACAATCGTCTGCGGCTTGCCAGCTGCTTGTCTGACGATCACCCATCCAAAGCGGCCATTGATCGCGCGAAAGGCTTGCGTCGGAGGATAAGGTGTAAGCCGTACGGCGCTGTTGCCAGCGGGGCTCGGTGTCGGCCTGGGTTTCGGAAGAAGCCACCGACTGATTTCGATGTCGGTGTCTCTTCGAGATTTTATGCCGCCGCGGCGGTGGCGCGGTTGTCGCCGCCGCCGAATCGTTCTGCCAGGCCAGGAACTGCTCGAACAAGGCTTGCTTCGGTGCCGGGTTGTCGGCGACGACGGATAGCGGCGCCGGCGGCGATGGCGGCTGAGCGGGGCCACCAAATCCGATCGATTCCGCGGTGGCCGGACGCCAAGTCAACCGCAACGGCGTACGTACGATCGCTTGATCGTCGCCATTGCGAAGCTCTGCAACAATTGTCATCGGACCAATGTACTCGGGCGGCGGGATAACATGTGTCTTCGGCAAATCGTCGACCGCAATGCGCCATTGCCCTTCATCGGCGCGCATCCCTGAACTCAACATTGTCCCGGGGAGGAGGCCGCTGAGATTGATCTTTGAATCCGCTGTGTAATTGGAAACTTGAATGGAAAGCGGCAGGGCCGCGTTCACGACACCGCTCGAGTCCGCGACAACGAGAGTCGGAGCCAAAATCTGCCGCGTTTGCTTTTGCAGCGCGATGGCCGCGGCCTGCAGCCGTTCGCTAAGGGAATTCTCAGGTTGACTTGACGATACCGGTTCACTTCGAAGCTGGCTGAAATTGATCTTGTCGAGCCGTTCGAGTCCTATGGTAATGCAGAACGCGGTCCAGGCCACAACTCCGACGGCGCTGGCAATGGCCGTCACGCGCACGCGATCATATTCGAGCTGGTGCGAAACATCGGACGTCCGCTCTTGCGCTTCCGGCGCGGCGTTGTCTTCCGGCGCGCTGGCCGGAGGCGATGTCCAGTCAAAGGAGGCTTGGAACGGAAGCTCGCCTTGAGACGGCTGAATTGACGGCGCGCTGATCTCGCCGCTGCGCCACTTCGGTGGCGCATAGAATTTCGGATCGTCCGGACTCAGCTCAGCCTGCTGGATCGGTGTACTCATACGCCACTACTCCCTCACCAAAACTCAACAAACGGATCGTTCCTCGCGGATCATTGCGCTCCCGTTTTTTGAATTGTCCTCACCATTAAGAATTGTATCCTTTACTTGCGGTCTGGCGGAGGTACCAAGACACTCCCTGCTCCACTCCGAATGCAAAAAAAACCGCGCACTCTGCAAGTGTGCGGTGAGGTTCAATCTTCCGGCTCGATCGTGGTTGTGTGGGCGGCCCATCGAGCCAAATATTATCGTTCTTGGTTTGAGCATCGACCGCGTAAGTGTCCAAATTGGGACAGTGCAATTCCTTTTTTGAAAAATTCACCGATAAAAAAAATTGTTCGCATGAGGTACCTTGGTAATGCGCGCCGTATTTCAATGACGCGATTGATTCTTTCCGCGGACAGTGTTCACGTTGGTTTACGGAAAGAATGTATGAAAAAAATATTTGAGATTATGGCGGTAGCAGCGCTCGCAATTGTGGCAGGGCCAGCATCAGCGCAATCGCGCTATGAGAACGCCTACGAGATGGTGACCACCCAGGAGGACCAAAACGCCACCTTCGGAGCTGGCTCTTTCCAGTACCGACAAGATGTTGGCCGCCACAGGTTTGCGGATAAGGTAATCATTTTAGACAAACGGAACGGTGCATTGTGGTCCTGGTCCGAGCGGCAGCAATCAGTGATGTATCTCGGGCAGATATTTCCGCTCGTGGGCAAAGGCACCATCGCCCACATCATTGAAGTCAACCCCGAGCAGAAATCTCCTTAGTTCAGCCCGCCGCCGCCGGCGCTTAGTTGAATGTACGCAGCAGCTGGTCGGTGATCGGTTTCAGCAAATAGCTCATCATGGTGCGGCTGCCGGTCTGCAGGAAAACTTCGGCCGGCATCCCTGACACCAGTTTCAATTCGCCGAGTCGGCGGCGCTCGCTGCCGGGGAGGGTCACCCGCACGGTGTAATAGGGCGAACTCGTGCTGGCATTCTTGTCATGAGCCACGTCCGCCGATACGTAGGACACGACTCCCTCGAGTTGCGGCGTGGTGCGCTGGTTGAAGGCAGAAAACCGCACGAAAGTCTGCTGACCCCTGTGTGCATGATCGATGTCTTTGGGTGGAAGCTTCGCTTCGATCTGCAATTCGTCGGACTCCGGCACAATTTCCATTGCGACTTCGCCTGGGGCGATCACACCGCCAACGGTGTGGACAGAAAGCTGATGGACGGTTCCGCTGGTAGGCGCGCGCAAATCGACGCGCTTCAGCAAATCCTGCGCTGCGACGGTTTTCTCGACCAGCTCGGCCTCCTTGTCCTGCGCCTCGCGCAAATCCTTCATGACTTCGGTACGGAAATCCTGGTCGACCCGTATAGCCTGCAGCTCTGCTTCGCTGATCTTGGATTTTGCTTCAGCGATTGCCGCCGTCGCTTGACCGCGATCTCCATCGAGACGGGCGGCCTCGCGCTGCAGCGACGTTTTCCGTGTCAGCGGAACCAGCCCCTTCTGGTAGAGACTGTCGACACCATCGAGTTCACCGGAAATCAGGTCATGCTGTGCGGCTTTCGATTTTACCTGGGCGTCGAGGCCGGAAATCTGCTCCTCGAGTTGCCCGACGTGACCCTGCAAGAGCTGCTTGGCGTTGCGGCGCGCGGCGGCGCGGCTGGTAAACAGTGAAATCTCCGAAGTCCACAAGCTCCGTACTTCGTCGTTGTTGGCTCTTTGCGCCAGTTGCTGCGGCATCTGCGGTTCGCCAAGACCGTCGCGCTCGGCGACCAGTCGCGCGCGTCGTACCCGAATCTGATCGAGCTGCTGCGTCAAAACCTGATAGTTGGAGCGCAATTGTGTCTCGTCGAGGTGCAGCAGCAGATCACCGGCGTTCACCTGCATGCCGTCGCGCACGGCAATTTGCGCCACGACGCCGCCGGTCGGGTGCTGGATCTTTTTGACATCGGTCTCCACCACAAGCGTGCCCGGCACAACGACAGCTCCGGAGAGCGGCACCAGCGTGGCCCAGCCTCCGAGGATTCCGACACCTACGAGCAGGACACGAAGACCTGTCTTGAGCTCACTCTCATACGTCTGTGTCAGGCACGTTGAGAGCTCAGGCCCGGAGCTTTCGTCAAGTCCGACCGCGCGTGTGCGGCTGAGCAAAAACGTACAGCCCTCGCGCAATCGTTCGAAGGCGCTACTGGATTGGAGACGCTCAAAGTGGCCCACCAGTGCGCTGCGTAGCTTCTTTTCGATCTCCGCCGGAGGGGGAATATCGGCGCGATCCAATAAATGTTGCCATCCCGGCTTTTCGGCGAACGTATCGCGCTTGTGTTGCCGGATTTGATTGCTCGCGGGAATTGCCGTGAGCACCGGTCGAGCGTGGTGCCGTTCGGCGTGCGGATGCAACGAGACCTTTGGGGGAGCGCGGCGATCGGGCGTTCCCTGCGTCGACGAGATTTTTCCACCCGGTCGTGGAGCGGGCCCCCGACCAACTGGCCGGCGCCGGTTCATCCCCAAAATACCAAGGAACAGATCGACCGCGCTGTTGGGCGCCCTCCGAACCGGCTGCCTCAGGCTCACGATCCGGTCGGTTGGTTTCCAATCGGCTCGACGGGCCTCGATCGTGCGCGGAAACCGCTCTTGCTCCACAAGCCGCTCTCGATCAAGCAAGTTCTGCAGCCGGCGGAGTTCGCAAATAAGAGCCGTGCCCTGCGGACCAATCGCCGGATCGACGTCATTGTATTCGTATTCAGGCGTCTCATTTCTGTAACCGGACCAGGTCATTGCGTGCCTCCCGCGCTCGATCGAGAGTCACTTCGTTTTGGCATGCGCACCGGGTGGACATTCGATTGCGCGACACGTGCGAAAATCTCTTCGCGCGGCCCGAAAGCGATCAGCCGTCCATCGTAGATGACCATCGCCATATTCAGTGCCGCCAAAGCATTCGGCCGGTGCGAAATCACGATGACGATACTCCTCTCGCGGCGCAGCGTTTCGATCGCGCCGACCAGTGCATTTTCGCCATCGGCGTCCAGATTTGCGTTTGGTTCGTCGAGCACGACCAGAAATGGACGACCGAACACAGCGCGCGCAAGGCCGATGCGTTGACGCTGTCCGGCCGATAGTGACGCGCCGCGCTCCCCGATCCGGGTGTCATAGCCATCCGGCAGACGCAGGATCATCTCGTGCGCACCGGCCACGCGTGCGGCTTTCAGGATGGACTCCGAGTTCGCCGTATCATCAAAACGCGCGATGTTCATCGCTACCGATCCGTCGAATAGCGCGACGTCCTGAGGCAGATACCCGATATGCCGGCCAAGATCGTCGGAATACCATCGATCGATCGCAGCGCCATCGAGTCGCACTGCGCCGGTTGCCGCCGGCCAGATACCGACCAGCGTTTTGGCGAGAGAAGATTTCCCGGCAGCGCTAGCACCGAGGAGGGCCAGTCCCATGCCTGCGTTCAGGCCAAATGAGATATGAGAGAGAACCATCCTTTGCGTGCCGGGCACGACAACGCTGACGCCCTCAACCGTCAGGGTACGATTCGGTCGCTTCAGAACGACTGCTGGCGCAGCAGGCGCCGCCGTCGCTTTGAGGATGGTACGTAGACGGTCGATACCCTCGCGCGCGGCAACAAGTTGTTTCCAGTTTGCCAGCGCGACTTCAACCGGCGCCAGCGCGCGCCCCATCATGATCGAGGATGCGATGATGATGCCGCCCGAGGCCTGCTCGATGACCACCAGATAGGCGCCAATACCGAGCACGGCGGATTGCAGCGCAAAGCGGAGGACCTTCGCCACGGCGCTGAGGTTCGCGTGCATTTCCGCGAGTCGCATGCTGTCTCTAACGTATTGTTCGTTCGTGCGTGACCAGCGCGCCGCCAGACGGCCTGTCATGCCGAGGGCGCGAACGACTTCGGCGTTCTGACGGAGTGCGTCGGCCAGGACCTGCCGCTGCGCGCTGCCCTCGGTCGATATTTTGGCAGCGCCTCTCGATTGACGTTCGGTGAAATACGTCATGGCGACGATAGCCGCCGCGCCGGATGTGGCAACGACACCGATCACCGGATGAAAAAGAAACAATGCAAACAGGAAAAGCGGAATCCACGGCATGTCGAGAAACGCCGTGGGGCCTGAACCGGCGAGAAAGGCACGCACCTGATCGAGGTCGCGCAGCGGCTGTTGCGCCAAAATCGGGTTCGTGCCCCGAAGCGGTAACGTCACAAGAGCGAAGTGAATTCCCGTCTGCAGTTTGACATCGAACAGGGCGGCAATCCGCGCCAGCATGCGGCTCCGCAGTGCGTCGAAATAGCCCTGCAGCAGGTAAGCGATTGCCACGATCGCCGAAAGTCCGAACAACGTAGCGAGGTCACGGCTCGGGATCACCCGATCGTAGACCTGCAACATATATATTGACCCGGACAGGGTCAGCAGATTGACGATGCCGCTGAAAACCGCAACGCCCGCCAGTCGCCGCCGGCTTGCGCGCAATTGGACGGCGACCGGATCGTCCCCCTCGAATGAAAGCATACTGCCACGCTTTGCCTTCGATCTGATCCGCAAACCGTGAGCATCGATAGCGACAAAAGTTCGGCAAGATCGAAATTAGAAAATTGCGGACAGGCGTCACGCGAATTATTCTTCTCGCGCGGTAATCGGTTCTGACTGGGAATCAAAAATGTTTAGCGCGCGTGGTAATCTGTTCTGACGAATTTAGGCGCCTTCAAATCGTCCACGAATGATCACAGTTTTGGTCCTGCGTGTTCTCAATTCAGTCGGACCGCAGCCACGTTGGTAGCCAACGATACGTTGGCACACGAAGTTCGCATCGATCCACACCGCAATTCTCTCAATCGTACTCTAGGTAATGACAGGGGAGGCGACTTATGGCGCATCATCCGAACCGCTCGCATGATTTCGGTCACGGCAACACACACACTCCAGCACCACAGCAACAGCAGATGTCGTTTGCGGACATTGGGACGCTCTACAATTCGATAAACAATGAAGTCATGGGCGGTATCACCACGCAAAACCAGCAACTGCTTTTCGATCAGGTCTCTACGGTCCAGAGACAACTTCAAAGCCTGATCGACAGCGGCGCCTTGAACAATCTGGACGGTGCGGGAAATCCCGCCATAAGCCTTGTCCATGCCCAGAACATTGCCGATCAAATGACTTTCCTGAAAACGGAGATCGCGGCGTTCGGAACAGGAGCCAATGTCCCACCCAAATTCATCAACGATGTTGTCAGGGATGTCCAGGATATCGTAGCCAGCGATCCGCAACTGACCGCGCTCGCGCGTCAAGGCAATCACGCCGGTTTTGAGCAGTTCTCATTTCTATTGACGCCGCCAACACCTTTCCCTGATACCCCGTTGCAAACGGACACCCTTCTGAAATTCATCGCCGACTCAAACGATCTCGCCGCGCGCGCTCAGGCGCTTGCCGGACACGATCCTAACGGTGCTGACAAAGCGGCGATCGCACAGCTGGAAACCGATGTTCATAGTTTTTCGCTCGCCGCCGATCAGTATTCGACGGCACAGGGTGGAGTGTTTTCCGCCCGCTTCAACAATGAATTCACCCTTGATGGTGTTCAGGGAACGGCGTCGCGTGAACTGATCACCGGTCTTCAAACCGGGAATGCAGATCTGGTAAATGGCGCGGCAGCCGTTCTGATGGCGAATGCCGGTGACGTTCGGGGAAACATGCTCGCTAATGGGCTTGGCCCCGACGGGCAGCCGTTTGTGCCCGCGCCGAACGGCGGAATTCCTGACGATATCAATACGGTGAATGTTGCCGGGCTTGTCTTCAACGATTCCATGACCAAGCTCATTGGCGGTGTCTATTCCGGCAACCAGCAATCCATCGTCAATGATCTGAATGCGACCGCCACCGGTCTCCAGAACGCTATTGCGAACCAAGGGATCACCGGCCATGCCCTCCACGACGTCAATCAGGTCATAGCTCTCTTGGGCCAGGAAGCTGCCCTTGTGGGCAAAATCAATACCGCGGAAGCCACACCGCTTTCCGCGGTCAACGGCCAGATCAATCAAATTCAGGCGCAAATTCTCAACGTGATCAACCATGATACGACTCTGGCGACCTTGGCCACAGGTACCGATGCCGACGGCAATGCGACCACTGGCTTCGTGGCGTTACCGCCGGGCACGAACAACCCGAACTCCGCAAACGTCGTCGCAACGGGCGGAGGAAACACTCCGCCGCCTACGAACCATGGCGCACATGGGGCCCCTGCACCTGACCATTCCACCCCTCCTAACTTTCACTTTGAACATCACTGGGGTTAGCCAGGCCGCGGCGTGCCGGAACAACTGAGTCAGATCGTTCGAACCTGACGGGACGCAGGTGGAACGGGTTGGAGGCAGATTCCGAACTCGCTAGGTGGGGCATGGGAAGTAGACGCTGTTCAAGCAGCCGAAGAACCGACTACGGGACGGTCATACTGCACTGGTGTCTGGTCGCGGCGCTCGCGGTCGTAGTCCTCAGCGGACTGAGGATCGCCAGCGAGTCGCCCGGCCGCGCCTGGATTGGTGCCTTCGATTCTATCCTCCCGCGCCATTTCGTTTGGACCGCGCACATGCAGGCCGCGGTCGTGCTGGTGCTGGTGGCTATCGCTTACCCGATCTATCTCGCACTCGCTGGATTGTGGCGGCGCGTCCGCTTCGATCGTGTTCGCATGAGCGGCCTGTTCGGCCGATATCAGGCGCGCTGGAGCGCCATCAATGTCGCGCTTACCTGGATTTTTTATCTCACGCTGCTGACGGAAATCGTGACCGGCGCGCTCATGTATTTCGATTATGGCAGTGGATTTGTAATCACAGTCCATTGGTTGGGAATGTGGGTCGTCTGCGCCTACCTCTTCGCTCACGTGCTTGCTCACTGGAAAGTCGGCCGTGCGCGCCAACTGCTACGCATATTCCGGCCATCGCGCTTGTTGCCGCCGCCTCCGAAGTTCGACCCGGTCGAACTTTTGGAGCTGCTTGATCAACCGGCAGCCAGGCCAGCCGACTTCCGGCCTCCGCGAGCGAGGCATCTCGAGCAGGAGCGGCGCGATCTGGAAGCATTCAGGCGCTTTGCGCCACCCAAAGATCGTTTCTCGTCGGCACGAGTTGCGCCTAGCTCGCGGCATTTCCCGGGTGAACAACATGACGCCACGCAGGGGCCCGGCCGATCGCGTCAACGCGGTTTCGTGGTTCAGTCCAATCCCCTCGTCGTGGCCATGGCTGTAGCCATCGCTGCCACGTCGCTTATGGTGACAGCACAACTTGAAACGTCCGACACACTGGAGATTCGTCGCGTCGAAGCTTCCAAAGCTCCGATCATCGATGGTGATACGTCTGACCGGGTTTGGCGGGATACAAAGCCCGTTTACTTGCTCACCGGCCATGGCGACAATTTCGACGGCAAAGGCGAGACGACCATAGAGATCCGCGCGGTTCACGACGGGCAGTGGGCGTATTTCCTGTTCGCCTGGGACGATCCAACGCGTTCATTGAAACAGCTGCCGTTACTGAAAACCCCCGACGGCTGGAGGCTGCTTCACGAGGGCTTTGAGGCTGGAGAAGAGCATGCGTACAACGAAGACAAATTTGCGGTCCTGTTGACCAAGCTTGATGTCGTTCTGGCTGGCGACCGCACCTTCCACGCCAGTGCTGAGCCATTGGATGGCAAGCCGCGCACGATTTCCGGCCGCGGCCTGCACTACACCGAACAGCCCGGCCTTTTTGTCGATGTCTGGGAATGGAAGGCGACGAGCACGGGCTCGGCCGGATTTATGGACGACGTTTATTTTGGTCCACCAGCCGAGCCCACCGTTGCGCAGGCGGAAGGCAAATTTCCCTATCGGGGTGGTTTTGCGGCCGATCCCGGTACCGCCAGCTACCGCGACAATTTCGCGGTTGATGATGCGCAAGAGTACAGCAAGGTCGTGCGGCCTCTCCGTCTGCCAAAAGATCTGGCTGCAATGATAGCTGCGTTGGGCGAAATCGATCTTGATCCCAACCATGGAGAGAGCGCCGGCGCGCGCTGGTACATGACCGAAGAGGAATCATTGCCGTATTCGCGCGAGCGAGACGCCAGGATTCCGATCGGCACGGTAGTTCCCGGCGTCATTGTCTCCGGCAGTTACTCGGGGGATCGCGCTGATGTGCGCTGCGCGGCTCGCTGGGCAGCCGGCCGTTGGGCGCTCGAAGTCCGGCGGCGGCTCGACACGGGCAGCCGCTACGATGTGCCTATCAGCACCGGCACGTTCATGCGTGTCGCAGCGTTCGATCACACTCAAATCAGCCACACGCGGCACGTACGTCCCGTACGTCTGGAGGTGGAATAGTGGGTAAGATCTGCAGACTGGAAGTGAATGGTGACACGATGTCGGCGCGCCGTGGTGACTTGTTGCTGGACACCGCGTTGCTCAACGGCGTCGATATTCCGCACGACTGCCGCTCCGGTCATTGCGGCACATGCCGTGTGCGCCTGCTTGCCGGCCGTGTGTTCGGCGGAAAGACCGACGATCCGGAAATCATATGCGCATGCCAGTCCCGTATCGTTTCTGATCTTAGCATCGCTGTTGAAGACGTGCCTGAGGCGGTCACCGTGCCCGGCGTGGTGGCGGACGTTACGCCGCTGGCGTCAGATGTATGCGAAGTCGCCATCGAAGCATCTGAACCGCCCGAGTACCTTCCAGGCCAGTATTATGCCGTGCAATTCCGCGGCTTTCCCGCGCGCTGTTTCAGCCCAACGGTGCCGCTTGACTGGCCGTCCAACGAAGCGCTTGTGCGGTTTCACATCAAGAGGGTGCCGAACGGCGTGGTATCCGCGTCGCTCGGCAGACGCATCTGCGCAGGACATCGGGTCAAACTTCAAGGTCCGTTCGGTTCAGCCTATCTGAGACCTTTTGCCGGTCGTCGCCTGGTTTTGATCGCGGGCGGGACTGGCTTTGCACCCATATGGTCGATCGCGGAGGCCGCGATCAGGAGCGAACCGCGCCGCGAACTCGTGCTCATCGTCGCGGCACGGACAGTCGAGTCGCTATACATGCTTCCGGCACTTTGCCGGTTGGCGCTGTTTCCCAATGTCACGATCATTCCCGTGGTTGCGCAGGACCAAAACATCACTCCGGTCATCCGCTGCGGAACGCCCACCGACCATATTCCGGAGTTGAATGAGCACGACATCGTCTTCGCGGCCGGCGCGCCGGACATGGTGCGGGCGGTCGCCCCCATCGCTAATGCCGCCGGGGCGAAATGCTATGCCGATCCGTTCGAGGCGAGCTCGCAGGTCACGACGACGGATTTCTGGTCACGTGCCGCGGCTTGGTTGGGCAACGATGCGCCCGCCTCTCGACGGGGAAAGCGCGGAAACCAGAGCGAATTTCAAGCGGCGCTCAACGCCCAATCTTGAAAAGATCACTTGCTTAGCGGCGTTGAAAATCTCAAGCCAAGAAACGGGCGGCCGGGGCTCTCTTTCTTGAAATTGCTCATCCCGGCGGGGTCATCGGGAGCTACGGTTTTCTTGGGCGCTTCCCCCTCGAATTTCAAGGAAGAGCCACCCAGCCGAATGGAAGTCAGCTCATCAATCTTCGAGTTTTTGTTATTCTCGTTCTTCTCGTCAGCCCAACACGCAGGCGCAAAGCCCAACGATATGACAAGAACAAGACTGACAGCCTTTTTCATCTGGCACCCCAAGAAGGTAGATACAATCACACAGCTATGACTAAAGTGCAAAGGGCTTCCGGTCGCAGTCAGCCCCGCTACAATGGTATTCAGGGACAGGGCGGCTGAGGCCTACCGGGCGGGCAACACACAGCCAGCAAATATAATGACTGATACGACAAAAGCATTGTCGCATGGTTCCACATTTGCTGTGGAACAGATCAGGTGGCCGACGACCTATCGGTTGGCCGCTGTGTTGGCGCTCGTGCTTGCCATGGTCGCTGCGCGTTGCTGGGTCGTTGTCCACAGTGATTTTGAAACCGATGAGGCTTACTACTGGCTCTGGTCCCATGGCTTAGCGTGGGGTTATTTCGATCACCCGCCGATGATCGCCTACTTCATCCGGGCGGGAACTCTTTTCTTCGGCGATACCATCTTGGGCATTCGGAGCATGGCCATCTTTGCGATGGCCGCCGCTTCCGCGCTCGTCTACATCCTGACACTGGTCCTGTTCGATGACCGCCGCCTCGGTGCGCTGGCCCTGTTGTGGTTCAGCGTCATGCCGCATACGGCGTTCTTCTCGATCATTACGTTTCCCGATACCCCTGCCATTCTGTTCTGGTGCATTGCTTGCGTGGCACTGGCCATGGTGTGGCGCAGTGGCCGCGGTGGGTGGTGGTATCTCGTCGGTGTGGCTACTGGGCTTCTGCTCCTCAGCAAATATACCGGCGTGTTTCTCATTTGCGGCATTGCGGCGTGGCTCGTGCTCGCGGTCGAAATGCGGCCGTGGCTTACGCGGTGCGAGCCTTACATTGCCGGCATGATCGCGCTGGTGCTTTTCAGTCCGGTGATCGTGTGGAACGCCCAACACGGCTGGGTCTCATTTATCAAACAGTTCGGGCGCGCCTTTGACCATTCGCCGGTTGGCGGTCTCGACAACGTGGCTGTTTTTGTGGGCATCCAGGCGGCGTTTGTTTCGCCGCTCATATTCGCGTTCATCGTCGCCGGCCTCGCAGTCGCGGTTGTGCGCGGGATACGGCGCCAAGAAGCGAACTGGCTTTTGTTGGCGGTCACGTCGGCGCCGATGCTGCTTTATTTTCTGCTGCACGCCTTCTCGGCTGAGGTGCTGCCACAATGGCCAAGCGCCGTGTATGCGGCGGGTGTCGTTGCCGCAGTCGCCGCGTTTGCCACGCCGAAGGACAATGTCGAGCCTCGCTCCCTTGTGCGGTATTGCTTCAATGCGGCGCCATGGGTCGGGCTCGTATTCACGCTGGCTCTTCTGACACAGATGACTATACGGCCGGCCCCCATCGCGGCGGCAAATGATCCGCTCAGCCGGTTTGTCGGCTGGGCGGACTTGTCGGCAAAAACGCGTGTCGTGGTCGAGGCGCAGCAGGCTCATTACATCGTAACCAATGAGCAAGGTCTTGATGGCGCGCTGGCGTTCTATCTCCGAGACATCACGGTTTTTCAGGCGTCGGAATCCATCCGCTATGAATCGCTACCACCGGTGGATCAGGCTTTGCTTCGCCGGGCGGTCGGAATTTACATATCGCTGGCGCCTGCCGGCGATCTTGCTCTGCTCAAGAGTCATTATGATTCAGTTGAACTTGTTTCAACGATTTGGCGTACCCGCAGCGAAGACCGGATCGAGCCGTATTACATTTACCGGTTGAAGGGCTATCGCGGCGGTCTGCCACTCTAAAAACCGCAGACGTCTGCTGTTGCGGCCTCAACCCGCCGCCGTGCGAGAAACGCTTCGATCAGGACGGCTCGACGACCGCACTGTCAGGTATGCGTTGGCTGCTGTGAAGACCTGCTCGACGCTGATCGCGCTCATGCAGACGTTGTCAGTGCATGCACTCTTGCGATGGTTGTTGACGTTGACGCAAGGCGAGCAGGCAAGGCCGGCGTAAATCGGAATTGAATTGCCGAGAGGGCGGTATAGGTCCGGCGTTTCCGGTCCAAACAGCACGACCGTTGGCAGCCCGCTGGCCGCGGCAAAATGTGCCGGCCCGGAGTCGTTGCTGACCATAAAAACAGCAAGCGAATACAATGCGGGCAGGTCAGTCAGGGCCAAAGACCCGGCGACCGAAACGCAACGGTCGCTCTGGGCCTGCGCGGCCAGCTTCTCCGCCTCAACCCGTTCGTGCGGAGCGCCGGTAATCAGCACCACAACATCATCATAAGCCGCCAGAATGCGGCGGATCAGGTGCAGGAAGCGATTTGGCATCCAGCGCCTCTGAGGAAGCATTTCGCCGGCATTGGGATTTATCAGCACCACCCGGAACTGTGACACGTCATGCGCTGGGACCAGCGGCTTGATCTTGGCAAGCGCGGCCGCCCGCGCCGATGGCGACACTGGCCGCAAAGGAAGAGTTATTTCACCGTCATCAATAATGGTTTTTGAGTAAGGAACTGTCGGCGCCTCGCTCAAGAGGGCGTTCACCAGAGCGATGAAGTTCTTGGCGATATGAATGTGCGGATTGTATGCGACTTGATGCGTCAGCATATCGCCGCGATACAGGCCTTCATTGTTGAATCGAAAAAAGCCCAAGCGCCGGTCGGCGCCGGATAGCCCGCTCAGCAATCCGGTGAATCGCGAAAATAGTTCAAGGTCGATCACCGTGTCGATTGAATTACGCCGCGTCCAACGCAAAAAAGCCACTGTATCCAGGGCCAGCTCCCAGAGTGAGCTTGTGCGGATTGTGAAGACATTGGACGGTGCGACCGTGCCCATGATTGCCAGCGATTCGGCATTGCGTGCAAAGATTACAAAATAATTTTCCGCACCGGTCCTTTCCCGGACCTTGCGCATGGCTGGGTCGGCGAGAATTGTGCTGCCCATTTCCGACAGCTCGATAAACAAAACACGAGCAATGGGACGTGGCCGGTTCGGTCGGAGGCGCCACCAGATTTTCAGAGCAATCGTCGCCAGGAAGCAGAGCGGCACTCCCGCAATGCGATCAATCCGGCGCATCGTGTCGATGCTGATACTATTTCCACTCACAATACTGTACCCCAGTCGTCCTACTACGCTCGCGTCGCGTATAGTAGCGGCTCAAATCATATTGGGAAACGACCTCGTGTGAAATTTCGGCCGTCCGGAATTTGATTGCCGTCGTATTGCGAAAGCGCCATGATGTTGTTCCGATAAAGGGGAAAATCCCGTTCAGGGAAGGGGGAACGCCATGCTGGCAAGACATTCGCTGCTGTTACCGCTCGCTGCTGCGGCATTTCTGACCACTGCTGGTTCCAACTCCGCGCCCGCCGCGCCATTCTTGATCATAGGCAATGACGAAAAGCTCCTGTGGGACGACAAGGGCGCCCCCGTCATCTCTCCCGCAGGCAAGGACTCGGTCGTTATCCTGGATCTGGCCAAGCCGGAAAACCCGAAAATCATCGCAAATCTTCCGCTGAAGAATTCAATCGTCGGGCCTCCGGTCAATCTTGCCATAGACCCCACCAATTCAATTGCGCTCGTTGCCGATTCTATCGACGTCACCAAAGATGGTGACAAGCTCAAGATGAATCCGGACAACAAGGTCTACGTTATCGACCTCAAGGCTAACCCTCCGAAGCTTGCCAATACGATTACCGTAGGCAAACAGCCGTCCGGCCTGAGCATCAACGCGGCCGGCAATCTCGCGCTCGTAACGAACCGCGCCGACAAGTCGATCAGCGTGCTGTCGATCAATGGTACCGACGTGAAAGTGATCGATACGGTTGATCTCGGGGGCATTCTCTCGCACGTGGTGTTCACGCCCGACGGCAAGCGCGCGCTGGCAACGAAGTTCAATGATCACAAGGTTTCCCTGCTCGACGTGAACGGCGAAAAAGTGACCTACAACAAACTCGATTTGCCGACCGGGCAGTGGCCCTACAACGTCGCGGTGGCGCCGAACGGTAAGATCGCGCTGACAGCCGACAACGGCGCTTCCGGCTCGTCTGATGGGAGTGTTGACACAGTCAGCGTGGTCGATCTTGAGCTCAATCCGCCCCGCATCACTGACCGCGTCGTCGTCGGCGATGGTCCGGAAGGCCTGGCGATCTCCCCCAAGGGCGATGTCGCAGTGGCGCTGATCCTCGCGGGCTCCAACAACAAAAGCGCCTATTTCTACAAGAAGAACGGCAGCATTTCAGTGCTGCGCATCTCTGGCAAGAAAGTGACCAAGGTCGGCGATGTTGAAGTTGGCGGCTTGCCTGAGGGCGTGGCTTTCACTCCGGACGGCAGATACCTCTACGTCGGCAACTATCTGGATCAGGACATTTCGATCCTGCGGGTGAACGGAACGCAAATCATCCCGGTCAAGCGATTCAAGTTGTCCGGCCATCCGGCGTCGATTCGCATGAGCACGCGTTGAGTTCTTTGTGGCAATTGTGCCGAGAAAGACCGCCGCTGGGCGGTCTTTCTTTTGATGCCTGTTCGAAGAAATGGCTTGTTGTATAAAGAAGCGAGAAACAGGGGGTGGATCCCGTGGCACGCGACCCGAGGCAGCAAGCGAGCCGTGATCAGGCAACGGTCGCCTTTATCGAAATAGCGATCCGTCTCGTCGCTCTCGCGCTTCTTCTTTATTGGGCGCTGATTCTTATCCGGCCCTTTATTTCAATCGTTATCTGGAGTGTCGTGCTCACAGTTGCGCTCTATCCGATTTACGAGTGGATGTCGCGATGGCTTGGCGGGTACCGGCGCCTTGCTGCCCTACTGATCACGGTTCTTAGCTTGCTGGTGGTCATTGGACCGGCGACATGGCTTGCATTGGGTCTGGTCGACAGCTTGCGGGTCATTTCCGAGCGGCTGGACTTTTCCACCCTGACGATTCCTCCACCGTCGTTGACCGTGAAAAACTGGCCGCTGATTGGCGAACCGATCTACCAGTTCTGGGATCTTGCTTCGACCAATTCCAGGGCCGCGCTCGCCAAAATCATCCCGCAGCTTAAACCGCTGGGAACCAGCTTGCTTCGCATAGGCGCCGACACCGGCCTCGGCATCATCAAGTTTCTTGCTTCGATCATCGTCGCCGGTTTTCTGTTTCTGCAGGCGCCGGCGCTCGTGGATGCCGTCAAGAAGTTTTCACGCAGGCTGAGCTCGGAGCGCGGCGAGGAATTTGTCAATCAGGCGGGGGCGACGATCCGCGCGGTTTCGCGTGGCGTTATCGGCATTTCCGTTCTGCAGGCCTTGCTCGCGGGCATTGGCCTTATGGTTGCCGGCATCCCCCAGGCGAGCCTGATCACGTTCGGCGTCCTGGTCTTTGGCATCATCCAGATCGGCCCATCGATCATCCTTATCCCGGTCATCATTTGGGTCTGGATGACGATGGAAACCACCTCGGCGCTGTTGTTCACGGCCTACATGGCGCCAGTCAATTTGCTCGATAATATACTTCGGCCGCTCGTCATGGGCCGCGGATTGAAAACGCCGATGCTGGTCATATTGATTGGTGTCATCGGCGGAACATTGGCTTACGGGATTACAGGGCTTTTCCTCGGACCCATTGTGCTCGCCGTCGTATGGGAGCTTTTTGTCGTCTGGATCGGCGACAACGAAACGCCGCTGCTCGGCGGCCCCGGACCCCGAAAAGTCACGACGCCGCGCGGTCAGGCTCTTGAGGAAGAAGATCGGCCAGGACGGCTGCGTCCGCCGCGGTCCGAACAGTGATCGGCTCGTTGCGTCCACGTACCGAAACTTCAGTTCGCGCCAACGCATCGCCGTCGAGTCCGGCGGTGCCATAGACCTCGTCGGAAATAATGACCTGGCAATTCAGCGTCTTGGTCATATCCTGAAGGCGAGCTGCGACGTTCACCGGATCACCCAGTGCGGTGAACACGGTCCGGGTGCGTGATCCGATATCGCCGATAATGACCTCGCCGCCATTGATGCCGATGCCGAATTCGATCGGCTTGCCGAGGTCGTTTGCCATCTGCCGGTTCATTTGGTCGATATTCGCCGCAATGAGTGCCGCCGCGCGGATTGCCTGCCGGCAGGCGGTTTTCGGGTCAACGTCAAGGCCGAACAGAGCCAACATGCCGTCGCCGAGAAACTGATTGGGCTGGCCGCCCGCGTCAGTCACCGCCTGCGACGCTGCGGCAAGGAAGCGGTTGATCAGGAAAACAACGTCAAACGGCAGACGGCCTTCCGCAAGCCTGGTTGAACCCCGCATGTCTACGAACAGGTTGACGATGTAGCGCTCGCGGCCCGGGTTGACTCGTTGTCGGTTGCGCACGAAGTCCGCGCTTGTATTCGGCGGCAGGAGTGGAACGATTGAGATATCGGCCTGCGGCCGCAGCTGACAGGCAAGGCGGATGGCGGGGTCCCGACCGGCGCCAACGCGCGCGAGCACGAATTTTTCGCGCGGGGAGGGTTCAGGCAGTGCGGCAAGATCGCCGATAACGCGAATGCGGCAGGTCGAGCAGCGGGCACGTCCGCCACAGACGCTGGCATGCGGGACATTGAACCGCAGGCTTGCTTCGAGGACGCTCAGTCCTTTCGGCACGCGGATTTTTCGATCGGGATAGGCGAGGGTCACCATGCCATGGCTGCGTTCACGCAAGGTGCGCACGCCGCGTGCAGCAAACACTAACCCTATTGCCGCCGCGTACCCGATCGGGAAATAGAACAACGTGATGTCGTCGACGGCGGCGCGCTGCGCCGGGGGAAAAGGCTTTATATGCTGCGCGCGCCATTCCGGATTTGCTGCAAGGCGGACGACTTCCTGCGCGCCATGATGGGCGCCGATCATCGCAAGCGGCGGCAACAAGACCGCGACCGAAAGCAGGATCGGCGATGCCCATTTGAAAAATGGTTTCAGCCGCAGCCAGAAGTAAAGCCCGATGCATGCGTGAACCCAGGCGACCGTAAGAAGAGTAAACTGCACCAGGATCATATGCGGCCGGCTGACCCAATATGCATACAACGCCAGCGCATAAGTGCCCGGCGCGTTGCTATACATGACTCCGGCGATACGTTGAGCGCCGAGATGACTTGCAATCAAAAGCGGAATGCTCAGACCGAGCGCAAGCTGCGCGATCTCGACCGCGGCATAACGAAAATGCCGCCGCCGATAGAGCGCCCATAAACCCAAAGCAAAGTGCGTGGCCGCGGCGGCGTAAAGCGTGTAGTTCACGATCGGAATGCGCCACCACCAGACATGAAATTGCAGCCACCATTCCATCGCGGGGTACGAAATATTTCCCAGTGCGTGATTGAAGAAATGCGAAAAGATGTAGGCGAACATGACGAGGCCGCAGGCGAGGCGCACTTGCCGGACGCCAATGCCGTGCCATGCTGGCAATCTGGTTGCGGCCGCGCCGCTCGTGTTTGCGCCCGCTGCGACGCGCATAATTAACCCCTGTCAGCGAATGATGCACCGGCGTTGAAGCGAGAGGTGCGTCTGTGGCAAGTCAGGGAAATATACCGAATTTCACGTCGAAATATTCCCATGAGCACCGGAAAAGAGCCGCCACCTATTGCCGGCCCAGTCGCGAAGCCCTGCAGGCCGCGCCAATTGCCGCTGCCCGATGCCTGGGATTCACATGCACATATCTTCGGGCCGGCAGGGAAGTTTCCCTACGCGCCAGGCCGCGGCTATACGCCGCCGGACGCCCCAGTCGAGCGCTATGTGGCGCTGCTCGATCATCTCGGATTTGCGCACGGCGTGCTGGTGCAGGGCAATGCACACGGCTTTGACAATCGCGTTCTGCTCGACGCGCTTTTGCGTCATCCGCAACGGCTGCGCGGTGTCGCCATTACTGACACCCGCATTGCGCCCGCTGTCCTGCGGGACTGGCACAAGCTCGGCATGCGTGGACTCCGCTTCCATCTGTTCTCGGAGGTTGGGAAACCCGGATATGTGCGCGGCGTCGGACTCGACGTGTTCGAGGTGTTTCGTTCAGCGATGGGAGAGCTCGGTTGGAGCATGCAGGTATTTTGCGATTGGCGCCTGATGGCGGAAATCGGCCCGAGGCTGCGCGAAATCGCGCGCGAGATGCCGGTCATCATCGATCACATGTTGCATATTCCAGCGCTGCGCGGCGTAAACGATGCGAATTTCCAGGCGCTGCTGAAGCTTGTTGGCGAGGGGCAACTTCATGCCAAAGTCTCCGCGCCTTATCGGTTGTCTGATCAATTTCCCGACTATCCTGACGCGAAGCCGTTTCACGATGCGCTTGTCCGCGCAAACCCGGAACGGCTGATGTGGGGCACCGATTGGCCGCATCCGTCGATCCCGGGCAACATCATGCCGGACGATGGTCATTTGCTGGACCTGTTTTTTGAATGGACGCCGGACGCAGCAGTGCGCCGGCGTATTCTCGTGGAGACGCCGGCGCGATTGTTCGGTTTCTAGGCGGCCTTCGGCCATATTTGTTTCGAGGCCCGGCGCGCGCCTTCCGCCAGCGATTGCAGCTTCAGCCAGACAATTTTGCTATCGACCTGGACACGACCGGCAAATGTGCCAAAGCCGCAGTCGACGCCGGCAATGACGTTCTCGCGGCCGGCTGCGGTCGCAAAATTCACGATGCGATCAGCGACCACTTCCGGATGCTCGACAATATTGGATGTCGAGTCGATCACTCCCGGAATTAGCTTTTTTCCTTCGGGTAAGCGAATATCCCGCCAGATCTTCCATTCATGTTCATGCCGCGCGTTGGCTGCTGGAAACGAAACCGCATGCGGGCGCGCCGACAAGACGATATCGATGATGTCGATCAGCTCCACGTCGGTGTGGTGCGGCGCCATGGTCGAGCCCCAGCAGACATGCATGCGCATGCGGTCCGGCGGGAGGTCGCGCACCGCGTGATTGAGCGCGGCGACATTGGTCGTGATGATCTTGCGATAGTCGGCAATGGGCAGGTCGAGGTAGACCATGTGCCGCAGCATCGCGAGATCCGGGCAATCGAGCTGAAGAATGAAACCGGCCTCGACAATCGCCCGATATTCGCGTCGCATGACGTCGGCAAGCGCGAAAATGTAAGCCTCGTCGGTCGGGTAGTAGTTGTTCTTCAGATAGCGCGCAATCTGTCCCGGCGAAGGCGATGTCATGAAAGTGTCCGCGGCCTTCGCGCCCTGCGTGGCTTGCTTGGCAAGCGCGATGTCGGCTTGCGCTGCCGGCCAATCCTTCCAGTCGACAGGACCGGAGCAGGCCGGGCGGTACTGGAACGGAGAAGCAAAGTGCTTGAGCAGTGCGGCAAGCTCGGGAAATTCGTCGTCGCCGGTGCCGAGTGGGGGCGAACTGGCCCCCTCGTAGCCCGTCAGTCGTCGCATCACGTGCACGGTGTAATCGGTGCGGCCCTGTTCACCGTCATTGATGATGTCGAGGCCGCATTCGGTCTGTTTCTTTACGACCTGCGCGACCGCTTCGCTCACTGCCTTGCGCAGCTCGTCGCGGCGGGCGCCAGGCATTTTCTCTTCGGCAAGCAGCAGCTCCACCACCCGGGCGGTCCGTGGCAGGCTGCCGGTATGGGTGGTGAGGATGCGATTCATTTTCTAGAAGCCGCGCATAACTTCGACCACATGCTCGACATTCGGCGGCGACGAGAAGCAATGGCCGACCAGCTTGCGCCATTCGTGAAAGTCGGGGGATTCGCGGAAATCCTTGGTGTGGTTCTCCAGCGTTTCCCATTGCACGAAAAGCCGGTAGCGCTGCGGGATTTCATACGAGCGCTGCAAGTTCATGGACTTGCAGCCTTTGGCACGCTTGAAAATCGGCCCGGCCTTTTTTACGCCGGCTTCGAATTCGGCTTCCATTCCGGGTTTCACGTCAATCTGCGCAATTTCGAGGATCATGGGTGCAGCCTTCGATAGCGAGGTCATCAGATGCAGCATTATGGTCTGCACTTACCCCGGTGAAAAGGACAGGCGCGCGGAAACCCGCCCGCCTGCAAGCGAAGATGCGAGAGGTTATGCCCGCGCGTACTTCCCGCGGCCGAAAAAGCGATCCTTTTGGTCGTCGGAAGCTTTGTCGCGGATCGATTTGAGCGTACCGACCTGCGCAAGCGCGCGCTTCACCGCATCACGTGCCATGATTTTATCGGCCCATTTCTTTACCACCGGATATTTGCCGGGGTCGATCGCGAGTAACTCAAAATTGCGCAGCCAGGGCCAGGCTGCGATGTCGGCGATTGTGTAGTCGTTGCCTGCAACGTAGGGCCGCGTTGCCAGACGTTCCTCGTAGAGATCGAACAATTTGAGAATTTGCGTGCGATAGCGGCTGGCGGCGTAGTCATTACCGCCGCCGGCAAATTTACTGAAATGCACGTGCTGGCCGCCCATTGGCCCCACATTGGCGACCTGAACGAAGACCCATTGCAGCGTATCGTAGCGTGCGCCCGGTTCGTGAGGGATGAACTTGCCGGTTTTCTCGGCGAGATAGATCAGGATCGCGCCCGACTCGATCACGGTGTACGGCTTGCCGCCGGGCCCGTCGCTGTCGACGATCGCGGGCACCTTGAGCAGCGGATTGACCTTGCCGAATTGCGGCGTGAACTGTTCGCCGGCCCATACATCCACCGGCTTGATATTGTAGGGCAGCCCACATTCCTCGAGCATGATGAAGATCTTCTGCACGTTCGGGCTGGTCAGCGCGTAAAGGTCGATCATGGAAATTGTCTCGCTTTAAGGGGCCGCGGACTGCGGCCGCTCTCTATAGACGAACGCAGACCGGTTTGTCTCGTGGCGGTCTATTGGCTTCGCTCGGCCGCGCGCCTGCTGTCGGCAAGCGCAGCCGCCGCTTTGCGCAAGCATGACTGGCACAAGCAGTCCTCTAGCCAGGCTTTGGTCATGGGCAATCGGTAGGGTTCGGCCGCGCACCAGCAATCGGCCGACAAGCCGCATTCGAACGCCGCGCCGCTGCGGGCGCAAGCGATCCTGCGAGGAGAGGTCTGGGCAGTCATAGCAGCGAGCCTAAAACAGGGTTGTCATATGAAATAGGCGAATCGGTCGTATGGCAAAGGCATGACATTTCCTTGGGCCATCGACATCGTTGGCGCTACCGGCGCCGTTCTCACCACTTTGTGCTGGCTGCCGCAGGCGCTCAAGGTGATCCGCGAAAAAGAGACCCGCGCGCTGTCTTTGCCGGCCACCGCGGCTTTTACGGGCGGTGTTGTACTCTGGCTGATCTACGGGCTCGCGATCGAAGACTGGCCGCTGATCGGCTCAAATGCGGTGACGCTCACCTTGATGATGCCCATTCTCTCGCTGAAGCTGCGTTACGGATGATCCGTCCCGAGAAATCTGTTACGTTTTTTCAGCGGGGGGCGAGTCATCATGGGGTTCAACCGTTCTCAATTATTCAAAGCATTAATAGTGGTTTTTTGCTTTGTAGCCATTGTTTCGCTTGCGCTGATTTATTTCATTCCGGCACCGCCATCGAAGGTTGTAATGGCGACGGCATTCAAGGGTGCTTCATTCGACTACTACGGTCGGCAATATCGGGAAATATTCGCGCGCTCCAATATCGAGCTTGAGCTACGCGAGACCGCCGGGGCGGTGGAAAATGTCAAGCTTCTGCAGGATCCGAACTCAGGCATTCAGGTCACCTTTACGACAGGGGGTATCTCCGACGCAAAACATGCCCCCGGCGTGTTGTCGCTGGGTACCGTCTACAATCAACCATTTTGGATTTTTTATACGTCGAAAGAGCCGATTGATCGGTTGTCGCAGCTCAAGGGCAAACGCATTGCCGCCGGGCCGGTCGGAAGCGCAACCAGACATACAGCCGAACAAATTCTCGGCAAGGGGGGCGTAACGCCTGAGACGGCCACGTTTTTGCCTTTCGGCGGAACAGCTGCGGACAAGGCGCTGAATGATGGCACGGTTGATGTCGTCTGGATTATCGGCGTACCTGAGGCAACCGCTGTTCAATCCTTTTTGCGCAATCCAAAGGTTCGACTCATGAGCTTCCCGATGGCGGAGGCTTTCACTCGCATTTTTCCCGGCGTAGCAAAAATGGTGTTGCCGCAAGGCGTGATCGATATTGATCGGGTCATTCCGCCAAATGATGTGCCGCTTATCGGGACGACGTCGAAGATTCTCATACGCGGTGACCTGCATCCGGAAATTGTCCAGCTCCTGTTGCAGACTATGAAAGAGGTCCATGAAGGGGCCGATATTTTTCATGGCAGCGGTGAGTTTCCTAACGCCACCGACACGGAGTATCCGGTTGCCCAGACTGCTATCGATTTTTATAAAAACGGTCCTTCGTTCATGCAGAGGCACCTGCCTTTGTGGTTATCGGTGCACGTGCAAAGGGCGATTGCAGTTGTTGTAACCGGCCTTGCTATCGGTTTCCCGTTATTCCGCTTCTTGCCGCAGCTCTACAACTGGGTCACGCGCCGGCGTCTGTTCTATTGGTACGGCCAGCTCAAGGCCTTGGAGGCGTCGTTCGATGTCAATCCGAACGACAAGCACTTAAGCGAGAAGCAAGCCGAAATTGATCGCATCGAGGACGCGGTCAGCCGTATCCGCTTTCCGCTGACGTTCTCGGATCAGCTTTACAATCTGCGCAGTCATATCGACATTGTTCGGCGTAAGATCGCCGCCCGCGCGCAGTCCGCCGGACGAGTGCCGGCTGAGTAGCCGTAGGTCGTGCTATTGCGCGTCCCCGCCGCCGATGTAGCCGCCGATCTTCCAGCCGCTGGCGTCCTTGACATAGCAGATCTGATCGCTGCCGATTGGTGCGATTGAATCGACCGACACAAAACCGCTCTTTCCCGCTGGCGTCACGATGCGCAGGAATGATGGAACGTTGGGCCCGCCCTCCGGCGTGATGCGCACAAAAGCCAGTCCGAGCTTGTCCACCACCGGTGCATTGGCCTGCGGCGCCGAGCGAACGTCGACATCGGGTGACACTGGATAACCCCAATCGCTGACGTCGGTCGACGTTGCCTTGAGCAGATCGTTGAATGCCTTGCCGTCGAAAGCGGGGTCAGCGGGTGCACACATTGCGCCTTTGTGTTGGGGTGAGGGCGAGCCCGTGGGATCGTCGGCAAAGCTTGCCAGCATGTCCCAGCCGGCGCCGTCTTTGTTGTTCAGCCCAAGGGCCGCCGCCAAATTTTCGGCGCCGGATTTGCGCTTGTCGGCTCGGTCGCCGTTTTCCCGATCCCAGAAAAAGCCCTGGCCGACGACAAGCTTTGCCAGCGCGGCGCGGTCCTTGCGTTGCGCCGCCTCGCCGATCTGCTTGAGCAGAGCCGAGAAGGTCGGATCGTTGACCGGTTGCGGTGGCGAAACTGCGACGGTCTTGTAAGGTGCGGCGGACGGCGGCTGAGGTGACGTTTGGCCGCGTGGCGGGTTTTGCGCGATTGCCTCGGTTACGCCGGCTGTGAGCAGGACGGCGAGAACAAAGGTCAGGCGAATGGTGCCCATCGTATCGCTCCCGGTGCGAGCGTTGGGCCGCATACAGGCGCTGCCCGTGACCGAGGCGAAACTAGCACAGGTTCCCTGCCGCGTGACCGGAAAGGCCAAAGCAGTTAATGGCAAAAAAATCTGCGGTCCCGAAGAGCAGGGTCAGCCGACGGGACCGCAGGATGGGGCTACGCAATACGCAACGAAGACGGAACCATCGAGTTGGTAGCGCAAGGTCATGACGCGCCGGTGACATAGCCGGAATGTTGTGTGCCTTTCGGCCGCTGGAACCAGTAACCCCCAACCACCGCAGCATTTGCCTGTAAGAAAAGGAGATTTCATGTTCGTGCTGTCGCCTTACGTCCTGCCCATCCTGCTGTTGCTCGGGTCCAATGTCTTCATGACGGCGGCCTGGTATTGGCACCTGCGCTTCAAGGACGTGTCGCTCGTTCACGTAATTCTTATCAGTTGGGGCCTCGCATTTATCGAATATTGCCTCGCGGTTCCGGCCAATCGGTACGGCAACGCCGTCTACAATCCCCCGCACAGTTGAAAACCATCCAGGAGGTGATCACCTTCATCGTGTTTGCCGGATTCTCACAGGTCTATTTGTGCGAGCCGATCACGGTGAGCCAGGGCTTCGGGTTCACATTGATCGCCGCCGGAGCATTTTTCGTTTTTCACAAGTGGTGAGCTATTTGGCGGGGACGACGCGCAGGATTCGCCCGGATGAATTGTCGGTAAGCAAATAAAGCGCGCCGTCGGGACCCTGCCGCACATCGCGGATACGTTCCTGCAAGTCCTGCAGTAACCGTTCTTCCTTCACGACCTTGTCGCCGTTGAGTTCGAGCCGCACAAGCATGCGGAATTTCAGAGCACCGTTGAACAGGCTGCCCTTCCACACTGGAAAAAGGTCACCCGTATAAAATGCCATCCCTGATGGTGCGATCGATGGTGTCCAGTGCCATACCGGATCGTCGACGCCATCCATCTTTGCCTTGCCGGTGCCGACAGGCGTGCCGCTGTAGTTCACGCCATAGGACACCAGTGGCCAACCGTAATTGTGGCCTGGCACGATAAGATTGATCTCGTCGCCGCCCATAGGCCCATGTTCCTGCTCCCACAATTTGCCATCCGCCGGATTGAAGGCGAGGCCCTGCGGGTTGCGGTGGCCATACGACCAGATTTCCGGACGTGCATTCGGCTTGTTGGTGAATGGATTGCCGGCCACCGGAGCTCCGTCCGGTGTGATGTGAACGATTTTGCCGAGATCGGTATCGAGGGTCTGTGCCTTGTCACGGTCGGTGAAATGCTCGCCGTTGGTGACGAACAGATTGCCGTCCTTCTCCTGCACAATGCGGCTGCCGAAATGATGCCCATGCGACGGAGGTCCGTACTGTCGGTAGATGACCTTTACTTCGGCAAGACGCGGCATCTCGCCATCATCGAGCCGGGCACGAGCGAGCGCTGTGCGTCCGCCGCCCTCGAAGGGCTCGGCATAGGAAAAATAGATGATCTGATTCTGCGCGTAGTTGCGGTCGAGGATCACGTCCAGCAACCCGGCTTGGGTGACGGCGAATACTTTTGGCACGTTGCCGAGCGGCGGTGACAGCCGGCCATTGCGGGCAACAATACGCATGCGTCCCGGACGCTCGGTCACCAACATGCGGCCATCAGGTAAAAAAGCAAGCGACCACGGATGCATCAGACCGCCTGCGACGGTCTCGACTTTGAGATTGCCAGCTGAGCTTGGAAACGTCGGGTCCGCTGCCTGCGCCAGCCCGGTCACGGAAAGGGCGGCGGCCAGGGCCAGACTCAAGCGCATGCGGTTCTCCATTGATGTGCGCGCCAAGTGTGCGCCATCGATGGGAATTTCGATAGGCTCTCTCTAGCTGTGGGTCTTTTTGTGCCGGTTGTGCGGCATCGATAGAACGGTCAGTCCGCCCATGCCGATGAACAGCAGACCGAGCACCAGGGCGATGGCAAACAAACCGCTTTCATTGTCGATGACATTACTCGCGACATCGGCATGCGCGATCCCTATGGAGACGACAGTAGCCGCCACAACGGTGGAAATCGCCAAAGCCATGCTTGCGACCAATTCGGCAAGCGCCGCCGTTTGCTGCTCAGTGCCGAGTTTGCGGTGGGCGGGAGGCATAAAGCCGGTCGATCGAATGGTATTGCGCATGACAAACCTGAAAAGGGCCGTTTCGCCAATGGTGTCTGGATAACGCGGGAACTCGGCAACGGTTCGACCCGATTGGGGCAAGGCCGTTGACGAAGCGCGGCGTTTTCGTGGCGTCGGATAAAAAAGTCTCGGAATTTCAGCGCTACTGTGCGGCGACCAGCTCCGGTTGCCAATCCATGGCGATGTATCCGGGCTCCTCGGTTACGCGGTTAAGCCAGGCACGGATTGCCGGGAAGCGGCTCAGGTCGAAATCGCACTGGTCGGCGACATGGGTGTAGGCATAAAGCGCGATATCGGCAATTGTGAAGTGACCCGCGACGAAATAACGGTGCGTGGCGAGATGCGTCTCCATCACGCCGAGGGCGCGATATCCGTTTTCCATCCAGTCTTCGAGTGCATGGCTCTGCAACTCGCGCCCGCCCTTGATCAGCGCGAGCCAGAAATAAGCGGCGCCGATATTGGGCTCCAAACTGTGCTGCTCGAAAAACATCCATTGCAATGCTTCGGCGCGAGAAATGCGATCTTCGGGAGCTAGCATGGAGCCGCCGGCGACGTACCACAGAATGGCATTGGATTCGGCGAGATGGCGATCGGGCGCGACTTCGAGCAGCGGAACCTGGCCGTTGGGATTCTTTCCGAGAAACTCAGGAGTCCGGCTTTCGCCCTTGAGGATGTCGACTTCGACGAGCTTGTAGGGAATACCGAGTCGAGCCAGCGCAAGGCGGACCTTGTAGCTGTTCCCCGAACGCTGCATGGAATAGAGCGTGTACATTCAGAATCCGATCCGTTGCGCGTGGTCTTGTGACCCTCGAATTGATGCAAGGCATACTGTTTCGGGATCTTACGCTACCCCCGAAGTACACATGAATACGACGTGAAAAGTTCGGCAATTAAATGGCCGCCCAGCGAAGCTATTTAGGAAAATTAAAATGTATTCGCTGCAGTGCAGCGAGCGATTGCACTGCGGCGTACGCCAAACACGGAATTCTATTCCGCCGCTACTTTGTGCGCGCGCGCGTACTCGATCAACGAATCGTCATCGGTCATCTGGATCGGCGCGAAATCGCGATGCGCAATCCATTCCGGCCGCGTGAACTTGGTGATGTGGTTGGAGACGGCACATAACGTCAAGTAGACGATCTTGCGTGGGTAAGGCGTTATGTTCGGCGGCGAAGCATGCACCAGATTGCCGTGGAACATGAGGACCGAGCCCGGCTTGCCCGTTGGTGCGACGATGCCGACCCCGTCGGGGCCGGCCGCCTCGGCAGCAAGTCTTGTCACGGTATCCTTGTCGAGCGTCCATAGCGGATAAGATGTGGTGAGCTTGTCGTGGCCGGCGGAAAGCACACCTTGCTTGTGGCTCTTTGGGATTAACAACAGCGGCCCGTTGATCGGCATCACTTCGTCAAGAAAAACCGCGATGTTCATGGCGCGCGCTTCTGGCATGCCATCGTCGCGCGCCCACGTGCCATAGTCCTGATGCCATTGCCAAACGTCGCCCTCGAACGCCGCCTTGGCGTTGAGTTTGAACTGATGGACATAGACACCTTCGCCGAACAATTGCTGCAGGGGTTCGACAAGTCGCGGATGCCGTGCCAGCAGGCCGAATACTTCGCTGAACGTATGGGCTGCGAAGGCGGTCCGCGGCGCACCCGTTTTCTCTCGCCAGACCTCCTGGCGGTCGAGTTTCAGAATATTGTCGGCTTCTGCGCGCAGCAGCACGATCTCATCTTCAGAAAAGCAATTAGGAAAGAAGACGTAGCCCTGTTCGTCGAAAGCCTTGAGCTGTTCGGCGGAAAGCTTCATGGCGTTCTCCCGGATGAAATGGTACGGCCGCCAACCGGCTCTTGGCCTTATTGTAACCGCATGCGGGCGAAAAGCTACGGGGAGCGAGAGGCGATATGCGCTGCGGTAGGGGCTAGATCAGAAAGCGCCGCCGCGTCCGGCACTTCAGTCATGCGTGCAACGAGCACGCGCGCGGCGACAATACACAGGATGGCGATGACAATTCCGGCCAACACGTCGACCAGGTAGTGCGAGCCATCAATCGGCGTCGCAGCCAGCATAATCGAATTAGCAGCCGCGCACAGCCAACGCGCTACTGGCACTGGCCAAAACGCAGCGATCAGAATCACTGCCAACGCCGCGTGCAAACTCGGGAAAGTGATGATCCCTTCCGAGCCCACCGCCATCAATAGTCGGTAGCTACCATCGCGCAGTCCGAGGAACACAGGCCAGCTGGTATGGCTCACCGGCATTGCGGCAGGGTCCGCCTTCAACCCGTAATGCAGCCACACCCCTTCTGCTGGAAGCAGCGCCGAAAGACCGATCGTTAGTACGGCCGCAAAAATGAACGCAAGCATATAGACGCGAAGCCACGGCAACCGTCCGGTGAGGCCGAGGAGCAGCACGACCGCAGTCATCTGCACCGTCAGGGAAAGATAGATGACACGCATGAATATCAGGAAGCCGGGCCAGCGGTTCATGAGCGCGAGCAGTTCCTTCCAATTGAACCCGAGCGCGTGATCCATTGCGTCGAAGAAGGCGTCTTGCAGTGGCAACGGCGTGCTGGCAGCGAGGTAGGAAAGGGGAGCGGCAACCGCGGCGAAGACTACCAGCTGTGCGGTCGACTCCAGTGTTGAAGCCAGTTTAAGATCGGTACGATGCACTCTGTAGAAATACGCGCCGAGGAAAAGCGCCAGCGCGGTGCTGGCGGGGACCGCGTAACTCTTCAAAACGATATGGAAGCCGCCGGCGGCGGAGACGATCAAGACAACCGCGGTGACGGCAGCCACGAGGGCCCAAATGAGGTCGTCCAGCCGGCGTAATCCCGCAGCGTGCCCGGTCATGGGTACTCCCTTGCGCGCCCTCTGCCGATGCGAGGAACTAGCATGCGTGCGGTTGCCCGGCGGTTAATCACACTGATTCAAGCGTCGGAACGCGCGGATTCCGCCCGTTCAGGACGTACTCCGACCGATCGTCACAACCGATCAAACCCATCGAATTTCTTTAACTGAACGCCTCTTGCTGGACTCGAAAGCCCGCATTACGACAGTGGGAGCCGCATGCCGCGGCATGCATTGGAGAGTTTGATGGCCTTTCTGGCGGACCAGCTCAATCGCATCAAGCCGTCGGCGACCATCGCCGTCACGGACAAGGCGCGCGCGCTCAAACTCGCTGGCCGCAACGTTATTGGGTTGGGCGCCGGTGAGCCTGACTTCGACACCCCTGACAACATTAAAGAGGCGGCGATCAAGGCGATCCGCGACGGCAGGGCATCCAAGTACACGAACGTGGACGGCATTGCCGAGCTCAAGGATGCCGTCGTGAAGAAGTTCGAGCGCGAGAACGGCCTCGACTATAAGCCTAGCCAGATCACGATCGGCACCGGTGGCAAGCAGGTGCTGTACAACGCCTTTGTTGCGACGCTGAACCCAGGCGACGAGGTGATAATCCCGGCGCCGTACTGGGTGAGCTATCCGGAAATGGTGCTTCTGGCCGGCGGCGAACCGGTCGAGGTCACGACCAGTATGGCGACCGGCTTTAAAATGACGGCGCAGCAGCTGGAGCGTTCGATTACGCCGAAGACAAAGTGGTTTCTGCTCAATTCTCCGTCAAACC
Organism: Pseudolabrys sp.; assembly: GCA_035623095.1. Classification (GTDB taxonomy): domain Bacteria; phylum Pseudomonadota; class Alphaproteobacteria; order Rhizobiales; family Xanthobacteraceae; genus Pseudolabrys. Next base: position 46,360 of record DASPUD010000110.1, read on the forward strand.
CGAGTGGGGCCGCTTATACGCGTGCGGAGTTGAAGGCTCTCACCGATGTGTTGGTGAGGCATCCGCACGTGCACGTCATGACGGACGACATGTACGAGCATCTGGTCTACGACGACTTTGAGTTTACGACGCCGGCGCAGGTCGAGCCTTCGCTGTATCCGCGCACGCTGACCATCAATGGTTGCTCAAAAGCCTACTGCATGACCGGTTGGCGCATTGGCTATGCGGGCGGGCCGGAGCCGCTGATCAAGGCGATGGCGACCGTTCAGTCGCAGTCGACTTCAAACCCGTCGGCGGTGTCGCAATGGGCGGCAGTCGAGGCGTTGAACGGTCCGCAGGACTTCATCCCCAAGCACAACAAGATTTTCAAGGAGCGGCGCGATCTCGTCGTGTCGATGCTCAACCAGGCGAACGGCATTAAGTGCCCGACGCCGGAAGGTGCGTTCTATGTTTATCCGTCCTGTGCAGGCACCATGGGCAGGACCGCGCCAACCGGCAAAAAGCTCGCGATCGATCAGGATTTCGTGACCGAGCTTCTCGAAGCGGAGGGCGTGGCAGTCGTGCAGGGAACGGCGTTCGGGCTCGGGCCCGCATTCCGCATTTCGTATGCGACCAAGACCGAAGACCTTGAGGAAGCTTGCCGGCGCATCCAGCGTTTCTGCGGCAATTTGAAATGACGCGCTAGCGTCATTCCGGGGCGCCGCCAAGGTCCGCGCGAAGCGCGGCCCGATGACAGGCTCCGCGGCGAACCCGGAATCCAAGTGGACTGACCGATCATCGATCTGGATTCCAGGTCCGGCTCTTTGAGCCGTCCCGGAATGACTGAAAAGAGCCTCCTTTTTCTCTATTCACCTTCCGTTATGATCACTCTCGTAGGCTGCGGTCATGATCCGTCGCGCGGTCTTGTCGCTCATTTTGTTTGCAAGTCTTACCGTCTCCGCCGCCGCGCAAGAACGCGTTGTCGTTGGCACGCAGCGTCTCACCGAGAATGGCGCGTTGTTTCTCGCCGCGGCACAAGGCTACTTCAAAGCCGAAGGTATTGATCTCGCGATGACGGCCTATGATTCCGATCAAACGGTGGCAGAAACGCTTGCCGCTGGCGCTACCGATTTTGGTCTCGCGGGCTTTACCCCGGCTGCATTTAATTTAGCGGGCAAAGGATCGATCAAGGCGATCGCGGCGCAGACGCGCGAGAAACGTTCTTACGAAGGCACCGAGCTGGTCGCGTCCAATCTCGGCTTCGCCAAAGGCTTGCGCAAATTTGATGATGTTGCCAACAAAACGATTGCCATCGATGCGTTGGGCTCTGTTTCCCACTATCAGCTCGAGCAGATTGCCCGCGCCAAGCGCATTGAAGTCAGTCATATCAACATAAAGCCGATGCAGACACTCGATGCGATTGCGCGCGCCGTCGGCACCAACCAAGTCGATGCCGCGATCGTTCCGGCGCCTTATGCGCGTGAGCTAATGGGAGCAAACCAGGCCAAGCTGGTCGGATGGTATTCCGAAGTGGATGAACAGCAGTTGGGCGCCTTGTTCGTCTCGAACAAGATGATTCAAAACCGCCGCGCGGTGGTCGAAAAATTCGTGAATGCATATCGGCGAGGCGTCACGGACTACTCCGCCGCGCTGCTGCGCATCGATCGCCATTACAAGCGAACCTCCGACGACAAATCACACGAAGCGGCAATGACGATTGCGCGGTATATCTATCCGGACCGCCGCGAAAACGCCGCCGCCACGGTGGAGATCGCCGCCTACTTCATAGACCCCCAGGCGCGCCTTGATTTGCCTGATATCGAGCGTCAGGTCGCGTGGTACAAGGCACGGGGCCTGATCGACAAAAGCGTCGACGCGCGAAACGTGCTCGACCTGAGTTTCGTCAAGTAGCTTCTTTTTCTCACATCGCGAATTTCTGCCCTTGCCAGTCCCCTCGGGGCCTGAGACGATATTGTGACAGGGCCGGGAAACGAGGTCCGACCTCCCGGCCGGCAAGGGAGGCACGATATGGGACAAAATGGCACGGGTCCCAGGGGTCCCCGGTGTATCGCGCTGGTGGGCCCGTTCCAAAGCGGCAAAACAACCCTGTTAGAAGCAATCCTCGCCCGCACCGGCGCCGTTCAGCGGCAGGGCACAGTAGATGCGGGAACTACGGTCGGCGACGCCAGCAAGGAAGCGCGCCATCACAAAATGAGCGTGGAAGCGACTTTCGCCACCACCAGTTTCATGGGCGATAGCTACACCTTTATCGACTGCCCCGGCTCAATCGAATTCATTCAGGACATGCGCAGCGTGCTGCCGGCAATTGATGCCGCGGTGATTGTTTGCGAGGCGGATGAAAAGAAAGTGCCGCAGCTACAGTTGATCCTGCGTGAGTTGGAAGATCAGAACATTCCGCGCTTCATTTTCCTCAACAAGATCGACAAGGCTGACAAGCGCGTCCGTGAGACCATCAAGTTGTTGCAGCCGGCGTCGCGTGTGCCGTTGCTGCTGCGACAAATTCCGATCTGGAACGGCGACATCATTTCGGGCTTCGTCGATCTCGCGCTCGAGCGCGCCTATGTCTATAAGGAGCACGCGCCCTCCGAGATCATCGAACTCAAAGGCGAAGCCCTTGATCGCAAGAAGGAAGCGCGCTTCACGATGCTGGAGACGCTGGCTGACCATGACGATCAGCTGATGGAGCAATTGCTCGAGGACATCGAGCCGCCGCGCGACAAGGTATTCGACGACCTCGCCAAGGAATTGCGCGAGCGGATCGTTTGTCCGGTGCTGCTCGGTGCTGCCACCCGCAGCAATGGTGTGCTGCGTTTGATGAAAGCATTGCGGCATGAGTCGCCGGGCGTCAACGAAACGGCGCAGCGCCTCGGAGTCAAGGCGGGCAACGAAGCATTGGCGCTGGTGCTCAAGACTTTCCACACCACGCATGGCGGAAAAATGTCGGTTGTCCGTCTGCTTGTCGGTCAGGCCGGCGATGGCACTACGCTAAGCACGCCCGCGGGCGATTCCGGGCGCGTCTCCGGTGTATTCAAGCTGATGGGTCAGCATTTCGAGAAACGCGGCCAGGCAACGACCGGCGAGACGGTAGCATTCGGCAAGCTCGAAAATGCCAAAACCGGAGATACGCTTTCCTCAGGCAAGCAGCCGCACGCCGCATTGGCGCAACTCAAGCCCTATGCGCCTGTGCTTGCTACGTCCGTGCAAGCCAAGGAGCGCAAGGACGATGTCAAGTTGGGACCGGCGTTCGCCAAGTTGACCGAAGAAGACCCCTCGCTCGCGGTTGTGCACAATGCGGAGAGCCACGAAGTAGTAATCTGGGGGCAAGGCGAAATGCATTTGCGGGTCGCGGCCGAACGACTCGCCGAGCGTTTCGTGGTTCCGGTGTCCACGCGCCCGCCGTCGGTCGGCTATCGCGAAACTATCCGCAAGCCGATTACTCAGCGTGGCAGACACAAAAAACAATCGGGTGGGCACGGGCAATTCGGCGACGTTGTGCTCGAAATCAAGCCACTCCCGCGCGGCACCGGTTTCAAATTCGAAGACCGCATTACCGGCGGTGTTGTGCCGCGCAATTACATTCCGGCGGTTGAGGAGGGCGTCATCGACGCGCTCAAGCACGGCCCGCTTGGTTTTCCGGTGGTCGACATGTCGGTGGCGCTGATCGACGGCTCCTACCACACGGTCGACTCATCGGACCAGGCGTTCCGCACCGCCGGCCGCATAGGTATCACCGAAGGCTTGCCGCAATGTCAGCCTGTCTTGCTGGAGCCGATCCACGAGGTTGAAATCGTTTGTCCCAGCGAGGCGACCGCCAAAATGAACGCGATCCTTTCAGGCCGACGCGGCCAGATTCTCGGTTTCGATACGCGGGAAGGCTGGCAGGGCTGGGACACGGTCCGTGCGCAGATGCCGGAAGCGGAAATCGGCGATCTGATAATCGAGGTGCGCTCCGCTACCGCCGGAGTCGGCTCATTTATCTTCAAATTCGACCATATGGCCGAACTGACGGGCCGCACAGCGGATCAGATCATCGCCGCCAGACGGGCCGCGGAATAAATATTCCGAAAAAATCGCTGTTGCCTCCGCAAATGCGGAGACAACAGCGATAATTTTTGGCATTTCGGCAAGCAGATACAAAGCAGATTCACCGGCAGTTGCGCGTTGTTAACCGACCAGCCGCCGGAAGCTCTCAAAATTCGGGCATGACGCGCCGTGCGAGTGCGCCGCATTCGTCGGGAGTGACCATGCTCGAAGGGCTTCGACATTTGTTCTCGTCGGAGTCGGCATCTTATGCCGACCCAAAGGCGCCGATTCCCCTCGGCGAAATTCTCAGCAACAATTGGTTCGAGCTTTGGTATCAGCCGAAGATCGAGCTCAAGACACTGCATTTGGTTGGCGCCGAGGCGTTGATGCGCGCGCACCACCCGAAGCGTGGCATTGTCCCGCCTGCACTGATTCTGCCGGATGCCAGCGAAAAAGATATGATCGCTCTGACCGAGCGGGTAATCCTCACCGCTCTCACCGATTGGGCGGATTTTGCCCGGTGCGGCGTTCCACTGAAGCTCTCAGTAAACGTGCCGGTCTCGGCTCTGAGCGAGCTTCCAATCCCGCAGATGTTGCGTGAGGCGCACCCTGCCGCGGCCAACTGGCCGGGCATGATCCTGGAAGTGACCGAAAATCAGATCGTCAATGACCTTGATCTCGCGAAAGATGTTGCGGACGCGTTGCATCCACTCAAGTGCGAGCTTGCCATTGATGATTTCGGCGCGGCCTATTCCTCGCTCGCGTGCCTTGAACGGTTGCCTTTCAGCGAGCTGAAGATCGACCGCAGCTACGTCGCCAACTGCAACGAAGATCATTCCAATGCCGACTTGTGCGAGATGATTGTCCAGTTCGGTCGCCGATTTGGCCTGCGCACTGTTGCCGAAGGCATTGAGACGACGCATGAAAGCCACAAGCTGCAATCCATCGGCTGTCAGGTCGGTCAGGGCTTTCTATTCGCCAAACCGATGCCCAAGGCCGACCTTACCGGCCGCCTGCGCGCGCGCATGCAAGGTGCGGGCAAGCCTCAGTCATATATGGACGGATTCCATTAAAGTCCGGAAGGGGTTCTCTTTCGCGGACCCGTGACTTGCCAGTGATCGCTGTGCCACGTAGGTCTGTGCGGCGATTCTGGAAGCCTTGCCATGAACGTCATTCGCCGCCGCGGTTGGGAAATTGCCGACCGCCTCGTCACCCCGGAGCATCTGGTTTCCAGCCGGCGCGGATTCCTAGCTGGCGGTGCAAGCGCACTCGCTCTGATGCCGTACGGCGCCAAGGCGCAACGGCTGTCTGATGTCGCCGCATTGCCGGATCCAAGTGCCGATCTCTATCCCGCAAAACGCAACGAGAAATATGCGCTCGATCGGTCGATCACCGATGAGAAGATCAACGGCAACTACAATAATTTCTATGAATTCGGCACGGCGAAAACCATCGCGGCGGCTTCTCAAGGGCTGGTCATCCGGCCGTGGACCGTGAAGATCGATGGTCTGGTTGAGAAGCCGATGGAAGTCGGCATCGACGATCTGATCCGCAAGCTCACGCTGGAAGAACGTACATATCGCCACCGCTGCGTAGAGGCGTGGGGCATGGCAATCGCCTGGAGCGGGTTTCCGTTTACAAAGTTGGTCGACTTTGCCCGCCCCTTAGGGTCGGCAAAATATGTGCGGATGGAAACTTTTATGGATCCCAAAATGGCGCCCGGCCAGCGGCAGCCATGGTTTCCGTGGCCCTATGTCGAAGGCCTCACCATGGCGGAGGCGACCAACGAGCTCGCCTTCCTCGTCACCGGCGCTTACGGTCATCCGCTCGCGCGCCAGCATGGCGCGCCGCTGCGGCTAGCGGTCCCGTGGAAGTATGGCTTTAAGTCGATCAAATCGATCGTGAAGTTCAGTTTCACCGAACAACGTCCGAAAGGCATGTGGGAAGCCTTGCAGTCGTCTGAGTATGGCTTCTGGGCGAACGTCAATCCGCAGGTACCGCATCCCCGCTGGAGCCAGGCAACCGAGGAAGTCATAGGTACCGGCGAACGGAGACCTACGCTGCTGTTCAATGGTTACGGCGAATACGTTGCCGGCCTGTACAAGGGTATGGACAACGAGCGCCTTTGGGCTTGAGCCGGCTGGCGTCTATGCGCTGACCGGACGCAGGAGTAATGTTCCTTCCTCGCAAAGGAAACTGCGGAGGCGTCCATGTCCACCCAATCCGACATCCAAGGAATTCAGCGCGCGGCGGCCAGCGTATTGCGTGAGCACTGGGTGCTCTTTCTGATCGAAGGCATTGTGCTCTTGATTCTCGGAGGCATCGCCGTCGTTATTCCGCCTGTCGCCACGCTGGCGGTGACGATCTTCTTCGGCTGGCTGATTTTGATCAGCGGTATCGTCGGTCTGGTAACGACATTCTGGATGCGTCATGCCCCCGGGTTCTGGTGGTCGCTGCTGTCGGCAATCCTCGGCATCGTTGTTGGCGTGATGCTGATCGCGTCTCCGGTCATTGGCGCGCTGTCGTTGACGTTTGTGCTAATCGCATTCTTTCTGATCGAAGGCGCGGTCTCGATCATGTTTGCTCTCGAACACAAACGCGAATTGTCCGGTCAGTGGGGCTGGATGCTGGTGAGCGGACTGATCGACCTGGTGCTGGCTGCGATGATATTGGCCGGTCTTCCCAGCACGGCGGCATGGGCGCTCGGTCTGTTGGTCGGAATCAACATGATCTTCGGCGGTGCGGCCATGATTGTGATGGCGCTACACGCGCGCAAAGCGGCGTAGCTCTCAGAGCTCCGCTTCGCCCGCTTCGGCTTCGGCGAGCTTGGTGCGCCAATCCGCGCGCTTGAGCATGAACGCATAGGCCGCGAGCACAAGCAGTCCGATGCTGACGGCCATCAGGCCGGCCGAGATCGGCCGGCTGAAGAAAATCAGATAATTGCCATTCGACATGATCAGCGACTGGCGCAGGCTCTGCTCGAGAATCGGCGAGATCACCAGGCCAAGTACGAGTGGTGCCGGATCGAAGTCGAATTTACGCAAGGCGTAGCCGACCACGCCCATGATCAGCATGATCCAGACATCGACGATCGAATTGTTCACCTCATAGACGCCGATGATGCAGAACATGATGATCAGCGGATAAAGATATGCATAAGGAATGCGCAGCACCGTTACAAACACGCTCACCAGCGGCAAATTGAGCGCAAGCAACATGAGGTTGCCGACATACATCGACGCCACAAATCCCCAGAACACATCCGGATGGTCGTTAACCAGCGTCGGCCCGACGGAAACGCCGTGAATCATCAGCGCGCCAATCAGGACCGCCGTAATCGGACTGGTCGGAATGCCGAGGGCGAGCAGCGGCACGAATGCGCCGGTTGAGGCGGCGTTGTTGGCAGTTTCTGGCCCGGCAACGCCGGCAATGGCACCCTTGCCGAATTGCTCGGGATGTTTCGAGACGCGTTTCTCCAACGCGTAGGACAGGAAGCTCGAGATAATGTGGGCTGATCCCGGGATAATACCGATGATGAATCCAAGCAGCGTGCCGCGCGCAATCGGCATGCTGGATTCGCTCCATTCCTTTCGGGTCGGCAGCAAATCGCGCAGACGCGGCGTAATGATCTCTTTCACGGCGTCGGCGCTCGGCGTTGAAAGGATTTCGCCGAGACCGAACAAGCCGACCGCGACCGGCACGATGCCGATTCCATCGCCCAGCTCGGCGAGGTCGAAACTGTAGCGGAAATGACCGGTCATGTTGTCGATGCCGATCATGCCGAGCAGCAGGCCGAGGCAGGCCATCAGCAGCGTCCGGATCAGCGAGGACGACGACATATAAGCGAGGAAAATCAGGCCGAGAATGAGCAGGGCCGTATATTCAGGTGGCCCGAAACGGATGGCGATCGTCGCCAGCGGAGGCGCGACGACAGTGAGCACGAGAACGCCGAATGATCCGCCGATCCACGAACCGACGGCGGCAATACAAAGGGCTGCGCCGGCGCGCCCTTTCTTCGCCATGGCGTAACCGTCGATGCAGGTCATCACCGAAGACGCTTCTCCGGGAATACGCATCAGGATTGACGTTGTGGAGCCGCCGTACTGCGAACCGTAGTAAATGCCCGCGAGCATGATGATGGCCTGCGTCGCGTTGAGACCGAAGGTTATAGGCAGCAGGATCGAAATACCGGCGAGCGGACCAATTCCCGGCAGCACGCCGACGAGGGTGCCAACCAGACAGCCGAGGAATGCGTACCAGGCATTGGCCGGCGCAAGCGCGACAGAAAACCCGAGGTAGAGACTATGAAGAGTTGTTTCCACGACGATCCTAGAATCCCAGCGGGCCGGCTTCGAGTGGCGTTTTAAGCACATAGACGAACAGTACGTACGTGACCCCGGCCACGCCGACGCTATAGATCGTCGCCGGTAACAACCGGCGCCGCTCGATGACGGCGAGCAGCGCGAAGATCATCAGCACATTGGTCGTCAAAAAACCAAGCCGTTCAAAGAGTGCGATCGCTGCCGACGTAATCGCCACCACGAGGACTGCGTGCTTGGCGTCGGCCCACGACAATGTTGCAAATGGTTTGCTCTCACGCGCGCGCAACGCCAGGACCAGTCCGAAAAAAATCGTCAGACAGGCGACAATTTTTGGCATGAAACCGGAGCCGGGCAGGGACAGATTGCCCGTAGGCAGGTCGCCGCTGAGTGCAATCACCAGCAGGCCGAAGCCAATGAAGAAGACGCCTGCAACATGATCGGCGCGTATGGTCATGCGACATCCTTGGCAATTGTTTGGAAGCCCCGCCGAGGCGCGGCTTCCTTGGTCGCCGGCGTCATCCCTGTACGCGGCCGATGGCGTTAATCGCGTCTTCCTGGCGCTTGGCGTCGGCCGCCCAGAATTTCGCGAATTCGGGCTGGTCCATATACGCCAGTTCCTGACCGAGATTTTCTAGCGTATCAAGAAACTGCTTGCTGTGTGCGGCCTTGTCGATGCCTTCCCGCAACGTATTGATGATCGATTGCGGCGTGCCCCGTGGAGCGAAGATGCCGACCCAGAAATAGTATTCCAGATCGTACCCTTGTTCACGGAAAGTCGGGACGTCCGGAAGCGATTTGATGCGTTTGGCGCTCGATACGGCAAGCGCATTGACCTTGCCGGCGCGGATATGCGGCAGCGCGATCGACGTCGGCGACATGAAGAAATTGACGTTCCCGCCCAGCACCGCGGTGACTGACGGGCCGCCGCCGTTTGTGGGCAGATGGCGCATCTGAAGGCCGCCGGCCGATTTGGCAAATAGCACCGTCGGAATGTGCGACGCGCCGTAAAGTCCGGACGAGCTGTAGATCAGTTTATCAGGATTGGCTTTGGCGTCGGCCACAAGGTCTTTCAGTGTGCGATACGGCAGATCCTTGTTGACGATCATGACAATCGGGTCGGCAACGATGCGTGCAATCGGGACGAAGTCGGCATTGGTGAACTTCGGTTGGCGCCCAAACAGCTTGTCGACCGCGGCGAAACCCGAAATCGATACGATGTGCGTGAGCAACGTATAGCCGTCAGGCTTTGCGGTCGCGGCAAACTGCGCGCCAACAGCACCGGCGGCGCCAGCCTTGTTTTCCAGCACCACCGGCTGCTTGAAAACAACTTCAAGCGCGGCATCGAGCGGACGCGTTATGGTGTCGCTCACGCCGCCAGGAGGAAATGGACTGATGACTGTAATGGTGCGCGACGGATAAGCGTCTTGTGCGATTGAGCGTCCGGCCGCCAGTGTTGCGGCAGACGCCACAGTGCCGGCGACGAAACTTCGGCGATCCATCTTGTTCCCCTCGGTTGTTATTTCCGGCTAAATCCGGTTTATGGTTTGAAAGCGGATTGTCATCCCTGCACGCGGCCAATTGCCTTCACAGCTTCGTCGACTCGTTTTCCGTCGACGTCCCAGAATTTCTGAAAGTCCGGCCCGTCCAGATACGCAACTTCCTGCCCGAGATTGTTCATCGCGGACGTAAATGCGGGTGTATGGGCGGCTTTGTCGATCGCCGCACGTAATATCGTCGTTACATTGGCCGGCGTTGCTTTCGGCGCAAAGATCCCGACCCACAGATAGTACTCAACGTCGTACCCGAGCTCTTTCAGCGTTGGCACGTCGGGCAGAACTTGCGAACGCTTGGCGCCAAATGAGGCCAGCGGTCGCAACTTGCCGGCTTTGATGTGCGTGAGCGACGCCGAGACCGATTGCGCGGTGACCTGCGCATTGTTGCCAAGAATCGCGGTGATTGCCGGGCCACCGCCATTGGTCGGTAGATGGCGTAGTTTCAGGCCTCCGACAGCCTTTTCCAGCATCGCAACGGGCAGGTGTGTGGCGCCATAAAGGCCGCCCGAGCTGTAAACGATGACATCCGGCTGCTTTTTGGCATCGTCAATGAAATCCTTCAGCGTCTTGTACGGCTGCTGATCATTGACGAGAAGCACGCAAGGGTCGGCGATCAGCCGAGCCAGCGGGATGAAATCGGCGCGGCTGGTCTTCACCGGCCGGTCAAACAGCTTGTCGACTTCGGCGTAACCGGAAAGGCCGGTGTTGTGCGAGAGCAGTGTATAGCCGTCCGGTTTGGCATTGGCGGCAACCTGCGCGCCGACCTGGCCGGCGGCGCCGGCTTTTGTCTCGACCACCACTGGCTGCTTGAGGATTGGCTCCATTGTTGCAGCTAGCGGACGCGTTACAACATCATTGGCGCCGCCTGGTGGGAATGCATTGATAATCGTGATCGCGTGCGAGGGAAACGTCTCCTGCGCGAACGCGGGGCCGGCGGCAATAAGCGCACCGGTGCCGACAACAAAACTACGGCGATCCATCGTACCCTCCGGACTTGAACGCACTCCAGTCGCGTCAGCCCTGGACGCGGCCAATCGCATGCACCGCCGCTTCGACCCGCATGGCGTCCTCGTCCCAGAATTTCGCAAACGCCGCCTGATCGAGATAAGCGACCTCGTCGCCGATATTGTTAATTGCAGATTTGAACTGATCGCTGGTCGCCGCCTTCTTGATCGCCTCGCCCAGCACTTTCACAGCCGCGTCGGGCGTATTCTTCGGCGCGAATACGCCAACCCAGAGGGAAAACTCGACGTTGTAGCCAAGTTCCTTGAGAGTCGGGACATCCGGCATCGATGCCGCGCGCTGCGGACTAAAGCAGGCGAGGGCCCGAAGCTTGCCGGCCTTAACCTGGCCAAATGCAGGCGCGATCGCTGACACAAGCACTTGCGAATTGTTGCCGAGAATGGCGGTGAGCGCGGGACCGCCGCCGTTTGTCGGCAGATGCTTCATCTTGATGCCGGTGGCTTGCATGAACAGAGCCGTCGGCAGATGCAGGGCACCATAAAGTCCCGATGAGCTGAACGTTAGCTTGTCGGGATTGGCCTTGGCATCTTCGACCAGTTCCTTGACGGTCTTGTACGGTTGCTGATCGTTGACCACCAAAATCATTGGGCCAGAGGTTAGTCGCGCGATCGGGATAAAGTCGGCACGCGTGAACTTCGGTTGACGGCCGAATAGCTTGTCGACTTCGGCAAACCCCGAGATAGACACAATGTGAATGAGCAGCGTGTAACCGTCCGGCCTCGCTGTGGCGGCAACTTGCCCGCCCAGCGCCCCGGCCGCGCCGGCTTTGGTTTCGATCACACAAGGTTGCTTGAGAATCGGCTCAAGCACGGCGGCGAGAGGACGGCCGACCACATCGGCGGCGCCTCCCGGTGGAAACGGATTGATGAAGGTGATCGCGTGGGACGGATAAGCGTCCTCAGCGAAAGCAGACCATAAGCTCAAAGTCGCGGTTGCGGCGGCGCTGCCGGCGACGAAACGGCGTCTATCCACGTGCAATCCTCCCTGGAAGTGCTTATTTTACCGGGGTTTGGCCCGGGGCTTTGTTGGTTGGGATGCTATCGCCCGGCGCGGTGGGCAATCAAGCATCAATGATCGCTACCGCGCGGGTCCAGCCGGCTGAACCGCCGCGCACTTTGACCGGGAAGCAGCTGACCACAAAGCCCTTGGACGGCAGCGCCTCCAGATTGTGCAGCTTTTCGATGTGGCAGTACCCGATCTCGCGGCCGGCGCGATGGCCCTCCCAGATCAGCGAAGCGTCATGGGTCTCGGCGTATTTCTTCATCGTGTAGATGAAGGGCGCGTCCCAACTCCAGCCGTCGGTTCCGGTCACGCGGACGCCGCGCTCGAGCAGATAAAAGGTTGCCTCGCGACCCATGCCGCAACCTTTGGCTACGTAGTCAGGGCGTCCGTACGCCGTACCGGCGCTCGTGTTCACAACCACGATTTCAAGTGGCGACAACATGTGACCGATACGCTTGAGCTCGGCTTCAACATCCTTCGCCGTTGCGACGTAACCGTCCGGGAAATGCCGAAAGTCTAGTTTGATGCCGGGCTGCAAGCACCAGTCGAGCGGAACCTCGTCGATTGTGACGGCGCGTTTGCCGTGATCCATGGTCGAAGCGAAGTGCCAGGGGGCATCAAGATGCGTCGTGCAATGGGTCGATAGCCGAACCCACTCGAAGCCCCAGCCTTCGCCATCCGGCAAATCTTCCTTTTTCAGACCAGGAAAAAATTTGAGGATATCAGCTGCCGTCTGCTCGTGGTTGAAATACTCGATTTTCGGACCATAGCCAGGTGGGTCTGCCGCCACGTCGTTTTCCAGCGGAACCGAAATATCGATCACTTTGCGGGCCATGGAATCTTACCTCGGTGATAGCCGGGCTTGTCGCCCGCAAGCCGGGTATACCCGACTTGCGGTCCTTAAAATAAGACTTTGCGCAACTCGGGCAGGCCCGAGTTGCGCGTGCCATCCACGTTTTTCTACTCTCAACCATTAAAGACGTGGATGCCCGGCACAAGGCGGGGCATGACGCCGCTGTGAAGGAGTTAAATATGCCGGCCTATTGGGTTGCGCGTTCAAAAATCAACGACCCCGTCGAGTACAAAAAGTACACCGATCTGGTACCTGGGATTATCGCAAAGTTCGGCGGCAAGGTGCTGGCCCGCGGCGGCCGTTTTCAGATCATGGAAGGCCCGGACAAATTCCACCGGTTCATCGTCATCGAATTTCCGACCCTTGAGCAAGGCGTCGCCTGTTTCACGTCGCCGGAATACGACAAGGCTGCAGCCTTCCGGCGCAGCGGCGCGGGCGAAGTCGAAACGATTATGGTCGAGGGTGTCTGACCGTCCCACCAAGCGGTGCATCCTACTGGCGTGGGCAAGGCTGTTGGGCTAAAAAATCGCAAAATCACAATAAATCTGGGAGGGAAACCATGCAGCGATACGTGAAATTCCTGATTGGCGGTTTTGCGGCAGTCGCTTTGGCGGCGACGGCAACGATCGCGACTGCGCAAGACAAACAACCGATCAAGATCGGTTTCGGAATGGCCGAAACCGGCCCGCTTGGGCCGAACGGCAAATCCGCCATGCTTGCGATGGACATCTGGGTCGAGGAGACAAACGCAAAGGGCGGTCTGCTCGGCCGGCCCGTCCAGCTCATCCACTACGACGATCAAAGCAATCCATCGACGGTACCGGGCATCTACAGCAAATTGCTCGATGTCGACAAAGTCGATGTCATCGTCGGCGGTTACGGCACGAACATGTTGGCGCCGGCGATGCCCGTGGTCATGCAGCGCAAGAAGACGTTTCTGGGCCTCTACGGACTCGGTGTGAACACCGATTTTCATTACGACCGCTACTTCGCGATGATTCCGACCGGTCCTGAGCCGAAGACGTCTTTCACCAAAGGCTTCTTCGATACCGCGATGGCGCAGAAACCGAAGCCGGCGACGGTTGCAATCGTTGCTGCCGACGCGGAGTTTTCCAAGAATGCGGCCGAAGGCGCGCGAGAGAATGCAGCCAAGGCCGGGTTGAAGATCGTCTATGATAAAAGCTATCCGCCGGCGACCACCGATTTTGGACCGATCGTGCGGGCGATCCAGGCGACCAATGCAGACCTGGTTGTGATCTGCTCCTACCCGCTCGACTCGGTCGGCATGGTGCTTGCCGCCAACGAGGCTAAACTCAATCCGAAGATGATCGGCGGGGCCATGGTTGGGCTGCAGTCCACCGTGTTCAAAACCAAACTCGGTCCTGCGCTCAATGGCTACATGAATTACGACTTCTGGCTGCCGACGAAATCTTTGCTATTCAAAGGTACTGCTGAATTCATGCAGAAGTACCAGGAACGCGCGGCCAAGGCCGGCATCGATCCGCTTGGCTACTATATGGCGCCTTTCAGCTACGCATATCTGGATGTGCTTGGTCAGGCGATCACGGCAATCAAGAGCGCAGACGACGCCAAACTCGCCGACTATCTGCGCAAGACCACGTTTAAGACCATTGTCGGCGACGTGTCCTTCGGCAAGAACGGCGAATGGGCGAAGTCTCGGGTCTTGCAGGCACAGTTCCGGGGCATCAAGGGCAACGGCGTCGATCAGTTCAAGAGCGCAGACACCCTGGCGATCATTACACCAGCCGAATACAAGTCGGGTGACGTGATCTACCCGTTCGAGAAGGCGCGACAATAAGTCTTCCCAACGCGGCCCACCACCGGGCACGAGACGTGGCGCAGCCTGATTTGGCTGCGCCATGCCCAATTTGGGCGGCCAGCATCAGGCAATTCGTCTAATCCTCGAGACTTTCTGCCGCCCCCGGTGGACCATTACCGTGGTCGCTGTCATTATTGGGTATCGAATAAAACGAGGTTCACGGGAGGAGAATATATGTTGAAAAACCTCAAGTCCCGGACACTTGCCTTAATCGCCGGGACGGCTCTGGCCGTCGCGGCCGGGGCAATGTTCGTGGGGGGCGCTACCGCCCAAAACAAAGAGCCGATCAAGATCGGTTTTGGCATGGCGCTGACCGGCCCGCTCGCCCCCAACGGCAAGCAGGCGCTGCTCGGCATGCAGATCTGGGAGGAACAGACCAACGCCAAGGGCGGATTGCTCGGACGTCCGGTCAAGCTCGTGTACTACGATGACAAGAGCAGCCCGTCCGAAATCCCCGGCATCTACACCAAGCTGCTCGACGTCGACAAAGTCGATCTCGTGGTCGGCGGCTATGCGACCAACATGGTCGCGCCGACGATTCCTGTCGTCATGCCGAAAGGCAAGACGCTCATCGGCTTGTTCGCGCTCGATGCGAACCACGAATTCAAATACCCGAAATATTTCTCGGTGCTGCCCACGGGCCCGCAGACCAAGCCGTCGTTCACCGAAGGCTTCTTCCAGGTCGCGGCGCAGCAAAATCCGAAACCGAAGACGCTCGGGCTTGTGGTCGAGGACGCCGAATTCTCCAACAATGCCTGCGACGGCGCGCGCGAGAACGCCAAGAAATTCGACGTGAAGATCGTCTACGACAAGAAGTACCCGCCCGCCACGACAGACTACACTCCCATCGTGCGCGCGGTGCAGGCTGCCAATCCCGACATGGTTATCGTCTGCTCCTATCCGCTCGGTTCGGTCGGCATCGTGCAGGCGGTGCGCGAGATCAACTACCGGCCGAAAATGCTCGGCGGCGCAATGGTCGGGCTGCAGGCGACCGTGTTCAAGAGCAAGCTCGGACCCAAGCTCAACGGCATCATCAATTACGAGACCTGGGTCCCGTCCGACAAAATGATGGCGCCGGCGGTCGAATTCTTCAAAACGTACCAGGCCAAGGCCGGCGCCGCGGGCGTCGACCCACTCGGCTACTATCTCGGCGGCTGGGGCTACGCCTACATCAACATGCTGGGCGAAGCGATCGCCGCGACGAAGAGCATCGACGACAACAAGATCGCCGACTGGCTGCGCAAGAACCCGCACAAGACCATCATGGGCGATTGGAGCTACGGCCCGACCGGCGGAGAGTGGACCAAGTCGGGCATGATGCAGGTCCAATATCACGACATCAAGGAAGGCGCGGGGCTCGAAACCTGGAAAGGCATGGGCTATCAGACTGTACTGACGCCCTCTTCGCTTTCCACCGGCAGGGTGATCTATCCGTACGAGAAAGCTCTGCAGTAGTCTCGTCGGCGGATCGCAAAAATTCGGCGCGGGCCGTCAAGCCCGCGCCATTTTATTTTCACGGTCTGCGTTTCACATGCCCATGTAAAGCTGCCTGACGAGGTCATTGTTGTTGAGCTCGTCGGCCGAGCGGCCTTCGAACGCGATCTTGCCGTGCACGATCACATAGCCGCGGTCAGCGATGCGGATGGCTTGCGTGAAATTCTGTTCGGCCATCAGCACCGTGAGATGGTAGTGCTCCTTGAGCAGCTTGATGGCGTCGATGGTGCGGGCAACCAGCTGCGGTGCCAGGCCGACCGACGGTTCATCCACCAGGAGAATGCGTGGTGCCAGCATCAAGGCGCGGGCGAGCGCCAGCATCTGCTGTTCGCCGCCGCTCATCGAGCCGGCAAGTTGGTTGCGACGCTCGGCGAGGCGCGGAAACGATTCAAAACAGAAATCCATGTTGGCCTTGATTCGCGCCCGCGCCTTTGGCCGGAACGCGCCGAGCAACAGGTTCTCCTCAACCGTCAGCTTAGGAAATAACCTGCGTCCTTCGGGCACAAGCGCGATACCAAGATCGACGATCTGTTCGGTGCTGCGGCCGACCAGGTCGAATTTTTCGCCATCGATCTCGGCGATGATGCTTCCGCCTTTCGGACGTACAATACCCATCACGCATTTCATGAGCGTGCTCTTGCCGTTGCCATTTGTGCCCAACAAGGCAACGGTTTCGCCGGGCTTGACGGACATCGAGACGTCCTCAATGACGCGAACAGAGCCGTAGGCCGCGTGCACGCCGTTTATGGTCAGGCTACTGGCCAAGATATGCCCTCACGACCTCGGGGTTGCGCACGACGTCTTCCGGCTTGCCGTCGGCGATCTTCTTGCCGCTCACCAGGACGACGAGCCGTTGCGAAAAACTCATCACCGCGCTCATGATGTGCTCGATCAGAATAATGGTAATGCCGCGTTCGTTAAGCTGCTTGAGCAGAGCGAGAATGTCCTCAATCTCGGTGTGCGACAGGCCGGCCATAGACTCGTCGGCGATCAGGAGTTTCGGTTCTGCCGCCACGGCGCGCGCCAGCTCAAGCTTGCGCATCTCGACCTGGGTGAGGTCGCGCGGCATGTGGCGCGCTTTCTTGTCGAGTCCGACCAGACGTAACAATTCGATGCAACGCGCGTCGACACTGTCCGCGTGCAAGGGGCCGGTGCGCTTGTGAACGGTATAGAGCATTGGAACACGTATATTGTCAGCGAGACTCAGGCTGACGAACGGACGCGGCAGCTGGAAGCTGCGTGCCAGTCCGCGATGCGTGCGTTGATGTGCGGCAAGGCCGTCCATCGCGTGGCCGTCGAAGTGCACGCTACCCTGTTCGTTTTGCAGAGCGCCGCAGATACAGTTCACAAGCGTGCTCTTGCCGGATCCGTTCGGGCCTATCAGCCCAACGCGCTCGCCCTGCTGCACCTCAAGCTCGATGCCATCAAGCGCAATAAATCCGCCAAAGCGTTTGCTGACATTGCTGACGTGAAGAAGCGGGCTCATTTGCTCCTCCGTGCCCGAAGCCGCTCCTGCACCAATCCAACCAAACCGTTCGGTGCGATGACGACGAAGGCGACCAGCAGCAGGCCGACTATGAGAAGGTTGACGGCCGATGAAATGGTCACCGTGGCAAGCTGTTGCAGCGAACCCAGCAAAATAGCGCCGACCAGCGGGCCGACCCAGCTGGTCGTCCCGCCAATGATGGGCATGGCGATGGAATTAACCCCGTATTCGAGCCCAAAGGCCGATGCCGGCTGCAAGTACCCGATGTAATAGGGGAAAGGCGCGCCGGCCATTCCCATCAATGCGCCGGAAATCGTGGTGGCAATCAACTTGAGTCGAAGGGTAGGCACGCCCAAGGCTTCTGCCGCCAGCTCATCGTCGCGGATCGTGGCAAAACCGAAACCGAGCTGCGTCCGGGCGATCGTGCGCGAAACAACGATCGAGACGATCGCAAGGGCCAACATGAGCAAGAACAGATATTCGATATATTCGATCGAATAGCCAAAGATCGAGACGGTCTCCTCGCGCACAATATAGGCGCCGCGCGAGCCACCGACATAAGTCCAGTTGACCACCAATGTTTGCAGGACCACCGCCATGGCCAACGTGGCAATGGCAAAGAAGGCGCCGCGCAGCCGCAATGTCAGGTAGCCCATGCCCAATCCGACGATGCCGGACACTACCGCGCCGATAACGATCAAGACGGGAATCGGCAGCGGGTTGAACTTGTAGAAGAACACTGTGGAATACGCGCCAAGCGCGAAGAAAGCCGCCGAACCGAAATTCACATAGCCGCAATAGCCTCCGAGGATGTTCCACGCTGACGAGAGCACGACGAACTGAAGAATCGTGTAGCCCGCGAAGAACACATAGCCCACGCCGAGCAGGTGCCCGCAGATATAGACTGCGACGCCAACCAGCAGACAAATGATGGTGAAACGAAGAGTGTTCACGGGCTATCGTCCGAACAATCCCGCCGGCCGGAAGGCGAGGGTGAGAAGAAGAAATCCGAATGCTACCGCCGGCGACCACGAAGGCCCGTAAAAAGTAGACGTCAGGCTTTCCATGACACCGAGCAGCATCGCTGCGATAAGACTTCCCGGTAGACTGCCGAGTCCGCCGAGCACGCAGATGGCGAACACGCGGCCGATATACTCGCGGCCGACCGAAGGTTCGACCGGCTGAATGATGACAAGCAACGCTCCGGCGATCGACGTGGTCGCGATCGAGATACCGAAGGCAATTCGCTTGATGCGGATCGGGTCGGCAGCCATCAGTTGAAGGGCGAGCTGGTCCTGCGATACCGCCATGATGGCGCGCCCGGTAAAAGTTCGCGTCACGAACAACTCCAGCAGGCCGAACAAGACGAGCGCTGTGATGCATGGCACCAGCATGCGTAAGGGAAAGTCGACATTGCCAAGGTGCAGGCTCGGGCCGATGTAGCTGGCCTCGACATAACGATAGTCCACGCCGAATACGAGGATCAGCATGACTTCGGTGACAAACAGCAGACCGAAAAAGAAGGCGAGGCCGCGCAGGGATTCCTGGCCGCGTTTTTCGAAAGAGACGTAGTAAACCTGGTAAATGATAGTGCCCAGGATGTAGAACACGGGCAGCATCACGATACTGACCACGATGGGATCAATACCGAAGGAAATGTTGATAAAGTAGGCGATGTACGAGCCGAGAATGATAAAACCCGGATGCGCGATGTTGACGATATCGAGCATGCCGAACGAAATTGAAACGCCGGCGGTGACGGCGGCGTAGAATCCGCCGAGCAGCAGCCCAGCAACAATGGCGTTCATCAGCAGATCGAAGGAAATATCCATCCGCACTTAAACCGGCATCGCCGCCGCGGCGCGTCGCACACCTGAAGACTCTAGTCCGGTGCGGTGCGGCGACTACGATCTGCGTGTCGAATTGACCGGTGTTACTCCCCGTTGCGGCGTCAGTTGTTTTTCTTATCTCACAGCGGCCACCCCACCGCCATGCGAAGTTTGCGCAGTTTGCAGGAAGCCAAATGGCTTGGCTAGCCCATTGATCGATCTGGTGAAGCTATGTCGGCGCGGCAAAATGAAACGCCCGCCGTGGGCCATGGTTGCGGGCGGGCGTTTAAATCTTTGACTGGTCAGGCGGCGGCGGATTGTGGCCGTACACCGGCCGGCAACGGCATTGGCTTGTTGGCACTGTCCTTGAATTCGACGGTCATGAAGACCATCTCGCGATCGCCGAGATTTTCCAGGTCATGCACCTTGAACTCGCCTTCGCCATAGCTCTCATGCCGCGTTTCGCCGGGTTGATAGGTGCATTCAAGCGTCGTGCCGTCGTGCACGTGCTGACGGCCGCGGCCACCGGAAACTGACGTCCAGAAATAGTCCAGCACGTGGCGATGAAATCCAACGCGTTCGCCGGGAGCGAGACGGATGATCCATACTCGCGTACGTTCATTCTCCGACAGCAGCGTGGAGCCAACGCAAGGGTTCGGATTTTTGCTTTCGCGCTCGAATTCGGCGGCGATATCGGCCGGCCACGGGTCTTTGTGTGTTTTCACGTCGGCCTTGTCGGCCATGGTCAAAGCCACGGGAATTCCTCCAAAATCGTTGGCCGTCATATATAGGATAAACGGGTAAACGAAAAGATCGAGGCTGAATTGACTGGGGGACGCGCAGTTATCGTCGGGGGTTCGATGAGCGGCTTGCTCAGCGGCCTTTTACTGCGGCGGGCCGGGTGGGCTGTCGATGTTTACGAGCGCGTGGACAGCGAACTTTCCGGCCGCGGCGCCGGTATCGTTGCACAATATGAATTGATCGAGCGGTTGCGCGGACTGGGTCTCGCCACCGACGATCTCGGGGTGCACGTCACGACGCGCAAAATCCTCGATGCGCAGGGCAGATTCACACATGAATACGAATGTCCGCAGGTATTGACCGCCTGGGAGCGCGTCTATCGTCTGCTGCGCGATGCATTTTCGCCGGAGCACTATCATCGCGGCCGCGGCTTTACCGCGTTCACGCAAGACGCGACGAAAGTGTCAGCACATTTTTCCGATGGCGAAAAAGTCGATGCCGATCTGCTGGTGGGTGCCGACGGCATTCGCTCGACAGTCCGGCAGCAGGTTGCGCCCAATATCTCGCCACTGTACGCCGGCTACAGCGCCTGGCGCGCGCTGATCGCGGAAGGTGACTTTCCGCCCGACGTGCATCGCGACCTGTTCGAGTACATGACTTTCGCCTTGCCTCCGGGCGAACAGTTTCTCGGTTATCCGGTCGCCGGTCCCGACAATGATCTGCGGTCGGGACACCGCCGCTACAACATCGTTTGGTATCGGCCGGCGGACGAAAAGACGAAACTCAAATGGCTGCTCACCGACGAGCGCGGCACCACCCATGCGATCTCGATTCCGCCGCCACTGATCCGCCGCGAGGTCATCGCGGAAATGCGCGCCGACGCCGAACGCCTGCTGGGGCCGCAATTCCGGCAGCTCGCGCGCTTGATAGACGAGCCGATCCTGCAACCGATTTACGACTTGGAGTCGCCGCAGATGGCGTTCGGCCGGGTGGCGATTGCAGGTGACGCGGCCTTCGTCGCACGCCCGCATGTCGCGGCCGGAGTCTCGAAAGCGGCGGATGACGCCGCGGCGCTGGCCGACACGTTGACCGCCGAGCCCGATGTGCCTTCGGCGCTGAAGCGGTTCGAGGCGGCGCGGTTGCCGGAGAATGCCCGTATCATCGAGCGCGCACGCCATCTCGGCGCCTATCTGCAGGCGACGCAGACGCAAGAAGAGAAAGCCCGCGCGGGGATGCACTCAACCGACGGCGCGGTGATTGCTGAGACAGCGGTGTTGGATTTCTTGTATGCGTGACTGGCAATTGTCGATGCGCTGCCCAGTCATGCCTGGCCGCCGCAAGTACTGGATTACAGAAATTCGCGTTCTTTGTTGAAAGGCGCGTCCATCGTGTAGCCGTGCGCGGCGCGGTAGCCGTCGTAACGGTACCCCTTATATTCCAGAATAATGGATACAACGAACGCGATGAGAACCATGATGACGATGAATATCGCCAGAGCCGGCATTGGATATTGCATCAAGCCACTGACAACCGCGCCGGCAGCAAAGAAATAGACGAAATAGCCCGCGGTCTTGTGATAGGCCTCGAACCTACGCCGGCGCGGCGTCATGTTGTAATGATCGCCAAACCAGGTCTTCGGATCATTCGGATCGGCGGAGTAGTAATTTTTTCCGCCGTGCTTGCCTCTGAGCCATCCGCCGATGATCTGCAAACATCCGAGCGCAACTGTCATCAGACCGAACATCGAATGCAAGGAGCCGCTAAAGCCGCCGCTGACGGTAACCGCGACAATTGCTCCCGCGAGCGCCAGACTGATCGCAAATATCAGCCCGTATTTGTGGACGCTGAACCACCACCAAACGGCATTTTTGATGCTGACCTTCGGGTGGATGCCGGTGAGCGTCGGCTTCGGTTTGCCGAAACGGATGGTGATGATGCAGATCGGAGCCAGCACGAACCAGACCGCGACCATCAGGATAGCGTGATAGTCCCAATGAATCGGGATGGTCATTCCCAGAAAATCAAAATGCACTTCCTTCGGAATGTGCGTTTGGATCCAGATCACTGCCACCTCCGCCGGTTATTCAAACTTCGCGCCTATTGGGCGCGGCAGAGTAGATATTAGCGTTAAAAGACCGCTGCTGACGATTTCGTGCTCACATCCGCAATAATTTCTTCGCATTGCCGCCGCAGATTGCGGCGCGGGCGGTGTTGTCGAGACTTTCGACCGACGCGACATGGCCGATCGGGTCGTACTCCAGCATGTCAAACGGGTAGTCAGTGCCGAGGACGATGCGATCCCCGCCATAGGTCTTCACCAGCGCTTCAAGCTGGTGCGGGGTGAAGACGACGGTATCGAAATAGACGTTGCGCCGCAGGTACGTCGTCGGCGCGAGCGGCAAGTCGCCGTGCGCATCCGATCGTGCCCCCCAGGCATGATCGATGCGGCCGGAGTAGGCGCCCAGAAAGCCGCCGCCGTGCACGGCCAGGACGCGCAGCTTCGGGTGCCGTTCGAACACGCCGTCGAAGATCAGGTAGTGGAGCGCCATCGTGGTATCGAGCGGGTTGCCAATCACATTGTTGAAGTAGAAGCGCCCGAAGCGTTGCGGCTGCGTAAAGCCAGTCGGGTGGATCAGCACCAGTGCGTCGAGCTCCTCGGCCTTTTTCCAGAATGGCGCAAAGGCTGGGTCGGACAGCTCCTTGCCGTTGACGTTGGTGAGGATCTCGACGCCTTTGAAACCGAGCTGCTTCATGCCGCGCTCAAGCTCCTTGGCCGCCTCGTTGCCGTCCTGCATAGGCACGCCGCCGAGCGCGACCAGCCGGTGCTTGTGCTTGCCCACATACTCCGCGATGCCATCGTTGAGCGCGCGCGCAGCCTGCACGCCGACGTCGAGAGGCAGGTAATAGTAGATTTGCGGCGGCGCCGGACAGATGAGCTGCATGTCGACGCCCATCTCATCCATAACAGCAAAGCGCTCGTCCGTCGTACTTATGCGCGTGCGGATGTCCGCGGCTTGTTTTGCCATCAGCGCCTGGGTTTCCGGCGTGGAGTCTGCAACGAGCGGATCAGTCGCTTGCTTGAGATGCGGTGTCACGATCTCCGCGACGCGCGGGACTGCGACATGGGAATGCATGTCGAGGGTGAGGCTTTTCGGCCTGACTTCCCGTCCTGGCTTGCCATGCTTGCGCGCAGCTGTGTTCGCATATTTGTTCCAGACATTCGCCATTGCCGCTTCCCTTGCTTGACCCAGTAATGATTTTAATCCGGCCTAGAACACCCCGAGGTGTTGACGGAGGTCGACTCCGTCCTTTTCCAGTTGTGACGGCGTCGAAACGACCGCCACACGGCCGGTGTTGAGGATGACGATATCGTCGGCGACATCGAACACCAACTTCGGGTTCTGCTCCACCAGCACGATCGACAATCCGCTCTCTTTCAGCTTCCGGATGGTCGCCATCACTTCAGCGACGATTTGCGGCGCCAATCCTTCCGAAGGTTCATCCATGAGGAGGACGCGCGGATTACCCATTAAGGCACGGCCGATCGCCAGCATCTGTTGTTCGCCGCCGGAAAGATGTGCCGCGATCTGGCTGCGCCGTTCAGCGAGGCGCGGGAACATGCCGAACACGGTATCCGTGGTCCAGGGCGCGTGTTTGCTTCCTGGATCAGGCTTGCGAGCGGCGACCGCGAGGTTTTCACGAACGGTCAGACTTTTGAAGACTCGGCGTCCTTGCGGCACCAGGGCAACGCCGCGCGCGGCGATCATCTCAGGAGATAGACCGGTCACCTGCTCGTCAAAGACCGCGACCACACCTTGGCGCGGCGGCAGCAACCCCATGGTGACGTTCATGCAGGTTGATTTACCGGCGCCATTGCGGCCGAGCAGGCCGAGCATGCGCGCCTCGCCCAGCTCGAACGAGACATCGCCGAGCACATGGCTGTCGCCATAGTAGGCGTCGATATGGCTGAGGCTGAGCGCGCTAGTGGCCAAGATAGACCTCCCGCGTGCGCGGATCGGCAACCACTTCGGCGCGGTTGCCTTCGACGATCACCTCGCCGAAATGCAAGAGCGTAATGCGCTCCGCGAACTCGAGCGCCACGTCCATGTTGTGTTCGATCATTACGATCGTGACATCGCGTGGGATTGCCAACAGCAACTGTTTCACATCACGGCGCTCATCGATTGAGAGGCCGGCAAACGGCTCATCCAGCAACAACACTTTCGGATTTTGCGTCAACGCCATGGCAATCTCGACACGGCGCCGCTCGCCATAAGACGTCTGGGCCAGCGGCCGGTTTGCGATGCCACCGAGCCCGACGCGCTCCAACGCCGCCTGGGCATGTTCGACGAAGTGGCCCTGGCGCTTGAGATCGATTAACGGGTTCCAACGGGACGGCGAAAGGCCGAGCAGCGCCAAAGTCACGTTGTGCAGAATGGTATCGCGGGCGAACAGTGTGATGATCTGGTAGGTGCGCGCCATGCCGAGATGCGCGCGGCGCCGGCTCGGAACGCGCGTGATGTCCTGACCGAACAGATGCACCGAACCGGAATCCGGGGTCAGCTCTCCTGTAATCAGGTTGAAAAGCGTGGTCTTGCCGGCGCCGTTTGGCCCGATGATTAGCCGCCGCTCGCCTGGCTCGACATTGAGATTGACGCCGTGCGTAACACGCAGGCCGCCAAACGCCTTGCTCAAGGCAGAAACAGTCAGCGCGCTCATGGCTTTGCCCCCACGCTGCTCGGCACTTTACCGGCGCCGCTCGGGCTTTTGCGCCAGATCATCCGCCACAAACGTGCGCTGCCGGGCACTAGCCCATCGGGCATTAATATGACGATAGCGACGAAGATGGCCCCGAGCAGAAAATTCCACCGTTCGATAAAACCACTTACAACAGTTTTCACCACCACAACGAGAGTGGCGCCGACAATCGGGCCTAACAGGGTTCCCGCGCCGCCGGAGATCACCATCAGCAGCACTTCGGCCGAGGCGGTGAGGGCGAGCGTCTGCGGACTGATGAACTGCGTGTAGTAAACGAACAAGACGGCCGACACCGAGGTCAGCAGCCCCGAAAACATGCAGGCGTAGAAACGGATTGCCCAGACATGATAGCCGAGCGCGTTCATACGCCGCGGCTGGTCACGGGTACCCATGAGCGCCGCGCCGAACGGCGAGCGTACAAAAACAGCCGTTGCGGCAAGGGACAGCAGGAAGATGATCAGCGTGGCGTAATAGAACGTGTTCACGTCGGACAGCGAATAGCCGAAGGGCTCCGGGCGTGTCTTCAGGCTCAGGCCATTGTCGCCGCCGGTCAGGCTGATCCAGCGATAGGCGAGACCCCAGAGAATCTCGCCAAGCGCGAGCGTGATCATGATGAAGCCGATGCCAGTCGATCGCAGCGATAGCGCTGCGAATATCGCCATCGAAACGAGGCTGATCAGGAGCGCAATGAGGATCGCCGCCGGATGGCCCAGGCCGAGCTGGAGCATGTAGCCAACCGCATAAGCGGTGACGCCGAAAAGCCCGGCATGACCGAGCGAAACCAGCCCGGCGTAGCCCACGAGTACATTCAACCCGAGTGCAAAGATCGCGTAGAACAGGATCTGGCTGGCGACATTCACGTAGTAGATGCCAGGCATCCATTGCGGCACTGTAAGCAGCACGGCGAAGGCGACGAAAAGGGCGAGGAATCGTGTCGTCACGGCACGTGCCTGCCGAAGAGGCCCTGCGGCCGCAGTAGAAGGACAAGCAACATCGGTAGAAAGAGAACGAAGTAGGCAAGCTCCGGCAACAACGCCTGACCGAAATTGTAAATGAAACCGATAATGATGCTGCCGACGAATGACCCAAGCAGGCTGCCGGTTCCGCCGAGAATGACAACCACAAGCGCCAGGGGCAGCATGTCCTGATCGAGGCCCGGATATACTGTCAGGATCGGTCCGCCGATAATGCCGGCAAATGCTGCGAGGCCCGCGCCGAGCGCGAAGACGATCGTGAACAGCTGCGACACACGGATACCAACCACGCGCGCCATGTCCGGATCGTCGACGCCGGCACGGATCATGGCTCCAAGGCGCGTCCGTTCAAGCAACAGCCATAGGCCGACGGCGAATACTGCCGCAATTACAATGATAGCCAGGCGGTAAGCGGGGAATACCAGCACGCCCAGACGAACAAAGCCCTCGAGCTCGGCGGGCGTCGGGACCGATATTGGATCGCCTCCCCAGATTATCAGACACAGATCGGCAGCCATGAACGACAGGCCGAGTGTCACCAGCACCTGTGCGAGCTGATCGCCCGGGAGACGGCGCAGCAACAACCGTTCAGCCAGGGCGCCGAGTGCCGCAACAGTTATCGTCGCCAGAATGGCGGCGAGCCAGATGTTCATCTGGAAGCCGCGGATGCCCAGCACGAAAGTGGCGCCGATGTAGGCTCCGACCATGAACAGCGAGCCATGCGTCAGGTTCGGAATCCGCATCAGGCCAAAGATGAGGGAAAAGCCTGCGGAGAGCAGGAACAACAGCCCACCGAAAGTGATGCTGTTAACAGCCAGCACCAGCCATAAATTCATGTCGCCGCCGTCCCGCGCTCGCCGCGTCAAAAAATTGCGGGCGCCTCACTCGGGCGCCCGCACAACGTCATGCATTACGACTTGAGCGGCGGGAAGTCCCGCGAGTAGACGGGCTGCTCGAGAAATTTTTTCTCGTCGTAGGTCCAGAACTGGCTCACGTTCGTGTACGTCTTGATCGTCGTGTTGACGAGCTTGCCGCCCACCTTCTCGCATTTGCGGATATAGAAATTGCCGACCGCATTCCCGAGATGATCGAACTTGACCGGTCCACGCGGCGTGTCGGTCAGCGAAACCGATTTTAGCACCTTCATGAACTCGGCTTTGTCGTCGCTCTTTCCTCCGGCTTTCTTCAGCGCGGCATCAATCACCATGCAGTTGATATAAAGACCGGCCGCGTAGAAACCCGGGTCGAGGTTGAAGTTCTTCTGCATACCGGCGACAAAACGCTTGTTTGCCTCGGTCTGCGCGTCGAGAGTGTAGGGGCAGCAGCTGACCAGACCGATCGCTTCGTCGCCATAGCTGCGAAGCAACGCATCGTCGCCGCCGGTCTGCCCGGTAACCACGGGATACTTGAGGCCCGCGCTCTGGTACTGCTTCATGAACTTCAGCGGATTTCCGCCGGCGAAGCCCTGGCATACGCCGTCGCAATCCGAGATCTGGGCGAGATACGGCGTGTAGTCAGGGGTGGCAAGCGGGGGCCATAATTTCTTGAGTATCTTGCCGCCATTATCTTCGAAGGTCTGCTGGAAGCCGCCCATCTGTTCGTAGCCGAAGGCAAAGTCTTCGGTGACGGTGATCATCCGCTTGAGCTTCATTTCCTTCGCGGCGTAGTCGGCCATTGGGTGCATGGCCTGCGACGAACAGGCCGAGGCGCGCAGGAAATACGGGTTCGGACGACGCTGCGTCAGGTCTTCGGCAGCGGCGAGGCTGAGCAGGGGAGTTTTTGCCTGGGCGATGTAATCGGTGATCGCAAGAAGTTCGAACGCGGCGAGCGGTCCGATGATGGTGTCGACCTTATCCCGTTCGACCAGCTCCTGGGCCTTGGTTTTTGCACCAGCCGGGCTGCCACCCGTGTCGGCAGAAATGAATTCGACTTTGCGGCCCGAGAAAGTGTTGTCCTTTTCCTTCAGGTACGTGATGACCCCTTGCTCCATCTGGATGCCGCCCTGGGCGAGCGGGCCGGTCTTGATGGTGAGCAACCCGAGCTTGAAAGGCGCCGCCTGTGCGATCGCCGGCGCCGGGAAATTGAAGGTGGCTGCCGCTGCGCCTGCAGCTGTTCCGGCCATGAATTTGCGACGTGTGACCTTACGAGACATAACGTTCCTCCCTTACACCCCTGACGGGGTTCATGTTTTGACTGGTCTTGCCCACATCTTAAGCGCGCCGTCAGGCTTGTTAAATGTCCCGGATCGCCATGCCCCACCGCGGCAGACCAAACCGCGCCATCATCGGCCAAGCCATTCCACGATGTAAAGCCCGTCGCCGCTTTTCCCATCCGCGACGATTGGAAGCCAGATCAGCCGCTAGATACCGAGATAGCTGGATTTGATCTCTTCATTGGCACGCAATTCATCCGGCTTGGACGAATAAACCACCTGGCCTTTGCTCATGACATGCACATAGTCGACGAGCTTGAGCGCCAGGTGTGCGTTCTGCTCAACCAGCAAAATGGACAGACCTTCCTTTTTCAGCGTTCCGATCGCCTCCCAAAGGCCCTGAATGATGATAGGCGCCAGGCCTTCGGACGGTTCGTCCATGATCAGGCAATCCGGGTTGGTCATGAGCGCGCGTCCAATCGCCAGCATTTGCTGCTCGCCGCCGGACAACGTCTTGGCGCGCTGGTAGCGGCGCTCCTGCAAGCGCGGAAATAATTTGTAGACACGCTGCAGATTCCAGTTGTGCCGGTCGGGGCTGCGTTCGGCCACCAACAGGTTTTCCTCCACGCCAAGGGTTGGAAACACCCGGCGGCCTTGCGGCACCAGGCCCATGCCGCCGCGCACTCTTTCGAATGACGCGTCATAGGTGATGTCATCGCCTTTGAATACGACCTTGCCGCGACGCGGCGAGTTGAAGCCGACAATCGTATTCACCAGCGTTGTTTTTCCGACGCCATTGCGACCGAGCAGGCCGAGAATTTGACCTTGCTCCAGCTGCAGCGACATGCCCTGCAGGACATAGGCGTCGCCGTAATAGGTGTGAACGTCCTGAACTTCGAGAATGGCCATGACGTCAGTCGGTTCCCAGATAGATTTCCTGAACGCGGCGACTTTGTTTGATCTTCTCCGGCGTTCCGGACTCAAGGATCTCCCCGAAATGCAAAACAGATATTTCATCGGCCACATCGAAAACGACGTCCATGTCGTGTTCGATCAGGAGAATCGCGAGCTTGGGATCAAGTTTTGCCAGAAACTCAACCATTTCTGTGGATTCGCCGCTCGACAGGCCGGCAGCCGGCTCATCAAGCAAAAGGATTTTTGGATCGCTCGCGAGACCGAGCACGATCTCGAGCTGCCGTTGCTCGCCGTGCGACAGGTTGCGCACCGCGGTGTCCTTGCGATCGAGAAAGTTTGCCTGCTCAAGCAAGTGATAGGCTTTTTCGTAAACGTCTTTGTAGGAAGACAGGTAACGCCACATAACGAATTTCGATGGCCGCAGGCCTTTGATCGCCAACAGTACATTGTCGAGCACGGTCAGGCCGGGAAACAGGCTGGTGACCTGAAATGTGCGCGCCATGCCCAACGCGGTCCGTCGATGGCTGGGCCAACTCGTGACATCCTGGCCGAACAGAAGCACTTGCCCGGAGGTCACCGGATAGATGCCGGTAATCAGATTGAAGAGCGTTGTCTTGCCTGCTCCGTTCGGGCCAATAATGGCCTTACGATCGCCAGGCATGATGCGAAGCGTGACCTGGCGCGTCGCCTGCAAACCGCCGAAGCTCTTGCATAGCGCCTTAAGCTCCAGAGCCGGAGTCTGGTTGCCGTTGATCTGAGTGTCGGTGCTCACACGCGCATCCTGAAAATATGAATGGCCGGGGCCCGTTGTGGGCCCCGGCTTTTGTTCGTCATTCGCAGAACTTGCAGGGCGGATAGTCCCGGTCATAAACCGGATGCGCCAGGAACTTTTCCTTACCCTCGGTCCAGAACTGGCTAACCTTCGGGTAAGTCTTGATCACGGTGTTCCAGAGCTCATCCTTGTCGTAACCGAACATCTTCTTCTTCTCGACCTTCTTGATGTAGACGTTCTCGATTGGGTTACGCATGTCGTCGAGTTCGACCGGACCACGCGGCGCATCGAGCTTGATGCTTGCCATGATCTTGATGAACTCCTCAGGTCCCGGATATTTGCCACCCGCCTTTTTGATTGCTTCATCGAGCCACATCGCCGTGGTGTAGTTGTTTTCCGAGTAATAGCCGGGGACCTTGCCGAACTTCTCGCGATAGGCTTTCACGAAGGCTTGGTTCGCCGGTGTATCGATTGCCGCACTGTAATGCAGCGCCGAGACATCGCCGATGACTTCATCACCCATGAACGGCAGCACGAACTCGTCATAACTCACGCCGCTGCCGAGAATTTTCGTCTTGATGCCGGCGCCGCGCAGTTGCTTGGGAAACTGCAACGCCATTGGGCCGACCATGGTCGTGAAGATGCCGTCGGCATCCGCCTTGAAGGTCGGGATATAGGGACCGAAGTCCTTGGTTCCGAGCGGCGGCCATATCTTCTGGATCACTTTGCCGCCGCAGGCTTCGAAAGCGGACTGGAAGCCGCCGGCTGTTTCGTATCCGAATGCATAGTCGGCAGCGATGATGATGACTTTCTTGAAGCCGTTGTCGCAAGCCCATTGTCCGAGCGGATGATGCGGCAGCGAGGAGGTCCAGCTGGTCCGCATGAAATACGGATACTTGCTGAGTTGTCGTTGGGTCAGGTCGTCAGCCGATGACACAGAGGAGATGTAGAGCGTTTTCTCGCTTGTCGACACCGGAGCGAGTGCGTAGCCGGTCGAGGCAAGCAGCCCACCAATGAACATGTGTACCTTGTCCTGGAGGATCAGCTTCTTCGCTTTGGTGACGCCGGTGTCAGGTTTGCCCTGATCGTCCTCGACGATGAACTTCACGTCCATGCCGCCGAGCTTGCCGCCATGTTGGTCGAGATACAGCTGAAAGCCGTCGACCATGTCTTTGCCCACCTGAGCGAAAATGCCGGTCACCGGCGAGATATAACCGATGCGGAGTTCCTCCGCGTTGACCTGCGTTGTCAGACCGAGACCAAACGCAAGGCAACCGGCAAGTAGTGTTTTTTGCAGCTTGTTTGTCATCGACATTCCTCCCTTGTTGTCATTCCTCCCTGTCGGATTCAGGAAGGCTTTGTCGCAAGTTTCTCCAAACGTTCGTCTTTACTTTCAGATTTTACGCGCTCGCCGATGCGCGTGAGGATTCCCATCAATCCCATCGGCAAATAGAGGATGGTGAGCACGTAGACGCCGCCGAGCACATACTGCCACCAGGGCACCAGCGTGCTGAGATACTCGCGCAAACCAAACACGATCGCTGTGCCGATGGTGGCTCCGACGAGTGTTCCGGCGCCGCCGAGCACGACCATGAGGAGCGAATCCACCGAGGTGGTCAGTACGACAGTCTCCGGGCTGACGTGGCCATTGGTGTGAGCCCACAAGACGCCGGCAAGGCCGCCGAAACCGCCGGAAATAATGAATACGATGTATTTGTGCAGCCACGTGTTGTAGCCGAGAATCTGCATTCGCAATTCGCGCTCGCGGATGCCGGCAAGGCTCTGACCGAAGGGCGAGCGCACCAGCAAATACATCAGCGCCATTGAAACGGCGAAGAATGCGAACACAAGATAGAAGAAGGTGACCTCATTGGTGAGATCGAGCCCGAAATTGGGACGGCCGCTCATATTGATGCCGTTGTCTCCGCCGGTGAGCGAGTTCCAGCGATAGGCGAGACCCCAGACACATTGTCCCAATGCGAGCGTAATCATCAGGAAATAGACACCGCCGGCGCGTATTGCGAATAACCCAAAAAGGGCAGCCAGGGCCGCTCCGAGGAGAACGCCCATGATCACTACCAGCCAGAAATCCCAGCCGAGTCCGAAGTGCAGCTTGGTTGCGAGCACGGCCGTCAAATAGGCGCCCACGCCGAAATAGGCTGCCTGGCCCATCGATGATAGGCCGGTAAAGCCGAGTAGGAGATCGACGCTCATTGCGAGGACCGCAAATGCCATCGCCCGCGTGGCGAGCAGCACGACAAATGACCCGGAGTAGGGAACGATCAAGGCGAGCGCCCCGAAAACCACGACGACAATCAGGATCTTGATTTGTTGCTGTGACATCGAAGCGCGCTCAATCTCGTCCGAACAAGCCGGTCGGCTTGATTGCCAGAATCAGAACCATCGGCGCGTACAGGGTGAAATAGGATACTTCCGGAAACAGAGCCTTGCCGAAATTATCGGCGAGACCGACGGCGAGCGCTCCGATCGCGGCGCCACCCAAGCTGCCCATACCTCCGATGATCACGACCGCGAAGGCGAGGGGAAGCATTTCGAAATCAAGACCGGGATAGATGCCAAGAAATGCGCCGCCGATCACGCCGCCGAGCGCCGCCAGGAAAGCGCCAAGCGCGAAGATGAACATTGAAATTCGGTTGGTATCGATGCCGACACCGCGCGCCATTTGCGCGTCGTCAACGGTCGCCCGGACGGCGGCCCCCATGCGCGTCTTTTCCATGACCAGCCAAAGCAGGATGCCGATCGCGACCGCCATGCCAATCATGAACACACGATAGAGCGGCAGGTAGATGCCGCCAACGACGATACTCTGCGTCAGCTCGGTAGGCGGGACGATGTCCATATTGTTGCCGCCCCAGATATCGAGTGCGCCCTGCTGAAACAGAAAAGCGAAACCCACAGTGAGCAGCACCTGCCGTAACACGTCGCTTTCGATCGGAGTGGCTGAGATTCGCCTGAGCAGGATGTAGACCGGAACGGCAATGACTGCTGTGACCAATGACAATTGAATAATGCTGCCGAAAGATCCGGGGATCATCTGCGGCAGTATTCTGCCGACCATCAGCCGAAAAACGAGCGCGATCCCGAAGGCGATTACTACATCGCGTACTTGCGCAAGGGCGCCTCCCGACCGTAGGAATAAGCGCTCCATCACGATGCCAAGCGCCGCGATCGCGAGCGCGGCGACGGGAAGCGACAGCGCCCACGAGCCGGTGGCGGAGATGACTGAGAGCGCAACATAACCGCCCAGGAGAAAATATGAGCCATGCGAAAGGTTGACGATCCGCATGACGCCAAAGATCAGCGAGAGGCCAGCGCCGACGAGAAACAGCAGCGCGCCGTAGGACACACCGTTGAACGCCTGGACTACCCAGAATTGCGTACCCATTCCCCCTCGGATCCTTCTTTTACGTCGAAGGTTGCGCGGAGCTTACCCCAGGATCGGCCGGAATAAACATTTATGTGGC
This sequence comes from Pseudolabrys sp., assembly GCA_035623095.1. GTDB lineage: Bacteria > Pseudomonadota > Alphaproteobacteria > Rhizobiales > Xanthobacteraceae > Pseudolabrys. Next base: position 79,582 of record DASPUD010000110.1, read on the forward strand.
CGCGAACTCCGCCTGTGACATTGCGCGCGGCCCGCGTGAGCGCACGCTTTATTTTCGTCTGCCTGCCTGTTTTTTCGGCGGAATAATCGGCAATAGCAAATAAGGCGCCTTGCCTCGGCTGAATCGCAGGGTAGTGGTGCCATTGAAAATGGCGGGTGGGCGATCGCGCGGGTCGTCGTGCAAGAAAGGACCACAACCTTTCAGTTCATTCTTGAAATTTGACAGCCGGCCGCCGCTCGCGCCGCCATATTCATAGTCCTTGCCGCGGATTGAAAGCGCAATTCGATACCCCGCCGGCACGACGATCGAAGTTGGCCAGATCTCGATGTCGAGTTCGACCGTCTGACCTTTCTTCAGGCGTTCTCTCTTGTCGTGGGTGTGATAGGGCCGGTAGGGGGTCGACAGTTTCTTATCGAGCTTACGGTGCGAAGCGCGTAGCCATCCTTGTCCGATCGGCGTGTGCGGATCGATCGCGCCCTGGAACACGATTTCCTTAAGGTCACCGGTGAACACGCGCAACACGATGAAGAAATCGGCGTCACTGGTTGATGACGAAGCGAAAAGCTTCAGTGCCGAAGGTCCGGTGATTTCGGTTTCCTCAGCGAGAACCGGCGTGAGGAAGGTGAGGCCATCACCCATGGCGGCGAACTTCAGTTGCGCCGGCTTTGACGGCTTCTTTGTCGTCAGCGTCATCGCCGACGGATCGAGATAGTATTTAGTCCACTTGGTGCGCTTGAGCGGCCACTCGTTTTCGGCACGGGAAACGAACTTGTCGATGTGGCGCACTTGCAGCAGTACGTTCGGCTGCTTTGCCCAGCCATCTTTCTTGCCATGTAGGAAATGGTCAAAGAATCGCAGCTGCTGCTCGCGTCCATAATCCGTGTAGAAATGGGTCCAGTGCTCGATACCGTGCGCTTCCAGCCATTTCTCTTTCGCGGCAGCACGAACGAAGCCTTCGAAGTTCCCGCGGGGATGAAGGCCCTGGCCGCCCCAATTCGCGGCAGTAAACAGCGGCGTGACGACTTTGTCCCATTTGGGCGAGCGGGCTTTGTGATAGGCGTCGTCCATAGGATGCGCGGCAATCTCAGCACCGAAATCGGAGCGGTTCTTGGCAAGCTCAGCTTCTGAAAGAGTTTCCGGTCCGCACACGAGCTCATTGTGAACGCGGCTGCGTTTGCCGCGTTCGCCGGCACCGTACTGTACGGTTTTCACCTGCATGTCGTACCAATTCTCCCAGAACGTCGAGAGAATGCCGCCGTGGTGTGTCATGTCGCGATACCAGTCGGCTGCGCCTTCCCAGATGCACATGGCGGCGAGATGCGGCGGCTGTAGCGAGGCCACATGCCACTGGTTGATGCCGTAATAGGAAATGCCGTTGAGGCCGACTTTGCCGTTTGACCAGGGCTGCACGCCTGCCCATTCGATGCAGTCGTGGAAATCCTTGGTCTCGCGCGGCGAGAAGTGATCGATGAAGCCGGGCGAGCAACCGGCACCGCGCGAGTCAACGCGCACGCAAGCGTAGTCGTGCGGCACCCATTTCTCCGGGTCGACCACTTCCCAGCTTTGATAGAGATTGCTTGACCCAGCGGTCACGTCCGGATGTTTTTCCGCCATGCGTTGCCAGGCGCTCGGGTAGCCATCCTGGAAGGCGAGGTTCTTGGCGTAAGGCCCGTAGCTCAGGATGACGGGATATTGGCCATCTTTCACCGGGCGAAAAACATCGGCGCGCAAGACAAGCCCGTCGTCCATTGGAACCGGCACGTTCCAGTCAATCCGCATGCCGTCGCGAATTTCCGACAGCCGCTGCAACGACGCCATGGCGCGCTCCTCGTGCTCGTCACGCCCGCGCTTGTCGCGGGCATCCACATCTTTTCTTTCATGCATCTTTGCAAAACGTAGATGGCCGGGACAAGCCCGGCCATAACCATTGGCTCCAGCGCAATAAACCTATCACGCCGCTCGTCTACGCCGTTTCACTTTCGCCATCTTCTCCATAACAACGCAGACGGCGGCGGTGTCGCGACCGCCAAGGCCCTTCTTCATTGCCTTGAGATAGATGCCTTTGGTGGCGTTGAACATCGGCGTCGGCACGCGGATTTTGCGGGCATGCTCGCCGATAACTTTCATATCCTTGTCCCAGATTGAAATCTTCATGGTCACGTCGTCATATCGGCCTTTCGCCATCATCGGCGCCCGCAATTCAAACACGCGCGAATTGCCCGCGCCCGCCTTGATCAAATCGACAATCATGCGCGGGTCGAGCCCGGCCTTCATGCCCATGACCATCGCTTCGGCGGATGCGACGTTGTTGATGGCAACCAACAGATTGGCGACGTACTTTATGCGGCTGCCGTTGCCGAACTGGCCGACGTTGAAAACGTGCCGCCCAAAGGCTGCGAATAACGGGCGAAGCCGCCTGATCGTCTTTGCGTCACCGCTCGCGTAAAAAACCAGATCACGCTGCTTGGCTTGCGCGCCGGTACCGCTCACCGGGCAGTCGATCATAGTATGGCCGGCCTTGTGCAATGCTCGTGCTGCTTTTTCCTTATCTGAAATTGAGAAGGTGCTCATTTCGACCAGCACCTTTCTCTTCAGCTTGGAAGCGGTAATTTTTTGCACCGTTTCGGTCAGGGCCTGCGGGCGGGGCAGACTGGTGAGGATGACCGGGACTCCGGCAGCTACTTCGGCGGCATCGCGCGCGAGCCTGACGCCCGCTCGCCTGGCTTCACGGCGTCGCGCCGGATTTGTGTCGTAACCTACGACGCGCCATCCGTACGCCACCAGATTTTTGGCGAACGCTCCGCCCATAATACCGAGGCCGATCACACCGACCGTGCCCCTGGCCCTTCGCACTGCCATTCACCGTCTCCCCGATGCGGAATCGCACCAAAACGTGCCAACACGTCTTATGCGTTGGGTGTGGGACTGTCGAGTCGCGTGATGGGTGCAAGGCGGCTTTCAAGCGCTGCCCTGATCGCTTATCGTCGGCTGCAAATTAAAAGCAATTAAAGGAGCACGTATGCGAATTGGCGTTGCAGGTCTTGGGGTCATGGGCGCGGCCGTTGCCGCCCGCCTCATGGAGGTGGGGCATCAGGTCACCGTTTGGAATCGCACGCCCGAAAAAACCAAACCATTGGTGGATGCCGGCGCCAAATTTGCGGCGACGCCGGCCGAGCTGGCAAGCGCAGTCGAGGCGACGATTACCATGCTCACGGACGCGGCAGCAATCGATGCCGTCTACAACGGCTCGAATGGACTTCTGTCGGGCGATGTAAAGGGAAAGCTGCTCATAGAAATGAGCACGGTTCCGCCAAAGGTGCCGGTTGGTCTGGCACCCAAGGTACGCGCCAAGGGCGCGGCGCTGGTCGAATGTCCGGTCGGCGGTTCAACGGCTCCTGCGCGACAGGGCAAACTGCTCGGGCTGATGGGCGCCGAACCGGCGGACGCCGAACGCGCCAAGCCGATCCTCAATCAACTTTGCCGCCGACTGGAGCATTGCGGGCCGATCGGCACCGGTGCGTCGATGAAGCTAGCGATCAATCTGCCCCTGATGGTCGCCTGGCAGGCATATGGCGAAGCTTTCGCCATTGCGCGTGCGGCCGGCTGGGAGCCGAAGCGGCTGCTTGATCTGTTCGTGGATACCAACGGCGCCAATCCTGCGTTGAAAAACCGCGCGGAAATGATCGTCACGATGTTCGAAGGGCGCGATCCCGGCCCGACCACGTTCAGCATCGCGAATGGCGTGAAGGATCTGCGCACCATGATTGAAACCGGCGAGGGGCGCGGCGCCGATATGCTGGTGACAAAAGCCGCGCTATCCGGCTTCGAGGATGCGACCAAGCACGGCTTCGGCGGTGGCGACGGCTCGCGCATGTCGGTCTATTGGGCCACTCGCAAGAAACAGTAAGGAGAAGCCATGTCAGTAACGCTTGTGCAAGCCTCGGGCATCGTTGACGCCGCGCTGAAAAAAGCGCGCGAGCTGAAACAGATGCCGCAAACAGTGGTGGTGCTCGATACCGGCGGTCATCTCGTCTGCGCCAAGCGCGAGGACGGCTCCGGCATCATCCGTTTCGAGGTGGCCGTCGGCAAAGCCTATGGTGCTCTCGGCATGGGTTGGGGTTCGCGAACAATGATGGAGCGCGCCGCACAGAATCCGAACTTTCTCACCGCCATTGCCGCTGCAAGCGGCGGAAAACTCGTACCCAATCCGGGCGGCGTGCTGATCCGCGATGCGTCGAACTCGGTGCTTGGTGCCGTCGGTATTTCCGGCGATACCGGCGATAATGACGAGATCATCGCGGTGGCCGGCATTGAAGCAACCGGATTGAAAGCAGATCCGGGCGGCAGCAAGAAGTAGTAGATTGTCATGCCCGGCCTTGTGCCGGGCATCCACGTCTTTCGAGCAGGAAGTCGTGGATGGCCGGGATAAGCCCGGCCATGACGAAAAAGAAATGGGAGGCGTTCGTGAAATTCTTTTCGTTCTGGCGTTCGCTGGCATCATTCCGGGTGCGCTGCGGTCTTTATCTGAAAGGGTTGACGCCCGGTGAAGTTATCGACGTCAACTTGATGCAGGGCAAGCAGCGCGAAGAGGCGTTCCGCAAAATCAATCCAATGATGGCGATACCGGCGCTGATCGAGGACGACGGCAACGTGCTGTTCGAGTCCCTTGCCATCCTCGAATATCTCGATGAAACGCATCCCAACCCACCGCTATTGCCGAAAACACCGAAGGCGCGTGCACGCGTGCGGGCGCTTGCGCAAATCGTCGCCTGCGATACTCACCCTCTCATCGTGCCGCGCGTACGCGAATTTCTCGCACACGAATACAAGATCGACGAAGCCGGCGTGCAGAAATGGGGGCATCACTGGCATGAGGCGGCATTCAAGGCGCTTGAAGCCAATCTCTCCGGTTCGAAGGAAACCGGCCGTTACTGTCATGGCGATCAGATCACGATCGCGGATATTTGCCTGGCGGGGAACACGGTCGGGGCGTTTTATTTCAAGTGCGATCTCACACCATTCCCGACGGTGCGGCGGATCGTGGATCTCTGTTGGCAGAACGAGGCATTCGCGCGTGCGCATCCGCTCAAGCAACCGGGCGCGCCGGCGGCGGCGTAAGCGCTCATGATCAATACCGCGATCGTCGGCCTCGGCTGGTGGGGAAAGACACTAGTCAAGGCAGCGCGTGATTTCGGCGCGCCGTTGCGTTTTGTGCGTGGCATCACGCTTGAGCCCGACACCGTGCGCGACTTTGCAACCGAGCAGAAAATAGAGCTCGGGACTTCAATCGATGAGGTGTTGTCTGACAAATCGATACAGGCAGTGGTGCTGGCCACGCCGCACACCAAGCATCGCGCGCAGGTGGAGGCGATCGCAGCCACCGGCAAACACATCTATTGCGAAAAACCGTTTGCGCTGACGAAGGCGGACGCGCAGGCGTCGCTCGACGCCTGCCGACGCGCCGGTATCGTGATCGCCGTTGGCCACCATTTTCGGCTCATGCCGTCGATGAGGGTCCTGGCTGAGCTGAAGCAGGCAGGAGCTTTCGGCACGATCATGAATGCGGAGGGCAACTACAGCCACGACTGGCTAGCGAACTATCCAGCCGACAGCTGGCGTCTGCGCCGGGAAGAAAGCCGCGCCGGTGGCATGACCGGTATGGGCATTCACGTGCTGGATTGCTTCCGCGATCTGGTAGGCCCGATGAAGCGGCTGAGCGCTCTATCGAAGCCGCGCGCGCTCAAGCTTGAAACCGGTGATACCACGACCGCCTTGATCGAATTTGAGAACGGCGCAACGGGGACGCTCGCAACCACCATGAAGACGCCATTTGCCTGGCGCATCGCCATTTTTGGCGACAAATGCTGGGCTGAAAGCGTGAGCGAAACGCGCGCAATCGTTTGTCGCGCCGAAAAGAAACTGGAAGTGATAGACCGTCCGGCGGACAACCACCTGGGCCGGAATCTTGATCACTTTGCCAAAGCCATACTGGGTCAGGAGCCGTTCCCAATTCCACCCGAAGGGATATTGCAGACCGCTTCGGCTCTGGAGGCTGTCTTCAAGTCGGTCGATGCAAACGGCGCGTGGATGACGGTCTAGGGCCGCTCCTTACTGGAGCTTGATATTTGCGGCTTTGATTACTTTGCTCCAGCGCTCGATTTCCTCGTGCATGTACTTGCCCGCTTGCTCGGGTGAGCTGCGGAAAATTTCCGCTGAAAGTTTTTTGAGACCGTCCTCTATGCTGGGTTGATGCAAGGCCTCGTTGATATCCGCGTTGATCCTATCAACAACAGCCTTCGGCGTTTTTGGCGGCGCCACGAAGGCATACCATGCGGCGGATTCAAAACCTGGCAACGTCTCGGTAAGCGCAGGAACATTAGGAAGCGATGGCAGGCGTTTGGCCGATGCCACCGCAAGAAGCTTGAGTTTCCCCGCATTCACCAGCGCGAGCGAAACGCCGAGATTGTCGAACATCAGGTCGACATTGCCTGCCAGCAGATCCTGCAGTGCGGGAGCTGAACCGCGATAGGGAACGTTGCGGAGCTTCACCTGCGCCATGAGCTGAAACAATTCTGCGGTGAGATGCGAAGTCGTTCCGTTGCCTTGATTGGCAGCGGTCACCTGGTCCGGATTTTTCTTCAGATAATCGAGCAGTTCCGCCAATTTGTTGGCTTTGATCTTGTCCGGATTGACGAGCAAGGCATTGGGGACAATGGCAACGACCGCGATTGGCTCGAATTTTGTGGGGTCGAACGGCAGGTTTGGATAGAGGTTTTGATTGACGACCAACGGCGGCGGTGGCGCTGAGAGCAGCGTGTAACCGTCGGGAGCGGAACGATAGACGAGCTCGGCGCCGATATTGCCGGCTGCCCCGCTGTGGTTCTCTATGACCACCGGTTGTCCCCATTTTTGCGAAAGCCAATTTGAGAGGAGCCTGGGGATGGCGTCGGCCGTTCCCCCGGCGGGAAAGGGAACGATGATCTTGACGGCGTGATCCGGAAAACCGTCAGCCCGCGCCGGCGCTTCAAAGAAACTGAACGCGACGAAGCAAACCGCGACAAAGCACCATACCTGGCGCATCGACGTCCTCCCGATACATCGGCGCTTGATCCGCGCCTTTGCGATGACGATAGTCATGCGCGGGCATTGAGCCAAGGCGTGAGATGGCGGAATCGCGTCCCAAGGTAATTCTCGTCGGCGGCGGTATTGGCGGCTTGTTCGCTGCCAATGCACTGATCGCGCAAGGTCTCGAGGTTTCGGTATTTGAACAGGCGCCGACGCTCGGCGAGGTGGGCGCCGGCGTCTTCCTGACGCCGAACAGCGTACGGCAGCTGGAGCGGCTGGGGCTTGGCGCAGCAATTGCGAAGCACGGGGCAAGAGTTGGATCTAAGTCGCGCTACTTCCGCGACGATGGAACGCTGATCGCGCCGGTTCAGGTGACGGATTCCTCGGGGTGGAACGCGACTTTCGGCATGCATCGCGCGGACCTCATCGCGATTCTCGCCAGTGCTTTGCCTGCCGGCGCCGTGCACACCGGACATCGCTGCGTTAGCTTCGAGCAGCAAGGTGAAAAAGTCCGGCTCTCATTCGAAAACGGGACAACCGCCGAAAGCGACATCGTCGTCGCCGCGGACGGCATCCATTCATCGCTCCGGCCCTTTGTGTTTCCGCCGTCCCAGCCGGTTTTTTCCGGCTCGGTAGCCTATCGGGGCATAGTGGCGCGTGAACGCATCCCGGATTGGCCGAACGACGCCTGGATGATGTGGCTGGGCAAAGGCAAGCATTTCCTGACCTTTCCTGTGCGCGCCGGCACGCTCATCAATTTCGTCGGGTTCGTGCCGGCAGACAATGAGATGAAGGAATCATGGTCCGCTCCCGGCGATCCCGACACGCTTCGGCAAGAATTTGCCGGCTGGGATCCGCGCATCTTGTCAGTGCTGCAGAACGTCCGCGCGACATTCCGATCGGCTTTGTATGACCGCGAGCCACTGCCGACGTGGACGAAGGGGAGGCTTACGCTTCTCGGCGACGCGGCACATCCGATGCTTCCGCATCTCGGGCAAGGCGCCAATCAATCGATCGAAGACGGCATGGCGCTCGCGACAATTCTTGCAGGCGCAGCCCAAACTACCGCGCTAGCGGCACTGCTTGCCTATGAGCGTCTTCGCCGCGAGCGCGTGGCGCAGGTTCAGCGTGGCGCGCGCGAGAATGGCCTGCGTTACGATTCAGTCTATGCGGACTTGAAGGTTCGCGACGCCGAGATCGCGGCCCATGCCGCGTTCCGCAAGCGCCTCTATGATCATGACGTCGTTCCGGGAGCACAGGCCGCCGCCGCCGCGCTTACCTGAGGCGCCCGCGCAAACGCTTTCGTTACGCGGGCCAGCCCGTTGGCTTCCTCCCTACGATCGTGGAAAATGACCGCGGAATGCTCAGTCATTGGCGCATTGCAGGCCGCACTCTACTGGCGGCGCTCACATTGTGGGCGCTGGCTATGGTCATTCCAGATTTCTATCGTCTGTATCAGCCTTTGGGATCATTCGGTTTCTATGCCAATAACGACGGCATCATCACCAATGTCCAGTGGCCCTTCCTAAAACAAACGGACTCCCCCGCTTTTCAGGCCGGTCTGCGTGTCGGTGACAAGCTCGACCTCGAGCAGATGCGTTGCATCCCCGTACGGACTTTGAGATGTGCGAGTGCGATGGCGGCACTGGGAGGCTTTCGCCTCGTCACCAATCAGCGACGCGCCGAACTCGTGCTGGCCGCCACCCCGGATCGACCGGCGCGAAAAGTCGACATCGTTGCAAAACAGCGGCCCTACGATGGATGGGTGCTCGTGGTTTTGTTGCTTGATCAGCTTGCATCGGTGCTCGTTATTCTCGCGGCTGCATGGCTGGTCTGGTCAAGACCGGGAGTTATGACATGGGGGTTTTTTCTTTACGTTATCTGGTTCAATCCAGGGCAGTCCGCACAGTATTACGCGCTCTTGCAACTCTACTCGCCAATCGCCCTTCTTGCGCAGAATCTCGCGGGCGCCATTGCGCAGGGCGCGGGGCTGGCAGGCTTCATCTGGTTCGCGCTCAGAGCACCAACAGATCAAACGACGTCGCGGTGGCGCCCAATCGAACGGAGTTTGCCGTTTGTCGCAATCTTCATGATGCTATTGCTGGCGTCGAGCTACGCAAATCTGGTGGGCTATCCTACGGAAATCGTGACTAGGGCTGGTGTAACAAGCGGCCTCGTCGTCGCTGTGTGCGGGTTTGCCCTCCTGCTTGTGCGCCGGCGCGAGCTCCCGCCCCAGGACTACCAGCGCCTGCGTTGGGTGATCTGGGGTTGCCTGATCGGATTGCCGGCACTCGTTTTCGCGGACGCTGGCACAACTACGACACTTCTAAACTTCCTGTGGCCCAATTATTCGCCGCCCGAACAATTGTGGGGGCTGCTCTATCTCATCAATGGCGTACTCTGCCTCCTCGTCAGTGAGGCAATACGCAGACGCTACGTCGTGAAAGTCAGCGTACCTTTGCGTCGCGTGACCATTCTCGGCCTCCTGGTCTGCTTTCCAATCCTCTTCTTGCACGAGGGCATAGATCACGTCCGCGAAGGGATTAGCGAGAAAGTCACATTGCCGGCATGGGCCTGGATTGCAATCGCAGCTTTCATTCTTTTTTTCACCTCGAAAATTCACGACACCGCCGTCCACTACCTGGATTGGCTATTCAATCGTTCCATCGCCAGAGCGGGAGAACGGCTGGGTGATGCCGTCCTGAAAGCAAAGAGCTTCAATGAGATCGAAGCACAGCTCGTCCAGGGGGTGCACCATGCGCTTGGGCTTGCTTCAGCCAGCGTCTTTCGCGAGCAGGGTCATATTTTCCGGCGTACCGCCGCCGACCACACATGGAACGATGCAGCGCAGACACTCGATCCAGGGGACCCGTTGTTCAAACCGGTACGTACGCTTCGGCCATACGACGTTGATTTAGAAGCTGCCGCTCGCAATCACCTTCCGACGGGGTTAATGCGACCGATTCTCGCCGTCCCCGTAGGAGACCGATTGCGGTGCCTCGGGCTCGCACTGTACGGACCGCATGCGACGGGTAATGCATTGAGTCATGACGAGCGCTCGATGCTGGCAGAACTTGCCGACAAGGCGGCAAACGCTTTCATGCAGATCAACGACGACCATCTTCGCCGTCGAATTGCAAGTCTGGAAAATGAACTCGCAGCAATAGGCAGGCGAGCGGGCGGAGAGCGGTGACGGCCCGTCAGGCGGTCCGCCTGCGGTCGAGTTTCGTGATCGCCTCGTCCCACACCAGATGAATGTGTGCGACTTCGGCTTCGAAGCGCTCCAGGAACAGACGTGCAGGCGTAGACAGCGTACGCCGGGTTGGCTGGACCACCACGAACTCCGCATGCATTTCCGGATCAGCGATCGGATTGACAATCAGTTCGCCGCGGCCAATGTCATTGACCGAAATAACGCTCGGCAGAATAGTCACCCAGTCGGAGCGTGCAACAAATTCAAGCGTTGCAATCATTGCGTCCATCTCGAGCATCGCGGCGATCTCGACGCCGTGTGACTGGAAGTAGGTTTCAAGATTCCGGCGGCGGATATTGTCGGGTCCAGGCACCACGATCTTGAGCGGCCGGCATTGGGAAAGCCGAACGGGTGCGAGCGCCGTAAAACCCGCGCGCGGCCCGGAAATCAGCATCTCGCGGTCACGCACCAGCATGCGGGATTTCAGCCCGATGGTCCCTTCGAAAGCCGGCACCACCGCAAAATCGAGCAGATCGTCGAGCACCATCTCGGTGATCAAGCCGCTGTAACCTTCGACGATGTGCAGCCGTACTTCCGGGCAGCGAGGCACGAAGTCCTCCAGCACCGGAGCCAATACCGCGCGCGTGAAAGTCGGCATCAAACCGATGCGCAGTTCGCCGCTCACTTGGCCGGCGAGCGAGCGGGCTTCCTCGGCGGCGTGCTCGAGCGTGCCGACCGCTTCGACACAACGCTTGTAGTAGCGCAGGCCCGCAGGCGTTGGCGTTATTCCGCCGGGTGTGCGCTCGAACAGCTTGATTTTGAGAGCTCTCTCGACCGCCGCCACATGCTGGGAGATGCCGGACTGGGTGGCGTTTTCCCGCTGCGCCGCACGAGTGAAGGACCCTTCTTCGCAGACCGCGATGACCGCTCGAATTTGTCGCAGGGGGATGTTCGCCATGAACGCCTCTAAAACGGTGATATTAGAAAATCTAATGAGCGAACGCAGAATATATTATTTCTGCTTTAGCTGCCAACCGGCTTAGGATTTCAACGAGCGAAACAGGCGTGGCAACGCGCCGGTCGGGGAGGGACGGCCATGGGAGCTAATTTCGGCATTGCCGGTATGGATTGGCAGCAGCGGGTCAACTGGGACCGGCTGCGCGAATACCGCATCGATCGTGCGCGCACGATGATGAAGAAGCATGGGCTCGGCGCCATGCTGTGCATGTACGACGAGAATGTTCGCTACATCACCGGCACGCTGACCCCGGGCTGGAACCGCCTCAAGCCTGGTTTGCGCTACGCCATGCTCTGTGGCGACGGCCGGCCGATCCTGTTCGAGCAGGGCGATCTCGGATTCCAGATCGAACGACATTCGCCGTGGCTGCCGAAAGAAAACGTGCGGCATTCTTTCGCATGGATCAAAGGCGCTGCCGGCCCCGCTTCGACGCAGCAGGTCACCAAGTTCACCAAGGCGGTGTTGCAGGCGATGAAGGAAAACGGCGTCGCCGGGCAAAAGCTCGGCGTCGACTTCATCGACATCAACATGATCAACATCTTCAAGGAGAACAACATCACCTGGGTCGATGGCATGACTCCGATGATGGAGGCGCGCGCGGTCAAAAGCCCCGACGAGCAGGAATGCTTCCGCATCGTCGGGGCGATCGGCGACGCCACTCACTGGGAATGCATGAAGTTCCTGCGGCCCGGCATCACCGAAAATCAGGTGACCGCGCATTTGATGGAATATCTCTACAACATTCCCGGCATGGAAGACGTCGAGGACGTGATCGTTTCGTCCGGCCCGAATACCTGGCCGAACTGGCGTAACTTCTCTGACCGCATCATTCAGCCCGGCGATATCGTTTTCATGGATTTGGCCGCGCTGACCTGGAACGGTTACAAGTCCTGCTATTACCGCACGTACTGCGTCGGCAAGGAACCGACCAAAGAACAGAAGGACACTTATGCGACAGCCCTCGAATGGCTCTACGACTCAATCGGTGCGGTGAAGGTCGGCGCGACCACGCGCGACATCGCGCTGAAGTGGCCGTCGGCGATGGAAACCTGGGGCTACGAGGACGAAGATCAGGCGGCCGCCAATCTGTGGGGTCATGGTCTGGGTCTGGCGCAATACGATCCGCCGGTGATCTCGCGTATCTGGTCGCTCGATCATCCCGTGGAAATCAAGGAAGGGATGACGTTTGCGCTGGAGACGCAACACGGCAAGCGCTTCCGCTACGGCGTCCGTATCGAGGAAATGCTGATCGTGAAAAAGAACGAGATCGAGATCGTTTCGAACTTCCCTGTGAAGCAGATCACAGTCGTTGATCCGTTACCGGGGTATGGAGATCACGTGAAATAACGCGCTCTTGCGCGTGCGGGTTTGCCTTTCCTGCGGCTTGGGGAAGGGTATACGCCGAGGCTGTGGCTGCCGAGACGTAGGACAGGTATGACCGCATTCATCCTTTCGCTCGATGATCCTTTTGCTGCGGACCCTGATTGGGTTGGGCCAAAAGCGGCGAATTTGGCCGGCCTATTGCAGGCCGGCCTGCCGACCCCTGGCGGCTTCGCGCTTACGGCGGGCGCCTACCGGCACCAGCTGCATCATCTCGGCATTGACGACCTCCTTCACCAGTACAACGAGGCGGATCTGCCAGCATCGCGTCGCCTTTCGATCCAGATCAGGCTGGCGCTCTATGAGCGCCCGATTGCGCCGGAAATTCTTGAACCGCTGCTGGCGGCCTGGCGCAAGCAGCGGGAGATAAGCCCACTCGGCGTGGTGCGCTCGTCCGCGTTGATCGAAGACCGCAAGGGCGCCAATTTTGCCGGTCAGTTTGAAAGCTTCCTTGGCCTTTCCGACGAAACCGAATTCCAGACGGCGGTGCGTGCGTGCTGGGCTGCGCT
>DASPUD010000111.1:0-20984 GCA_035623095.1 Pseudolabrys sp.
ACTGTCACCCGCAAAAATTTGTCCGACCTCGAACAATGCTGTGTCGGGAAAGCCGCGGTCGGCGTTGCGTTGCGCCGCCATTACGAGGCCGGGAATGAGGCTTGGCCGCATATCGGATAATTCAGCCGCGATCGGATTGGCGAGCGCGAGTTGAGGTTTGCCGCCGCCAAAGAGTTCAGCTTCCGCCTTCGACACGAATGACCAGGTAACCGCCTCGACAAGTCCACGCGCCGCGAGCGCGCGCTTGGCCTTGCGGGTGCGATTTTGGATCACGGTAAGAACCGGCTTGCGCGCATGGTCGCGCGCGAACGGCGTCGAGGGGACACGGTCAACCCCGACAATGCGTACGATTTCCTCGACGATGTCGGCGCGGCCGTGCACATCGGGACGCCACGAGGGCACCGCCACCTTGACGCGTTCGCCTTGTCCTGCCGCGAAAAATCCGAGCTTCTCCAGAACGCGTCGTATGTCGGCAAGCGACAGTTTCAATCCGGCGAGGCGCGGCAATTCGCTTAACGGGAAATCGATGATCTTCTCTTTCGGTGTGGGATCGCCGGCAACCACGATTTCGGATGGCTGGCCGCCACACAGATCAAGCACCAGCTGCGTCGCCAGCTCGAGGCCAGGCACCATAAAGGCAGGGTCAACACCGCGCTCGAAACGATAGCGCGCGTCGGAATTGATGCCGAGCTTTCTCCCCGTGTGCGCGATGTTGATCTCGTCCCACAAAGCGGACTCGATCAGTACGTCGGTAGTTTTCTCCGAGCAGCCGGTCGCTTCGCCGCCCATGATGCCGGAAAGTGACTCGACGCCCTTTTCATCGGCGATCACGCAGGTAGCCTCGTCAAGCGTGTAGGTCTTGCCGTCGAGGGCGAGCAGTTTTTCGCCGTTCCCGGCGCGGCGTACCGTCAGATTGCCGTGCACTTTTGCAGCATCGAATACGTGCAGCGGCCGGCCGCGATCGAAGGTGATGAAATTGGTGATGTCGACCAGCGCGTTGATCGGCCGCAAACCGATCGCCGTGAGCCGCTTTTGCAGCCAATCCGGCGAGGGCCCGTTCTTGACGCCTTTGACCAAGCGCAGACCGAATGCCGGACACAGCGACGGTGTCTTGCCGAAATCGAGCGTGACCTTGACCGGACAGGGAAACGCGCCCTTCACCGGTTTCGGGATCTTGTCCTTGAAGACGCCAATCGAAGCGGCGCCCAGATCGCGCGCGATGCCAGAAACGCCGGTGCAATCCGGGCGGTTCGGCGTGAGATTGATCTCGACCACGGGATCGGCGAGCCCTGCCCATTCCGCGTAGGGTTTGCCGACCGGTGCGTCGGCCGGCAGGTCGATGATGCCGGCGGCATCATCAGACACTTCGATCTCGGCGCCGGAAATCAGCATGCCGCGGCTTTCGACATCGCGGATCTTGCCGATACCAAGCGTAATCTTCTTGCCCGGGATGTAAGTGCCGGGCGGGGCGAATACGGCCTTCATGCCGGCCCGTGCGTTGGGAGCACCGCATACGACCTGGATCGGCTTGCCATCGCCGATATCGACCATGCATACGCGCAATCGGTCGGCGTTCGGATGTTTTTCAGCGGAGATGACTGAAGCAACAACCAGCGGCTTTAATTGCGCCGCCTTGTCCTCGACCTTCTCCACCTCCAGCCCGATCATGGTGAGCCTGCCGACGATCTCCGCCAGGGAGGCGTCGGTGTCGAGGTGTTCTTTCAGCCAGGGCAGCGTGAATTTCACGGGCTCAAGCCTCCCGCGAGCGTCGGAAAGTCGAGCGGACGGAAGCCGTAGTGGGCAAGCCAGCGCACGTCGGCCTCAAAGAAGGCGCGCAGATCGTGCATGCCGTATTTGAGCATAGCGATGCGATCGATCCCCAGGCCCCAGGCAAAACCCTGATACTCGTCGGGATCGAGTCCGCAGTTACGCAGCACGTTCGGATGCACCATGCCGCAACCGAGGATTTCCATCCAATCGTCGCCTTCGCCGAAACGGATTTCGTCTTTGTCGCGCCGGCACTGAATGTCGACTTCCAGCGACGGCTCGGTGAACGGGAAGAAAGAGGGGCGGAACCGCATCTTCACATTGTCGACCTCGAAAAAGGCCTTGCAGAATTCCTCGAGAATCCATTTGAGGTGGCCGAGATGTGACCCCTTGTCGATCACAAGGCCCTCGACCTGATGAAACATCGGCGTGTGCGTCTGATCCGAGTCGCTGCGATAAGTGCGGCCGGGACAGATCACGCGGATCGGCGGTTTCTGACGGAGCATCGTGCGCACCTGCACAGGCGAGGTATGCGTGCGCAGCAGCAGTCGCGACCCGTCGGGCTTGGGCGGGAAGTAGAATGTATCGTGCATTTCCCGCGCGGGGTGGCCTTCCGGGAAATTCAATTTGGTGAAGTTGTAGTCGTCGGTCTCGATGTCCGGACCTTCGGCCACGGCAAAGCCCATGTCGGCGAAGATCGCCGTCAACTCGTCGGTCACCTGGGTGATCGGATGCACCCGGCCGGTTTCGGCGGGCGCCTCGCGCACCGGCAAAGTAACATCGACCGCTTGAGTAGTTAAATTCTTCTCTAAGGCTTGCGCTTGGAGCTCCGATGTACGAGCGCGTATTGGAACTTGAAGGGCCTCAACAGTCTGCTTGCGCTGCTCGCCAACTTCTCTTTTTTTATCGACAGGCAACTTGCCGAGATCGGAAAATCCGCTCGTTATAACACCGGTCTTGCCGAAGAGGCGGACCTCAACATTTTTAACCGTGGTGGGTTCTGTAAGAGTGACGATGTAAGTTTGAATCGCCGACGTGGTCGCTGAAGTTGCAAGGTTCAGCGAAATCGGGTTGTCCTTAACCTGCTGAATCTCCTGACTCAGCTTTATTAGAAGTTCGTCGAACCTTTTTTCGTCAGACATGATGAGCGTCTCTCGCAAGCTGGCGGCGAGAAGTTACGCCGGCAATGCTGCTTTGGCCTTTTCCACGATGGCCTGAAACGCCGCCGGCTCGCGAATCGCGAGATCGGACAGCACTTTGCGATCCACGGTGAGACCGGCTTTGCTTAACCCGGCGATGAACCGGCTGTAGTTCAATCCGAACGGGCGCACTGCCGCGTTCAGACGCTGGATCCACAACGCGCGGAAAGTGCGTTTGCGCCGCTTGCGGTCGCGGAACGCGTATTGGTTCGCCTTTTCGACCGCCTGTTTGGCAATGCGGATCGTGTTCTTGCGGCGTCCGTAGTAGCCCTTCGCGGCTTTCAGGACCTTCTTATGCTTGGCGTGCGACGTGACACCACGTTTGACGCGGGCCATTGGAAATCTCCTTGCAGTACGTTCGGAAGCTGACGCGACCGCAATCAGGCGGCCGTGCGGAATCGGTTAGCTGTTTGGCAAAAAATATTTCTTGATGTTATCGCCATCGGTCTTGAACAGCACTCTTGTGCCGCGATGCTCGCGGATCGTCTTTGTCGTCCGCTTGATCATGCCGTGGCGTTTGCCGGTCTGCTGGAATTTCACCTTGCCGGTCGCGGTGATCTTGAAGCGCTTTTTGGCGCCCGATTTGGTCTTCAACTTGGGCATTTGGCTCTCCTCATCGGCGCAAAGCGGGCGAGCCCGCGCGGCCGGAATATGCTCGCGAGGCACGGGTGCCTTGGAGCGGGTGCTCGGGATTGAGCGTTAATCGCCGCCACGGCAGCCCTTACTGGCCGGGCGGCGATGGCCGGCGTTATGGCAGAGGCTGCATGCCCATGCAACCATCAGCCGCGTGCCGTGCAGGTGCCCTAAAATACTGACGCGCCACCGTAATCCTGGGTGGCGCGTCTGTTCGGCCTGCGAGTTGTAAGGACTAGCGCGGCGCCAGCACCATGATCATCTGCCGCCCTTCAAACCGGGGTTCCGACTCGACCTTCGCAAGCGGGCCCGTGTCTGTTTTTACGCGGTCCAGCAGTTTGAAGCCGAGCTCCTGGTGGGCCATTTCGCGACCGCGGAAGCGCAAGGTGATCTTCACCTTGTCGCCATCCTCGAAGAAGCGCTTCATCGAACGCATTTTCACTTGGTAATCGTGGTCGTCGATCATGGGCCGGAGCTTGATCTCCTTGATCTCGACGACTTTCTGCTTTTTGCGGGCTTCGGCCGCCTTTTTCTGCGCCTGATATTTGTATTTGCCGTAATCCAGGATTTTGCAGACGGGAGGCGACGAGTTGGGGGCGATCTCGACGAGGTCGAGCCCCGCGGCCTGCGCCATGTCTAGCGCGGCTTGGATCGGTGTGGGGCCGTGATTGTGGCCTGTGGCATCTATTAGCTGGACCTCGCGGACGCGGATCTCCTCGTTGATGCGCGGGCCGTCCTTCTGAACGGGCAGCGCGGACTTCATCGGACGACGAATGGCTTTTTTCTCCTTGTGCTGTTGCGACTGTCCTTTGGCGCGATGCTGCGTGCGCCGCAGGAATAGCGAAAGATTGGTAGAAACGGTGAAGAAGTCAACGTAGTTCCGTCATGATTCTCGACAGCTGGATCGGAATCTGCCTTCAAAGTATTCAAATTGCTCCGATTTTAAGTTGCCTTAATTTTGTTGGTGTGCGCGTTGCCGTGTTCCCCGGCGATCTCGCCGTAGAGCCGCAGCGTTTGCTCGGCAACAATCTCCGGGTTGAAATGGCCGACCACCCATTCCCGCCCACGGCGACCGATGGTCGCAGAATTCGGCTCCGGCATGGAGAACAACCGCAGCAGGGTTGCCGCCAGGGCCGCATCGTCACCGCTCTGGAAGCGGAAGCCGGCAACCCGGCTTTCGGGGACCGCCGGTGCGGCAAGCACAACGTCAGGGCCGGCACCAAGATCGGACACGATAACGGGTCGCGCCATCGCCTGCGCCTCGAGGATTGCACGTTGCACGCCCTCAGGCTGCACTGCGGCCGAAACAACGACGGACGCGACCGCGTAGGCTGCGGGCATGTCGGCAACCGGTGCGGCCATGCGGATCACGTCCATTGTTCCCGTTGCCAGCACAAGGTCCCATAGCTCGCCGGTGTAACGGGTACGTCCGCGGTCCTCGCCGACAAACACACACAAAAAATTCTTCAACCCTGTTTCCTTGAGCCGCTTCACGGCCTTGACCACGACGTCATGGCCTTTGCGCCGCAGAATACGGCCGGTAATCAGAATGACCCTGGTATCGCGCTTGGTGCCCCACGCGTCCCGCACTGCCTCGATACGTTCGCGGCTGACACTTTCCGGATTGAAGCGGTCGAGATCGACACTGCAAGGCACGACCGTGATTTTTTCCCAGGCGGTTCCGTAGCGGTCATTGATCAATTGCGCGATTTGCTCGCTCGATGCGAGGACGCGGCTGCCGCGCGCCATGACGCTGTTGTAAAGACGTTTGAACAAGTTCTGTTCGCGGAAGCCCTTGTACCAGCTCGTTGCAAACGGAATGCCGCAAAGCCGTGCGGCAAAATATGCGCTCCAGGCACCGGCGCGGCCGAAGGCATGAATCACAGCGCATTGGTGCTCGCGCGCCAATCGCACAAGGACAATTCCGTTGCGCAACATTGTAATTGGATTGTTGCTCGACATATCGAGCGGAATGAACTTTCCGCCGGCCGCAGTCACGTCGGCGACGAGACGGCCGGCGCGCGACGCCACGACGGCATGATGGCCTGCCCCGGCAAGGATGCGCACCAACTCCACCGCACCAGCGTCTGCGGCGCCGACATCAAGAGACGGCACCACAATAAGCGCAACAATCCTGTGAGATGCAGGGTTGCGGGATTCGCTTTCTGATTGGGTGGACTTATCGAGTATTGGCTGACCGCCTGGCGTCGGCATTGCTGGTGCGGGCGAACTCGACATGTATCGAAAGGCCTCAGAATACCTGCGTTTTTGCGGTCATGGAGGAAAGGGTATTCAGCCGTCGCGCGTCAATAACGACGTATAGACCCCGCGAATGGCGTCGGCAACGCTTTGCGCTGAAAATGCGAATACCGCAAACTGCCGTGCGCGGGCAGCCAAGGCGCCGTACGCCGTTACGTCGAGTGCAAGGGCGGTGGCGACGGCTTTCGCAATTTCACCGGCATTTCCAGGTGGCACGAGCCAGCCGGTGCGCAGTTCATCCCGCATTCGCGGTGGGGCAAGCACGTTCTCCGGAAGCGTGCCGACCGAAGTCGTGACCACTGGACGCCCGCTGGCCTGCGCCTCGGCAACGGTGCGGCCTGAAAGTGGCGGTTTAGTCGCTGGCACAACTACGACATCGGCGAGAGCAAACGCCGCCGGCATGTCGCTGCAATGGCCGACAAACCGGCACAGACTGTCGATCGCTTGCAGGCGCGTCTGGCCGCGCAATGCGCGAACGTAACGCGGTTCGCTGTGCTCATCTCCGGCAAAAATGAAGACGATGTTGCGATTGCTTCGTTCGGCGAGGAAACGCGCAGCATCGATCACGCCGAGTTGCCCGTTCCATGGAGCGAGGCGGCCTGGCACCAGTACGACTCGCATATCGGGCGCGACACCCCAGGCGTGACGCAGCGCGGTGATGCGATCGGCGCTAATTGACGCCGGATCATAAGCGTCGGTGTTGATGGCGCGTGGAATGACGGCGATGCGCTCAGGAGCGAGTTTGTAACACTCGATCATTGCGCGTGACACGTAACTCGAGGGCGCGATGACTCGATCGCCGCGCGCAAGCGAGCGCCGGAACCAGGTGCTACTCCATGAATGCGCCGGCAGGCGATCGGCAAAAGAGGTCACCAGGAAGACCGGCATGCGCTTGGTTGCCGCGAGGGCGCTCCACGCGCCCCCCGCGCTCTGCGCGTGCACGATATCGATGCGCTCGACGGAGATGAGGTCCGCGAGGCGGCGCGCGTTTTGCCAAATACGCAGGGGATTGATGGTGTCGTTGATCATCGGCAGCCATTCGCCGCCGAACGCGCACAGATCTCTGACGAGCGATCCTTCAGCGGCGGCGACCATGGCACGCGCCCCCGACTGCAGCAGCATGAACGCGACCCCGACAGCGGCATGTCCGGCAGGGTCGTCACGCAATGCTGGCACGATCTGGAGGATGGTTGCCCCGGCCAGCGATCTTGGACTTTTGCGGACGTCCTGATTCATTTACCGCACAGCCCTCTTGCAATTAAGAAGGCGTTGCGGCGAGAAGAACGCGCGCGTGTTCCAATATTTGGTCCCAGCACCCATGAGCGAAGCCCAGCTGACCTCCCTGACGATGGTTTCCCCCGGGGAAACGACCATTGCCGTGCGCACGCGAGAGGGCAAGAGCCCGGGATTGTTCTGGCTGGGCGGTTTCAAATCCGACATGAAAGGCACTAAAGCTGAGGCGCTTGACCGCTGGGCCGAAAGTGCCGGCCGCGCGTGCGTGCGTTTCGACTACTCCGGCCATGGCGAATCCGGCGGCAAGTTCACCGAAGGCACCATTGGCCGGTGGCTGGAGGAAAGCCTTGCGGTCTACCTGCGCTTTGCCCTGGGCCCGCAAGTCGTGATTGGCTCGTCAATGGGCGGCTGGCTCGCACTGTTGCTGGCGCGCGCGCTCGGGAAACATGGGGGCACGGCGCCGGTTGCCGGCATGGTGCTGATCGCGCCGGCGGTCGATTTCACCGAGGAGCTGATGTGGAAACAGTTCTCCGATGCGACCAAGCGCGAGATCGAGCAAAAAGGCATATGGATGCGGCCCTCCGAGTACGATGAGGCGCCGTATCCAATCACCCGCGAGCTGATCGAGGATGGGCGCAAGCACTTGCTGCTTGGAGGACTGATCGAAACACGTTGCCCCGTGCACATTTTGCAGGGCGTACAGGATCCGGACGTGCCGTGGAGGCATGCCGTCGAGTTGGTGTCGCGCTTTTCCCGTGACGACGTTGTGTTGACGCTTATCAAAGACGGCGATCATCGGCTGTCCCGGCCGGAAGATATCGAGCGGTTGATCGCGGCTATAAAAGAATTCTAGCCGAGCGCCGCCGTCCATTCCTCTAAAACGGCTGCATCCGTTTCGCGCTTACGGCGGGACAGCGTTGAGAATTGTTCGCGTGGCAACAATCGCGACAGTGCCCACACAGCAGCCCCGCGCACCAGCGGCGACGCGTCATCGAGCAGGCGCTCGGCTTCGACCGCGAGGGTGACGTCACCCGAGTTGCCGATCGCAATCAGCACATTGCGCACGAAACGGTCGCGGCCGGAACGTTTGACTACGGTTTTTGAAAACATCGTGCGAAACGCCGCATCGTCGAGGCGGACGAGTTCGCTCAATTTCGGCGCACGCAGCGCATCGCGTGCGGCGAATTTCGTGTCGCGCGCGATCTGCGCGAATTTGTTCCAGGGGCAAACGGCAAGGCAATCGTCGCAGCCGTAGATGCGGTTGCCCATCGCCGCGCGAAATTCGCGCGGGATCGGGCCCTTGTGCTCGATAGTGAGATAGGAAATGCAGCGCCGCGCATCGAGATGATAGGGCGCGGGAAACGCCTTGGTCGGGCAAATATCGACGCAGGCGCGGCATTGGCCGCAATGGTCTTTGTCCGCGGTGTCATAGGGCAGTTCGAGCGTCGTGAAGATCGCGCCGAGAAAAAGCCACGAGCCGTATTGCCGCGAGACGAGATTGGTGTGTTTTCCCTGCCAGCCAAGGCCCGCCTGTTGGGCGAGCGGCTTTTCCATGACAGCCGCCGTGTCGATAAACACCTTGACGTCGCCGCCGCCATTTTCCACGAGCCAGCGCGCGATCGTTTTCAGCCGCGGTTTGATAATCTCGTGATAGTCCTCGCTGCGCGCATAGACGGAAATCGCGCCGCGGTCGCGCCGTTTGAGGATTGCGAGCGGGTCGCCCTCTTCGGGCCCGTAGTTGAGCCCGAGCATGACGACGGAACGAACCTCGCTCCACAGCGAGCGCGGATCGCCACGCCGTTCGGCAGTTGTCTCAAGCCAGTCCATCTCGCCGTGGGCGCCGTCGGCAAGAAAAGTTTCGAGATGCTTTTTAGCTTCGGCGATGGAATCCGGCGGGGTCACACCGACGACGCTGAAGCCCTGTACTTGCGCCTGCTCGAGAAGCCCCGCCTTGAGCGCAGCGGGATCGCTCAGAAGTCGAGGTCGGCGTAGCTTTTCGACGGCGGCAGGCCGGCCAGTGTGTCGGCGAGAATCGCGCGAAACGAGGGACGCGACTTCAGCCGCGCGTACCAGTTCTTTGCTGCTTCGTCTTCGTTCCACGGCACTTCACCCAGATAATCGGCAGTCGACAGATGCGCAGCCGCAGCGAGATCAGCCAAACTCAGCCGGTCGCCGGCGAGCCAATCTCGCGTCCGCACCAGCCAGCCAATATAGGACATATGATAGCGGATATTGTGGCGGGCGGCGCGCAAGGCGTCGGTGTCGGGCGGGCCGCCGCCCTGCGCTTGCGTCATGTGGCGCTTGAACGCGCGCTCAGTCGCGAATGGGCCGCTGACCTCGTTGTAGAATTTTTCGTTGAACCAGTTGGCCAGCCGGCGCACCTCGATGCGTCGACTAGGCTGCTGCGGCAGCAGGCGATCCTTGCCGTTCTCCGCCGGATAAGTCTCCTCAATAAATTCAGCGATGACAGTGGCGCCCGCGATCGGTGGCAGGCCCTCGGTCACGAGCACAGGCAGTTCGGCGGCCGGGTTTAGCACTAGGAACTCTTCCCGCCGCTCCCAAACCCGCTCCTCAATCATTCTCGCCTCGATGCCGTATTCGCCGAGGATCAGGCGCACGTAACGCGAACGGGGACAAAGCGGGTGATGAAACAATGTCAGCATGGGCGCCCGGGTTGCCACGGCGAGGCCGCTTTCGGGAAGGAATCAATGTTCGCACTATATGAACCCGCGGTGGCAGCGCAAATCGTGGCGGGTATCTGTGTTTTTTCGTTGCCTGGAACACGCCTTTGCGTCAAAAGCGCTGGCCCATCTCTTTCGGCAACAAGCATCTGAAATTCCCCGGAGCAGTTCATGCAAATCGTTGCCATCAACGCCGCCATGCTTGCCCCGACCGCGGCTCAAGTCGACCTGATCAAGGCGGCGGTGCTCGGTATCGTCGAAGGCCTGACGGAATATCTGCCGGTGTCATCTACGGGTCATCTGCTGCTGATGGAGCATCTGTTCGGCTGGGGTGATGATGCCTTCGGCAAATCCTTCGCGATTCTGATTCAGCTCGGCGCGATTCTGGCTTTGTTGAGTATTTATTTCGGCCGGCTCTGGGGGCTGGCCAAAGCGATGTTCACCCAATGGGCGGCAGCTCGGTTCATCATCGGCGTCTTGCTCGCGTTCCTGCCGGCGGCGGTCATCGGCGCGCTTGGGTATCAGATCATCAAGTCGTATCTGTTCGATGTGCGCATAGTTTGCGTATCGTTGATTGTCGGCGGGTTTATTCTGCTGTGGGTCGACCGCCTGAACCTGGAGGCGCGCTACCACGAAGCGACGGAATTCTCGTTGCCGATGTATTTCGGCATCGGGGTAATTCAATGCATTTCCATGATTCCGGGTGTGTCGCGCGCGGGCGCAACCATTGTCGGCGCCATGCTGTTCGGCGCTGACCGCCGCTCGGCTGCGGAGTTTTCGTTCTGGCTGGCAATGCCGACCATGGTCGGCGCGTTCGCCTATGAGGTTTACAAGAGCCACGGAAATCTCGCGGTCGGCGGCAACATCGCGGTTACCGCCGTCGGTTTCATCTTCTCGTTCATCTGCGGGTGGATCGTCGTAAAGACGTTCCTGGGCTACGTGCAGCGCCACAGCTTCGCGTTGTTTGCCTGGTGGCGCATTCTCGTTGGCGGTATCGGATTGGCGGCGCTGTATTTTGCCTAGGCGTCACGCCATGCTGCTGCGGAATTGGCCGGTCCTGCGAAAGCGCCACAGATAAGACGGCACAATCGCCTCCATCGGCTCGGGATCGATGTTGAGGCCTTGCAGCGTCCGGCCCTCCGTCTGCGCGGCTGCCGATACCACGTTGTCGACGCGCAACAGCTCGACCTGATCAGGAGTGAGAAGCGGCTTCGGCAGATATTGCAAGAACATTGCCTGTATCTTGGCCACGAAGAACGGCAGCGGCACCAGCAAGCGCCGGCGCTCGATCGTCGACAGCACGAATTGCATGAGTTCCTTGAACGTACGTATTTCCGGACCGCCAAGTTCGTAGATCGTGCCCGGGCGCGCTTTGCCGTCAACGGCATCGGCAATTGCGGCGGCAACATCGCCGACGAACGCCGGCTGAAAGCGCGTATGTCCGCCGCCGATCAGGGGCAATGCCGGCGAAAGACGCGCGAGGGCGCCGAAGCGGTTGAAGAAATCATCCTCCGGCCCGAACAGAATGGACGGCCGCATGATTGTTGTTGCCTGCTGGGCTGCCAGAACTAGCTTCTCCGCGTTGGCTTTGGAGCGCGCGTATGCGCTCGCCGAATTTTGGTCGGCGCCGATTGCGGACACATGTACCACGCGTGCGCCGTGGGCATTCGCCGCCAATGCCACCTGTTCGGCGCCATAAGTATGTACCGTGTCGAAACGCTGGTGGCCGCGTTCGAACAGGATGCCGACGAGGTTCACCAGAACCTGAGCATCGCGTGCAGCGGCCTCCACTGAAGCCGCATTGCGCAGATTGCTCTGTACCGCATGAATCTGGCCGACGCGGCCAAGTGGCTGCAGATATCCGGCCAGTTCGGGACGGCGCACTGCCACGCGGATGCGGTAATGGCGCTTGGCCAAGGCACGCACCACATGGCGGCCAAGGAAGCCTGAACCGCCATAGACGGTGACCAGGGTGTCATAAGGGCTACGCACGGTCATGCCGATCCCGATATTTCGCCGGCGCTTGATGCCTTGAAACTTCGGCCAATACAGGATCGGCCGGGGACTGTACAGGGGCCTTGCCCACTTCATTGACAGGCCGGAACGGACTCCGTATCTGGTCCCGACAAGCCCAGGTGGCGGAATTGGTAGACGCACTAGTTTCAGGTACTAGCGGTGAAAGCCGTGGAGGTTCGAGTCCTCTCCTGGGCACCAGTGTTCCGAACCTAAGAGGCTGAATGACCATTCGCCTGCATCGCGGCGATCTTCCCGACCTCTCCGCCTACAAGGGTGCGGTTGCGATCGACACCGAAGCCATGGGTCTCGATCCCAACCGCGATCGGTTGTGTGTCGTGCAGCTTTCGCCGGGTGACGGCTCTGCCGATGTCGTGCAGATCGCCGCCGGTCAGCACAAGGCACCTAATATCGAGCGATTGCTCGCGGACAAGTCGATTCTGAAGATTTTCCATTTCGCCCGCTTCGACATGGGCATTCTGGCGAAGTCTTTCGGTGTGATGCCGGCTCCGGTTTATTGCACCAAGATCGCTTCCCGCCTTGCCCGCACATACACCGACAAGCACGGGCTCAAGGATTTGACGCGCGAAGTGCTCGGCATCGATCTTTCAAAGCAGCAGCAGTTATCCGACTGGGGCGCCGACGAACTCAGTGACGCGCAGGTTTCGTACGCAGCGACGGACGTTCTGCATCTCCATGCTTTGAAAGAAAAGCTCGACGTCATGCTCGCGCGCGAGGGCCGTACCGATCTGGCGGCGGCCTGTTTCCACTTCTTGCCAGACCGCGTACGGCTCGATCTTGCCGGCTGGGCCGCTGAAGATATTTTTTCACACTCGTCGTAAGTTATTGTAATTTAGCCGCTATTGGTTGCGCATAGGCGGTTTGACTGCCGCGTCGGAGCCATATTCGGGAGGCATGTTTCGTCGTGGGGCGCAAGAAGATTTCCGACACTTCGGTTGAGCGAGTACCAACACCGGGCTTGGCATGAGCCATGTGACCATAGCCAGACGCGAGCAGGAGTCTCCGCGCGCTTATTGGACGATGAGCCGCGACGACACTGAACGTGCGTTTCGCGCGGCTTATAAACATAGCAGGCTGGTACGCATCCTGCGCGTCGCAATTCCGAGTGCCGTGGTAATTACGATCATTGCCATATCTCTGGCCACTTATCTCAATCCGCTGCGCATGCTCGTTAAACTGCCGATCAACATCGACAATCTGGTCGTGTCCGGCACGAAGGTCACCATGGCGCAACCGCACTTGTCCGGATTCACCAGCGACGCACGCCCTTACGAACTGATTGCCGACTCCGCCGCGCAGGATATCACCAAGCCGAACATCGTCGAATTGCGCAACATCCGCGCAAAAGTGCAGATGCAGGACAAGACCATGATGGAAATGACGGCGGTCATTGGCATCTATGACTCTAAAGGCGAGACCCTGCGGCTTGATCGGGAGATCCTGCTCAATTCGTCCACCGGCTATCAGGGACGCCTGAGCGAAGCCCTTGTCGATATTCGCAGCGGTGATGTCACCTCGGAACATCCAGTCGAAGTAAAACTGCTGCAGGGAACGCTTAACGCCAACCGCCTCAATATCGTCGACTCCGGCGAGCTGGTGCGCTTCCATGGCGGAGTCGTCATGGACCTGATGCTCAACGAAAACGCCTCAAAGCCGAAATCCGAAAAGCAATGATGGCGACACGCACATTTTGTTTTTGGCTGTTGATTGCCTGCACACTCGTGGCGGCGGGTACGGGCCTATATGCGCAACCCGCACCGCAGGGACCCGCGAATGCGCTGCAGGGTTTCTCGCAGAACCGGGACCAACCTGTTCACATTGAAGCTGCAACACTGGAAGTTCGTGACCGGCAGAAAGAGGCGACGTTCAGCGGCGATGTGCGGGTCAAGCAAGGTGATACCGGCCTGCGCTGCAAATCTCTGGTCGTGTTTTACGAACAGGACGGCCAAGCCGGCGAGAGCAAGACGCTTCAGGCAGCATCTCCCGGTCCGGGCGGCTCGCAGCGCATCAAGCGGCTCGAGGCGCGCGGCGGGGTGATTGTAACCCAGAAGGACCAGACAGCGACCGGGGAGCTCGGTGTCTTCGATATGAAAAACAATACTGTCACGCTTACCGGGAATCCGGTGGTGATGACGCAGGGACAGAACGTCCTGAAAGGCGACCGGCTGGTGGTCGACCTGACAAGCGGTGTGTCACGGGTCGAGGCGGGAAAGAGCGGCCAAGGCCGGGTGCAGATGATGTTGTTGCCAAGCGCCTCCGGGTCCGACACGAAAACCGGCAGCAGCACTCCGCAAGCTCCGCGCGCGGTTCCGGTACGCCCGTTCAATTAACGGCAGCATGCTCGTGAAAAATCCATCCGCCCGCGAATTTCGCAATCAACTGGTGTCCTACGTTCGCCAGTGGCGGATTTTCGGGCGGGCCTACAGACCACAGAAATATGGGCCGGCATTTGAAACCGATCGCGCAAAAAGCTCGCGCCCACGCGGCATTCTGGCGAACATCCTCTCGCGATTCCGCCGTCAACCGCCGCGTGGCCGCCGTTCTCCGCCGCCGGGCGATGGGCGCGCACAACAAGCCGGCGTTGCACACGGCCAGGGCGCCGTTCGGCCGCGCCGAGATGGCGATGGTCGTCCGGCGGCGCGACCATCGTATCTGGCTGTGCATGGCGTGGAGAAAACTTTCGGCGGCCGTATGGTGGTCAGGGGGGTTACACTCTATGTGCGCCGCGGCGAGGCCGTCGGATTGCTAGGCCCGAACGGCGCCGGCAAGACCACGGTGTTCTACATGATCACCGGTTTGGTCAAAGCCGATCGCGGCCGGATCGAGCTCGACGGCTATGACGTCACAACGCTTCCGATGTATCAGCGTGCGCGTCTCGGCATTGGTTATCTTCCGCAGGAAGCGTCAATCTTTCGCGGCCTCAATGTGGAAGACAATATCCGTGCGGTGCTCGAGGTCATTGAGCCTGACCGCCGCCGCCGCGAAGCCGATCTCAATGCATTGCTGGAGGAGTTCAACATTGCGCGACTGCGCAAAACGCCGACGATTGCGCTGTCAGGCGGTGAACGGCGCCGTGTTGAAATCGCGCGTGCGTTGGCGACGCGGCCAAGCTACATGCTGCTCGACGAGCCGTTTGCCGGAATCGATCCGATCGCGGTCGGCGATATCCAGGCGCTCGTGCGGCACCTGACCCATCGCGGTATCGGCGTTCTCATTACCGATCACAATGTGCGGGAGACACTGGGTCTGACGGACCGCGCGTACATTATCTACTCCGGCGAAGTGCTCATGGAGGGCCGCGCCGAAGACATCGTCAGCAATCCGGACGTGCGCCGACTCTATCTGGGCGAAGAATTCCGCCTCTAACAAAGCGGTGGCTGCTTTTTGGTTAATCGCCGCGTGGACGCCGGGCGAAATCGCATATCGCCCCTCCGTAGGACCTGATATAAACAAGCAAGAATCGGACCAGTTTCCATCCGGAAATCGCTATGGCGTTGTCGCAAAGACTGGAATTTCGTCAGACCCAGGCGTTGGTAATGACGCCGCAGCTGATGCAGGCCATCAAGCTGCTGCAGCTGTCGAGCCTGGATCTGGCCGCCTACGTGGAAGGTGAGCTTGAGCGCAATCCGCTGCTCGAGCGTGCCGCCGATGACGATGCGCCGCCGGTAAACGCCGAGACCGAGCGGCCAGAGGCCGAGCGCGAGGAAGATTCTGCCAGCGCGTCCGACTGGATCGGCGCCGAGCTCGAGACCAGCCGCAGTTCAATGGAGCAGGGGCTCGGCACCGAACTCGAAAATGTTTTCCCTGACGACGGAAGCGAAAAAACTTCAGCACCGGCAGAACCGCCGCCGCCGGCCTACTCGGAGTGGTCGGGCGCCGGTTCAGGCGGCGGCGAAGACTACAACCTTGAAGCCTTCGTCTCAGCTGAAACCACTCTCGCCGATCACCTGGCGGAGCAGATGGCGCTCGCGATTTCCAATCCGGCCGGTCGCATGATCGGTCAATATCTGATCGATATGGTGGATGAGGCAGGCTATCTCACCGGCGATCTCGAAACCGTGGCCGACAAGCTCGGTGCGCGGCGCAGCGACGTCGAGCTTGTGCTTGCGGTGTTGCAAACATTTGACCCGCCGGGCGTGTGCGCGCGAAACCTGACCGAGTGTCTCGCGATCCAGCTCAAGGAACGCGACCGTTACGATCCGGCGATGCGAACTCTCGTTGAGCACCTCGATCTGCTCGCCAAACGCGATTTCGCGGGCTTACGCCGTTTGTGCAGTGTCAGCGAGGAGGATCTCGTCGACATGATTGCCGAGATCCGTACACTCAATCCCAAACCCGGATTGGCTTTCGGCTCGATAATGGTGCAGCCGATCGTTCCCGATGTGTTCGTACGCGCCGCGCCCGATGGCACGTGGCAGGTCGAACTCAACAGCGACACGCTGCCCAAAGTACTGATCAATCAGAAGTACTACGCGCAGGTGTCGAAAACTTCACGCAATGAGAAAGAAAAAACCTATATCGCCGGCTGTCTGCAGACGGCGACCTGGCTGGTCCGCGCGCTCGATCAACGAGCAAAGACAATTCTCAAGGTGTCGAGTGAAATCGTGCGCCAGCAGGACGGTTTTTTCGCGAAAGGCGTGCAGCATTTGAGGCCGCTCAATCTCAAGACCATTGCCGACGCCATTGGCATGCATGAATCGACAGTATCGCGCGTCACCGCCAATAAATACATGGCGACCAGCCGCGGTATCTTTGAACTGAAGTATTTCTTTACGTCGGCGATCGCGGCCGCCGACGGTGGTGAAGCGCATTCGGCCGAAGCGGTGCGTGATCGCATTCGTCAACTGATTGACGGCGAAAGCACCGAAGATATTTTGTCCGATGATACTATCGTGGAAAAGCTCCGTGGCGCCGGAGTTGACATAGCGCGCCGCACCGTCGCCAAATATCGCGAAGCAATGCGCATACCGTCATCGGTGCAACGGCGGCGCGAGAAAAAGGCGGCTGGCACCTAGATGTATCGCGACACATTGACGTCCGGAACGATTCTAAGCTGAAATCTTTAGTGGCGGGCGGGTCAAACGGGGGCCGCCGTACGCGTTCATATGGAGCACGGAAATGCCGTTACGCGTTTCGGGGAAAAACATAAATATAGGGGCGGCGCTGCAGCGGAAGATCATAGAACGGGTCGAAGAAGCGACGTCCAAATACGTGCGCGGGCGCTATTCAGGCCATGCCACCATCGGTAAAGACGGCTTCGGGTTCCGCACGGAATGCGTCTTGCATCTTGATTCAGGCGCCCTACTTGAGGCCGAAGGCATGGCTGCGGATGCCTACGAAAGTGCCGAACAGGCCGCGATTCGTATTGAAAAGCGGCTGCGGCGCTACAAACGCCGCCGCAAGGACCACAGAGCTCGCCGCGGTGGCTGAATAGCCGAAAAATGCGAAGAAATCGGAAACTACAGCCTGAGTTCGCCCATTGACGGCGGGCCGGACCGCTCTTATGGTCCGCGGCCTTCAACCACCCCCTGCAACTTCGGCGCTGTTAAAAATCCGATCATCGGACATGTCCATGACGCTCACCGACCTCGTCGCGCCGACCGCAATTATTCCGGCTCTCAAAGTTAACAATAAGAAACAGGCCATCCAGGAGCTGGCCGCACGCGCGGCAGAGCTGACGGGCCAGAGCGAAAAGGCGATTCTGGAGATACTGCTTCAGCGGGAAAAGCTCGGGTCGACCGCCGTCGGCAGCGGCGTTGCCATCCCGCACGGCAAGCTGCCCAAGCTTGGCCGCCTGTTCGGTCTGTTCGCAAGGTTGCACCGGCCGATCGATTTTGAAGCGCTCGACAATCAACCGGTCGATCTGATTTTTCTTCTGCTTGCGCCGGAAGCCGCGGGCGCTGACCATCTGAAGGCTCTTGCGCGCGTTGCACGGCAGCTGCGTGATCCCGAGATCGCACGCCGCTTGCGGGAATCCAACGACGCCGACGCGCTCTATGCGGTGCTGGCGATGCCGCCGGCAAGCACCGCGGCATAGCGCGCTACATCTTCGCTAGAGACGCGAATGCCCGACACACATAGGCGTGCGAAGCACGGACAGCTATGGCCGGGCATGACAATGTTTGTTTTTTTCGCTGAAGCGTTCAGTGCACGCTGACCGGCTCGAGCTCCTGGCTCCAGGCATTTGCCAGCGCGGCTTCGCGCGTATCCGTCAACATGATCGGTCTACCGTCAGCTGCGTGCAGCGCGAAAAGCTTCATTCCGGGCGCGATCTTCGGCGCCTGCGGGAAAAGGCTTGCAACGTCTTCAGAGCGTATCGTCTTGACGTAAGCCAGACGTCCGTCGCCCAGCTGCGCCAGCGCTTCCTGACTTATCACAGGGTGAGTAGTGTTCGGTTCAATCTGCTTGTCGGCGGTCATGGCCCTCGACTCCTTTCTGATTCAACGCTTGACGCGGTCGAGTCCTGCTTCACGAGTCCGTCATTCCTGTTCATTGATCGAGATCGTTTTCACGATCCGTTCCGGCTGCGGCCGGCTAAGATCGATCGATAACAGCCCATTTTTGAGATCCGCACCCATCACCTCCATGCCGTCGGCAAGCACGAACGTGCGCTGGAACTGACGCGCGGCGATGCCGCGGTGGAGGTATTGGCGGGTCTTGTCGTCCTGCTGCCGCCCGCGGATCACCAACTGACTCTCCTCGATGCTCACATCGAGCTGATCGCGGGTAAAACCGGCAACGGCGAGCGTTATCCGCAACCGCTCCGGGTTTTGCGAGTCACGCGGCAGCCGCTCGATGTTGTAGGGCGGATAGCCGTCGGCTCCCTTGGCAACGCGGTCGAGCACGCGCTCGATCTCATCGAAACCCAGGAGGAACGGGCTGGACAAGGACGGAACTCGCGACATGGTCTCAAAGCCCTCGCTTGAAGCGACTTTGACGGAGCCCCTTTCAGGCACTCCAACCGTCAG
This sequence comes from Pseudolabrys sp., assembly GCA_035623095.1. GTDB lineage: Bacteria > Pseudomonadota > Alphaproteobacteria > Rhizobiales > Xanthobacteraceae > Pseudolabrys. Next base: position 18,775 of record DASPUD010000111.1, read on the forward strand.
GCAACTGTCTGACAGTCCACCCCAATATGGATAGGGCGGGTTAAAGGTTCAAGAACGAAAGAAATTTGGCTTGGACGCCGTTATAGTCGTCTTTTTTGCGGGTTTTTCATGCCAAATCGGCCTTCTACGCGATCCCTGATCGTACGCGCCGTACGAGGAACACCGGTCGAGGTACCGCTCAATTTCGTGCTCGGCACCAGCGCGGCCGTCGTGCGGCAGGCGCCCTTGATGTTGATCGATGTCGAGACCGAGCAGGGGATAACCGGGCGGACCTGGCTGTTCTGCTATCTGCCTGCCACGGCGCCAGCGGTCATGAGTCTGCTGGGCGAGATCGAGCGGCTGACAAAAGGCGAAGCGGTCGATCCGGATGCGCTTTGGGCCAAGCTGGCGCGACGTTTCACGCTCATCGGCGTGCAAGGCATCGTTCGCATGGCGATGGCCGGTTTCGACACCGCCTGCTGGGATGCCTTGGCGCTCGCCGCCGGCGTGCCGCTTGCGACTTTTCTTGGCGCCGCTCCGCGGCCGATCCTCGCCTACAACAGCTGCGGTCTTGGCCTGAAAGACGATCTCGGTGAGCTTGCCGACGAGGCAGCCAGACTGCTGCAGGGCGGCTTTCGCGCAATCAAGCTTCGCCTCGGCTATCCGTCGGGGCAGGCCGACATCGCTGCGGTGCATGCGGTCCGCAAGCGCATCGGTGAAGGCATCGCGCTGATGGTCGATTACAATCAGGCGCTATCCGTCGACGAAGCGCTCGTGCGCGGACGCGCGCTCGATGCGGAGAATATCTACTGGTTGGAAGAGCCGATCCGCCACGATGACTATGCCGGCGCGGCCAAACTCGCGCGCGAGCTCAAGGTGCCAATCCAGATCGGCGAAAACTTTTCCCTGCCGCCGGCGATGGAAGTGGCAATTGCGCAGGGTGCTGCCGATTACGTGATGCCGGATCTCGAGCGCATCGGCGGTGTCACCGGGTGGCGGCGGGCGGCCGAGATCGCCAAAACGCGCGGCATGAAAATGTCTTCGCATCTTTTCCCCGAGGTGAGCGCGCACCTGCTCGCCGCAACGCCGACATGCCACTACCTCGAATATGTCGACTGGGCGAATGCGCTGCTCGAGGAGCCGCTCACAATTGCCGATGGCCACGCGATGACGCCGTCACGTCCCGGCAACGGAATGGTCTGGGACAAGAAAGCTGTCGAGCGCTATCGCATGCGCTGAGCTAGCGCAGCGGCAACCTGAATAATTTGATGGCGTTGCTGCGGCCAACCTTGGCGCGATCGGCCTCGCTGATCTCCGCCCTGTCGAACCATTCGGCGCCTTCGCCGACATCTTCGAATGGCCAGTCCACGGAAAACATCACGCGGTCCGCACCCATCACCGTTATGGCGTTGACCAGTGCCGGGGTGTCGAAATTGCCCGAGGTGGTGAGATGAAAGTGTTTACGGAAATAATGCGCAACACCGTGCTTGGCCGGATATTTATGTAGCGCCTTCATCCAGCCATTGCGATGATCGATGCGCCACAGATAAATGGGGATTCCTTCGCCGATATGACCGAGCACGATCTTTAGTTTTGGATGCTCGTCGAAAATTCCGCTGCCGATCAGGCGCAGCGCATGGACCGCGGTTTCCGCCGCGAAGGCCCAGTTCGGGCCGAGCAGCCAGTTGTGGCCTTCATAGAACTTGGTCCAGCTCGGCAAAGGATTGCGCGGATGCAGATAGAACGGCACATCGAGCGCCTCGACCGCGCGCCAGAACGGACGGTATTGCGGCAGGTCGTAGTAGGTGACGTCGTCCGGCGATCCGATCTGCGAAAAACCATTGACCAGCACGCCAACCATGCCCAGCTCCTTGACGCAACGGGTGAGTTCGTTACTTGCCGCTTCCGGATCCTGCATAGGCAGCGCGGCGAATGCAGCGAACCGACCGGGGCGTTTGCGCACTTCGCCGGCCAGCGCATCGTTGGCCTGTTTTGCAACGGCGATTGCTTTTTTCACGTCGGGGATGGCCTGGATCGCCGGTGCGTTCAACGACAGGATCATCATTTCGATGCCGTGCTTATCCATCTCCCCCAGGCGTGTCTCCTGGACGTCGAGCAGGCGATGACTCAGGTCTTTCCACACATGTCCGCCGAACACCTGCGAGTCGCCGAGCGTCGGCTCGATAGCGAAGTGTTCTTCAAGCGCAATTTTGCCTTGCATGTCGTTTTCC
>DASPUD010000112.1:0-90948 GCA_035623095.1 Pseudolabrys sp.
GCGGCACGACGCATCCCATTGCGCCGGGGGAGCCGGGTGCCGCTGCGGCAAAAATCCGCAGGGACAATGATGGTCGAGGTCAGGACCAGTCGAGGAGACGCCGGCGCCAAAGTCACGGACGCTGGCGCTTTTACGAGACCTTCCAAGGCAGCTCGCGTGGGCTTATATAGAGAGTGCCGGCGCAAGCCGGCTATGGCGATAAATGGCCGTCGCAATAAACCTTTCGGACCCGGGGGCAGTACCCGGCGGCTCCACCAATTCCAGGGAGCGTGATCAGAAGCTGGTAATCAGAGCAAAATGCCTGTGAAATCTGATTACTGATCACTGATGACGACCCATGATCATGGGGCCGAAATAGGATCGACGAGGGCGTAAAGGGCGGGCTTTTGCTCGGCATGGTTCCGCCGTTATCGGGCCAATTCATAGTTGCTAACGACAACTATGCTCCGGTTGCTCTGGCTGCGTAAGCAGTCCGAAAGACCGAACTAAAGCCCTGACGGGTTAAGCTCCGTCAGGCGGGGTTCGGAGGCACCTGGCAACAGAAGCCTCCACTCTATTTTTCCCCCCGGGCCGCCTCAATTGCATCAGCAGGCTGTGTACGGACCGCGCGGGGATAGCGCCGAACGCGTGCGTCGCGGTAGCATCACGCGATTCCCTTATGGTTTGATCCGCTATGGCCGATCAGATTCGCTATGACCTTCTGACCCAGCAGGCTCTGCGCGGCGTGGTGCGCGGCGTGTTGACGGATACGGCCAAGAAAGGCCTGCCGGGCGACCACCATTTCTACATTTCATTCGACACCGGCGCCGATGGCGTACGCATGTCCGATCGGTTGCGCGCGCAATATCCCGATGAGATGACGATTATTCTCCAGCACCAGTTCTGGGACCTGAAGGTTGGTGAAGACGAATTCGAGGTTGGCTTATCGTTTGGCGGAGTACCCGAGCGACTCACAGTGCCATTCGAGGCGATTAAAGGGTTCTTTGATCCTTCCGTTCAATTCGGCCTGCAGTTCGAAGAGGTCATTGAGGGTGAGGAACGGCCCGCACCGGCCAATGCGCAGGAGCCGGCACCCAAGAAGAAACGCCCGCCCGCCAGCACTCCGGTGCCCGCGGCCGAGCCGGCGGTGAACCCGAAGCCGGCAGCAGTGGCGTCGACGCCCAAGCGTGATAAGCCGGACCGGCCGGCCGGCGGTGAAGTCGTCCGGCTTGATCGCTTTCGTAAGAAATAACCTGCTCGCACTGTAGTCGGCATTGAGCCGAAACCATTGGATTTTGGCGGCGTTGGACGAATTGCATGGCCAAGACGCGCAAGAAATCCGCCGGGACCCGCACTGAAAGCGACGCGTTTGGGCCGCTGGAAATTCCCGCCGACAAGCTTTGGGGTGCGCAAACTCAGCGCTCGCTGCGCAATTTCCGCATCGGAAGCGAACGCATGCCGATCGAAATCGTGCATGCGCTGGGACTCATCAAGCGAGCAGCAGCCGACGTCAACCGCGCGCTCGGGTCACTTGATCGCAAACGCGCTGCAGCCATTGCGGCTGTGGCGCAGGATATCGCTGATAGCAAGCTGGATGAACATTTCCCGCTTCTGGTCTGGCAGACCGGGTCCGGCACCCAGACCAATATGAATGTCAACGAGGTGATCGCCAACGCCGCCAACCTCAAGCTTGGCGGCATGCTTGGCGCCAAATCACCGGTGCATCCCAACGATCACGTCAACATGAGCCAGTCGTCGAATGATTCGATTCCCACAGCCATGCACGTCGCCGCCGCCATGGAGATCGAGCGCCATTTGAAGCCGGCGCTGTCGCGCCTCGGCAAGGCGCTCGACAAGAAGGCCAAGGAGTTCTCGAAAATAATCAAGATTGGCCGCACCCATATGATGGATGCGACCCCGATCACCCTGGGTCAGGAATTTTCGGGGTACGCAGCGCAAGTAAAATCCGCGCTTGCTCGCCTTGCGCTTGCGCAGAACGAACTTTATCCCCTGGCGCAAGGCGGTACTGCAGTCGGCACCGGGATCAATTCCAAACCGCAATTCGCAAAAGCTTTCGCGCAGCGCATCGCACGACTCGCCAAATTGCCGTTCGTCAGTGCACCCAACAAATTCGAACACATGGCCGGCCATGACGCTTACGTGTTCGTGCACGGCGCGATCAATTCCGCAGCAGCTGGGCTTTTCAAGATCGCGAACGACATTCGCCTGCTTGGTTCTGGCCCGCGCTCGGGCCTTGGCGAACTGATTCTGCCAAGTAACGAGCTTGGCTCCTCGATCATGCCAGGCAAAACCAATCCGACGCAAAGCGAAGCGCTAACGATGGTATGCTGCCAGGTATTCGGCAATCACACGACGATAACAATCGCAGGCAGCCAGGGTCATTTCGAACTCAACGTCTTCAAACCGATACTCGCTTACTGCATGTTGCAGTCGATCCGTCTGCTCGGCGACGCGGTGAATTCATTCACCGACAATTGTGTTGTCGGCATTCGCGCCGACGAATCACGCATTCGCGAGCTTATGCAGCGCTCGCTGATGCTGGTGACCGCGCTGGCTCCCAAGATCGGCTACGACAAGGCCGCGCAAGTTGCGAAGGCCGCGCACGCCAACGGCACGACATTGCGCGAAGAAGTGATTCGCCTTGGTCTTGTCAGCGGAGAGGAATTCGACCGACTCGTTCGTCCAGAAAAAATGGTTCGCCCGCGATAGCGCGAGATTTGGGCGGCATCGACCGCGCAGATCGCGGGGGTACTCCGGTACTCTCTGCGCCCGTACGCTGAGTCAAATTTCTCTAAAATGGAAAACGTGCCGTAGGGTTTTGCGCGAAGGAATTTCGAGCTGTCACCAGTATAGTAATTAATGAAATTAAATATACATTTTGAATAGTCGGAATGTCGTGCCCAATACGTCAGTTCTTTTTGATGGTATTCACCAATACGCAGATCAGTAACTTTCGCGGTCAACTAACCGTGTATTGAATTACTTCACTGAACAGCCTCACAGTAGCTCAAGCGATGTTGTGGAAACGGAAAACAAAATTCCGAATGACGAAATTCCGCCCACGTGTCGGCGCATTTGCAAACGATGTTTCCTGATACCTGAACGACGTCAAGCTGAAGCGTACCCGGTTACCTCGAGGATCACGTTGTGGCTAAAGTGATCAATCTTCGGACCGTCCGTAAGCGAATCAAACTGCAAGAGCGCGATCAAAGTGCTCAGGCTAATCGATTTGCTTTCGGTCAAATGAAACACGTCCGCAAGCTTGCATCGGCCGAAAAAGCCAAGGCCACTCGCGACCTCGATCGGCTCCGGATTGAAATAGGGGACCGCCGATGAAATCTCCGGTTGTCAAACGTTCGATCGTAATCGCGGGTCATAAGACAAGCGTGAGTCTGGAAGATGCATTCTGGAAGGGACTGAAGGAAATCGCGACCAGCAGGGAAGTGACCTTGTCGGATCTGGTGGCATCCATCGATACGGATCGCCGCCAGGGCAATCTGTCATCCGCGATTCGGCTCTTCGTTCTTGACCACTACCGGGTGCATAACGATGACGAGCGCACCGTACCTAACGAAACTCGCGAAGTGCAAACCGCGCGCATGATGCCATCAGTTCTGCGAGCCGACTGACGCCGCGGGGCGCCCCGCGCTCCGCGGGGCCGGCACCGGCCGGATATCGATCGGTGCCGGCAACGCAGGCGCTTGCTTGTTCTTGGGCGCCGACCGCTCGCGTGGCTGCGGCGGAGCGCTTTCAATCGCGCGCAATCGTTTCGTCTGGTTTTCGACGGACCGCAGGGTGAGCCAGGCGGTAAGCGCCGAGACATCAACGCTGCGCGACGGCGCGGTCAGAGGTCCTTTCAGATTGACCGAGATGTCGGGTCGTGCACCGGCCGCTTCGCTTTGACCAGAAAGGTCGAGCCGGGCATTGATCGACCCGTCAATCAGATCGAGCATACCCGTAATCGAAAGCGCCGCATCCTTGCTTTCAACAGCGGTATTGCTCAGCCGGAGTTGACCGGAGCTGAAGGACAGAGCGGACTCAATACGCTTCACGGACAGCGTGCCGCCGCCCAGCGATTTGTTCACGAGATCGGCGATGCGTCCAGTTTCAACCACAAGACCTTGATCGACCGCCCGGGTGGCCGCATCGAACGCGCGCGGGTTTAGACCGGCAAGTTGCCCGTCGACGAGATCGATTTTGCCAGCGCCTTTCATAGCGCCGATGAGGGCCACCGGACTTAAGCCAGTGCCTTCCGTCTCCGCAGTGAACGTAAGCGAACCAGTGCCCGCCCCTGGGAACAGCGCGTCTGCGTCGGCGCCCGCAAGAGAAACTTTCGCGCGCGCGGACAAACCTTCTCCGCCGCTGCGAAGCGTCATAGCACCGGAAAATCGGCCGCGTCCAATAGTGCCAGTCACGTCTTCCAGCACGACTTCGTCTCGGCTGAGCCGCAGGCTGGCATTAAATGTCTCGGCCACGACTTTCGGCAGCACCTCGGCCTGTTTGAGCTTGAGAGCGATCTTGCCCGAGAAACTACCAAACACGCCTGCGCCAAATGGCTCACTGGACCAACTCCCGGCACCTTGTCCCGGAAGGCCGATAGCACTCGCGATCAACGCAGGTCCGTAGACTGAATCGCCATCGAGCACACCATCGATTCGACGCGGCGATGCATTGTCGACGGTGAGGTGGCCCCGAACGACCGAGTTGCCGATTTTCGCGTCGATATCATCGAACGTCATGGTGCCACCCGCGATTACAACGCGTGACCTTGATTTCAGCGGCAACGCATCGGTGTTGCTTGTGCCGGTGGCTTCCCGCAAAGGCCTCAAATCGGCTTCCAGAACCTGCACGTCGCCCGTAAGCTTGATGCCTTGATTGTCAAAAAGCTGTCCGCGTCCGTCCGCTTGCGCCAACAAACCGGCAGCGGATAAACGAACATCCAGCCCGATCTCTCCGTCGATCGGGCCTGCCGTCTGAATCTTCAGCTGTCCCGGACCTTTGCCCACACTGACGATGCGGTCGAGGCTCAGTAATTTGATCAGAGGTGCACCCGTCGGTGCATCGACCGTGCCATTGACCTGAAGCGTGGCAGCGGAGGGCTTTTGCCAGTCGCCACTCGCGCGCACGCGTGTATCGACACGCAGTTCGTCAATATTTCCAGTCAACGCCAACTGCGCAACTGTGGCCGCCGCCTTGTCATCGCCGGCGATGTCAACTGTACCGTGCAGTTTTGCGGCCTTGACCCGGTCAAGCAGTATTTTGGCTGGGCTTGCGACCTTCGGAGCAAATTTTTCGATCAGTGCGGCCACGGTGGCCGTCTGCGTTGCCTCAAGATCGACAGACAAGGCACCGCGTGGTGCGTGTCCTCCCGTTTCGACGCGGCCGCTGGCCGCGAATTTCCCGCCGCCAAAGTCGGCTACCGAAAGCCGGTCAACCTGCAACCCGGCGCCGTCGACTTTTACGCGCGCATGCACATCGCGAGCTTCGATGCCGGCGAATGTGGCGCGGCCGACGTCGGCCACGAGAGCCATCTCGCGCGGTCGCTGCAGCGCGGTACCACCCAGCACCGCCCGGCCAAAATTGAACGCGCCATCGAAATCGAACTGGGAAGCCTGAAGTTCGGCTTCAAGCTTCGCAGGCTTCCCGGACGGAAAAAAATAGGCAAAACGGCCGGCCAAAGGCTTGCGTTCGAATTCCGCTTTGAGACCCTCGACGGAAATCTTGTCGCCGGCGAGCATCAAATCGCCACGTAGGCTGGTCGGCCGCAAATCGCCCTTCCCCGTCTCGCCGCGGCCCTCCAGCCAGGCCGCCAGCGTCTTCGGATCGGATGTATCGATTTCGGCCGGTCCCATGAAAGCCATTCCATCGGCCCCAACGTCCAAACGCCCGCTCAGCCGCACTTGTGTCATGCCGGGCGCGCGAAACTCGAGCCGGTCGAGACTCCATCCGTCCGCGCTGCTTGTGATGTCGCCGCGCAGATTTTGAACGGCGCTGCCGCCAAGAGTGATCTGGTCGACGGCGATACCGATCTGAATCGGCAGCCAAGGACGAAAGACCACAGCACTCAGGTCCGCGAGCCGGCGAACGCCAGCCGTGACGGACGGACGCGCATCTTCACCTGAGACGATGCGATCGAGATCGATCTGCCGGCCGGATAGTACGCCGTCAAACCGCGGGCGCGTCCCGAATTTCAAGTCAGCGACGCCGGTCAGCTTGAAGCCCTGATCTTCGGACCCGTACTGAAACTCGACACTCTCCATAAGCGCCGATTGCAGAGTTGTTTTGATCTTTCCGCTCACACGCCACGGCTGAGTTACAGCGTCTGATGTCTGATCGCCGCCACGCGCGCCGATCCCGACCGGGCGCGAAAGATTCCATGTTCCCTCGAAGCGCGGCTCATCGACAAATGTCAGCGCCCCGTCGCCCTCGATCATCATCAACCGATCAGCCGGATCGACATTGAAATGAAGCCGCATGGCGCCTTCGTCGTTCAGACGCCCAAGTGCGATGCGAAATGAATAGAACTTGCCTCCGATAGTCACGCCGCCTTCACCCTTTGCCGGACCGATAAGTGAACGCGCGTCGCCTGTGAACCACGCGTGCTCCAAAGTAACGTTCGAACCGCCAGCGGTGGTCAAAACGATTGCGCCGTCCTCAATACGCAACCTTTCCACCGATAGTTCATCGGGATTAAAGGCGATTGCGAGATTTGGCGCGCGCAGGTGGCCGGAGGAATCCAGGCCAAGGCTGAGCTGCGGGCCCGCGAGACGCACTTCGGTTGCACGCCATTCCCCGCGCAGGAGCGAGCCGAGTGCGAACTCAATGCCAAGCGAGCGCGCACGCATTGCGTCGGCGCCAGTGCCGATTTCGATGTCGTGTAGCGTCAAGCGTGGCGAAGGCAACAAGCGCGCGTCGATCGGGCCGCTCACTCGTACATCGACGCCAATGAGCCGGGCTGCCTGCGTTTCGAACAGGGACCGATGGTGGCCCCAGTCGATCACGATGGGGCCGACCAGCGCCGCCACGAGCGCCAGAATAATTGCAATCGCCAATCCGAGCAGGGTGGTCTGCAATGTGAACTCCAGCGCCAGCCCCCGCCGGCGCGCGCCTTCGCGCCAGACGCTGTCAATTGTACGCCATTTTTGACGTTTTATGGCGGCAATTCTGTGTCGCAGCCTATGACAGCGCGACGATCTTGCCCGGATTCATGATGTTTTGCGGATCGAGCGCGCGTTTGATCGCGGCCATCGCCGCAAGCGCCGCCGCGCCGTGCTCGGCAAGCAGATACTTCATCTTCCCTTGTCCGACGCCGTGTTCACCGGTGCATGTTCCGTCCATGGCTAGCGCCCGCTCGACCAGCCGCTCGGAAAGAGCTTCGGCGCGTTTGACTTCGTCGGCATCGTTCATGTCAACGAGCAAGGTAAGGTGGAAATTGCCATCGCCGACATGCCCGACGATCGGCGCCAGAATGCGGCTCTCCGCGATATCGCGCTGCGTCTCGGTGACGCATTCCGCTAGCCGCGAGATCGGCACGCAAACGTCGGTTGGAACCATCGCCGCCCCCGGTCGCAACGCAAAGTTCGACATCGCGGCATGGTGCCGTGCCTCCCACAAACGGGTGCGCTCCTCGGGCCGCGTGGTCCACTTGAACGGACCGCCGCCGAATTCCGTAGCGATTTCGCCAAATCGCTTGGATTGCTCTGCAACCGAGGCCTCGGTCCCGTGAAATTCAAGAAACAGCATCGGAGTTTCGGGAAGGTCGAGCTTTGAGTGCATATTGCACGCTCGCACCTGCAGCGCGTCGAGCAACTCGATACGCGCTATGGGGATACCTGACTGGATGGTGTGGATCGTCGTGTTGCAGCAGGCCTCGACGGTGGGAAATGGGCACACGCCGCCGGAAATTGCCTCCGGAATGCCCGACAGCTTCAATGTCAATTGCGTGATGACTCCAAGGGTACCTTCCGAACCGACGATCAGCCGGGTCAGGTCATAGCCGGCGGCGGTTTTCTTCGCCCGCCGGGCTGTATCGATCACCTCTCCGTTCGCCATCACGACTTTCAGCGCGAGCACATTGTCCTTCATGGTGCCGTAACGCACCGCATTTGTGCCGGAACAACGTGTCGCCGCCATTCCGCCAAGCGACGCATCGGCGCCAGGATCGATTGGAAAAAACAGGCCGCTGTCGCGCAAGTGCTCGTTGAGCGCCTTCCGCGTGATGCCCGGCTCAATGACGCAATCGAGATCTTCGGCGTGAACGGCGAGCACCTTGTTCATGTCGCGAAAGTCGATCGACACCCCGCCGCGCGCAGCGTTGACCTGTCCCTCCAGCGAAGTGCCAACGCCAAAAGGAATAACCGCCACGCCGTTGGCACCGCAAATCCGCACAACCTGCTGCACATCTTCGGTGCTGTGCGGATAGACGACCGCGTCGGGGGGCTGATTGGCGACCCAGGTAAGAGTATTGCCGTGCTGCTCGCACACAGCCTGCGAGGTTACGACGCGATTGCCGAAGGCAGCTGTGAGTGCGGAAATTGCTTTCTTGATCGCCGCCGAATTCCGCTCGCCGGCGACTTGGGCCACGGCCATACAAAAGATCCTCTGCTCGTTCTCCCAGCGCGAACCGGGCAAACCCGGCCGCGCTGGGAGAACGTTAGCAGAGGATCGATCGGGGAGAAACGAGGCCGGCGATGGCGTTGGCTGCGGGGACAACCGATGATTTGGAAGGGATCGCCATGCGCCGGCCACGCCTCACGATGACCGGCCGAGGAACGGTACGATCATCGACACTCGCCGTCGGTAACGGCGATATTCATCGCCAAAGACCTCGATCAGGTCGTGCTCTTCGAGGGCTATACCGACAAAGATGTAGGCGGTGGTGACGGCGGCAAACAACAACCGCCCGGCCGTCATGACTGGCGTCGTCCAGAAGGCGATAATGAAGCCAAGGTAGATTGGGTGACGCACCAAGTTATAGAGCGCCGGCGTACGGAACTGGATCCTCGGCATCGCCCTGCCGGCGAGGTTGTTCGCAACCTGATGCAGGCCGAACAGCTCGAAGTGGTTGATCATGAAGGTGCTGGTAAACACGAGCACCCAGCCGAACAGCTCCAGCCCCAAAAGCGCGGTGGCAACTTGCGGATTGTCGACCTGCCACACCACGGCCGGGATCGGCTGCCACTGCCAGAACAGCAGAAGGAGCGCGAGACTCGCGAAAAGCACGAAGGTGCTTCGCTCGACGGCGACGGGGACGAACTGTGTCCACCATTTCTTGAAACCCGGTCGAGCCATCACGCTGTGCTGGATCGCAAATAATCCCATCAGCAACAGATCCACGATGATCGCCTGGATCGTCGGCCCGGCAGGACCGCTGTCGATTGTCTTCGGTACAAACAGCCCGGTGACAAATCCGATGGCGTAGAGAATCGCGACGAAGAACACCACGTAGACAACGAGGCCGTACAAAAATGCGATAAATCTTCCCATGGTCATCCTCCAATGTGAGGGTTCAGTGAGATTGGCTTGCAGAAGGCCCAGCCGCCTTTTTGTAAAAGGCGTAATCCGCCGAATAGGGGACGCTAAGAAAGCTGTGCAGCGAGAAGCACAACGTGTCGGCGTTGCCGCCGCGCGTGTTGAGTCTCTGGACTGTAGTCACACCGCTGAGCTGGCCCGCGCCATGTGCCGCGGTGACCTCAAGCTTAAGAAGCGGAATATCATCCGGACTCGCGCCCGGCGCACGCGCGGCTACTTTTGCGCTGACGGCGCTGCCATCGGCCATTTCCCAACTGGGGCCTGCGTAGTGCCGTCCTACAGTCTTGCCGTCGGCAACCAGGGTCGCGATCGGCTCGCGAAATTGCCAGACCAGCTTGCCGGCGGAGTCGAACTTGCATTCATAGACTTGCGCACCGACTGCATGCACCGTTGTGACCGGGACTTCATCCCCCACCGCAATCGCGGCGGGCACCTCGGCCGCCGCCGTCGGCGCGAACATCAGATGCAAGGCGGTTGCGTAGGCTGCGATGATTACCGCGGTGCCGACCAGCGGCCGGGTCGCTTGCCAAACTTGCCGGAAGGTCCGGTTTGTCGCGCTTCTGCGAAGAAGAATGGCGCGCTGCCGATAGAAATCGATATCGATGGTGCCATTGTTGCGGCGGACGTACCAATTGTTGCGGCGGAGATACATGGCATGCTCCAAAGTAGTTTTCGGAAGCATGTATGCGCGTCGCGGCCCGCAAAGACTTTGAGCCGCACTTGATTTGTTCTTGAGGAAGTCTTGATTTCTCTTGAGGACACTGTGATTTGCCGAATTTAATGAGAAGGCACCAACGTCCTGTTTTTATTTACTAATTTAATTCGCTCGCGCTTTGTGAACTGAATCACTTACGGCCAACATAGTTATCGCCATTAAGTCGCAGGTTTTCGGCGGTTTGAGTCCGGAAGCTAAGGTATACTTGTATGTACTTAGACTGCGGGCGACACAAAGTGCTGTTTTCGTTCAAGGATTTTGCGCTCGATGGCGAGCGCAGGGAATTGCGCGCGCGCGGCACGATCGTTCCGATCGAGCCGCAGGTCTTCGATCTATTGGTCTATCTCGTCGAGAATCGCGACCGTGTCGTCAGCAAGGATGACCTCATTGCCTCCGTGTGGGGCGGCCGCATCGTTTCCGATTCGACCGTCGACAGCCGTATCAACGCGGTGCGCAAGGCGATCGGCGACAGCGGCGAAAAACAGGAGCTCGTGCGCACGATCGCTCGTAAAGGCATTCGTTTTGTCGGCGACGTGCAGCAGGGGCTGGAGCAGCACGAAGCACCAGCCACCTCGCCCAGTTTGGTGCATAAGCAGGAAATTTCATTCTGCCGTTCGCCGGACAAGATCAACATAGCGTATGCTGCAGTCGGCAGTGGTCCTCCGCTGGTCAAGGCCGCCAACTGGCTCACGCATCTTGAATATGACTGGGAAAGCCCGGTGTGGTCGCCGCTGCTGCAGCGCCTCGCAGAGAGGAACAGGCTCATCCGCTATGACAGCCGCGGTAACGGGTTATCTGATCGCGCTCTCCCGGAAATTTCATTTGACGGATTCGTGCGCGATCTCGGTGCTGTCGTCGACGCGGTCAAGGTTGAGCAGTTTGCCATTCTCGGAATTTCGCAGGGCGCCGCTATCGCGATTGCCTTTGCGGTGCAAAATCCCGAGAAGGTGTCAAAACTGATTCTCTACGGCGGCTATGCGAAAGGCCGCAACAGACGAGGGTCGACCGAAGAGGCGGAGAAAGCGCGCATCTTCATGTCTCTGTTGCATCATGGCTGGGGCGACGAGAACTCCGCGTTCATGCGTGCCTTTAGTGCGCTATACTTGCCTAATGGATCACCGGAGCAGATCAAATGGTTTGCCGATCTGCAACGAACAACTACCACGGCGGAAAATGCGGCACGTATCCGTAGCACATGGGATGACATCGACGTCGCCGATTTGCTCCCCCGGATTCACGTACCGACCCTGGTCCTGCATGCCCGGCATGACAACGTCGTCCCGCTCGAGCAGGGGCGGTCAATGGCCGCCGCAATTCCTAATGCGCGTTTCGTAACTCTGGAAAGCGACAACCACGTATTGCTGGCGGGGGAGCCGGCCTGGGACAAATTCTTCATAGAAGTTGAGGAATTTCTTGCGGCATGACCTCGCAATACACAGATGTTTGGCGCAATACTATAGAAAACAGAATGAGATGGCCCTGAGAACGCCTTGATTGTTTGCCGATAAGACGGCCGACGTGGCCCGCATGGGCAAGCGGGAGAAAAATTTGCTGTATTCGTTCAATTCTTATGCTCTCGACACGGACACACGCGAGCTTAAACGCGGAGCCAAGCAGATTGCGCTTGAGCCGCAGGTTTTCGACCTGCTGGTTTTCCTGATCGAGAATCGCGACCGCGTCGTCAGCAAGGACGACATGATCGCATCAGTCTGGAAGGGCCGCATCGTCTCGGAATCGACGCTGACCAGCCGCATCAATGCCGCGCGCAAGGCGATCGGCGACAGCGGCACCCAGCAAAATCTGATCCGCACCGTCGCCCGCAAGGGCCTGCGTTTTATCGGCACCCTGCGCGAGCAGCAGGCGGCGCCAGCGCCGATGACGCAATCATTTCCACTTCCCGACCGACCGGCAATCGCTGTCCTGCCCTTCACCAATATGAGCGGCGATCCGGAGCAGGAATATTTCTCCGACGGCATCAGCGAAGACATCATCACCGCGCTTTCCAAGCTGCGCTGGTTCTTCGTGATCGCCCGTAATTCGTCGTTCATCTACAAAGGCAAGTCCGTCCATCTGAAACAGATCGCCGACGAGCTTGGCGTGCGCTACGTGATCGAAGGCAGCGTGCGCAAAGGCGGCGACCAGGTCCGCATCACGGCCCAGCTCAACGACGTCGTCACCGGCAGTCACTTGTGGGCGGAACGCTACGACCGCAGCCTTGCCGACGTTTTCGCGGTGCAGGATGAAATTACCGAAGCGATTGTCGCAGCTATCGAGCCGCAACTCTACGCCGCCGAAAATTTCCGCGCTCAGCGCAAAGCGCCGGACAGCATGGACGCCTGGGATCTGGTCATGCGGGCGTTGTCGCACTACTGGCGCATCACCAAGCAGGACAATGTGGTCGCACAAGCCTTGCTGGAAAAAGCAATCCGCATCGATCCGAACTACGGCCAGGCGTACGGTCTGCTCGCCGCCAGCTACACATTCACCGCTCACATGGGTTGGGCGGATGTGCCGGCAAACGCCGAACAGTCCGCACTTGCTGCTATCCGCGCGGACAGTGAAGACCCCTGGGCGCACTACGCGCTCGGCAGCGTTTGCTTGCTGAGCCGCCGCCACGATGACGCACTCGCTGAATTCGAGCTGGCGCTACGGCTTAATCCGAACTTTGCCACCGCACAGGGCTACTACGGTTTGTCGCTTGCCTATATCGGTCGGTGGAAAGAAGGCGCCGAAGCGGCCGGCCGCGCACTCCGTCTGAGCCCGCGCGATCCGTTCACGGCGGTGTATTACGGCATCGATTCTTACTGCCAGTACGTCGGCCGCAACTACGAGGAAGCCATGAAGTCCGCGCGCGAGGCGCTGCGACAGCGCGCTGACTTCGTCGGTGCTCATCGTGTGCTGACCGCCGCCGCCGCCATGTGTGGTCAGAAAGAAGTTGCGCAACAGGCTTTGCAGGACTCGCGCCGTGTCCAGCCGAATATTTCACTGGCCTGGCTCAAGGAAAATTTGCCGATTCGGGACGACGCCGAGCGCGCCCATTACATTGAAGGATTCCGCAAGGCCGGGCTCAGATAACATCCGGCCGATCACAGACGCCGGGCTCGCGTCGTGATCTTACGCGTTGGCGTAAGTGATCTCTTGAGTGGGCTGCGCCTCGGCAGGGACTTCCTTGCCGAGCGAAACCACCCAGGCGACGATCATCGCCGTCACGACGAGTACGTAAGTACCTCGCGCTAACTTGCCGAGCATTGCCGTGCCTCCGTTATTTTTTTTTCAGCATAGTCCAAAGCGGCGCTTCCGGGCATTTGTCGTTAAATTTTAGTTAATCTCACTAACCCATTGAAATCATGGATCGCAGAGCCTCAACCCGATGGACGGCCAAGGGTCGCTGTCGTAGTTTCCGCTCAAGTTCCAGTTTTACCTGCACTCGGAGTTTGCAATGGCCGGCCCTGTAATTGCTGTGACCGACAGTGTTTTTCCCTCGCTCGATCCGGCCAAAGCCGCCCTGGCGCGGCTCAATCCGACCTACCGGATGTCCAAAAGCTCGAACGCGGACGACATTCTTGCGGTCGCCAAGGACGCCGACGCAATCCTCGTGACCTACGCCAAGCTCACGCGTGAGATCCTCACGCAACTGACCCGGTGCAAGGCGATCGGCCGTTTCGGGTTGGGCGTCGACAATATCGACCTGCCGACCGCCAAGGAGAAAGGTATCGCCGTCAACTACGTGCCCGACTATTGCATCCGCGAAGTGTCGGACCACACGATGGCGCTGCTGCTTTCGTTGATCAGAAAAATCCCGCTTTCCAACAAGCTGGTACAAAGCGGCCGTTGGGAGATGCCTGCCGTCGTGCCGATCCGGCGTATTGAAGGTACCGTTCTCGGACTTGTCGGCTTTGGTCATATTCCGCGCCTGGTCGCACCGAAGGCACAGGCCTTCGGGATCAAGGTGATTGCCAACGATCCCTATGCCAAGCCCGATTTGTTCAAAGCTGCGAATGTCGAGAGTGTCGACTTTGATACGCTGCTCAAACGAGCCGATTACGTATCGGTGCATGCGCCCCTCTTGCCAGCGACGCGCGGCATGATGAACGCAGCCGCCTTCGCAAAAATGAAAAAGGGTGCCTACATCGTGAACACGGCACGCGGACCCCTGATCGACGAAGCGGCGCTGGTCGCGGCGCTCGATTCCGGCCAGGTTGGTGGCGCCGGGCTCGACGTTGTGGCCGCCGAGCCGCTTGCCAAAGACTCGCCCCTGCTCCACCGCGACAACGTGATTGTCTCGCCCCACACGGCGTTCTATTCGATTGAGGCGCTCGAGGAATTGCAGACCAAGTGCGCAACCGACGTTGCGCGGGTGCTGAGCGGCGAAAAGGCGGTCTATCCGATATCGTCTTAGCGTATGATCCCGAAAAGTGGAAACCGGTTTTCGGAAAAGATCATGCGCAAGGAATAAAGATATGCTCGACCGCACCGACCTCGAACCGGTTTTCTTCGCGCCCTTCGTGTCATCATTGATGCACGTCGAGCCACAATGGATCGACTATAACGGCCATCTCAACATGGCCTACTACAATGTGTTGTTCGACCGGGCAGTGGACGAGGTCTATGAGTTGCTCGGCATCGGTCTCAACTATCCCAAACAGCAGAACCACTCGACGTTCACTGCCGAAGTTCATATCCGTTACGTGCGTGAGCTACACAAAGGCGACCCGGTACGGGTCACATTCCAGCTGCTCGATTACGATTCAAAGCGCATCCACTATTTCGAGCAGTTGTTCCACGCCACCGAAGGCTGGGTATCTGCGACTTCAGAAAACATGACCTTGCACGTCGATATGACGTCAAAGAAAGTTGCGCCGTTTCCCAACCCGATCATGGGCACGCTGGCCCGCATGAAGGCAGCGCACGCGCAATTGCCGCGGCCCGAGGCCGCCGGACGGCGCATCGCGATGCCGCAAAAGAATTAGACCTACTTCCCCGCCAGCTTGGCCGCGTCGGCGTGCACGCTCGGATCGATCAGCGAAACGGTCGGCGCCGCCTTTGGAATGACTCCCGCTTTGACGAAGAGTTCCTGCATCCATTCGATGCGGTCGGCCGGAATTGCCAGCGTCGGATCGATCTGCTTGTCCCGGATTGCCTGGTCGGCGATGAATTCCGCGCGTTTGTCATCAGGTTTGGCGCTTGTCATTTCATGCGCCAACTTGACGGTCTCGTCACGGTGCGTGGCCGCGTATTTGTAGGCGTCCATTTCCGCCGCGACGAATTTGACGAGATCGTCGCGGCGTTCGGCGAGAACCTTGCTGCTGGTGGCAACGCATAGCCGGATGAATTTTGGCACCGCGCTGCCGCCCTTTGCCAGCACTTTGATGTCCGGCGGCATGACCGCCTCGAATTCGTTCGACACAACCGCCGCGTCGGTGATGCCGGCGATCAGCGACTTGTAGCGGTCGAGGTCCGCCCCTTGTGTCGCCAGCTTGATGTCCGCAGCCGGCACATTGGCGGCATCCAACATTCCGCGGAACAGCAGGTCAGGCAACGAGCCGGGAGAAGAAATAGCGACCGTCTTGCCCTTGAGATCCGCCAGTGACTTGATCTCGGCCTTTGCCAGGACGACCTGGGGCACGCCGGGCCAGGTGCAGCCCACGATTTTCACGCCGGTTCCGCGCACGCCGGCAACGATCGATTCCGCCGCGCCCATGTCGACGCTATCGATTTCGCCGGAGATCAGCGCTTTCATCAGCGTCGCGCCGGCCTTGATTTGCAGCAGCTCGACTTTCAACCCGCGCTTGGCGGCAAAGCCGCCTCTATCGACCATCGCAATAAAACCTGCATCGCTCTTGGCTTCGAGGATGCCATGCTTCCAGACTTTTTCCTGGGCCTGGGCGGAGGAAAAAGTGAAAGCGGTGACAACTGCGAGTGCGAGCATTTTTTTGAACACGTGTGAATCCTCCGGCGCATTGTTTTGTTGGCGAAGGCTACGCACTCTGCTCATTCCCGTGCAAGCGGGAATCCAGCGCATGTCGTTAGATCCGGAACTCGCCACCGCGCTTGCGGCCAGCATCGACGCTGAGGAAAAGCTGCTCCAACGCGGGCCGTTTCTTGATCAGGCCTTGCTCGTGCGAGTAGCCCACCAGCGTCTCGAGATTCTTGCGGTTTTTCTCGGTTAGTCCGTATTCCCAGGGATCGGGGCCAAGCAGGCGCTCCTGCTCTTCCCAGGCGTCACGGTACCAGACCAGAGGCACAATGCGCGGGTTGGCCATGCGTTTCATGGCCATCGTCTTGGCTTCGTTGAAGGCCTTGAACAGATTGACCGCAAGCCAGGGATTTTCGTCGGCCAGCGACTTGCGGATGCCGAGCACATGCATGATCGGGAAGTTGCCGGTACGCTTGAAGTAAGCCACTTCTTCGGCCTTGTGATCGGGAAACAGGCGCGCCACGCGCTTGTCGTTGGCGACGAACGGCTTGATCAAATCGGAATGAAAAACCGCGTCGAGCTCGCCTTCGGCGAGCATGGTTTCGACTGATTTGTCGTTCGGCAGGCAGGAATATTTGATATCCGCCGGCAGCGTGACCTTTACGTCGTCCTCGATCTCGGCGATCCATTCGATGCTGTTCAGCGGCACGCCGTACTCGCTCTGGAGAATGCCGCGCATCCACAGCACCGCCGTAGTCATCATCGTCTTCACGCCGATCTTCCGGCCGCGCAGGTCGGCCGGCTTTTTAATGCCTTTCGACGTATTGATGAACATGAAGCCGTGGCGGAAGCGGCGATGTAGGAAGACCGGAATGGCCCGAAACGGCAAATCGTTGTCGCGCGCCGCGAGATAGGACGAAGCGGACAGCTCCGCCACATCGAATTCGCCTTTGTTCAGGAAGCGCCAGTGACGCGTCGCCGAATCCATGTCGGTCAGAACGGTCAAGTCGACGCCGTCGATCTCGACCTGTTCATTGAGCAAAGGCCGAACGATCTCATAGTCACCGCATGCTAGTGTGAGAGCGAGTTTTTTGGGCATCTGAGATTTTTCCAGGTCCCGGAATAAAGAGGAGACTAATGTCCCGTGGCCAAAGCCGCCAGTTTGACAGGATCTTCAGGCAGGCGATTGCCGCGCCAGACCACATGCAGGTCCGGCCGCACCAGCAGCAGATCGTAACCGTAGACATCGCACGGTCGCCGGTCGTCGATATCGAGCACGGTGAAGGGCGCACCGTAAGAGGCAAACGCGTGTGCGAGCAGCTTGCTGTCAGCTGAACCACCAAGTCGCAGCAAGGTATAGCCGTCACCGATGCGATCATGCAGCGCAGTGCTGTCGGCCAACCAAACGTGCGGCAGCCTGGCTCCCGGCCAGGTCGTCGGCTCGTATTTCATGAAATTGGGTTCGGGTGCCTCGCCGGCCTCGGGCCAGATGATGGGGGAGTCGCCGTAGCGATAGCCGAGCTCGGCCCCGATCATTTCGTTGCTCTTGCGCTGCTCGACATTGGCAATGCGAGCGAGATTGGCGCGGGTCTCCGCGCCTTCCGGGGTCTTGTCGCGGATGTTTGGCTTCCAGACCGCCCGCCAGGCCCGGCGGCCGACCGAGGCACGCCGGGAGGCCTCGACATTGCGCGCGCCGATTTGGCGTCGTTCCACCTCATACGAACGGAGGAGGCCAGGTCCGGCCCACCCATTGAGGGTCGCGGCCATTTTCCACGACAGATCGATGGCATCGCCGACGCCGCTATTCATCCCAAGTCCGCCCGTCGGGATTACAAGATGCACGGCATCGCCCGCAAGGAATACGCGGCCATCGCCGTAACGATCGGCCAGCAAAAGGTTTTGCCGCCACGGCGCGCAGGACAGCATCTCATATTTCACCGGCATCGCGACGGTCTGCTCGAACATGGCCAGCATCTCGGCCGCGCTCTCGACCAAAGAATGCAGCGTGAAATGGCGAGTCGAATCCTGCACGATCAGGAAATTGGAATGCGCATCCGCCACGTGATAGTGCCGCCCCTTGCCGATCGGGATGCGCTCGAACAAATCGTCGCAACGATAGAGGGCTTGCTGAAATTGCAGCAGATTGGCATCGCCTTGCAGCTTGATGCCGAGTTGATGGCGCACCGGGCTTGAGCCGCCATCACAGCCGACGAGATAACTCGCACTGAGCGTCGAGGTCGCGCCCCCGCGCTTGACCTGTGCACGCACGCCCCGCTCGTCCTGATCGAGAGCTATGAATTCGCACCCATAACGGACGTCGACGCTCGGCAACGTTTCGGCGACCGATTTCAGCAGGGGTTCGAGCGTGTACTGGGATATCAGCTGATACGGCTCGAGCGGCATCGATCCGTCGGTACAGGCAGCGATTTCGGCCTTCGCCTTGGCGACTGATGGATAAGGCAGATGCAGTAGCGGCGGATCGATCAGCGACGTGACAATAAAGACGTCCATCGGCACGTCGCGCGGAAAGCCGGCATCACGGACTTTCTCCGCGATCCCGAGCCGGCGGTAGATTTCCATAGTGCGGGCGTTACACCGTTCCATCTTCGGCAGAAATTGCGGCGCGTCTTTCTGCTCCAACAGAATGCAGCGCACGCCACGGCGGCCGAGATCGATCGCGAGGGTGAGCCCGACGGGCCCGGCGCCAACGATAATGACTTGCGTATCCAAACTGATAGTCCGCGCGGAAGGAAATCCGGCAACTATCTAGCACAGAGTTGGCAGAGAATACCTCTTGGGGGCGAGCCTACCAAAATGGCCGGCGCGATCATTCCCGCGAAAGCGGGGATGAGCATGAATCGCCCCTCCTATACGCATCGAAGGAGCGGTCTTCGGTTGACTCATTTCGAAATCGGCCGATAGCATTCGCAATTGCAAATTGCATGTACTGAATCGCGGTACGGAGCGAACAATGACAGCGACTGCCGAAGAGGCCGCCTCAAGTCGGCTGACGGTACGCTCGATTCAGATCCGCGAACATCGCATTCCGAGCGCCAATAGTGCGCCCTACATTTGTATCGAGGGTCGGGATCGCAATTTGTGGTTCTGCGAAAGCGGCGCTGCCAAAATCGGATGCTTCGATCCGCGTCGTGCGACCTTCAGGGAATTTGCACTGCCGACGGCAGGAGCAATGCCGATCGGGATCACCCTTGGCGGTGATGGTAACTTGTGGTTCGCACAGAAGAAGGCCAACAAGATCGGTCGCCTGACAACCGACGGCGTGCTGACCGAATTTCCGGTGCTTACCGAAAACGCCGGACCGGATGGCATCGCACTCGGGCCGGACGGCAATGTCTGGTTTTCACAGACCGAGGCGAGTCAGATCGGCCGTATCACGCCGGATGGCATAGTGACCGAGTTCAGGGCCGGCATAACGGCCGGCGGCAAACCGCTTTCAATCGTGGTGCGAGATGGTGCGTTGTGGTTCAGCGAAGCTGCCGGAAACCGGATAGGCCGCATCACCGTAGACGGGTCGGTGAGTGAATTGATCATTCCCACCCATGACAGCCAGCCTCGCGCCATGGTCACACATCCCGATGGCAATATCTGGTTCGTTGAAACCGGGGCGAATGCGCTTGGCTGCCTCGGCCGCGATGGAAAATTCCGGGACTTCAAGTTTCCGACGCCGAACGCGTCGCTGCGCGGCGTGACCGTAGGACCGGACGGCAATCTCTGGTGCACCGAAAACTTCGCCAACAAGATTGGCCACATGGCGCCCGACGGCAGGCTGATCGGGGAATACGACATTCCGACGCCGGCAAGCGGCGCGCGATGTATAGCGGCCATGTCGAACGGCCGCCTTTACTTCACGCAGCACGACGCCGGTCTGATTGGGGAAATCATTCTCGCTTAGCACACGAGGGAGATGCGGGTGTCTGTCGAGCGGATCAATTACCAGGCCGGCAATGTCGCCTGCACCGGTGCACTGGTTTATGACGAGCGTGCCAGCGGACGACGGCCTCTATTGCTGATGGCCCCGAACTGGCTCGGTGTCACCGATGATGCGATCAAACGCGCGGCGACTATTGCTGGGCGCAACTATGTCGCCTTCGTTGCCGACATGTATGGCGGCGGCAAGATCGCAGCCGGCCCTCCGGAAGCCGCACCCCTCGCCAACGCGCTGCGCGCCGACGCGCCCGAGCGCCGACGGCGCATTGTGGCCGCACTTGATACCTTACGCAGCGAAAGCGCCAAACGAAACATTGGCGACCCCAGACGGCAGGCTGCCGTCGGCTTTTGCTTCGGCGGCGGCAATGTCCTCGAACTCGCCCGTACCGGCGCCGATGTGCAAGCTGTTATCTGCCTGCACGGCGATCTCCTGACGTCAATGCCCGCAGGACCAGAAGCCATCAAGGCAGCCATCTGCGTCATGCACGGCGCGAAGGATCCGATAGTGCCGAAAAAGGACCGCGACGCCTTTGAAGCGGAAATGGAAGCCGCGGGAGCGAAATGGCAAATGCTGGTTTTCGGCGGCCTGCTCCACTCATTTTGCGAGATCGAATCCGACGTGCCCGGAATCGCCGCCTTCGATCCGGGCGCCGCGCGTCAGTGCTACGCCATGATCGACGACTTTGCGGCTGCAGCTTTCGAGGGAAAACTTTAGATGCGACAAACGCGAAACATCAGGGAAGGAAACGTCATGGCAAAGATTGGGCGCGTCGTTTTCGCCTTCATCGTCGCGTGCTGCGCGGCTTCGGCGCAGGCACAATCCTATCCGGAGCGGCCGATCCGGCTGATCGTTTCGATAGCGGCCGGCAGCGTCACCGACGTTATCATGCGGAAGGCCGGCGCCGAGCTGCAGCCGCGCCTCGGCCAACCATTGGTTATCGAGAACCGCGGCGGCGCGAGCGGCATCATTGCTGCGCAAGCCTGCGCACAGGCTGCGCCCGATGGCTACACGCTGTGCGTGATCTATCACAGCACGATGTCCTACAATCCGCTGCTGTTCAGCAACCTGCCCTATGACCCCGACCATGATCTGGTGCCTGTCGCGCGGCTGTTCTTTCTCAACGAGGGGCTGTTCGTTTCCTCCGCTCTGAACGTGAAGTCGGTTGCCGAACTCAAGACATTGGCGCAAGCAAAACCCGACAGCCTCAACTACGCCACGCTCGGCGAAGGTTCCTTTCCTGACCTGTTCATGAAATGGCTCAACAACCAATGGGGCACGAAAATCGTCGGCGTGCCCTACAAAGGCGGCGGCCCGGCCGCGCAGGCTCTCGCCGCCAATCAGGTCCAGATGACGCGCTTCGGAATCGGAAACTTTCTTGGTCTGATTCAAGCCGGGAATGTAAGAGCCCTTGCTGTGTCGGCCGACAAACGGTCGCCACTGTTGCCGGACGTGCCGACGCTCGCGGAAGCCGGCCTTGGCGGCTACCCGGGCCAGGGCTGGTGGGGTCTTGCCGTACCTAAAGGCACACCTCCTGCCCTCATCGACAAAATCAATGGCGAATTCGTCAGATTGTTCAGCGAACCGAAATTCATGGACTATCTCAATCAACAGGCGGTGGTCGCGGCGCCGACCTCGCCAGCGGAATTCGCCGCCTTCCTGAAAGAAGATCGCAAGGCGGCCGAAGCCCTGATCAAGATCGCAAACAGCAAACGCGAGATATACAAGCCGGATTCGCCTTAGCTGCAATCAATCGATCCGTCCTCCTGAAAACCGGCGGCCGGGCACGGTGAGAAAATAGCCCACCGCCTGGCCGCCATCGGCACCAACCAGGCTGCCGGTCGTGTAGCGCGATTCATCGCAGGCCAGGAACACGGCCGGCCCAGTAATGTCCTCCCCCGAGCCGACCCGGCCCATCGGCACGCCCCTGCGCCGGCCCTCGTAGATCTCGGGGTCGGCGTACATTGCCTCGGTGCCCGGCGTGCGGATGTAGCCGGGCGTGATCGCATTCACGCGAATACCGTATGGCGCCCACTCCATCGCCTGCAATTTGGTCAGCATAATCAGACCGGCCTTCACCACGCTGTAGGCGCCAGCCCAATTATAGGGAAACAGACCGGCGATCGAGGCGATGTTGACGATGATGCCCGACTTCTGCGCGATCATGTGTTTCGCCGCGGCCTGACTGACGAGGAACGCGCCCTTCAACCCGATGTTCATCGTCGTGTCCCACGCCGCCTCCGGTAGCGCTTCGAGTTTCCCGGGCATAATCTTCATGGCATTGTTGACGAGGATGTCGATGCGCCCGCGTTCCTTGATGATGGTATCGACCAGCCGCGAAATATCGGCCGCCTTGGCGACATCGGCGACGACCGGCAGGCTCTTGCTGCCGAGTGCGGCCGCGTCCTTGGCGGTCGCTTCCGCGGTTGCCGGGTCGACGTCATTGACGACCACGTGCGCGCCCTCGCGCGCATAAGCCAGCACGATATCGCGGCCGATGCCGCGGCCGCCTCCGGTCACCAACGCCACTTTGTCCTTCAGTCGCACGGGAGTTCCCCCTGGTTGCTTGCAATAAGCCTGAAAAACAACGCTAAAACGGTGGGGAGAGACCGACAAGGGCGGCCGCCGGCCTCGAAAATGGCACCACCGGATGCCATCTTTGCTATGAAAAGAATCATTCCGGCGGCCGGAGCCGCCGCCACCCGGACAACATGGCCGAACCGAAGCGTAACGACCCTGCTCCGTTGAGCCCGCAACCCGTTGCCGGCGGTATCGCCGCGCGCGCGTTGGGCGCGAGGGCCGCGCCCTATCTCGGCGATCTCAACCCGGAGCAGCGCGAGGCGGTGGAAACTCTCGACGGGCCCGTGCTGGTGCTCGCCGGCGCAGGCACCGGGAAGACGCGCGTGCTGACCACGCGCATCGCGCACATTCTCAACCTTGGCCGCGCGCATCCGAGCCAGATCCTTGCCGTTACCTTCACCAACAAGGCGGCACGCGAGATGAAGGACCGCGTCGGCCAGATGGTCGGGCAAGTTGTCGAGGGTATGCCTTGGCTCGGCACCTTCCATTCGATCGGCGTGAAGATCCTGCGCCGGCACGCCGAGATGGTCGGGCTGAAGAGCAATTTCACGATCCTCGATGTCGACGACCAGGTCCGCCTGATCAAAATGATCCTGGAAGCCGAGAAGCTCGACGAGAAACGCTGGCCGGCGCGCGTTCTCGCCATGCTGATCGATGGCTGGAAAAATCGCGGATTGACGCCCGAACAGGTGCCGTCCGGCGAGGCCGCCAGCTTCGCCAACGGCAAGGGCAAGAAGCTTTACATGGCGTATCAGGAACGGCTGAAGACGCTCAACGCCGCCGACTTCGGCGATCTACTCCTGGAAAACATCCGTCTGTTCCGGCAGAACGCCGACGTGCTGCGCTCGTTTCAGGACCGTTTCAGATTCATTCTGGTCGACGAGTATCAGGACACGAACGTCGCGCAATATTTGTGGCTGAAGCTGCTGGCGCAGACGGGGTCGGGTAGTAATGCTGTCATTCCGGGACGCGCTGAAAGCGCGAACCCGGAATCCAGCACCACGGTAGAGCCTCTGGATTCCGGGTCCGCCGCTGCGCGACGTCCCGGAATGACGGAAGAAATCGCGTCCCCTCCCCGCCTCCCCAAAAACATCTGCTGCGTCGGCGATGATGACCAGTCGATCTACGGCTGGCGCGGAGCGGAGGTCGACAACATCTTGCGTTTCGAACACGACTTTCCCGGCGCACGGGTCATAAGACTTGAGCGGAATTACAGGAGCACCGGCCATATCCTCGCCGCCGCATCGCAGCTGATCGCGCACAACGAAGGCCGTCTCGGCAAGACGCTGCGCACCGAGGATGTGCTGGGCGAAAAGGTGCAGGTCACCGGCGCCTGGGACAGCGAACAAGAAGCCCGCGCCATTGGCGAGGAGATCGAGGAATTCCAACGCGCGGCGCGCGAGCGCGGCGAAGATCACCCGCTCGACGAGATCGCCATCCTGGTGCGCGCATCGTTCCAGATGCGCGAATTCGAAGACCGTTTCATTCAGCTTGGCCTGCCCTATCGCGTGATCGGCGGCCCACGATTCTACGAGCGCGCCGAAATCCGCGATGCTCTTGCCTATCTGCGCGTGATCGCGCAGCCGGCCGACGATCTTGCCTTCGAGCGAATCGTCAATGTGCCCAAGCGCGGGCTTGGCGATGCCACGCTGCAGATGCTGCACGACCACGCCCGCAAGAAGCGCATTCCGCTCACGGAAGCCGCGACGGCGCTCAGCGCTACCGACGAGATGAAGCCGAAGCCGCGCCAGGCGTTGCGCGAGCTGATGGCGGCCTTTGAAAGCTGGCGTCTGCGCAAGGATTCCATGCCGCACACCGAGCTTGCCGAGATCGTGCTCGACGAGAGCGGCTACACCGACATGTGGCAGAAAGACCGCTCCGCCGATGCCGCCGGGCGCCTGGAAAACCTCAAAGAGCTGGTGCGCTCCATGGAGGAATTCGAGAACCTGCAAGGGTTCCTGGAGCACATCTCCCTGGTGATGGACCGCGAGGCCTCGGAGGCCGAACAGGCCGTCAATATTATGACGCTGCATTCCGCCAAGGGGCTGGAATTCGACTGCGTGTTCCTGCCCGGTTGGGAGGAAGGCTTGTTTCCGCATCAGCGCTCGCTCGACGAAAGCGGTCGCGCCGGCCTTGAGGAAGAGCGCCGCCTGGCCCACGTCGGCCTCACCCGCGCGCGCAAGCTTGCCAAGATCTATTTCGCCACCAACCGGCGCATCCACGGCATGTGGACCTCGACCGTGCCATCGCGTTTCCTCGACGAATTGCCAGAGGCGCATGTGGAAGTGAAAGAAGCGGCGGGCGGCGCCGGCGGATTCGGCATGTCAGGCTACGGCGCTTCGCGCTTCGACGAAATGAATGCCTTCGGATCCGGCTACACCACACCCGGCTGGCAACGCGCGCAGGCGCGCAAGGGCCGCGGTGGTTTCTACGACAACGGCCAGCCGCGCTACGTCCCGGACGGCATTTATGACGAAGATGAGGATTTCGGGCAGGCCCAGTCTCGCGCGCGCGGCCCGGCCAAAAGTGCCGGCAAGGCGCGGAAGAAGCCGCTGGTGATCGAAGGCGAGTTAATTGCGAAATCCACCGGCACCGTCCCATCTTTCTCGGTCGGCGAGCGCGTGTTCCATCAGAAATTCGGCAACGGCAATGTGGTTGCTGTCGACGGCAACAAGCTCACCATCGCCTTCGACAAGGCTGGCGAAAAGCGCGTGGTGGATTCGTTCGTCGAGCGGGTATGAGCGCCCGCGCCGCCGACGTGCTACCCTTCCTGACTATGATGAAACGCGAGACCTTCCCGGTCGCCAATATTTACGTGCCGACCGCGCGCCGCAAAACGCTCGACTTGAAGCGCGTCGACGAGATCGCGCAAAGCATGCTCAAGGAAGGCCAGCAGACGCCCATCCTGGTGCGTGCGGATGGCGCGCGTTTCGTGCTGGTCGAGGGCCTGCACCGGCTCGAGGCCGCCAAGGCGCTGGGTGAGGCCACTATTGTTGGCTACCGCGTCGCCGCCCGAAAGCACTAGGCGCGTATCCGCTTTTTCTCCAATAGCGTCTTCCCTAAAAAAAATTGGAGGCCCGGCCTGGAATCGAACCAGGCTGAAAAACCGTGCATGGCTTCTGCGTCGCCACTCCGCCACCGGGCCGTGGCAAATCGTTGCCTGGGCCGAGAACCATGTTGCCCTGTCGATTGCCGGCCTTTTGTTCTGGGCGCTCGCCAACGGCCTTCTCGTTTTTTCGCCCGGCTATGCGGTCATGCCCACTGAAACCAAGATGGGGTTAGCCGCGCTGCCGCCGCTACACCTGATGCTGGCGCTTGTCGGGGCGCTCGCGCTCTGCGCACTGGGAGCACTGCTTTCGAAGCTTTCATTCATGAATTGGCTCAGATGGCTGGGTGAGCATTCCCTCTTCGTCTATGTTGCTTTCACCCTGCCGATGTCGATCTTCCGCGGCCTCGCGATGTGGAGCGGGGCTGCTGACCGAAACCGGTCCGCTCAGTTTCGCGGTGCTCATTGTCGCGACCACGAGTCCAGTCGTCCTCTACCTCATTATCTAGCGCGTCGGTTTCGGCGATTTCCTGTTTGCACGGCCCCGCTGGGCGCCGATAGCCGAGGATCGGCCTTCAACACCGGCCGTCGCTTTGGCGGCAACGCCGTGATTCGTGTCGCGCACAACCTGGTTTAAAACGACGCACGGTTAATGCGCACGCGCGCAAAATCCAGCAACATGATTGCGCAATTTCGGTCCCCGAAAGCAATGCGCGTAGCGCATTACCACTAACACCGACTCTGCCTTGCTCTCGCCACGTTGCGCCGGTCATCACCTCCGCAACGTGACGAATCGGGGACTCACTCAATGAAACATCTTGGCATCGGAATTCTTGCTGGCCTTCTGACCATTACGTCGGCTCACGCGGCGGGTTGGGAGTCAATTCACAGGTACGCCAAACCATCCGGCAACTGTGCCGGCGGACAAGAAGTGCTCGCGAGTTCGTATTCCTCCGGGCGCCGCACTGCGAGCGGCGAAGCTTTCGACGCCAGCGGCAACACGGCAGCTGCGCGAACCTGGCCGCTTGGCACGACTCTGACTGTGACCAATCCGCACAACGGCCGCTCGATCACCGTGCGTATCAACGACAAGGGGCCCTGGGGTATCGCCTATCGCATGGGGGCCCGGCTCGATCTGGCGCACGGCGCCGCCCAACGTCTCGGCATGCGCGCATCCCAATACGTTTGTGTTGCGTAAGATGAGGCCGTGGCAGGCTCGCAAAGCCTGTCACGGCCTCTTAATTTCAAACCGGCGCACCGCCCCTTAACCGCCAACGCATCTGATGGTAGTTTCCCACCGCCCGGCATTTTGTCCGGAGGTGGAGCCGCCAATGCATGCACGCCGCCTCGTTGCAGCATCGATGCTGAGCGCGCTTGTCTTCAGCAGCCCGGCTTACGTCCGCGCCGAAGATGGCTATGTGCGCAAAGTGCCGCTTAACCCGTATCTTGCTCCACTCCCGGTGCCAGTGCCCGCTCCGCCAGGTTCGTCGCTCGATCTGCGGCCACCGCGGCCCGGGGATTCAGGTGAGGCGCTGTCGGGTTATTCGTCGACGCGCGAAGCGCCGGCGCCATCCATCGGCTTGTCGATCAAGCCGCTGTTCGAGGACCGGAAATAGATCCGGGCTTGCAGCTACCAGCGCCAGGAGCGCCGGCGCGGATAAGCTCCGCTCGCAAGCCGCACAATCACCAGCAATAATACCGCGCCGATCGTTGCGACGATGATCGCAGATATAATGCCGCTTGCGATGTGAATACCGAGCCGCGGCATCAGCCAACTCCCGATCAACGCGCCAACAATGCCGACGGCAATATCGCCGATGAGCCCAAATCCGCCGCCCTCGACGATCCGGCCAGCAAGCCAACCGGCGACGAGACCTACCAACAGGATGACAAGAAGACTTTCTCCTGAAATGTGCATTGCTTAATCCTTCCCGTTGCACCGCACACTGAACCATTGCGCGAACGTTCTGTCGGACAATCGGGACCGGAACCTTTGGTTCCGCGCGCCAGTATTTTTTAAATTGCACAAAAAAAGACCGCCTCCCCAGGCGGCCTCAGGTAGCTCGACCAGCTTTTTTACCAGGCGGCGGATTTGGCCGACAATCGTCCCCTCTACACCCGGTGGCCACAACGGGTTCAGAAACCATGAACGCGCAATGCATGTCTTGTCATTTGCGGCCAGAAATTTGATGATTTCGGCCCGAACGCCGCTCACAAGAACGAAGATGCCTGCCTTTGAGGCGATGAGGATGGGGACATGAAAGCACGATGGATCGCAGCGGGGCTGCTGACGCTTGCCGCATTCGGTAACGCCCAGGCTCAGACGTATCCGACCAGAACAGTGACCGTTATTGTGCCGTTCGCCGCGGGCGGACCGGCCGACGTGACCGGACGGATCGTCGCCGACATCTTTTCACGCCACCTCGGTCAGCAGTTCGTGGTGGAGAATGTCGCCGGCGCCGGCGGCACGCTTGGATCGCTGCGCGCCGCGCGCGCTATGGCCGATGGCTACACCATCATTTCCGGCCACATGGGCACGCACGCCGCAGCGCCATTTTTCTATCCGAACCTTGGATACGACCCCGAGAAAGACTTCGAGCCAATCGGATTGATCGCCGAGCAACCGGAGCTGCTCACGGTGCGCAAGGACTTCCCGGCCAACAACCTCAAGGAGTTCATTGCCTATGCCAAGGCCAACGAAAGCAAGCTGAACATGGGACACGCAGGTGTCGGCTCGGTGTCCTACGTCGGCTGCCTGTTGCTCAATTCGGCGATCGGCATCAAGCCGACCATGGTGCCGTTCACCGGCACCGCGCCAGTGATGAATGCGATCCTTGCAGGCCAGATCGACTACGACTGCGATCCGGTGCTCGGCCCCCTGTCGCACGTGCGCGCCGGCACAGTAAAGGCGCTGGCGATCGCCACCAAGAAGCGAAGTCCGCTGCTGCCGGACGTGCCGACGTCCTATGAGCAGGGCCTGCCACAATTCGATTGCGCGCCGTTTTACGCGCTGTTCGCGCCGAAAGGCACACCGCAGCCGATCATCGACAAGCTGGCGGAAGCCTTGAACAAGGGTCTCAGCGAAGAGGCAGTGCAGAAACGGTTGTCTGATCTTGGCGCCGAGATCGCCGAACCGGCACGCCGCGGGCCGAAGGCTCTCGGCGAGCTGGTCAAAAGCGAGATCGAGCGCCTGACACCGATCCTGAAGGCCGCGACCGCCGAAAACAAGCAACATTGAGCGACAAAAAGAAAGACCGCCTTGCGGCGGTCTTTCACCGGGCTTCGATCAGGTCGATCGCATCAATCCGGCCGGCGGGGCCTTTTTTCGCCCTCGCACGCCGAACACCCCGATGCCACCCAACCCGGACGCAAAAAGCACGAGAGCTCCCGGCAAGGGAGTTTCGAAGCCAGTGATCAGGGCGCCTGGAAGATCCCCAGACTGGGTCATCCAAGTGCCGGCGTCACCAGATGTGAATGCAAACGTTCCCTGAATCTGACTGCCGACCCATTGCGCATCGATGACGGCAAACGGATCATCGCTGTGCGCAATAGCGACGAGCCAGTATTTCGCTCCACCATCGATCGACCAGTCGGGAGATGCAAGTGTGACGGGATCAAATGAAGCGGTGATAGTCGCGCTCGCCAAAAAAGTGCCGAACGGATGGCCATTGTCGTCCGCCATGAGCCCCAGATCGAGTGTCACCGGGAAGAATGGCGAAGACAGGGATGTCTTGATGCTTGTGATGTTCCAAACGTCGTTGAAGCCGTTGCCCGGAGTCGTAAAAGATACAGCCACTGATTGACCGGGTTCGAAACCTGGACCGAAGACGGCATACGGGGGGCCGCTGGACGCCGGCGCACTCAGCGTGTCGAGCAGATCGACCTCAACACTGGAAGCCTGCGTTGTGTTTGTCAGTGTCAAGAAAGAAACAATGACGCCTGCCACAACGGTCCACCTACGCGCGCAAAACTTCATAAATCTAATCCTCCGTTAGGTTGTGTGTCGTAAGCGACAGCCACGGAGGCGATGCATTATTGGTTTCGACCGGCATAACAAGAGACTGTGGCGACAACAGACAAGACTCTCACGACGAATCTTCGGACTCACGCGACCATGACGAAACCATTGCGAAAAACCGCCGCAGTTTTCACAACGTCGTATAAAGCGCGCGAATGCCCATAATCCGACACCGTTAATGCAGTGGAATTAACGTGGTGATGCCGTGAAATGTGAAGCGCGCGTCAGGCTGCGTTGCGAGCCTGATCGGATGTCTCGCCGTCCGATGACCCGCTTAGCCCCATCGCCACGATCGACGTGGATGTCCTCGAGAATCTGGTTTGCGAATCGGTTTGAGGTAGATTCTGCGTCAAGCGTCATTAGCGCTGATTCGATAAATCCCCACAAGATTCTTTGAGTGCTGGAACTTTCCGGACTAAGCTGTTTTCTTATCGCATGTCACAATTGTCACACGCTCGCAAACAGCTGACGGACGGCGCCATCGATTTCTGGCTGGCGCGCGGTGCCGTTCTCGTCATCGTCGGGCTTCAGTTTGTCATCGTGAACGACCTGATGATCGGTCCGCGGTGGCTTGCGCCTTCCATCGAACTCGCGCTTCTCGTTCCCCTGTCGATCGCGACCGCCCGGACGCAAACGCGTGCGCGCCGGGCATCGACCGATGAGCAATGGGACATCGTCGGCCGTGACAGGTTGAGGACGCGGCGCCTCGCCATCACTCTTACAGCGGTCGTGACTCTGATGAACTTCGGCGCGCTCGCCCGCCTGATCGCCGCCATACTGGCCGGCACCGCAGGCACGGGGCGCACGCTGCTTCTTGATGCGATCAACATCTGGGTGACGAATGTAATCGTCTTTGCACTGTGGTTTTGGGCATTGGATCGCGGCGGCCCGGCAGCCAAAGGCGACAAGGGCAATGACTTCATTTTCACCCAACAACAGCAGGCCGATCCAGCCCGGTTTTCCGGCTGGTATCCGGGCTTTATCGACTACCTGTTTCTGGCTTTTACGAATGCGACGGCGTTCTCACCCGCGGATACATTTCCCCTGACCGTTCGGGCGAAACTGCTGATGATGGCTGAATCAGCCATTTCGCTCGCGACCATCGCACTCGTCGCATCGCGCGCGGTCGGCATTCTCGGCTGAAACGCGCGCAATAAGAAATCCTTTCCAATATTTGCAAGCCAGTTGTTAACCACCAACCTCGT
The DNA here is from genome assembly GCA_035623095.1 of Pseudolabrys sp. Classification (GTDB taxonomy): domain Bacteria; phylum Pseudomonadota; class Alphaproteobacteria; order Rhizobiales; family Xanthobacteraceae; genus Pseudolabrys. Next base: position 30,959 of record DASPUD010000112.1, read on the forward strand.
TTCGTGACACCGTTTCCCCGCCACAATACCTAGCGAAAGGCGAATGATTAAAGTCTTTGCACTATGACTGTCACATCAATTGGGACAGGCGTCTCACACAATAAGACTTGGATTCCATGCTTGGATGGTTTCCCGTTGCGGTTTCGACGCAGGCCGGCGCCTCGGACGCGCCCGCGCCGTCGTCAAGACTTTTCAACCTCGAATGGCTAATTGTTGCCTGCGCTGTCACGCTCGGAATCATCGCTGTCGGCAGCGCTGGCCTGATCGCCTACAATCTGCACGCGCGGGCTTATTCCGAGAACGAACAGGCTCTGTCTAATTCCGCGCGGATCATCGCCAAGCAGATTGAGCAGGCTTTTGCCGCCACTGAAGGCGTACAACAGCAACTGACCGAAGAGATCGCGGGTACGCCCGGCATCAGCAAGAAAAACTTCGATCAACTGCTGGGAAATTACGATTTTCATCTAAAATTGCGCGACAAGGCGATCGGAGTACCTTACGTCGGCGCGCTTGTCGTTTATGACGCAGACGGAAAGCTGATCAATCTTTCGCGCCAGTGGCCACGTCCAGATATCAACATTGCCGACCGTGACTATTTCAATCTCGCCAGAGTTAACCAGACCGCGAAGCCCTTTCTGAGCGAACCCGTCCGCAACCGCGCAAGCGGAAGCTGGGTCGCAAACATGGTCAGCAGGGTCTCCGGTCCGCACGGCGAATTTCTCGGAGTTGTCTCAGCTGCGCTCGAGCTGCAATTCCTGCAGAATTATTTTCGCGAAATAAGTCCCGACTCAGAAAACACGCTTGCTCTCTTCACAGGCGACGGCACCTTGCTGGCCCGTTATCCTCACGACTCCGGTGTTGGCCGTCGGTTCCCCGGTGCGGTGGCTTTAAAGCTCACGGCGAATTCCGATCAGGGCGTAGGCATGAGTTTCGGCGTGGTCGACGGTATTCCGCGCATGGTCGCCGCGCATCGGTTGAACAACTTCCCGATCGTGGTCGCTGCGACCAAAACGCGGGACGCGCTCTTTGCCGGCTGGAACAGGTCCGCTTTCTACATCGCGGGCGCCGCCGCCCTGATCATTGTCATTATTGCCGCATTTGCAACGTTGTTCATGCACCTGCTGCACAACTATCAAGCCCTCGTGCAAGCGCGCGCTGAAAGAAACCGGGCCGAACATCTGCGGCAGCAAAGTCTGCAATTCGACGTCGCACTCAACAATATGTCGCAAGGCCTGGTGATGTTTGACGCTTCGTCGAAGCTGTTGGTCGCCAACTCGCGATTTGTCGAAATTTACGATTTGTCACGGGATGTCGTGAAGCCAGGATTGACGTTGCTCGATTTGCTCAGGCACCGGAAGGAATGCGGCTCGTTTGGCGGTGATCCGGACGAATATCACGCCAAGCTGCTCAAACAGATCGCCAAGCGAACGCTCAGCAAGCAGAACGTACCGACGCCGTCGGGACGCATCGTCCAGGTGGTAAATCAACCGATGCCGGACGGTGGTTGGGTCGCCACTCACGAGGACATCACCGACAAGGTTGAGGCAGAAGGCGCCATCCGCAAGCGCGATGAGCAGCTCAACGCCGCTCTGGAAAATATTTCCCAGGGCCTCGTCATGTTTGACGCCTCAAAACGACTGATGATCTGCAACAAGCAATACGCCGATATATATGAAATCAGCGAAGAGTTGACGAAGCCCGGCACGGAATTTCAGACGATTCTGGAGCACACGATTTCGAAGGGCCACGCTCCGAAAGATTGGCCGGCCTTCCTCAAGGCCCGACTCAACGACGTATCCGTCAATGCGGCATATAAGACCGTAAACCGGCTGCGCGACGGCCGTTACATTGCGGTTGTTCACCGGCCGCTGGGCAACGGTGGGTGGGTTTCGACCCACGAGGACGTCTCAGAAGCTAAGCGCCGCGAAGAAACATTCCGCCTGCTTTTCGACGGAAGCCCCGTCCCGATGTGGGTCATCGACCGTGACACCCTGCGCTTCCTGGCGGTCAATGAGGCCGCTGTGGCGCAATATGAGTATAGCCGCGCGCAATTCATGACAATGAAAGTGACGGAGCTGCGACCGCCTGAAGATCGCGAGCGTTTCAGCGCGTTCATCCGCTCACTGCCGGCAGACCAGTTCACTGAAAATATCGGGCAACATCTGAAGGCAGATGGAACATCGATCGACGTTGCAGTCCATTCAAACGCGATGATTTATGACGGGCACAAGGCACGTATGACCGTCGTTCACGATATTACCAAGACCAAGCTGGCTGAGTCCGAACTTCGGCGAACGAAACTCTTCCTCAATGCCGTCATTGAGCACGTGCCGGTCCCGATCGTCGTCAGGGACCTGGAAGGGTTTGGATCGGATATGCGGGGCAACCGGTTCACCCTTTTCAACCGCGCCTACGAAGAGCTAACCGGCGCCGACCGAAGAGACCTAATCGGCAAGACCGCACACGAAATATTTCCGCCTGAGCGCGCCGAATTGATTGTGCGATCCGACAATGAAGCGGCGACCTACGACCGCATCGTGCATACCCCCGAACATCAAATCCCGACGGTGTCAAAGGGGCCGCGCCGGATAACCGCAAAAAAGACAGCGATTCGGGACGATGACGGCAAGGCGCAATATATCCTGACCGTCCTCGACGACGTCACCGAGCGCCGTCAGGCCGAACAGCACATCTGGCACCTCGCGCACAACGATTCCCTGACCGGCCTTCCCAATAGGGCCTCGCTGCTTGAACACCTCACGTCAACGCTCGAAAAGGCCAGCAAGAGCGGCGATCGTTTCGCCATCATGTGCCTCGATCTCGATCGCTTTAAGGAAGCCAACGACATCTACGGGCATCTGGTCGGCGACGGGTTGTTGCGCGAGGCTGCGCGCCGGCTGCAAAAAGCCGCCGAGAGCGCTTATCTCGCACGCATCGGCGGTGACGAGTTCATTGTTGTCTTGCAGAGCGACGCGCCGGAGGCCGCCGCCAAAACCGTTGGCGATCAGATGCTCGCTGCGTTCAAGGATAATTTCGATATTGAGGGCCATCAGCTGCAAGTCGGCTTGAGCATCGGCGTCGCCATCTTCCCTGGAGACGGCTCCGACGTAAAAGCGCTGATTGCGAACGCCGACGCCGCGCTCTATCAGGCCAAGTCCGAGGTGCGTGGCTCGATCCGGTTTTTCGAAGCGAAGCTCGGTTCACGCTTGCGCGAGCGGCGCGAGCTGCAGACCGACCTTCGAACCGCGCTCGACCAGGGCGACCTCCTGTTGCACTACCAGCCACAGAAAACGATCGGACTCGACAAGGTTGTCGGCTTCGAAGCACTTGCCCGTTGGGACGACGCCAAGCGCGGCATGGTGCCGCCCGATACATTCATTCCGGTTGCCGAACAAAGCAGCTTCATCATCACATTGGGTGAAAGAATCCTACGCGAAGCGTGCCGCGAAGCCGCGAGCTGGCCAAAGCCGCTCAGGGTTGCCGTCAATATTTCACCCATTCAGTTTCACCACGGCGATTTGCCTAGCTTGGTGCATTCGATTCTGCTGGAAACCGGCCTGAAGCCGGAACGCCTGGAACTGGAAATCACCGAAGGCGTGTTGATCGACGATTTTTCGCGCGCGGTGTCGATTCTGCGCAAGCTCAAAATGCTCGGCATTCATATCGCGCTTGACGACTTCGGATCGGGATTCTCATCGCTCTCCTACCTGCACGCATTCCCGTTCGAGAAGATCAAGATCGACCGCGTGTTCGTCGGCGACCTGGAGTACAATCACCATTCGATGGCGATCGTTCGCGCCATTATTACGCTCGGACACAGCCTGAATATTCCGGTGCTTGCCGAAGGCGTCGAAACCGAGAGTCAGCTTTCGTTCCTGGCGAAAGAAGGCTGCGATGAGATTCAGGGATTTCTCACCGGCAAGCCTTTCCCCATCGACTCTTACGCCGAACTGATTGGGCGTGAAGTCTGTCCGAGCCGAAGCAAGCTGGCGGTCTAGCCCGGCAGTTCCAAGTCCAAAAAGCCTAATTCAGCCAATTCAATTATGGCGCCGAGCGGTGCCCAGGTAACCATTGTGGCCGTCCTATCGATCAGCTTGTCGCGCGTGCGGCAAGCCTTTAGCATTACAGAATCGGCGGCTGACGGAACGTAGGGGTTGGGAGGTCGATGTGAGAAAACAGGCATTCCTGTTGGCGGCGCTCGCTTTGACGCTTGTTTCATGTGCCGGTGTCTACGGTCCCAAAGGCAACGATACCGGCGGTATTATTCCATGGTCGCCGGAAAACGAGGAGAATGCTCTCGCCATCGCGCAGGGCAATTGCGGCCAATACAACAGATATGCCGTAATCTCGACCATCCACCGCGAGTACGGCGATTATATTTCTTATCTTTGCCGCTGGTACCCGCCGCCCGGAATCCGGACGCATCGATCCTAAAGATTTGCCCCCGCTAGGAGGCTTCGCGGTCCTCGACGATCAGGAACTCGTCCAGCGAATGGCCTGCCTCGAGTGCGTTGCTCAACCAGCGCGGCCGCGCTCCCCTTCCAGCCCAGGTCTTGCCGCCGGGACCGCGATACTTCGGCGCTATATTGACTTGCTTGAGCTTCGGCGCCTTGACCCCATTGCTCTTGTTTGAATCGCCCGTCAGACGCTTGAGCTCCTTGCGCAGCGATTCGGCGCGGCTTTCGAGAACGGCAGCGATTTCGTCGCGCAGCTTGCAAAGCGCTTCATTGGACAAGGAAGCGAGCGCGGATCTGGAAAAATGGGTGGTGGATTTTTTTGACGCCATGAATGGACCACTTAAATGTGTCAATGCAGAAGCCCGACAGCCAAACGCTTGGATGTCCGCAGTCGCTGACTCTCGCCGTTACTTATCGAATTTCTCTTCGAGTTCGCGCGCTCTTGCCGTCAACTCGACGCTTAATTCCTGCAATGCACGTGAAAGGTCGCCGTGCTTGCAATCCCGTGCGCAATTGGAAGACGTTTGCGCAATAGCGCGAAGATTTTCGATAATGCTCTTGATCATCTAGCGAAGTCTCAGCTAGCTCGCCCTCGAGCCGCGGACCGTTCAATTAGATCTGCGACCGGTATTTGTCTTGTCATTTCCGGTCAGAAATTTGATGATTTTTGCCATTGTCGGCCATTAAATGCGATTTACGAGGCCGATATTTGGTCTTCTGCCGGCCGGCACGGGCTGCGCTGGGTGTCATTCCGGTCCAACGCTGAAACGCCCGCGTAAACGCGCCGATTTCGGCGTAACCCAGAAGCCAGGCAATTTCCGAGACAGTCATCGATGGGTCGGCCAGATAGCGATGGGCCAGCGCCGACCGCAAATCGTGCAGTATCTTGGCAAACGAGCAGCCTTCTGACGAAAGCCGCCGCGCCAGCGTTTTTGAACTCATGCCAAGCTTTGCGGCGATGATATCAATGCGGATTTTTCTGTGCGGCAGAATCCCGGCGATCGCGTTTTCGACCTTGACCTTGAGCGGGCTGCCTTTCGTTTCCCGGCGGGCAAGAGTTTCTTCGCAGCACTGCACGCATAGCCGGTTGAGGTAGGGGTCGGCCGTAACAACGGGGAATTCGCCGATGTCGACTGGAAACTCGATTTCATCGACATCCGCGCCGGTTTCGACGTCGGCATCTACCAACCTTGCGATCTCGCGCCGGTCGTCGGGTCTGGGGTGAATGATTCGAACGTGAATGGGCTTGAGATCGCGGTTGGTCAGCCGACGGCAAATACGGATTAGCGAAGCCATCCAGAATTCGATCTGATGTGTATCCGTATGACGCGGAACGCCAGCGTATTGGAAACGGACACGAAGAAGGTTTCCTTTCTTTATCGTCAGCACGATCCCATCGTTAGCGAGAGCACTGTATCGCTCCAGCCGGAGAAAGGATTCCCACAAAGTGTCGGCAGATGCCGCAACATAGTACAACAGGCCGATTTCACGCGGGTCATACATAGAAGCAAGATGAAATCCGAGGATTTTGTCATTGATTCCATTTGCAGCGAGCTCAACGAATTTGATCTGATTTCGTACAGCGAGCGGGACGTCCTTGTCATTTATCGCCCGCGCGGTCAGCCCTGATTCACGCAACATAGTTGCAACGTCAGCGCCTTCCCGACGCGCTCGTTCATAGGCAAGCCGCGATAGCAAGCCGCCACAGCTCCGCAATGTGCTGATTTGTTTCAGGGCGGACTGGGGCATCGATCCACCATCTCCGGCCACGCAAGTAAGCCGGCAGGATAGCCGCCTTTGCGTGATCTGTCGTGACGGAATAGTCGCGGCGGGATGACGCGCCCCGCCGCTCACATTCTCTGGATTTTGCCGTTCGGGCTCGCCTGATCGACAACGCCGGGCAGGTTCTGGGCAAGCAGCTTAAGCGCTTCATCGACCGGAACGCCGAAATGCTGCGCGATCTGCTTGACCTGATCGCTGCTGAGCGCCGCCCGGAGCTGTTCCGGAGTCACCTTCATGTTGGCACCGTCGCCCAACCAGGATTTGACCTGGTCACCCAGTCCGGCCTGCTGGAGTTGATCGACAAGGCCTTGCAGGCTGCCAAGATTTGTCTTGGCCAACAAAGCCGACAAGACAGCCGGCCCTTCGGCGGCCGCCAACGAACCAATAACGTTCTTCAACGAGCCGCCGAATTGATCAAGAAGTCCCATTTTCAAACCTCCATAGCGCCCAGCCATGAGAGGAGCATTATAGACTCAAGGACGTTTCTCGTTTTTGGGGGCGCGCATTCCCTGGCTGGTCGCGTCACTCTCGCACATATACGCGCCGGATTTCGTGTGCCCGTAATCTTTGTGGCCCGCGAAGTGGTAGACCTTCGAGTTCGTGTTGGCCCAGACCACGGTGCCGGTCATGCATCGCACCTTGGCCTGCGTTTCCGTAGAGTATTGATAGGCTCCTGCTGGAGCTGCAGCCGCAGCAGGCGCCGGTTTGGCCGGCGCGGGTGCTGGGGCCGGAGCTGGAGCCGCTGCCGGCGCCGCGGTTTTCTTTTCCGCGGGCGCCGGCTTTGCAGCTTTCTTTTCTGCGGGCGCAGGCGTTGCAGCTTTCTTCTCGGCAGGCGCGGGCTTGGCGGCTTCGCCGCCACGGCACTGCGTAACGTAGGCTTTTTCCGTTATTCCCTTGGCCTGATTGTCAGCCTTGTTGGCTCGCCACTCTTCCTGACATGCCTTGACTGTTTTCTGCTGAGCGATGGCAGGAAACGCTACGAGAGACGCACTAATAATTGCCGAGCAAATGATTGCGATCTTACGCATGGGCCCAACTCCTGATCCTAGGCCGGTAATAATGACTAGGCCTCTTTTTCGCACTTCGCGATGAAGCTGTTCTTCGCCGCGCCGGACAGCGGCTTGCCGTCCTTGCTCACAGCCTTGCCTTCGCAGGCGTCGTGCTTGCACTTCTTTACGAAACTGGTTTTGGCGGCGCCGGACAGCGCCTTGCCGTCCTTGCCGACGGCCTTGGTATCGCAGGACTGAGCCATCGCGGACCCAGCAGCAAACGCAGTAATCAGGGCAGCAAGGATAAAGCGCCTCATCGTTTCCTCCGCGTCTTGTCGTTTTGAACGAAATAAATGACGTCTAGAGCATAGATTGAGGCAGCGACGCGTGGCAATTGCCTGGCGTGGTGACTCGATCACTTTTTTTGGCGCGGGCGCGCGCCAATTCGATTCAAGGTCGAGACGGTCAAGGCGGTAGCGCGCCGTTGTGCAGCGCGTCAGTACGCTAATACCTAAAATAAGTCCTTAGAGAACAAGTGCTTCGATCCATCAGGACCGGGGTCGAATGCTATCCGCTTTCGGTCAGATCCTCATAAACGTCGACCTCAAGCGCGCCAGGAAAGAGCGACCGGCACGTTTGCAAATAGGTCTGCACAACCGGGTCGCTGGCCAGTTTCTGACGGTTCAGTTCGAAGGTCTGGTCCGTCTGATATTCTATAATCTGAAGAAACTGCGTTTGGTCATCGACATTCCGCAGCAGGCGAACTTGCGCGTCGCCGAATGCTTTGTAGAGCGGTGCTGCATTTTTCATCACTGTGACAAGGAGCGCTGTCGCATTCGGCGATGGCGTTCTCAATTTCACGCATAGCACTCGATTTGTCTTGCCGGCGTCATCTGCCATGGGTGGCTTCCTTACTCTACTGATGCGGCCGTGTCGGCGCGGAGCTTATTCAACCTGACAGTCAAAGACAGCGCATTTGGGGCTGCTGCGGACACAGTTTGAGCGATTTGGCCAAGGTAAAGAGAAAACGCGTCGCGTGGACATCGTTGGCGGTCGTGCCGGCATGAACCGGAGTGGCAAATCCAAGGCCGGCTAGCCAATCATCGACAAGAAAAAAGCGGATACCCGCCCCCGCGGATGCGATGGAAAGGATCTGACCATCGTTGTTGAAACTCCAGACCGCTCCTTTGTCGAAATAGCCGTAGAGTTGGTAGCCCTTCAAAATGCCTTTCGAGATGGCTTGATCAAACCGCAGTTCGCCATAGACGGCGACGCCACTATCGCCGCTGTAAAACCCCGGACCATACGCCGAATCCCCGAGATAGAATTGCTGTGAAATGAGCAGTGGCCCGGACGCCCATTGGCCCGTCGCGGAAATCTTCGCCGAAAATACATCAGATAATGGCTGCACACGCGCGAACGCGAAGTTCATCAGGGAAAAATTTCCGGAAGCTCCGAAGCGCGACAGAAAGTCATCGTCCCTGCGCGATGCACCCATGATGCCGAGACCCTGGCGCCCCGTGACGCTCAGGTAATTCCAGCCCGAAAAATTGTCCTGCAGCTTGAAATCCGCGGTAAGGCTTAGGTACCGCAAATGGTCATTGTAGATCATCCCGGAGAAGTCGTCGCGTTCCGAGCTGTCGCTGTATCCAAAAATCCCGGTGAGCCACAGAGACCCCTTGCGCGTTTCCCATGGCACGAAACTGCCCTTTGCCTCGTAGGTCATGGTCTGGGTGTGGTCGTTGACTTGCTGGCGCGCATCACCGGGCGCAACATTGCTGTAAAGGATGTTGTAGCCGAGCCGCACGCCGTCAGTGCCGATCGGCGCGCTGTAAGAAATCTGCCCATACCTGAATTCACGCATCGATGCGGGAGTTGTGGACGCGTTTAAATTGAGTACGTCGCCCGGCACGAGATACGAATTGAAGCCAGCTGTGGCGAACGCCTCCAGCGGCCCAACCGCCGACGTTGCCTGATTGTCGAACCCCAAGGCCGCGTAGATGTTCCAGGTTTGGATCGAGACGATGAGACGGAATTTGCCCGACGCTTTTCCGATTTCCTCGAAAGCGGCGTCCGCGACACGAACGCCTGGAGTGTCATTGGCCAGCAGCAATTGGCGCTCGAGCGTTTTGAGCTGGGTCGGACGCTCTTCGGTGATGCGCGCCAACAGTTTCCGAACGCCGAACTTGTCCGCACCCTCGCCTTTCAAAACGAGTTCAGCGATGTGGCCTTCGATGACCTTGACACGGATGCGCCCGTTCTTGATGCCCTGCGGCGGGACGATCGCCCGGCTGAGGACATAACCGGTGGTGCGGTACAGCTCGGTAATTGCATCGGCTATTGCAACCAGATCAGCCTGCGACACGGTTTTGCCGACATATGGCGTATAGGTCTCCGCAATCGCCTCGTTCGATAGCGTGCTCGCGCCCTCAACCGCCACGGACCTGAGTTTGAACAGTGGCTTGGTGCTGGCGCGGACTTCCGGTTTTGGAATGTTCGGCAAACGCACGTCGGGCTTGGCGCGCAGGCGTTGGTCGCCCTGTAAAATCTCGAAACTTCTCTCGATCTGCTGCTGATTATTGTAGCGGGGCTGTGGAGCCGGCTGTTGCGCCCAGGCCGAGCCGCCCAAGGCAAGCATCAGAGTTAATGTCTGCAGCGCGATGGCGCCGGAGGAACTTCTTCTCGGTTTTGGAATAACGTCCTGAACGTTCGCGAGAAATCGCGTCATGCGCCTGTGTTCTCGCGTTTCGGAATGATCTCGGCCCCCCTCAAACGTAAATATTCAAGGTTAACAATCTGTTACCGCTCGCCCGCCCCTAGTGGGCATGCCGGAAGCTAAATGTTGAAGAATTTCCGTCACAAAGATTGCCAAAGGGCGGACTGGGAGCACGTCCCGGCAATGGGGCGTGGCACATGCGCTAGGAGGCGCCCGTGCTCGACGGAATCCGGAATTTCTGTGCCCCGGTTTTGCTGGTTGGGCTTCTCAACTTCTTGCCGGTCTCGCAGGCAGCCGCGGAAGACACCGCGGTCTGGCATGTCAGCAAGTCGTCCGGCGAAGTCTGGATGACGACAACCGGCGCGCAGCCGGCATCACTTACTGATGAAGCGCTGCTCAAGCCGGGCGACACCATCCGCACCGGCCCCACCGGTCGCGTTCTGCTCACGCGCAATCAGGAAACCATTCTGATTTCCCCGAATTCAGTTGTCGGCCTGCCGTCCGAACAGAAGGACGGACTGTCGACTACCATCGTTCAGCAGGCAGGCTCTGTTCTTGTCCGTGCGGAAAAACGCAACGTCAAACACTTCCAGGTCGAAACGCCCTATCTCGCCGCAGTCGTGAAAGGCACCGAATTTCAGGTCAGCTTGAATAAAATCGGCGCCGACGTGAAGGTGTTCGGCGGCCAGGTCCAGGTCACCGACTTCAAGACCGGACAGTTCGCGCTCGTCCTGCCGGGTCAAGCTGCGAAAGTTTCCGCATCAGGCAACGGCGGCTTGTCGCTGAGCGGTTCAGGTAAGCTGAATCAGATCGAGCACGGATCACCGCGCCCGTCACCGTTTGAGCGTGTGACGGTACCGAAGGGCGGTCTCGCCATGCCAGGCGACACCCCGAACGGCAAAACGGTTCATGCTCTTGGCCAGATCGACTCGGCGAACAACAGCCTTGCTTCCGCAGATACAGGTCGCGGACATAGTGGCTTGCGGATCACCGCTCCGCTCGGCGAGGTTACGCTGAATTTCACCAAGGCAACCGGTGGCCTCGGGCATGGTGCAGTCATGTCCGCCGCCGAGAAAAACAGCGCGGCGAAACAGGCTGGCTTGAACAATGGTGACGCGGCGATCGGTAATTCTGCCGCCAAAGCGAATGGGCAGGACACCAGCATCGCATCCAATGGCAACGGCAACGGAAATGCCAACGGACTCGGAAATGGCAATGGGAATGCCAATGGTCTCGGCAATGGCGCAGGAAATGGCGGCGGAGGCGCGAATGGGGCCGCCAATGGCGTCGCTAACGGCCTCGCAAATGGCCTTGGCGGTGGCAACGGCGCCAATGGCAACGGGCTCGCAGTCGGGATTGCTCTCGGCAATGGCAAGGCCAAAGGCCACGAGAAATAAGGAGTCGCACGTCAAGCCTTGATGCAGGCGGGCGACGGGGCGAGGGGGATTGAGAAAGCTTCGACCGCATCTTCTTGCCGTGGGTGCTCTGGTGGCAATTCTGCTGACCGGAGTCCCCGTGGTACTGAAGAATTCCCTTGTCGATCTACGTTTCAGCGCGTTCCCAAGGCAGGCAAGCGGTGACGTCGTCGTCATCGCGATCGATTCCCCTTCCATCGAGGCCGTCGGAGTCTGGCCCTGGCCGCGCCGGCTTCATGCGCAGTTAATCGGGAAACTGGTCAGTGCCAGGACCAGCGACATCGCATTCGACGTCGATTTCAGCACACCCTCGACACCGGAATTTGACCGCGCGCTGACAGACGCGCTGCAGTCCGCTGGTGGATCAGTTATCCTCCCGTCATTCAAGCAAATCATCGGCGGCAACAATGAGAAAGAGATTCATCTCAATCGTCCGATGCTGAATTTCGCAAAGCACGCGTGGCCGGCGGTCGTGAATATCTCGACTGAGCCGGATGGTGTCGTGCGCCGTTACCCGTATGGGGAAACATTCGACGGTTCGTTCTTGCCATCAATGGGCGCGGTGCTGGCTGGCCGTTACGAGCCGAGCCAGGCACCGCTTTGGATCGATTTCAGCATTCAGCCCTCCTCTGTTCCGGTAGTTTCCTTCAAGGATGTGCTCGCCGCGGATGCACTGACATTGGCACGTCTGAAGAAGAAGAAAGTTATTATCGGCGGAACGGCTCTCGAGCTCGGCGACAGATTCAGTATTCCGAATAACCAGATCATTTCGGGTGCCGTCATTCAGGCTCTCGCTGCCGAATCGATCCTGCAGGACCGCGTTTTGCGCCCCACCTCGCAACTTGCAAACCTGTTGGGGCCCGTTCTCGTCGCCATCATTATGCTCCTGCTTTGGAACCGCACGTCGGCGCTCGTGCGCGTATGCATCCTGGTGACGACATCAGTCGCGGTAGAACTTGGCGGTATGTTTCTCCAGGCGCACATGGCGATCATGGCTGACACTTCGCTGTTGCATGTGACCGTTCTCGCCTACCTGATAACCATCGCCCTTGACGAAATAGATATTCGCGACTTGCTCAGCATCATCGCGGAACGACGCTTTCAGCGCATTGCGATGTCTCTTGGCGACGGCCTGGTGTGCGCTGACACTAACGGCCTGATTACGGTCTGGAATCCGACTGCTTCGGCAATCTTCGGCTACAGTTCGGACGAAATGCTCGGTCGTCCGCTGGGAAAAATCTGTTCAGCCACTGACGACCCTTCGACGTTCGATTCGTTTTCGATTCTCGACTTGCCGCCGGATCTGCTGCAGGCGCCCGGCGGCAAGCTGGTCGAGATTTTCGGGCGGCGAAAGAATGGGGAATTTTTCCCCCTCGAGGCCTGTTTCTCGCGTTGGCAAGCACGCGACGGATACAACTACGGCGCAATATTCAGGGACATATCGGTTCGCCAGCGCGAAGCTGCCAAGATTCGCTATCTCGCCGAATACGACGCGCTCACCGGTCTCGCCAATCGCAATTCGCTTACTGCGCACCTGCGCGACGGCATCGCCAAGGCAAAATCCGACGCGGTGGAAATCGCGCTGCTCGTTATCGGCCTCGATAAATTTCAGTTCATTATCGACATGCTCGGCCTCACCTATGGCGAACAGGTAATCTGCGCGGTCGCCGAGCGGTTAACGACATTCTTCGATAGTGCGAGCCTTGTGGCGCGGCTCGACGGGGACGAATTCTGCATCGTCGTCGAGGGCGATTACGCGGCCGCGAACGCCGAAAAGCTCGCAGACCGGATATGCCAGTCGTTCAGTGAAAGCCCACTTTCTGTCTCTGGGCGCCAGCAACCGGTCACCGTCAGTATCGGCGTTGCCGTTTATCCTAAGGACTGCAGAACGGCGGACGAGCTGCTCGGCAATTCCCATCTTGCGCTGTATCGCGCCAAAGCCTCGAAACGCGGGCGGCATGTTGTTTTCGAACGCAGCATCAGGATCGAGCTTGAAGCGAGAGCGAGGCTTGAAGCGGAGCTTACGCGCGCCCTGGAGCGAAACGAATTCGAGCTTTACTACCAGCCGAAGGTCAGCCTGGAGGACGACAAGATTATTGGCGCCGAGGCCCTCGTGCGTTGGCGCCATCCCTACCGCGGCCTTCTTGTACCCGGCGAATTCATGCACGTGGTTAAAACGTCTCCGCTTTCCGATCCGGTATCGCTCTGGGTCCTGCGGACTGCCTGCAAGCAGGCACACCTGTGGCAGAAAGAGGGCCTCGACCTTTCGATGGCCGTCAACCTCGCTCCCTCGCAGCTCCGATCGACTGATATCGTGACGACAATTGCTGACGTGCTCCGGGAAACCGGCTGCCCGCCGGGCCGGTTGGAACTTGAAGTGACGGAAGACATCCTGGTCGATGACGAAAAGGCCGTCGACATTTTCCACAAACTAAAAAATCTCGGCGTCCGCATTCTGCTGGACGACTTCGGTACCGGTTACGCCAGCTTGAGCTATCTGAAAAAGTTTCCGATCAACGGGTTGAAAATCGACAAGTCGTTCGTGTGCCAGCTGCGCGTGGAGATCGACGATGCGGCGATCGTCAGTTCAACCATCGGCCTTAGCACGCTGCTCGGGCTCGAGGTCATTGCCGAGGGCATTGAAGACCGTGGCACCGCCAACCTGTTGGCGCGGATGGGCTGCAAGCAGGGGCAAGGTTACTTTTTCGGCCGTCCCATGCCGGCCGCCGAGTTTGAGCGCCGATTTGTCGCGGGCGCAGATTCAATTACACCCGCGCTTAATAAAGCCGGCTGACGAGCTGCTCAAAATGTCTTATTTCCAACCGACGTTGGTATGGAGCGGGGCGAGCGGATTGAGATCGTTGGCCGGGTGATAGCTGACGAGATTGACCGTCCACGCGCCGAACAGGATGAACGACGCCGTGACGGAAATAATCGCGGTACGGATCATGACGGTGCTCCCTGTATTGTCGCCCGGAGTTTTCTCCGGTGCTGCCCGAACCATTTGGTTGCGGCACCTTCACACTAAGAGGCAGAAACGCGTGCACCTGTGACGCGAGTCACAAAACGGCGTATTTCGCCATAAGTTCCCCCAAAAAAAGCGGCCTCTTGTGGAGGCCGCTGCAAAGTTTGGAGGTTCTGGAATTCCGTGGCCTGCCCCCCGGGGCAGGAGGCAGGCCGGTGACGGTCAGACTACGTTGAAAACGCTGGCCGTCTGGCTGCCGGCGGTCTGGGGAAGAACCACCGGATTCGCCGAAAATGTGCTGGGTGCGTGAACGGTACGGACAAGACCGGTAACAACCGTGATGCCCGCCAGAAACGTGGTGGCAATCGCGAGAATGATAGTTTTACGCATGATCGGCCTGCCCTGAATAACGCGGGAAGCAACATGCTCCCTCACCGTTACGACCCTAGGGCAGCTAATTAAGTGGCGGTGTGACGGACATCACAAATTAACGCATTTTTAAATGGGGCAATTCGCGCTCCGGCAATCAGATCGCCCTGTTGGCCGCGCGCAACCGACGAGCCAGCATGCTCATAACGTCGAGGGCAAAGCTTGGCGCCCGGCCGACAAGCGCCAGAAAGTCCTTTTTCGACATTGTAACTAGCGCGACATCGGTCTTGGCGACTGCGGTCGCGCTGCGCAGCGCTCCGTCAATCAACGCCATTTCCCCGAAGAGGTCGTTGGTCTCCAGTGTGTCCAACACGCGGTTGCCCAGCCGAATCTCGACCGTTCCACTTTGGATGCCATAAAGCTCTTTTGCCGTGTCGCCTTCCTTGAAAATTGTTTCGCCCGGCTTGAGGTACCACACCGGCACTTTGGATTCGGCGAGAAAACTAAAACCGATGACGTCATCCGACATGGAAAAGGGCCGATAAAGTCAGATTTTGAGCTCTCTTTCGAGTTTCGATGCGTTCTCGATGCAGTAGTAGCCCGCGAGCCGCGTGACTAATTTCAGGCGCATCCATTCGTTGAGGATCCGGCTAACATTTTCCCGCGCAATGCCAGCCATAGCTGCCACGTCGCTCTGGCTCAATTTCTGCCGGATAACGATTCGCCCGCCACCCACGTCGTTGCCGAAGGCTGCAGCCAGATCGAGCATGGCCCGTGCAACACGGCCCTTCACGGGCAGGAACGTTCCGGCCGCAACGACCTGGTCGGTGTCGCGCAAGCGGCTCGCCAGCAAGCCGAGAAGGTGCTTGTAAACCTCGGGGTTCTTTGCGGCGATCGTTTCGAACGCAGAGCGGCTGACGAAACTCAGCTTGCAATCGCGCAATGCCGAAACAGAGGCCGATCGTGGGCGTCCGTCGATCACCGCCATATCACCGACAATCGAACCGGGGCCCAAAATCGCCAGGATGCGTTCGGCCCCTTTGGGCGAAACCATGCTGACCTTAAGCAGGCCCTCGTTGAGGCGGTAGAAGCCGTCGCCCGGATCGCCGGACAGAAACAAAAGCTCATTGGCTGCAAGCTTCACCGGCTTGGCATTTGCCAACAAGGAAGACGAAAGCCGTTCGGGAAGATCCGACAGCAGATTAGTACTACGCAACGGAGCAGAAGCCATCGGATACCCGGCGCGGAAAAGCCCATAGCGCGCCGGGACTTTTTAGCAGAAAACTCGATTAATTGCTTAGTGGCCGGTCAAAACTGCGCGACCTAGGGTCTGTCGCGTCAGCCCGCGTTTCGCCAGACCAGTACCGGAAAGGCACAATAGCTCGTGGTAGCGCGCAGCCATTTGCTGGCCGTCACGCGCGCCTTCGGCGAACTGGCTGCAATAGCCCATAATATGGGCCAAATACGCGGCACCGTGGACGCTCAACCCTCTGATTTTGCTTTTAAAACTGCCAAAGACTGCGATATTTGTGTCATTTGACGGTATAAAAGGCCGCTCCCTGCCCGCTTGGTGCTTGGTAGGCTCCCGTGATCAGTCGCATTTTTACAGCTGCAGCAATCGTGAGCATCGCCGCTTCGCTCGTTCCAAACACCGGCAATGCGCTCGACCTGAATTCTTTCCGGGCCCAGCACGGTCGCCCACCTCTCTCGGTAAGTGGCGCCCTCTCAGGCGCCGCCTATGGCCATGCCCGCAATCTGGCGGGCCGCGGGCGCCTCGATCACACTGGGTTCCGACAACGCGTATCGGTCGCCTCAGGCGCGGCCGCCGAAAATGTCGGATTCGGCTGTGCGACTGAAGATTGCGTTATTCGAATGTGGGCGAGATCGGGACGTCACCGGGCCAATATGCTGCGGCGGGACGTGACACATTACGGTCTTGCGTCAGCGGAAGGTGGGAACGGCAAACGTTACTGGGTGCTTGAATTGGGAAATTAAATACCAGGCCTGTGATGACGATCTCGTCCTCACTGCTTTTCCAGCATCAAGTGGCCCTTCTGTCCGATGACCCGTTGCGCGGCATGAGCAAAACGCGCGAGTAGCCATGGCAGTGTGACCTCAAGCCGCACACCCGCTTCGTAGAAGTCGATGGTGCCGTAGGCGCGCTGTCCAAGTGCTGCAACTCGGAATGCGAGGCGATCGCCAGTCCACACTTCTTCTTCCAGCGATAACAGCCAGGCGAACTCGGTCTTGGCACGACCCAGTCCGTCTTTTATCCGCCGCAGAGCCTCGTCCTTACCAAGACGATGCGGGATAACAACGACAAGCGGCTCCGACATTTCAGCTAGTTCTCCAGTGCCAACACGATATAGGGATGCTGCGCGCCGAGAAAAAGGGCCCTTTCACTGGCCGACTTAGACCCGTCGCTTATTCCCGAATTAAATAAATGTGATTGGGCCAATGCTGGCGTGCTCGCTTGCTAAGCTCGCGGCACACCCGGCCGGCGTCGTGCCGCCGGGAAATGAAACTATGGGGAGGTATCTCGATGTTCAGGTTCGCCAGTACGACGCTCGTGATCGCGGGAGCCGTTGCGATCAGTCAACCAGCCGCCGCTCAGTTGCTTCAGCGCAAGGATATTTCGGCCGACATGGCTATCACAATCGCTACGACGGTCATCGCAACCTGTAAGGCCAATGGTTATGCGGTGTCGACGACGGTGGTCGGACGCAACGGCGAAATCATCGTACAGATCCGCGGCGACAACACCGGCCCGCATACTACCGAGAACAGTTTCCGCAAAGCCTATACCTCGCGTACCTTTCGCGTTCCGTCGGGGGAGATCGTCACACGACTAAAGAACGATCCGTCGCTTGGCCTTATTCACCTCACCAATGTGATTGCGAACCAGGGCGCGTTGCCGATCAAAATCGGAGACCAGGTTATCGGAGCCGCCGGCGCATCTGGCGCCCCCGGCGGCGAAAAGGACGAGGCGTGCGTGAAAGCGGGTATCGACAAGATCGCCGATCAGCTGAACTAGTGCGCTGCGCTTACCAACGCGTTAGGCCGAAGTCGGACGATCCGGCTTCGGTCTTTCCGGAACCGGAATCCATTGACGGCGTTGGGTTTTCGGCCCTCCAAGAGCCAGCCGACGGTCGCTTCCGCATGGAAGGTCAGCTTGAACACTGCGTGATCGGCCACAATTGACCATCGCGGGCGTGTTAGATTTTGCGCCAGTAAGACCGGGGCTGGAGTCAAATGCGTCGCCATCGTCTTGCGTTGCCCTTTATCGGGGCGCTCGCCGCGTTGACACTCGCGGCGCCCGCGCGTGCCAATGTCATGATCATCATCGACAAATCGAACCAGAAGATGAGCGTCACGGTCAACGGCGAGCAGCGTTATCTTTGGCCAGTCTCAACGGGGCGCGCGAGATACGACACGCCCTCCGGTGATTTCCAACCCTTCCGGATGGAAAAGGACCACTTCTCGCGAGAATGGGACGACGCGCCAATGCCCAACTCGATCTTCTTCACCAAGATCGGCCACGCTATCCATGGCACGTTCGAAGCACGCAATCTGGGAAGGCCGGTTTCGCACGGGTGCGTGCGTTTATCGACGCAGAACGCCGCCACGCTGTATGCACTAGTCAAAGAAGAAGGTGTTTTCAACACCCGCGTCAGGTTGGTCGGTGAAACTCCACAATCGGATCAGGCGGTCGCACGCGACGCAGATCGCAATCGTGACTATGTGCGCAACTACTCGACCGATGACGATGAGCCGCCGCAGCGGGCCCGATCCACGCGCGGCTGGATTACACCGGACAACAATGGGCGCTCATACTACCGTCCGCAGCCCTACTATGACCGCCGCTCGTATGGACGCGGGTTTTTTCCATTTGGCTGGTGAGCGCCCATGATCCGCAAACTGTCCGGCGGCAAGTATCGTTTATATTCGCGCAAGAAAAACCCGCGTACCGGCAAGCGCCGTAACCTTGGCACCTTCGCCAGTAAGAAGGCCGCACAACAGCATGAGCGCGAGGTTCAATACTTCAAGCGGCACTGATCGGCATTCTCAGCCGCGGTGATGTCCCACGCCGAGCGCTTGCTCGCCGCGTTCCAGAATCAGCGGAACAATCAAATCCTCCTCGTCATCCAGATGACGAATGAGCCCCTTGAGCAGCACACCGCTGACATCCGCATATGCATCGCCGCATCGGACAAGAGTGTCGCCGTCGGCCTGCAACGCTTGCAGCAGTGCGTTGGCTGCCGTAGCCGTGCCCGCCATGTCCGCGTGAATGTGATGGTGATCCGCTTCCAGCACATCAAATCCACGCGCAAGCTTGGACTCCGCCTCCCGGAAAATCGGGAAATAATACAAATCCTCGATCTGATGATGGACCTTAAGCTGATCCAGCATGAACTGCAGGCGCGGCGTGAACTCACGCGCGAATTGCGACGCCGAAAGACGTCCGGAGCGAAAATGGTTCGTGATGGCTTCAATTGCCGCTGACAGCTCACGAAACATGGCGTGGCGCGAGAGCCAGAAGCGCGCCATTTCGCCCAAATTTGCATGCGTTTCCCACTGCTCGCGCGGATAACGCGTGACCAATATACGCAAGTCGTCCGGCCAGCCGGTACGGCGGGCAAGAGCAAGGGCCTCGAGGTCTGCGGATCGGGGTCGTTCGATCGTCACGAACGACTAGATAGCCATTGCCCGCGACGATGCGAAGGGCAAACTTGCGCGACATGAATGGTCCAACAAGCGTCGCCCGCATCATTTGCGACGAATCGACCGCCCGCCGGCTCGCAGCTTATCTCGGCGAAAGCCTCGACGATGAAGGCAGCGCCTGCGCCGCATTCGAGGGCGAAGATGGACGGTGGCAGGTAGCGATTCATTTCCGCGCCGCGCCGGATGAGGCAAAGCTGCGAGACCTGGTTACGGTTGCAGTCGATGGGGCAACGGCGGACGCGCTCACAATTGAAAATGTCGGGATGACCGATTGGGTCGCGCAGAGTCTCGCCGGACTCAAGCCGGTGCGGGCTGGCCCATTCATTGTCCATGGCGCGCATGATCGGTCACGCCTTAAGCCCAACGATATCGGCATTGAAATCGAAGCGGCGCTCGCGTTTGGAACCGGCCATCACGGCACGACGCACGGATGCCTGCTAGCCATTGCCGACCTGGGAAAGCGGCATCGCGCCCGACGCGTGCTCGACGTCGGGACCGGAACGGGCGTCCTTGCAATCGCGGCGGCGCGCTTGCTGCGAACGCGCGTTGTCGCCGGCGATATCGATCCAGTCGCCATCCGCGCGGCGAGGGCGAATGCACAGCTTAATCACTCGTCCTCAACGATCACTTTCATCCGTGCAGCCGGTATCGGCAACCATTCGATTACAAGCAAAGCGCCGTTCGATCTCATCTTCGCCAATATCCTGCTTGGACCATTGACGCGACTTGCCATTCCACTTCGCAAGCTCGCGGCGCGCGGTGCCCGCATTGTGCTCTCCGGCTTACTGCCTGACCATGCGAATGGCGTGATCGCGATCTATCGCGCGCAGGGTCTCTCGCTCGAGCGGCGTATCGTGCTTGACGGCTGGGTGACACTCACTATGCGACGCCCTTGATGCGGACAAAACAAAACCGCCCCGGGCGGGGATGACCGGGGCGGCTTCGTTTGATGGCAGCTGTTGCAGCTGCCGGTACGCCGACAAAGTTCGTTACGATAGCCACCTGCCGCGCTCTTCCGGCGGTAGCAGATGCGCGTGACGGGTGACGATTTCGCGATGAACCTGTTGCATGCGCGACTCAGCCACTGCGTCAAGGAAGCGCACAAAAATGTTCTTACGCCGCGTCGTAGCGGGTGAGCGCGCCTTTGTGTTGGCTGAACTTGGGGCAACGCCATAAGTAACGGCAGCCATGAGTATCTCTCCTTTCAAAACAGAAGCTTCGCAAAATGCTTCTACTTGTTGCGTTGCAATATAGGGACCATCGGCCCCCGGAACTATATACCGACACGCATAGATGCCCTGTGGCCCAAGCATAAATCGACTAATCATTTGTCCAAATCGGTGACATTCCTGCGGCTGATTGATGCATTGCACAAATCGTGACCAAACGACTAATTTCTTGCTGAATTCGTCTGCAACGTAGAAGAGATTTTTTCGGGTTAAAGTCCATGCATGTTCGAAGCTCGTTTCCAGTCGTTCGATGACCCGAGCGAGCGCGCCGAAAGCTCGGCGCGTGTCGCAGCGCTGCGCGCCGAACTTGCCCGCTGCGGCCTGGACGGCTTTGTCGTGCCGCGTGCCGACCGACAGCAAAACGAATACCTGCCGGCAAGCGAAGAGAGGCTTGCCTGGCTCACTGGTTTCACCGGCTCGGCTGGCGCGGCGGTCGTGCTGAACCAGACCGCGGCCCTGTTTGTCGATGGCCGGTATACCGCCCAGGCGGATATGCAGATCGATGGAAATATTTTTTCAATTGAGCATCTCGTGGAGCATCCGCCCCAAGAGTGGCTCGAGCAAAACCTCAAGAGTGGCGCCAAGCTCGGCTACGATCCATGGCTGCATACAACGGACCAAGCGGAAAAGCTAAAAAGGGCCTGCGCGACGGCAGGCGCGGACCTGGTGGCGGTCGACCATAATCCGATCGACGCGCTATGGAGCGATCGCCCGGCGCCACCGGTGGGGCCTGTGAGTCTACGTGAGGCAAAGCTCGCGGGCGAAAGCGCAGCGGAGAAACTCAAGCGTGTGCGGTCCGAACTTGCAAGGCAGCGATGCGACGCCTTGCTGGTATCCGATCCACAGAACGTCGCCTGGGCTTTCAACATCCGCGGAGCGGACGTTGCACATACACCGCTGGCGTTGGCCTTCGCGCTGGTCCCGCGCGAAGGACGGCCCTCGCTTTATGTCGAGGGAGCTAAACTCAACGACAATGTGCGGCACGCCCTCGAGGAATTTTCCGACGTGAAGGTTCCAGACGAACTCGTCCGCGATCTTGGCAAACTCAAAGACAAAGTCGTTCACGTCGATCAGTCGAGCGCCGCCGACGCTTTCACGCGCCTGCTCGTCGAAAAAGGCAGCAAGCCGCAGCGCGGCGCCGATCCGATCGCGCTGATGAAAGCCGTAAAAAATCACGCCGAGATCGTCGGCAGCCGCGCTGCGCATAAACGCGACGGCACGGCGATTGTGCGCTTCCTGGCCTGGTTCGATAAGGAAGCGCTGGCGGGAAAACTCACCGAAATCGATGCAGTGGCAGCATTGGAAAGTTTCCGGCGCGACACCGGCGTACTCAAGGATATCTCCTTTTCGACTATTGCCGGCGCCGGCCCGAACGGCGCGATTGTGCATTATCGCGTGACCCGTGCATCCAACCGGCGCATCGGGAAAAACGAGCTGTTTTTGATCGATTCAGGTGGCCAATACGAGGACGGCACCACCGACATCACCCGCACAGTTGTGGTCGGCCAGCCAAGCGACGAGATGCGCGACCGCTTCACGCGCGTGCTCAAAGGCCATATCGCCATTGCCACCGCTGTTTTCCCGGAAAACACCACGGGCGCCCAGCTAGATCCACTGGCGCGCACGGCGCTGTGGCAAGCCGGGCTGGACTTCGATCACGGCACAGGCCACGGCGTCGGCAGCTATTTGTCCGTACATGAAGATCCTGCCCGCATATCCAAGCTGGGCACCATCGCGCTTCGCCGCGGGATGATCCTCTCAAATGAGCCCGGTTATTACAAAACTGCGAGCTATGGCATTCGCATCGAGAACCTAGTGCTGGTCATCGCCGCGCCAGAGCCCATCGGTGCTGAGAAGCCGCTCAATGCCTTCGAAACACTGACCTTGGCCCCGATCGATCGACGGATGATCGAGGTACGCATGCTGACTGTGAAGGAGCGATCCTGGCTCGACAGCTATCACGAGCGCGTGCATGAGGTGCTTGCGCCACTGGTCGATTCGCCAACGCGAACTTGGCTCACCGCGGCGACCAAGCCGCTGTAGTCAGGAAATCAATTTCAGCCACTCATCCTCAGTGAGGACTTGCACGCCGAGTTTCTTGGCCTCGGCGAGCTTGGAACCGGCGCCAGGGCCGGCGACAACATAGTCCGTCTTCTTGGAAACCGAGCCGGCAGCTTTCGCCCCGAGCCGCTCGGCCTGGGCCTTCGCCTCTTCGCGTGTCATTTTTTCGAGCGCACCGGTGAACACCACCGTCTTGCCGACAATGGCTGAGTCCGTCTTCGGCTTTTCGGCATCCAGGATTTTCACCTGCTTGGTCAGTCGATCGACGATGCCAAGATTGTGGCTCTCGCCAAAATAGGCAGCGACAGCCTGGATCACCGTATCGCCGATCTGGTTGAGCGCATCCATTTCGGCGATCACCTCAGCGTCGCTTTTGGCGGCTTTTATTCCGGCGTCATGAAACGCTTTCCATGAGCCATAGCCGCGCGCGAGTGCCAAAGCTGTCGTTTCGCCTACCTGACGGATGCCAAGCGCATAGATGAAACGTTCGAGCGAGATTTCGCGCCGCTGCTCGATGGCATCGAACAGATTGCGCACGGACGTCTCGCCGTAACCTTCCTCCTCGAGCAGATCTTTCCTGTGTTTTTTATAGAGGGTGAAGATGTCGGCCGGCTCCTTGACCCATCCTTTCTCGAAAAACAGCTCGATCTGTTTCTCGCCCAGGCCGTCGATATCGAATGCGCGGCGCGAGACGAACAGCATCAGATGCTGGATCTTCTGATACGGACAGGCGAATTCGCCGGTGCAGCGGGCACGAGCCCCCTCCTCTCCGGCCGCGGTCTCTTCGCGGACAATGTCTGTGTGCAGGTAGCACGGGCATTTTTTGGGAAAGTGGTACGGCTTGGCGGTCTTCGGGCGCTTGTCGATGACCACGTCGACAACCTGGGGAATGACGTCGCCCGCCCGCTGAACGATTACGGTATCGCCGATGCGAATGTCGCGGCCTTCCCGCAAAGGCTCGCCATCGCCGCCAATCCCCTTGATGTAGTCCTCGTTGTGCAGCGTGACGTTCTGCACAATAACGCCGCCCACACCCACTGGCTCGAGTTTGCCGACCGGCGTCAGCGAACCGGTGCGCCCCACCTGAATTTCGATATCACGCAGCACCGTTGTGGCCTGTTCCGCCGGAAATTTGTGCGCGACCGCCCAGCGCGGCGTGCGCGAGACGAAGCCGAGCCGTTCCTGCCAGTCGAGACGGTCGACTTTGTAGACGACGCCATCAATATCGTAGTTGAGCTTTGCGCGCTTTTCTTCTATTTCGCGATGAAAGGCGATGAGCTCGTCCGTCGAACGGCAGATTTTTGTGAGCGGATTGGTCTTGAACCCACACGATTCGAACCATTCGATCATGCCGGACTGCGTTTCCGCCGGCATTTCGCTCATTTGACCCCACGCATAAGCGAAGAAGCCAAGCGGGCGCGACGCGGTGACAGCGGGATCCTTCTGCCGCAACGAGCCGGCTGCCGAGTTTCGCGGATTGGCGAAGATCTGGCCTCCAGCCGCCTTCTGCCGCTCATTGAGCGCAAGGAAAGCCGCCTTGGTCATGTAGACCTCGCCGCGCACCTCGCAGACCGCGGGCACCTTTTTGCCTTTCAGCTTATGGGGCACATCCTTGAGTGTGCGGATATTGGCAGTGACGTCTTCACCCTCCGCGCCGTCGCCGCGGGTTGCCGCGGTGACGAGTTCGCCCTTTTCGTAGCGCAGAGACATTGAAAGGCCGTCGATCTTCGGCTCGGCGCTGAAAGTGAGCTTCTCGCTTTCACCCAATTTCAGGAAGCGGCGGATGCGCGCAACGAAATCGACGACGTCCTGCTCGGCAAACGCGTTGTCGAGTGAAAGCATCGGCACCGCATGCCGCACTTTCCTGAAACGTCCGGTCGGCGCCGCGCCTACCCGCCGCGACGGAGAATCCGCCCTGATGAGTTCGGGAAAGCGCGCCTCGATTGCAGCATTGCGCTGACGCAACACGTCATACGCGGCGTCTGTGACGGTCGGGGCGTCCTGCTGATAATAGCGTTTGTCGTGCGCAGTGATTTCGGCCGCCAGCCGTTTCAGCTCGCCTTTCGCCTGCGCGTCCGTGAGGTCGGCCGGTTTGATTTTTGACGTGTCGTGGCTCGCCATGCACCCACTATATCAACTCGCCGCCTTGATCAGCCTTTCAGCAGCGGCGCGGGCCTCGTTGGTGATCTCTGCGCCGGCCAGCATACGGGCGATTTCCTCGCGGCGTCGCTCACTTGCCAGCTCGGTCACGCGCGTGGCCACCCGTTTTCCCTTGTCCAGCGTATCCTTGGTGATGAGGTAGTGCTGGTCGGCGCGGGCCGCCACCTGCGGCGCATGGGTCACCGCGAGCACCTGCACTCCGCGCGCGAGTTTTGCGAGTCGCATCCCGATCGCGTCGGCAACGGCCCCGCCAACGCCGGTGTCGACCTCATCAAAGACAAGGGTTGGCGCCGAACCACGGTCAGCCAGAACCACTTTCAACGCCAGGAGAAATCGCGCGAGCTCGCCACCCGAGGCAACCTTCATCAGCGGTCCCGGACGCGTGCCCGGGTTGGTCTGCACCCAGAATTCCACCCGATCGATCCCGTTCGGCCCGGCGGCCGCAGCATCGCTGTCGATCCGGGTGGAGAACTTGGCCCGCTCCAGCTTGAGCGGCTTTAGCTCGCCATTGACCGCTTTCTCGAGAGCCGCGCCGGCCTTGTTGCGGGCCTGCGAAAGTGCCTGAGCGGCGGCACGGTAGGCTGCTTCGGCCTGCGCGCTCGCAGCGAGCAGCGCTTTGAGTTTTTCTTCCCCGGCATCGATCAGCGCAATATCGGCGTTGTATTTGTTCGCCAAGGCCGCGAGATCATCCACGGGAACATTATATTTGCGCCCCGCCGCCCGTAGCGCAAACAATCTTTCCTCGATGTGCTCAAGTTCGGCCGGATCAAAATCCGCCGCTCGCAAGGCTGCCTCAAGGTGCGCACGCGTTTCATCAAGTGCCGTCAGCGCCGCATCGAGCGCCTTGACCGTTGGCTCAACCAAAGTCGGCGCCTGCGCCGCCCGCCGTTCCAGGCGGCGGATCGCCCCGGACAAAGCCGGCACGCTAGAGGTACCGCCGGTAATGATCTCGTAGGCTTCGCGCAAATCTTCCGCGACTTTTTCCGCCTGCATCATCGTGGTTCGCCGATCGGCGAGCTTCGTTTCCTCGCCGGTCTGTGGCGAGAGCTTGTTAAGCTCCTCCACCGCATGGCGCAGCCAGTCGCCTTCCCGCTTGGCGCGCTCCACTTCCGCCCGATGCACGTCAGCGGACGCGAGAGCCGCGCGCTGCGTTTCCCATAACGCCGCAACTTTTGTCGCCTGATCCTCAAGCCCCGCAAAAGCGTCGAGCAGCCGACGGTGGGTGGCGGCATCGACCAAAGCACGCTCATCATGCTGGCCGTGGATCTCGACAAGGGCACCGCCGACCGATTTCAGCACCTGAACGCTTACCGGCTGATCGTTGACAAAGGCACGCGTGCGGCCGTCGGCAAGCTGCACGCGGCGCAAGATCAGCTCATCTTCCGCGGGAATATCGTCCGCCGCCAGAATTGCACGCGCTGGATGATCACGCGGAACGTCGAACACGGCGGTCACCTGACCCTGCTCCACGCCCTGCCGCACCAGCGCCTGATCGCCACGGCCGCCCAAGGCCAGTGCAAAGGCGTCCAGCAGGATCGACTTGCCGGCGCCGGTTTCGCCGGTCAGCGCGGCAAGACCATCGGCAAAATCGATGTCGAGCCGGTCGATCAGGACAATGTCGCGGATCGAAAGTCGTGACAGCATGGCCCGTCCAATTTTCGGCATTCGTCATGCCCGGCCTCGTGCCGGGCATCCATGTCTTCCTTCAGATTCGTATCATCAAAGACGTAGATGGCCGGGACAAGCCCGGCCATGACCATGTGGGTAATTCAGTGCCAAGGCTTTAGCCCAATCCGACTTTCTTGAATGCCTTGCTAATCCAGGAGCCCTCGTTCTCCTTGGGCTCAACGCCGCCAGTCTTTACCAGCGCATAGGCGTGCTTATACCAGCTGCTGTCGGGGAAATTGTGTCCGAGAACGGCGGCTGCCGTCTGCGCCTCGTCGACGATGCCGAGCGCCATGTAACTTTCGGTCAGCCGCATGAGCGCTTCTTCGACGTGGCGCGTCGTCTGGTAACGCGTGACGACGATTTTGAAACGGTTGATGGCGCCCGTGTAGTCTTTCTTTTTCAGATAATAGCGGCCGATCTCCATTTCTTTGCCGGCCATCTGGTCGCGGGCAACTTCGATTTTTTGCTTGGCGCTATTCGCGTATTCGCTGGCCGGATATTTCCGCACGACCTCATCCAGCGCGGCGAGCGCCTTTTCGGTGCGCGCCTGATCGCGCGTGATGTCGGGAATTTCGTCGAAATAGGATGAGCCGATCAAAAACTGCGCGTAAGCTGCATCAGAGCTTCCCGGGTGCAGCGTGATGTAACGTTTCGCCGAATTGACGCAGTCATCGTATTCGCCGGCCTGATAGTAGGCGTACGACGACATAATCAACGATTTGCGCGCCCATTCGGAGTAAGGGTGCTGACGATCAACCTCTTCGAATTTCTTGACCGCTTCCTTCGGGTCCTTTTTGGCATTCAGGAGATAGAGACCCTCGTTGTAGAGCCGATCGGCGGGCTCATCGGGCGGGGTGTCGTCCTTCTTGGAGAAAAAATCGAAGCTGCTGCATGCGCCAAGACTTGCCGCGAGCACGCCGATGGCCAGCATACGCGCCAAGCTCGCCCACGGTCCCGGCGGTGTAGTTGTCACCACGTTCTTGGTTATATGAGTTTTGAACACGACCCCATCCACGCGAACGCGTTGTGTGTCCGAAACCTATCCCGCGAGAGGCAGGATTTCCCAACGCCGGTTTATCCGAAAACACACGATTTCGCCATGCGACTAAGCCGACATTCGGCCCGGATTAAGGCGAAGGTTAAGGCGAAATCGTGAGGGTTTCAGGACACTTCCGGCCCGTAGGCCGGGGCCACCAAACCCGGAACCAGGCCCGCGCGGACACGCGCCCGGCGGACGGGTTCGGCCGCCGCTTCGACCACGCGCCAGGCGCTCGGGTCGGCCATCAACGCGGACAAGACCGCGTGATTAAGTTTGTGTCCACCGCGGCTCGTTTTGTAAGCCGCGAGCAACGGTTGACCCGCCAGCGCCAGATCGCCGATGGCATCGAGCACCTTGTGGCGCACGAACTCGTCGGCAAAACGCAGACCTTCCGGATTGAGCACACGATCTTCGCTCACCACCAGCGTGTTCTCGAACGAAGCGCCGAGCGCATAACCGGCGCCCCACAATTTGGCGACATCGCGCATAAATCCGAATGTGCGTGCGCTTGCGATCTCTCGCCTGAAGGTGTTCGGCTCGATATCAAGTGAAAGCGCCTGTCGTCCGATCAGCGGATGGTCGAAATCGATTTCAGCCTCAACCCTAAACCCATTCTGGTAGGGCCGCAGTTCGCCATAAGCGCCGTCCCGGTTGACCGAAATCGGCTTGATCACTTCGATATAGCGGCGTGGTAGGGCGCGCGCTGTAAGGCCGGCCTGATCGATCGCGTCAACAAACGCCGCTGCGCTGCCATCCATGATCGGCACTTCCGGGCCATCGATCTCGACAACAACATTGTCGACATAGAGGCCGCGCAAGGCTGCCAGCAAATGTTCGGCAGTCGAGCAAAGCGGGCCATCGGCATCCCCGAGCACAGTGGCGAATTCGGTTGCTGTTACGGCACGCACGTCGGCGCGAATCTCGCGCTCAACCGCGCCATTGGATGCAATGCGCTGGAATACGATGCCGCTGTCATCACCAGCGGGGTAAAGGGTGAGTGTAACGGGAAGTCCGGAATGAACACCGATGCCGGAAACGGCGACCGGGTGGCGTAGCGTGGTCTGCTTAGCGCCCTTCATCGGCTAAATTTCCGCCGGCTATTCGTGCCTGCGGCCCCATCCCCAGAGCCCTTTCGGGCCACAATTTTGCCTTTAGTCCCCGCCGCCTACATGACTGTGACGGCAAACCCCAAGACCCGAAAAGTCCCTTACGCCGCTGAAACTTAGGCTAACGGGGGCCCCTTCTCCAACTCACGCTTTCTTACCGACTGTTACCCTTTTTTGCCGCAATTGGCCGCCCGGCGACGATCCTATTCACCGGCAGAATTGCCCCTCATGGCCGACGAGGTGCCGGCCCTAGACTGACCGGACGCCAAATGATCAGGAATTCGTATTCGTCTTCAAATGGTTAGGAGCCACAGGCCTGGACGGCAAACGGCCCCGCTTCGGTCAGGAAGTGGGGCCGTTTTCTGCTGCAACGGTTGTCAGTTGGCCTGACGGCGGAGGAAGGCTGGAATGTCGAGTTGATCCTCCTCGGCTGAATTATGCACAGGTGCCGAGCGCCCGTGCGGGTCGAGACCCTGCGGGCTGCCCCGGCGCGCATATTCCGAGACGGGCTCCGCTCGGCCCTCCGGGCTACGGGGGGTTGGCCGCTGCGGTGGCCGCTCGTATTGCGGAATCGGCCGCGCGGGACGCGGTATGGGCGGTGCTGGTGGTGGCTCGCTCTCTGTTTTCCGGCCCAGTCCCACCGACGCAAGTCTCTGCATAAGCGTCAGCCGGCGCTTTTCCGGATGATCGTCTTCGAGCTCGCCACGCTGGGCGCGAATCTCGTTCTGCGCCGGGAGCGGCAACTCGTCGATTCGCGGCATGCGCGGCGTGCGCGCGGTTCGCTCCGCCGCCGGCGGAATGAACGCTGCCGGTATCGGCGGTTCGGCATGCGTCTCGGCATGGGCGGGCTCGAAAAGCGAGGGTTTCATGGGCATTGGCCGGATTGAAACATCCTCGATCGCGGTGGGCGGCAGGATGGCGGCCGCGACCGCCGCGTGAGCGGCCGACTCGACCGATGGCGCCGCATGGGCGGACGCCGCCGGCGCATGCCGTTCGATTCGATCCGCGATGCGGCGGCTGTCGTTGCGAATCTTGCCGGCAAGCTCGCGCAGTGCGCTTTCGGCCGGCTGCGCGCGATGCGCGGCGCCTGAGTTGTCGATCCCGGTCGCCACCACCGAGACGCGGATGATGCCTTCGAGGCTTTCGTCGAAGGTGGCGCCGACGATGATGTTGGCATCCTGATCAACCTCTTCACGGATACGCGTTGCCGCCTCGTCGACTTCGTAAAGAGTAAGGTCCTTGCCGCCTGTGATCGAAATCAGCAGCCCCCTGGCGCCCTTCATCGACGCATCGTCGATCAGGGGGTTGGAGATCGCAGCCTCGGCGGCCGTGAGCGCCCTCTTCTCGCCCGAAGCCTCGCCGGTGCCCATCATCGCCTTGCCCATTTCGCGCATAACGGCGCGGACGTCGGCAAAGTCGAGATTGATCAGACCTTCCTTGACCATCAGGTCGGTGATGCAGGCCACTCCCGAATAAAGCACCTGGTCTGCCATGGCGAAGGCGTCGGCAAACGTGGTCTTTTCGTTGGCCACCCGGAACAGATTCTGGTTCGGGATGATCAGCAGCGTGTCCACGACCTTCTGAAGCTCGACGATGCCGATCTCAGCGTAGCGCATCCGGCGCTGGCCTTCGAAGTGGAACGGTTTTGTGACGACGCCGACCGTCAGGATGCCGAGCTCGCGCGCGGTTTTTGCTATGATAGGCGCAGCGCCGGTGCCCGTGCCGCCGCCCATGCCGGCGGTGACGAACACCATATGCGCGCCGGTGAGGTGATCGCGGATTTCATCGATCACTTCTTCCGCCGCGGCACGGCCTACTTCAGGCTGCGAGCCGGCGCCGAGTCCTTCGGTGACCTGAGTGCCCATCTGAATGATGCGTTCAGCCTTGGACATCGTCAGTGCCTGGGCATCAGTATTGGCGACGACAAAGTCCACGCCCTGGAGTCCGGCCGCAATCATGTTGTTGACCGCATTGCCGCCAGCGCCGCCAACGCCGAACACCGTAATGCGAGGCTTCATCTCGCGAATGTCAGGGATCGTCAGATTGATGGTCATGTTTGCCTCATAAAGTGCACGGGCAGCAGGCCTTGCGTTGCGCCGCTGGCGCCAAAGCAAATGCACGCCGCCGAACCGGACCGGTCCGCCGCCGGCCGATCGTGGTTGCGTTGATGAAGGGTCAGAAGCTTTCGCGCAGCCATCGTCCGACCCGTGCCATGTAACCGCCGGTCCCTGTCATCAATTGCCGCGTTCGCCGCGGTTCGAAGTGTTCGAGATGTGCCGCCTGCGGATAGACGAGCAGGCCGGCCGCTACCGCGAAGGCTGGGCCCTTGGCCGCCTCCGGCAGACCGGCCAGCCCAAGCGGGCGGCCAATACGTACGGGGCGCCGCAAAATGCGCCCGGCGAGATCGGCGAGACCGGTTAGCTGGCTTGCGCCGCCGGTCAGCACCACACGCCCGCGCGGCTCCGCCGCAAACGGCGAAGCGGCCAAGCGGTCCCGCACCATTTCCAGGATTTCTTCAACACGCGGCCTGATGATTCGCACGAGCGAAGCGCGCGAGACGAATTGCGGCGGCTCCCGCTCGTCATCTTCGACCGGTGGCACCGTAATCATGTCCCTTTCATCCGCGCCCCCGGCCAAAACACTGCCATAAATCGCTTTGATTCGCTCAGCGTCGGCAATGCCGGTGTTAAGACCTCGGGCAAGGTCCATGGTCACGTGATGGCCGCCGAGGGCAAACCCGTCGGCATGCAGGAATTTACCGCCGGAAAAAACCGCCAAAGTCGTGGTCCCGGCACCCATATCGATGGTCGCCGCCCCCAAATCGGCCTCATCATCGGCAAGGGCGGCGAGGCCGGCGACGTACGGGGAAGCAACCATGGCCTCCACCGAAAGGTGGGTGCGTTCGACCGTAAGCATCAGGTTCCGCACGGTAGCCACGTCCGCCGTGACCATGTGCATGTCGACACCCAGCTGGTGGCCGAGCATGCCTCTCGGCTCCCGAATACCTGCGGCGGCATCGACGGTGTAGCCGATCGGCAGAGAGTGCAGGACGGCCCGTCCATCGCGGACCGAATGCCGGCTGGCGGCGGCCAGCACACGGCCGATGTCGGATTCGGTCACGCTGCCGCCCGCAAGATCGATGTTGGCGATGAAGCGCTCGCTGTCGAGGCGTCCGCCTGACATCGACACCACGACCGACTCGAGCTGGACCCCCGCCATGCTTTCGGCAATGTCGATTGCCTGGCGGACCACCTGTTCGGCCTCGACAAGATCAACCACAGAGCCGGCCTTCATCCCGCTCGCGGCCGTATGTGCGAAGGCCAACAGGCGCACGCCATGGCTGCGCCGGCGCAATGCATCTTGCGGCGCCTGTGGCTCAAGGCGCGCGATCAGGCAGACGACCTTGCTGGTCCCGATATCCAGGGCGGCGACAACAGCTGCGCGTTTCGGCGAAACTGGCTTCATCTTCGGGGTCAGACCGAAGCGCAGCACGGTCATGTTTCGCCTCCCTTGCCGGTTTTGGGCTTCCTGGCTTTTTCTGCGTCCTTCAACGCCTGTTCCCGTGCCGCGGCCGCAGCCTCGGATTGCCGTACGGTGACCCGGTCGGGCAGCCTCAGGTCAACGGTCGTGATGTCGCGCGAAAGAATTTTTTTGTTGCGGTCGAGGTCAACAAGGGTGTGTAGCGCCCGATCGGTTTCGCTTTCGGGCAGTAAGATCTCGACGCCACTTTTGAGGTGCAAATTCCAGCGACGCTCGGCAACGAGTACGGAGGCTTCGGTGATTTGCGCGATCACCGGATAGCGCGCGACCAGCGCAAGGAAACTCTGTCCGGTCTGCTCGGCGCCTTTGCCCACGACCAGCGGCAGATCCGAGAAGCGTGTCGGCACTGAGCTATCGAGCACGGTACCGTCCGCGGCGATCAGCGCGACGCGGCCATCCTTTTGCCAGCGTGCAAAGGGATTGCGCTCTCTAATTTCGATGCGCAGGCGATCGGGATACAGCTTCAGGACTGTGGCCTCGAAAATCCATGGATTTGCGAGCAACCGGGTGCGTGTGCGCGCCGCGTCGAGAAACAACAACGAGGAGCGATCGGTGATGCCGGCAAGTTCCAGAATTTCGTTGCGGCTGACTTCCTTTTCGCCGGCAAGCGCGATCTCGGAAATGCGAAAACCGAGACTGTTGGCAGCCGAGTCACAGAGGCTCTGTACGTTCTGGAGGATTTGCGCGGTGTGGCCGCCCTGTACTGCGCCGTAACTGGCACTGGCGAGCAACAGCAAGGCGGCGGCCGATGAACCAGCGCCACGCGGGACTTTCAAATCGATGAGCGCGGCGCCCCATCTCCGCAGCGGCCTTGGCCAGCGCCACCTGTATGAGTTGACCCATGAAGCGGACGATGGCCGTCGTTCGGGCTTCAGCGATTGAGCGAGACGTCCCCGACCTTCCATCGCGACCTGCACTCTAGGCGTTGGCCCTGTGTGGGCGTGAAGCTCCGCCGCAAGCACGACATCGGTCATGCCCGGGTATCCGGCTTTCCTTGAGACCATCCCCGTCCCTCAGAGGCCGTCGTCGGCGATGGCGTCCGCGCGCACGTCATCGCGGCAGCCGAGCGCGCGGCCCGCCGCCAATGCCTAGTCTTCGGTCCTATTGGTAAATGATTAGTAAAATTTGAAGGAATGGCCGCCGGAACCCGGCGATTTTGGCGGTTCAAAGCAAAGCAGGCCACACCTGGCTACTCAGCGGTCGAGTGAGGCGTCCTCGACCATCCAGCGCACCAGCTCGTCAAACTTGATCCCGGCATGGGCGGCGAGTTCGGGTACGAGCGATACTTCGGTCATTCCCGGCTGGGTGTTTACCTCCAGGCAAAACAGACCTTTTGTGCCGTCCACACTGTCGTCATAGCGGAAATCCGACCGCGTTACGCCGCGGCAGCCAAGCGCGCGGTGCCCAACGAGCGCAAGGCGCTGGACTTCCCGATAGACGTCAGAGGCGATCGGCGCCGGCAACAGATGTTTCGAGCCGCCCGGCGCGTATTTGGCTTCGTAGTCGTAAAACCTGACGGTTGGCACGATCTCGATCACGCCGAGCGCCCGATCGCCCATGACCGCGCAGGTAAGCTCCTTGCCGGAAATGTAAGGCTCAATCAGGACGCGCTCTCCGTACGACCAATCAGCGCGCGTCAGCTCCTGCGGCGGATGTTTGTGATCGTCGCGCACCATGTACACGCCCACGCTCGAACCTTCCGCCACTGGCTTGATCACATAGGGCGGCGGCAGCAAATGGCGCGCAGCAGCTTCCTTGCGTGTTGCGATCACGCCACCGGGCACAGGGACTTGCGCCGCCTTGAGCACGACCTTGGCGATGTCCTTTTGCATCGCCAGGGCAGACGCGAGCACACCCGAGTGACTGTAGGGGATGCCGAGCACTTCAAGCATCCCCTGCAAAGTGCCGTCCTCGCCCGGACGGCCGTGTAACAAATTGAGCGCCACGTCGGGCTTCAGGTTGCGCAACGGCGTGGCAACGTCGCGATCAACATCAAGCCGGCTCACGCGATATTGGCCCAGGCGCTCCAGAGCTTCGGCGCAGGCCTTGCCGGAGCGCAGAGAGATCTCGCGCTCGGCCGACCAGCCGCCCATCAGAACCACGACGTGTTTCATTGCTGTTGTTGCCTGCGCGTATTCACGCCCGCTGAACTCCGATCCTTTTGATTTCCCACTCCAGGTCGACTCCCGAATGGGTCTTCACTCTCTGCCGCACGGTTTCGCCTAATGTTTCAATGTCCGACGCGCTGGCCCCGCCAAGATTGATCAAGAAATTGCTGTGCAATTCGGATACTTGCGCGCCGCCGATGGTAAGCCCGCGGCAACCGGCGTCATCCACCAATTTCCACGCGCTGTGTCCAGACGGATTCTTGAAAGTTGAGCCGCCTGTGCGATTGCGCGGCTGACTCTTTTCGCGTTTTTTCTTGATGTCCGCCATTTCCCCGGCGATTTCTTCCGGCACGCCAGCGTGGCCTTGAAAAACCGCTGCCGTGAAAATCACGTCGTCTGCAACACCGCAGTGGCGATAAGAAAAATCCATCTCACCGTTGCTGAACGTGCGGATATTGCCTTGCCGGTCGATAGCGCGGGCTTCGACAAAAATGTCCTTCGTCTCTCCGCCGTAGGCCCCCCCATTCATGCGCAACGCGCCGCCGATGGTGCCGGGAATGCCGCTCAAAAATGCCAATCCGGCAACGCCGGCCGCTTGCGCCGCACGCGCGACCATCACATCGAGAACAGCCGTTCCCGCGGTGACACGTTGTCCATCGACCTTCACCTCATTGAAGCCGCGCCCGAGGCGGATCACGACACCCGGCACGCCTCCGTCACGCACAATCAAATTTGAGCCGGCGCCTATAACCGTGACGGGTATTTCCGCCGGCAAATTCCGCAAAAAATAGGCGAGGTCGTTTTCGTCTTCCGGAATGAAAAAGACCTGCGCCGGGCCTCCCACACGAAACCAGGTGAATTCACCGAGCGCTTGATTGCCGAGCAATCGGCCGCGCAATTCGGGCATCCTGATTTTGAGATTGGGGACTATATCGGGAAAGTTCATAACGCCTGCAATTCTGCCGGAAGAGCGTAAGCCCACTGCGTAATTGACCCGGCGCCAAGACAGACCACGTAGTCGCCCGGTCTTGCCAGGCCCTTGACGAGCGGAGCCAGTTTCTCAGGCGCTTCGAGCGGGATCGTCTGCTTGTGCCCGTGGGCGCGCAACCCTGTCACCAGTCCATCACGATCAGCCCCGGGAATCGGCTGCTCGCCGGCCGGATAGACCGGCGCAATAATGACCGTATCGGCGTCGTTGAAACATGTGCAGAACTGCTCGAACAAATCGTGCAGACGCGTGTAGCGATGCGGCTGCATCACGGCGATGACCTTGCCTTTCGCGCTTTCACGCGCGGCGCGCAGCACGGCGGCGATTTCAACCGGATGATGGGCGTAGTCGTCGATGATGACCGCGCCGTTCCAGTCGCCGACTTTGGTGAAACGCCGTTTGACGCCACCGAAGCCGGAAAGCGCCTTGCGGATGACATCGGCTTTGACACCAAGCGCGTGTGCGACGGCGACAGCCGACGTTGCATTGAGCGCATTGTGGCGTCCGGGCATCGG
Organism: Pseudolabrys sp.; assembly: GCA_035623095.1. GTDB lineage: Bacteria > Pseudomonadota > Alphaproteobacteria > Rhizobiales > Xanthobacteraceae > Pseudolabrys. Next base: position 66,788 of record DASPUD010000112.1, read on the forward strand.
CAAGGAAAGCTTGTCGATCGCGTGCTCGGTTTTGCCCTTGCGGTCGCGAAACATCACCGAGAATTTCGTTTGGCCGTTCTGGTGATCGATGTCTGCCAACCGCACATCGGCCTGCGGATTTTCCCCGTAGGTCAGGATACGGCGGTCTTCCAGTTTACCCACCAGAGTTTGCACGATCGGGTGATCGGTGCACATCACCGCAAAACCATAGAACGGCACATTCTCGACAAAGGCGCGGAACGCATCCTGTACGGCTTCGAACGTGCGGAAGTGGTCAAGATGTTCCGGATCGATGTTGGTGACGATCGCAATATCGGCCGGCAGCTTGAGAAACGTGCCGTCGGATTCATCGGCTTCCACGACCATCCAGTCACCGGCACCAAGCCGCGCATTTGTGCCATACGCATTGATGATGCCGCCGTTGATCACCGTCGGGTCGAGGCCGCCGGCGTCAAGCAGCGAGGCAACAAGTGATGTCGTCGTCGTCTTGCCGTGTGTACCCGCGATCGCGACGCAGCTTTTCAGCCGCATCAATTCGGCGAGCATCTCGGCACGACGCACGACCGGAATCCTTTTGGCACGCGCCGCGATAAGTTCCGGATTGTCCCGCTTGATCGCGGAGGACACGACCACGACGTCGGCGCCATTAATATTTTCAGCCTTGTGGCCGATGACCACCCTGATGCCCTTTTCGCGCAGGCGCTTGACATTGACGCCTTCGGCAACATCCGAACCGGTCACGCTGTAGCCGAGATTGGCCAGCACCTCGGCAATGCCGCTCATGCCAATGCCGCCGATCCCGACGAAGTGCACCGGACCGATATCGCGCGGCAGTTTCATGGGTCGCCCTTGGCCCTCTTATGCGCGGCGATCGCGCAGCGGACCTTTCTTGCAGGAGGTGCAAGGCCGAAACAAGGCCACCCGCAAAGGTAACGCTTAATTTCTGGCGACTTTCAACACCAGCTCGGCCAGCCTTTCGGCGGCGTCTATGGTCCCGCAGCCTTTGGCGGCCTGCGCCATTTTGAGCAATCGATCGGGCTCGCCAGCCATGGCCGTGATTTCTTTGGCCAACCGCTGGGGCGTGAGGTCATGTTGTTCAATACGAACTGCACCGCCGGCGGCTTCCAAAGCGCCCGCATTGACGAACTGATCCTGATCCAGCGCATGTGGCAGCGGCACCAGAATGGCCGGGCGGCCGATGGCTGAAAGTTCGGCCACCGTTGAGGCGCCGGAACGCGAGATCACCACGTGCGTCGCCGCCATCCGTGACGGCAAATCGGAGAAGAAAGGCGCAATCTCGGCGGCGACGCCGAGGCGGACATAGGCCGCGCGCACGGCGTCCACATCCTCGGCCCGCGCTTGCTGCACGATGCTCAGCCGCATTCCCAGCGATGCATCAAGCAAGCCGATCGCCGCCGGCACGACTTCCGACATCACGCGTGCGCCCTGGCTGCCGCCAAACACCAGCAAGCGAAACTTTTCCTTGCCGGGTGCCGTGTACGGGATTGCTGCCGCGGCAACGACCTGGGGCCGGACAGGATTGCCGGTGAACGTCATTTTGCTGCGCCAGTGACGGTTTAAATTCTTCAGCGTCGGGAACCCGGTGGCAATTGCAGTCACGCGCGGCGCCAAGAAGCTGTTGGCGCGTCCCATGACTCCGTTTTGCTCGTGCAACACTGTCGAAACGCCGCGCCAGCTTGCAGCCAACAATGGCGGCACGGTCGGATAGCCACCGAAACCGACGACGACATTCGGCTTGAGTCGGCCAAGCAGGGTCCAAGCCTTGCCCGTGCCGAGTGCAAGCAAAGTGACAGTGCGCGCCAGCGAGATCGGATTGCGCCCGCGAATTGTCGCGCTTGGAATGAGATACACATCGCGCGCGGGAAATTTGAAATGCGCGGCGCGATGGTCGGTAGCGAGATCCACGCTGGCACCACGCGCGTTCAGAGCAACCGCCAACGCTTCCGCCGGAAACAGATGACCGCCGGTGCCGCCGGCTGCGAGCAGGATGAGCGGCGCACCGCTCGCAGACATCAGGCCTTGCTCCCGGCCACCGCGAGGTCGGGCGCGATCATGGCGACGCGGGGCTGCTCGCGGGTCAGTGCCAGCAACATTCCCATGGCGTATGCGAGAGAAATCATCGAGGAGCCACCATAGGAAATGAAGGGCAAAGTCATTCCTTTCGCCGGAATGAGATGCAAATTCACCGCCATATTGATAGCCGATTGCGTCGCGAACAAGATGGTGAGGCCGGCAGCGGCAAAGCGCGTGAAAGGATCGTCGTTGCGCATGGCGCGCAGCAGCATGCGGATGACGATGAATGCAAACAACGCGACCAGCACAAGACAAAGCGCGACGCCGAATTCTTCCGCCGCCACCGCGAACACGAAGTCAGTATGACTTTCCGGCAGAAGCCGCTTTACCGTGCCCTCGCCCGGCCCTTTGCCGAACCAGCCCCCGCGCACAAAGCTTTCGGTCGCGATGTCGATGTTGAAGGTATCGCCCGACGCCGGATCGAGGAAACGCTGGATGCGGCGCGCCACGTGCGGAACTGTGTAATAGGCGCTCAAGAGTCCGATTCCGGCGAGCCCCGCGATGCCGCCCACCCAAACCATGCGCATGCCGGCCATGAAGAACAGCGCGCTCCACACCAGCACGATCAGCATGGTCTGTCCGAAATCAGGTTGCGCCACCAGCAGGCTAACGACCGTCAACAGCAACAAGAGCGAGAAAGCATTGGCCGGCATGTCAGGACGCTTGGCCGATTCACCGAATAGCCATGCGACCAGAATGACGAAAGCAGGTTTCAGGAACTCGGACGGCTGCATATTCAGACCGGCTAGCACCAGCCAACGCCGCGCGCCCTTGATCTCTGGCCCGAAATAAGGTGCTGCGGCCACCATGACGATACTGACCGCGAATACGACCAGCGACAGTCGGCGGATTTGCCGCGGATTGAGAAACGAGACGCCCAGCATCACGGCAATGGCTGGCAAGAGATAGAGAATATGACGATTGACGAAGTAGAACGGCTCAAGACCGAGACGTCCGGCAACCGGCGGACTGGCGGCAAGCGACAGCACCACACCGGCCAGCATCAACGCGCCGAGCGCGGCAAGCGTCAGCCGGTCAACCGTCCACCACCATTCACCGAAAGGCGTGCGTTGCGCGCGCGAGTGCATTCCAGATCCCCGTCGCGCCCAAGCTGACGCCTTGCGGTTTAGGAAGCATTAACGGTCGCGGTCACACCTGGGATGGCCCTCACAATGTCGGTGAAGGCTTTGCCGCGAACTTCGAAATTCGGATACTGGTCGAACGAGGCGCAAGCCGGCGAGAGCAGTACCACCGGTTCCTTCAAGCCCGACGCCTCCGCATCGCGCGCGGCCGCCGCCACTGCCGCCGATAGAACGTCATTCATTTCGAAAGGTATCTTGCCGTCGAGGGTAGCAGCGAACTCCTTGGCTGCTTCGCCGATCAGATAAGCCTTGCGGATGCGCGGAAAGAGTTCAGCCAGGCTGACGATGCCGCCGGTCTTCGGCTTGCCACCGGCGATCCAGAAAATGTCGTGAAAGCTTGCCAAAGCTTTGGCCGCAGAGTCGGCATTGGTCGCCTTAGAGTCATTGACGAACAGCACATTGCCCTTGCGGCCCACCTGCTGCATGCGGTGCGCAAGCCCCGGGAAACTTGCGAGACCTTTCTGAATTGCAGCCCGATCAATGCCGAGCGCAACACAGACCGCTATCGCGCTCGCGGCATTCTGCGCGTTATGCACGCCGCGAAGGGATCCGATGCCAGCGAGCTCCGCCATTGACTGAATTTTTCCAGCAGCAGCATGCAGAATGCGGCCGCCCTCGGCGTAATATCCATCGCGTAGCGCTGCGACAACTGAAATGCGTTCGACTTTTTTTCCTGCGCGCTCGATGCGCTCCGCGGCACTGCGGCTGTAGGGATCGTCGACACCGACGACGGCCGTGCCGCCAGCTTCGATGTTAGTCGGCAGCCGTTCCTTGATCATCGCGTAGTTTTCCAGCGTACCGTGCCGGTCGAGATGATCTTCGGTGACGTTCAGGAGAATCCCGACCGTTGGGTGGAGCGAGGGTGCAAGGTCGATCTGATAAGACGATACCTCCAGTACATAGACACGGCCCTTCTTGAACGGCTCCAGCGCCAGCACGGGCACGCCGATATTGCCGCCCATCTGCGCATCGCGGCCGGCGCTCTTGAGCAAATGAGAGATCAGCGCGGTAGTGGTGGATTTGCCATTGGTGCCGGTGATGGCAACGAGCGGACAGGACGCGCCCGATTTGGCGCGTTCTCGACAGAACAACTCAATGTCGCCGATAATCTCGACCTTGGCTTTGCGGGCAAGCGCCGCCGCCCAATGCGGTTGCGGATGCGTGAGCGGTACGCCTGGCGCCAACACGAGTGCGTCAACATTCGACCAATTGAGAGTGCGCAGATCCAGCGCTTTGAATCCGGCAGATTTTGCTTCTTCGACTTTCTTGCTGTCATCATCGAAGACGACAACATCCGCGCCGCCTTCTTTCAGAACGCGTGCCGAGAGCAGGCCGGAACTGCCCAGACCGAAAATGGCGACTTGCTTTCCGGCAAACGTGGTGACCGGGATCAAGTTGACACCTTTGCCGTCCCGGGCGCCGACGCCATGAATCTCATCTCAGCTTGAGCGTGGCCAGCCCGGCGAGCGCCAGCACGACAGCGACGATCCAGAAGCGGATCACGATCTGGGGTTCAGTCCAGCCGAGCTGCTCGTAGTGATGGTGGATCGGGGCCATCTTGAACACGCGCTTGCCTGTGAGCTTGAAGGAGACGACCTGCACAATCACCGATACCGCCTCCAGCACGAACAGACCGCCAACGATAGCAAGGACGATCTCGTGCTTGATGGCGACAGCGACCGCGCCGAGCATGCCACCGAGCGACAGTGAGCCGGTATCGCCCATAAAGATCGAAGCTGGCGGAGCGTTGTACCAAAGAAAGCCGAGACCCGCGCCAATCACCGCGCCGCACAACACAGCCAACTCGCCGGTCCCGGCGACGTAATGGATTTGTAGGTACTCAGCGAACACCGCGTTGCCCGCCAGATACGAAATCAGGCCGAAGCTCGCTGCCGCAATCATCACCGGCACGATCGCAAGACCATCCAATCCGTCGGTGAGATTGACCGCATTGCCGGCGCCGACAATGACAAACGAGCCCAGAATGATAAATGCCCAGCCGAGATTGATGACCAGCTCCTTGAAGAACGGAAATACCAGCGAGGTCGCTATCGGCGGACGGCCGAGATTGACAAGGGCGGTGCAAGCCGCGACGGCAATCGCCGCTTCCACAAACAGGCGCGTGCGCCCGGCAAACCCGGCATGGGTTTGCTTGGTGATCTTGAGATAGTCGTCATAAAAACCGATCAATCCAAAGGAGAGCGTGACGCCGAGCACCACCCAGACATAAGGGCTCTTCGGGTTTGCCCACAGCAGCGTCGACACCAGCAGCCCGGACAGGATCATCAGGCCGCCCATGGTCGGCGTACCGGTCTTGCTGATGAGGTGTGACTTCGGCCCATCGCTACGGATTGGCTGACCTTTGCCTTGCTTGAGTCGCAGCAGGTCGATGAGAGGGCCGCCGACCACGAAGACAAACACCAGCGCCGTGACGATCGCTCCGCCGGTGCGGAACGTGATGTAGCGAAATACATTAAGAAACGAGATTTTGTCGGAGAGCTCGGTCAGCCAGTAGAACATCGGGTCGAACCTTCGGTATTCACCCCTGCACTGGCGCTTGTTCGAGCGCACCCTGCCGGGGGAACTGCTTTTCCAAAGCTCTGACGATCGGACCCATCTTCGAACCGAGCGAGCCCTTCACCATCACGGCATCGCCGGCGCGAATTTCGCCGATCACCATCGGCTCCAGCCCCGCCGCTGTCTCGGCATAGCCGCCCCGGACGCGCGAGGGAAGGGCCTCCCATAGGGCGTGCATCAGCGGCCCGGAACAGAAGACAACATCAATCTTGGCGGCTTCAATTGCCTTCGCAAGTGTGCGGTGCATTTCGGCCCCCGCCGGCCCCAGTTCCAGCATGTCGCCCAGTACCGCCATGCGCCGGCCACGCTTGCCGAGCGGCGCCTGGCCCAGCAATGCGATTGCCGCCCGCATGGATGCCGGATTGGCATTGTAGCTTTCGTCGATCAGCAACACTGCGCCGCCCGGCACTGTCAGGACGCTTCGCGCACCACGCCCCGACGCAGGCTTGAGATTGCCGAGCGCGAGCGAAGCCAGGGCGAGATCAGCGCCGACGAGCGACGCCGCCGCTAGGACGGCGAGCGAATTGAGCACAAGATGACGTCCGGGCGCGCCAAGCTTGTAGGTCACCGGCTGTCCCATGATATTCGCTTCAACGGTCGAGGAATCGGCCTGCAGGGACATACGCAGCAGCCGCGCGTTCGCATTGCTGTCTTCACCGAACGAAACCACGCGTTCGACCTTGGCCGACTTGGCGGCCGCGGCGAGCCGCGTAAATTGCGCATTGTCGCGGTTGAGCACCGCCGTGCCACCTTTCTCTATGCCAGCGAAGATCTCCGCCTTGGCGTCGGCGATCTTCTCCAGCGATCCGAAGTATTCGAGATGCACCGGTTCAACGCCGGTAACAACAGCGACGTGCGGACGCACCAGCTTGGTCAGCGGCGTGATTTCCCCGGCATGGTTCATCCCGATTTCGAACACGGCATATTTCGCGCTAGCCGGACAGCGCGCCAGCGACAGCGGCACGCCCCAATGATTGTTGTAGGAAGACGCCGAGGCGTGCGTTTCGCCGTCGGCGGAAAGCGCCAGGCGCAGCGCTTCCTTTGTGCCGGTCTTGCCGACCGAGCCGGTGACGGCAATCACTTTGGCTTTTGACCGGGCGCGTGCCGCGCGTCCGAGCTCGCGCAAGGCTTCGAGCACGTCGGCAACGATCAACACCGGCGCCTTGGAAAAACGCTCGCGCTGATTACGGGCAATCACCGCCAAACCGGCGCCCGCCTTCAGCGCATTATCGACAAAGTCGTGACCGTCACGATTTTCGCCCGCAATGGCGAAGAACGCCTCGCCCTTGGTCAATGTGCGGCTGTCGATGGAAATACCCGAGAGTTCGGCCGGCAAAGCGCCGGCGCGGTCGGCCCGCATTGCCGCGGCCATGGCGTCGAGAGTCCAAAGCGCGCTCATGCCACTTTGCCCTGCAAGGCAGCCGCTACTGCCTCGTGATCGGAGAACGGCAGGATGCGGTCGCCAAAAATCTGGCCGGTTTCATGACCTTTGCCGGCAACAAGCAATACGTCCCCATTTTTAAGGTCCGCGACAGCCTTGCGGATCGCTTCGGCCCGGTCGCCAATCTCCACCGCGCCCGGCGCGTCGGCGAGTATGGCGGCACGAATTGCGGCAGGGGTCTCGGTGCGAGGATTGTCGTCAGTGACGATGACGCGGTCGGCATTATCCGCGGCGATGCGACCCATGATCGGGCGCTTGCCGGTGTCGCGATCACCGCCGGCGCCAAAGACAACGACCAGCCTGCCGCGGACATAAGGGCGCAGACTTTCGAGCGCCTTCTTAAGGGCATCAGGCTTGTGAGCATAGTCGATGAAAATAGGCGCACCGTTGTGCGTGCCGGCAAGCTCAAGCCTTCCTTTGGCGCCGCTGAGGTTTTCCAGCGCCGCGAACACGCGTGCAGGTTCGGCGTCGGTTGCAATCGCCAATCCTGCCGCGAGTCCGGCATTCTGCACCTGGAAGGCGCCGACAAGCGGCAGCCTCACCTTATATGTGCGGCCGCCGTGCGCGAAATTCACGACCTGCGCGAAGCCGTCAATCGTTCCGCTGACGAATTTGATGTCCCGACCCTGTTCGCCGACGGTCATGACCTTAAGAGCCCGCTTTTGCGCAGCGTCGATCACCTGTTGCGCATAGCGATCATCGACGCCGACCACTGCGGTTCCTTCCGGCAGAATCAGATCCTCGAACAGCCGCAGCTTGGCCGCGAGATAGGCTTCGATGCTTGGATGGTAGTCGAGATGATCGCGCGACAGGTTTGTAAATGCACCGGCGGCAATGCGGATTCCGTCGAGCCGGTATTGATCGAGGCCATGCGAGGACGCTTCCAGCGCAAGATGCGTAACGCCCTCACCGGCCAGTTGATCGAGCGTATGATGCAGCTCAACCGGATCGGGTGTAGTCAGCGAGCCGTATTTTTCACCGCGCGGTGACACCACCCCGACGGTGCCGATGCTGGCTGCCTGATACCCGAGCGTAGCCCAGATCTGGCGCGTGAACGCCGCAACCGACGTCTTGCCGCTGGTCCCGGTGACGGCGGCGATTGTTTTGGGCTGGTGCGCATAGAAATTCGCCGCAGCGAGCGCCAGGGCGTGACGTGCATTTTTGACCGGTACAAAGCCAACGTTGGCGGGGAGGCCTTCCGGTCTGTGTTCGGCCGCAACGGCGAGCGCACCGGCAGCCGCGGCCTGTTTTGCGAAATGTGCGCCATCGGCCTTGGCGCCTGCTATGGCGAAAAACAGAAAGCCGGGTTTTACCTTGCGGCTGTCGGCGGTAATGCCGCTGACCTCGACCGCACGCTGACTCGCATCGATCGGCGCCTCGGGCAGAACATCGCGCAGCTTCACCGCGTCTCCTTCGCGCTCACCATCAGCATCTGGTCAGCCTTGGGCAGATCGAAGCGTGGCGGGATGTTCAAAAGCGGCGCCACACGCTCGATCACCTGCGCGCCGACTGGCACGGCGTTCCAGCCGGATGTGGTGAACCCATGTGTCTCGGGCAGGCCCTGCGGTTCATCGAGCATGATGAGCAACTGATAACGCGGCTTGTCGGCAGGCAATATGGCGGTGAAACTGGTCAAGACTTTGGTCTTGGAATAGCGCCCGCCGACCACCTTTTCGGAGGTGCCGGTTTTGCCGCCGACATAGTAGCCCGGGACATTGGCCCGCGTCGCGGTGCCTTTTTCCACGTTAAGCCGCATCAAATAGCGTATTTTTTCGGCTGTTTCCGGCTTGATCACCCGTTGGGCCAGCCGGTCCGCCTCAGCCTGGTCCCGCTGGAGGAACGTCGGTGGGATCAGCTTCCCGCCATTGACCAACGCGGAGATGCCCATCACCGCTTGCAGCGGCGCCACCGACAAACCATGGCCGAACGCGATGGTGACGGTGTTGAGTTCGCCCCAATGCTTCGGCACCAGCGGCTCGGCGCTTTCCGGCAATTCAGTCCGTAATCTGTCGAGCTGACCAAGCTTTTTCAGGAACGCCTTGTGGTACTCGACGCCGAGCGTGAGCGCCATTCGCGCGGTGCCGATGTTGGACGAATAGGTGAAGATTTCCGGCACCGACAGCACGCGCTTCTGCGCGTGGTAGTCGTTGATCTCGAACTTGCCGTAACGCAGCGGCAGGCGCGCGTCGAAAGACGACGACAGCGACACGCGGCCGCTGTCGAGCGCCATTGCCAGCGTCAACGCTTTAAAAGTCGATCCCATCTCATAAACGCCGGTGGTCAGACGGTTGAGACGGTTGGGATCATTGGCCTCACGCGGGTTGTTGGGATCGAAGTCTGGCTCCGACACCATGGCGACGATCTCGCCAGTATTCACGTCGGTGATTATCCCCGCCGACGCCTTGGCTTTATATTTGTCTCGCGCGGCAATGAGCTCCTCGCGCAACGCGTATTGAACGCGCAAGTCCACCGCGAGCTTGACCGGCCGTTGCAACTGATCCGTCGCGAGTCCCGCCATGTGCAATGCGGCGAGCCCCTGCCCGTCCAGCCACTTTTCGATTCCGGCGATCCCTTGGTTGTCGATGTTGACGTGCCCGATCTCGTGCGAGATGACCGGTCCATTCGGATAGACCCGCTTATTTTCCGTGAGAAAGCCGACACCGGGGATGCCGAGATGATGTATCTCTTGCTGTTGGCGCGGAGTTATTTCGCGCTTGAGCCAGACGAAGCCGCGCTTCGATGACAAACGTTCACGCACTTCGCCGGCGTCGAGGTCGGGAAGAACCGCGGTAAGCAATTCGACTGCCTCATCCACATCGATGATCTTGCGCGGCTCGGCGAACAGCGACGGCGTTTTTACATCGGTCGCAATAATCTCGCCGTTGCGATCGAGGATATCGGGGCGCGCTGTTGCGACCGCATCCTGCGCCACGCTGCGGCGGCCGCCGTGGCCCTCACCCACGTTCGCGAACATCACCAGACGCAAGGCGATGATGGAAAAGATACCCGCGAATGCCACTACTGCGAGGCCAAGCCTCGCTTTTGCCTTCACGTTGCGGTCGACGTTGCGGCCGTAGAGAACCGAGCTCAATACGCGCTGCCAACGGCTTTCGCGTATTTTCTTCGCCGCCTGCATCGTTGTCACCGGGGTGCACCGCGCGGCGACACGCTTCCCGTTGCGTCGGGGACAGTCGGTGGATTCATGACGTTGATCGTCGTATCGCCCGGCGCGGCGGCCGGCGGGCGCTCCGGCAAACGATCGAAGCTGTCAAACTGGGTTATTTCAGCCGGGCGCAGACCAAGATGACGGTCGGCCAGCCCCTGAATGCGGCCGGGTGTATCGAGTTTTGCCCATTCTGCGTGCAGAATCGCGACGGCATTGCGTTCGCGGCGCAGTTCGCCGCGCAGCTTGGCGACACGCTCGGCCTGCAGTGTCGAGTCGAACTTGATCTTGTACACGTATGACGCGGCCATGATCAGCGCGCCGATGACAAGTATATTGAGCAGGCGCATCGCTCACCTACCTCCGAGGACGTCTTCAAGACGCGGCAGCGTTGGCAAAAGCCCGGACGGCGCACTTCCCGACGCCGGCGCATCCCTGCGCTCGGCCGCGCGCAACTTGGCGGATCGGGCACGCGGATTGCGTGTCACCTCGTCATCGTCGGCGACAACGGGACGCTTGGTAAGGACGTGAAATGTGGGCACCGATTGCGCGACTTCCGGTGCGTGTCGTGAACCGCCTTTGGTCTTCCCGCGATCGGCAAGGAACGTCTTAACGATACGATCCTCAAGCGAATGAAACGACACGACCACCAGTCGTCCCCCTGGTTTTAGAATCTGCTCAGCGCCAACGAGCGCTTCGGCGAGTTCGTCGAGCTCGTCATTGACGAAAATGCGCAGCGCCTGGAAGGTGCGTGTCGCCGGATGAATGTCTCCTGGTCGAGAGCGCACGACCGATGCCACGATATCCGCAAGTGCGCGCGTAGTTTCGATGCGCGCATCGGTGCGCGACTTGACGATTGCGCGTGCGACCGCACGCGACTGGCGCTCCTCGCCGAGCGTGAAGATGATATCGGCAAGATCGCGTTCGCCCGCCGCGTTGATGACATCGGCTGCGCTGGCGCCTTCAACGCCCATACGCATATCGAGTGGCCCATCAAGGCGGAACGAAAACCCGCGGCCGGCGGTATCGAGCTGCATGGATGAGACGCCGAGGTCGAGCACGACGCCGTCGACTGCGTCGTATCCGGCTTCGCGGGCAATTGCCGCAAGATTTGAAAAGCGATCCTCGGTCAAAATCAGGCGTCCATTCGCCTGCTCGACCAGATCCGCGCCGAGCGCGATGGCGCGCTGGTCGCGATCGATGCCGATCACCTTGCACGCGGCGGCCGCAAGGACAGCTCGCGTGTATCCGCCGGCGCCGAACGTGCCGTCGAGATAGATGCCGCCGTCACGAACCTTGAGGAAATCAATCGCGGGGCGGCCGAGCACGGGAACGTGAGGGGCCAGTCCGCCAGCGACAGCTGAGCCGCCGCCGCCCGCCATCATTCCCGTGCTCCGAACGCGTTGCGCGCCGCCACCTGGGAACTCAGCTCCGCTTTGAGCTCGCGCACCTTTTGGGTGGCCACCGCAAGCTCGCCCTGGAAACGGCCAGGCTCCCAGATCTGAAACTTCTGACCGAGGCCGACAAACGTTACCGCCTCGGTAATTCCCGCATGACGCTTGAGGGTCTCGCTCAGCACTACGCGTCCTTCGTTGTCGATCTTGACCGTCTCGCTGGTGCCATAGAGCGCCAGGGCGAAACGCTCGCGCTGGTCCGAAAACGGGGCATAACGCCCGATCAAAGCCTCGATCTCCACCATCAACGCTTGTCCGCCAGCATCGATCGCCGGGCGGTCCAACGCCGGATAGCAATAGAGGCTCTCGAAGCCATCGCGGGCCAGGACCGAGCGAAACGAACCAGGGATAGAGACGCGTCCCTTGGAGTCGAGCCGCAGCGTGAAATTCGCCACGAAGCGGTCCATATCCCGTACTCCACACTGACCGGACACGACGAACGGCTGTCAGGAAGGGCGCATGACACTCAGGAAAGCGGGTTCGGCGCGAATGCCGTCCGCTTGACAGGGTCATGTCCCGAATTGGGAATTTATGGGATACCATGGGATTAGATGGCCGTCAAGAAACCGGCCGAAATCCTCCCGAGCTACGCCCGTTGCGGCAGATCAACGCCATTAACGGCGGTTAAACTTAAAGAAACGTTGCCGAATTCTCGGCCGGGCCTCGTGCGTTCAAACAATGTGGATCGGACTGTTCAGCGACATTCACGCCAACCGCGAGGCGCTTGAGGCGAGCCTCGCGCACGCACGTGCGGGCGGTATCAGCCGGCTTATCTTTCTCGGCGACTATGTTGGCTATGGTGCGGACCCTGGCTTCGCAGTCGACACGGTCATGCGCGAAGTCGAGCGCGGCGCCGTCGCGCTTCTCGGCAACCACGACGCGGCGATTGAAGCCGGCACCCACGACATGAATCCGGTCGCCGCGGAGGCGATCGATTGGACGCGTCCGCGACTCGAAACGCATCAGCGCGACTTCCTCTCCCGATTACCTCTCACATTCGAGGAAAATAATCGACTGTTCGTCCACGCAAGCGCGCATGCTCCGGCGCACTGGGAATACATCACGAGCGTGGCGAGTGCTTCGCGGAGCTTCATGGCCACGAGCGCACAAGCGACATTCTGCGGCCACGTGCACGTGCCGGAACTTTATCATTTGTCGCCGACCGGAAAAATTGCCGGTTTCCAACCGGTGCAAGCTGTTGAGATCCCTCTTCTCGCACAACGACGCTGGCTTGCCGTGTTGGGCTCGGTCGGACAACCGCGCGATTACAATCCGGCGGCATGCTACGGCGCGCTCGATACGGATCGTAACGTGCTGCTCTATGTGCGTGTGCCATATGACAATGAAACAGCAGCGCGCAAAGTACGCGACGCTGGTTTGCCGCAAATCCTGAGCCACCGGCTGATCGAGGGAGCCTGAGCGTGAAACCACAGCTCGAGGCCGGACAGGTGATCGACGGCTTTCGCCTCGTCGAGCCCATGGAATCCGGCGGGATGGCGAGCTTTTGGCGCGTTACGCGCGATGGCGATGATCTGCCGATGGTAATGAAGATCCCGCTGCTGCGGCCGGGTGAAGATCCGCTCACCATCATCGGCTACGAAGTCGAGCAGATGATCCTGCCACGGCTGACCGGACCGCACGCGCCGCGCTTTGTCGCTGCCGGCGATTTTGAACGGCCCTACATAGTGATGGAATTCATTCAGGGCACGTCGGTGAAATCATTGCTCGAGAAAACGCCGTTGCCACCGGCGAAGGTGGCGGCAATCGGCGCCATGATCGCCTTTGCGTTGCATGATATTCATCGCCAGCACGTCCTTCATCTCGACCTCAAACCAAGCAATGTGATCCTGCGCAAAAACAACGCGGTGCTGATCGATTTCGGCCTCTCGCGCCACGACCAGTTGCCTGATTTGGTACAGGAAGAAGCAGAAGGCCCGGTCGGCACCGGAGCTTATATTTCGCCCGAACAAGTCGTCGGTAACCGGAGCGATCCGCGCAGCGACCTGTTCGCCCTTGGCGTCATTATGTATTTCCTGGCGACAGGAGAGCGGCCGTTCGGCGAACCCCAGCGGGCCGACAACTGGCGCCGGCGGCTGTGGCGGGATCCGGTCCCGCCACGTCGACGGAACGCGTCCGTGCCACCGTGGTTGCAGGAGGCCATTTTGCGCTGCCTCGAGGCTGATCCAGAGGCGCGATACGCAACAGCGGCCCAGCTTGCCTTTGACTTGCAACACCCCGACCAGATCACCCTCACCCAGCGGGCCACCCGGCTAAAGCAAGAAGACATTGTCACCGTTGGCTGGCGCCGCCTGCGTGTGTGGCAAAATCCGCCGGTTCGGACGCGCCGCGCGCTCACCACCCACCTTGCCAATGCGCCAATTGTGCTGGTGGCAATCGATCTCGAGCCCGCTCACGAGGCGCTTAACCAGGCTGTCGCAGTCGCTGTGCATCGCGTGCTCGCCACCGAGCCGAACGCCAGGCTTGCATGCGTCAATGTTCTCAAGCTGGCGCGCCTTTCGCTCGACAAACTCGAGGATTCGCAGGGTCGAAATCCGCATCTCGGACGCCTGGTTGAACTCAAGCACTGGACGCGAGCGATTCCACTGGAAACGGACCGCATAACCTACCACGTTCTTGAGGGAACCGACCCCGCCAGACAGATCATCGACTATGCTCGACATAATCGCGTCGACCATATTGTTATTGGCGCGCGCGGAGCTTCAATGATGCGCCGCTATCTCGGCAGTGTTTCCGCGCAGGTTGTCGCGGAAGCGCCATGCACCGTCACTGTCGTGCGCACGCACGCGGATGTAGCTGAGTCGGCAGAAAATTCCGCGCAAGACGCGTAACCCAAGTTCCATTTTAAAATTCCGGCCAGTGTTCCGTTGAAAGGGAACAGCGAGCATGGCCACGCGTTGTGCTCAACGTGACCTAGAGGAGGCAAAAAATGCTCAAAAAATTGATGGTATCCACCGCGTTGAGCGCCGTTTTGGCGACCGGTGCTTTCGCACAACCATCAAGTCCGCCGACTTCATCGGCCCACCGCCGGCGCAGGCATCGTCGCCGGCCAGCGAGAACGGCAAGATGAATTTCGTTTCTTCGCAGAAGCCCGATCAGTGGTTGGCATCGAAGTTCAAGGGCACTGACGTTGTCGGTTCTGACAACCAGAAGATCGGCGACGTCAGCGACATTCTTTTTGACAAGAGCGGCAAGGTCGAAGCCTTTGTGATCAGCGTCGGCGGATTCCTTGGTGCCGGCTCGAAGGAAGTAGCGCTGGCGCCAAGTTCGTTCGATGTGGTGCCTGGTTCAAACGGCTCGGCAGATAAGCTGAAACTCGCCGCAACGAAGGACCAGCTTAAGGACGCGCAAAGCTTTGCGCGCTATGAGCCCCCGCGTCCGGCGACAACCGGCACCGGCTCGAGCAGCGGGATGGGCGGCGGCATGAAACCTTCAGGCGGCACCACGCCTTCTGGTCGTTAGTCAATCGACAAGTAATTAGTCCATCGACAAGTAATAAGCGTGACGTGGCCCGGGCGTCGGACGTCCGGGCCATCGCCGTATGTGGGCGTGTATTGCAAGCCTTGCTTTTTTGCTCTGGCGGTGAATGATGCCGGGCCCCGTTCATAAGCACAGGTTTTGTCCGGCCTATGTCAGTGTTTTCGCCGGATTCTTTCATTGTCGCCGCTGTTGCGCCCTCGCCCAATTTTGACGCGCGCAAGGACGGCCGCCCGCCAGATATGATTCTATTGCATTACACCGGCATGAAGACCGGCGACGAGGCATTGCAGCGCCTCACCGCGCTCGCGAGCAAGGTCTCCTGTCACTATGTGGTATTCGAGGATGGGCGGATCGTTCAATGCGTTCCCGAGGAGCTGCGCGCGTGGCACGCCGGAGAATCCTCATGGGCGGGCGAAACCGACATCAATTCGCGCTCCATCGGAATCGAAATCGTTAACCCCGGACATGAATTCGGGTACACTGATTTTCCACTTCGCCAGATTGCGGCAGTGATTTCTCTTTGCAAAACGATAATCACGCGCCGTGGACCAATTAGCGCTGACCGCATTCTTGCGCATTCCGATGTGGCGCCCGGGCGCAAACAGGATCCGGGCGAAAAATTTCCTTGGGGCCTGCTCAGTGAGTCCGGCGTTGGGCACTGGGTTCGCGCCGCGCCGCTTGACCTCGAAGGCTCGGGACTAAAGCCCGGCACTCGCGGCGAACCGGTGACGCGGCTGCAGCGCACCTTGCGGTCCTACGGCTATGGCATTGCGGAGACCGGCAACTATGACGACGCCACGCGCGACGTGATCACGGCATTTCAGCGGCATTTTCGCCAGGCGCGCGTGGACGGGATTGCCGATCCCTCCACGCTTCTGACCTTGCGCGCACTCATCGAGACGCGCCCGGCACCTTTGGCCTAATTTCACGCCGCAAACGAGGCTGTAGAGAGCTTTTTTAAGCTTGTCGCGTGGCAAACCTTGACGCCTCGCCCTGATATCCCCATTCCTATCCCGTCAGTCGGCCGGACGGCCGCTCCGCGCCAATGCCGAAAGGTGGCCGGGGAGGAAAGTCCGGGCTCCATGGACAAACGGTGCCGGATAACGTCCGGCGGGGGTGAAACCCCAGGGAAAGTGCCACAGAGAACAGACCGCCTCGGCGCGTAGCGTTTAGCCGCGGCAAGGGTGAAACGGTGCGGTAAGAGCGCACCGCGTTTCCGGCGACGGAAGCGGCACGGCAAACCCCACCGGGAGCAAGACCGAATAGGAATGACGGTGAGGTGCAAGCCTCAGGTCGGTCCAGACCAGTCATTCGGGTAGGTTGCTTGATGCGTCGGGCAACCGGCGTACAAGAGGAATGGCTGTCACGTCTGCGGTTCGCCGCGGGCCTTACAGAACCCGGCTTATAGGCCGGCTGATACGTTGTAAGGGGGCTCGGCGGCAAAACCGCCGGGCCCCCGCCAATTTCCGGAAGACTTTACTTTGGTCGCCTTGGCGTGATGGCAGAACCCGGGCTAGCGTCCGTTCTCCCGCATGACGACCTCCCGCGAAAAATTCGGCCTCGTGCTCGGCGTTGCCGGCGTCCTGCTATTCGCCGGCACGCTGCCGGCCACGCGCGTTGCTGTTGCAGCGTTCGATCCACTGTTCCTGTCCGCGGCGCGCGCATCGATTGCCGGTTGTGCCGGCCTTCTCCTGCTCGTCGTATTGCGCCGGCCGGTGCCGCCGCACGATTTGTGGCGCGATCTCTTACTTGCGGGCTTGTGCACCATCATCGGCTTTCCGGTTTTCATGGCGCTGGCAATGGCGCATGTGCCGGCCTCGCATGGCGGTGTTGTGCTTGGGATTATTCCCCTCGCGACGGCTGCCGCTGCGGCTCTTGTCGCGCATGAGCGGCCGAGCCTTGGCTTCTGGCTCGTGAGCGCGGCCGGCGCGACAATCGTGTTGGTTTTCATGCTGCGGCGGAGCGAAGCGAGCACGATCGAATCGAATGACGTCTATCTGCTCGGCACGGTCATCTCCGGTGCTTTCGGTTACGCGCTGTCCGGACGCCTGAGCCGGACGCTGCCAGGCTGGGAGGTGATCTCCTGGCAAGTTGCGGCGTTCTTGCCGCTGTCATTGCTCGCCGCGATACTGCTTGCACCGGTCAATTTTGCCGGCGCACCAGCGCCGGCTTGGGCGGGACTTGTCTATGTCAGCTTCATCAGCCAGTTCTTTGCGTTCTTCGTATTCAACGCAGCGATGGCCATGGGCGGCGTCGCGCGCGTCGGTCAAATGATGCTGCTTCAGCCATTCCTGATCGTTGCGCTGTCGGTGCCGGTAAACGGCGAGCGTTTCGACGCCTCCACATTGCTTTATGCGGCTGCCGTGGTCGTTACTGTGATCGTCGGCCAGCGCATGCAAGTAACGCGGCGCTGAAGAGCAGCGCGCGTTTATTTCCGATATACGGCCAGCATCGCTTCGCCGTCCGCTCCGGCGGAAGCCGCCCACTCCTTTGCGATCGTCGCACCGATTTTTTCCAGGCTGGATTTAAGTTGCGGATTAGGGTCGAGTACAACGATTCCGGCATCCTTGAGCGCCTTGGTTTTTACCGTCATTTCCTCGATTGACAGCTTCCAGCCACGCTCTTGAGCTGCCTTTGCCGCTTCGGACAACGCTTTCTGCTCGGCCGCCGAGAGCCGGTCGAATGCCGCTTTGTTGGCGAACACCATATTGCGCGGCACCCAGGCCTGCGTATCCATGTAGTGCGTCAGATACTGCTCGGCTTTCGATTGCACGCCGCTCGATGCCGAAGTGATCATCAGATCGACGCGTCCGGACGCAAATGCAGCAGGAAGATCGGAAATTTCCAGCTGTGTCGGCTCCGCGCCAGCCAGCTCCGCGATCCGCTTGGTCATCGCGTTATAGGCACGGAATTTAAGTCCTTTGAACTCCTCGACCGACTTGAATTCCCGCTTGGCGTAGATGCCCTGCGGCGGCCACGGAACGGAAAACAGGAGGACCAATCCCTCTTTCGCAAGCTGTTTCCCAAGGTAAGGCTTCTGCGCCTCATAAAGTTTGCGCGCGCCATCGTAGCCGATGGCAAGGAATGGAATTGAATCGACGCCGTAAACCGGCGCTTCATCGGCCGCGAGCGAGATCAAAATTTCGCCAGCCGCCACCTTTCCTTCGCCGACGGCGCGCTTGATATCCGCATGCTTGATCATCGTGCCGCCGGGGTGGACGGCAATCTTCAGCGAACCGCCGGTCGCCTTTTCAACGTCGGCAGCAAACTGCACGATATTTTTCGTATGAAAAACAGCGGCAGAATAGTTTGTTGGCAAATCCCACTGGGTCTGCGCCGAAGCCACGCTCGCGAGGCTTCCCACAAATGCGAGAGGCGCGAAAGCGAGCGCAAAAGTTTTCATCGCTACTTCCTGTAAGTCGCGACTACTGCCTCTCCGTCAGGGCCCGCTTTTTTCAACCAATCCGCTGTAAGTTGATCGCCGACTTTCTTTAGACCCGCCTTCAACGTGTCGCCCGGCGGCTGCACTTTCATGCCGTGCGACTTCAGTTGATCGAGATACCAGCTCGCTTTCTCCTCCCACATTTTCCAGCCGCGTGTTTCCGCCGTGGCCGCGGCTTTCAGCAACGCCTCCTGCATCGGTTTGTCGAGCGAATCGAACGCTGCCTTGTTGACGAACGTCACGTTCTTCGGGATCCAGGCCTGCGTGTCGTAGAAGTGCGTCATCGATTCCCAGGCCTTGCTGTCATAACCGGTTGCCGCCGAAGTGACGAAGGAATTGACGACGCCGGTCGCCAGAGCCTGCGGCAGCTCGGCCGCCTGCACGGTCACGACCTGCGCGCCGACCAGTTCACCGATTCTCGCAGTGCCGACATTGTAAGCGCGCCACTTTAAGCCCTTCATGTCATCGACCGAATTGATCTCTTTCTTGGCGTAGATGCCTTGCGGCGCCCACGGAACCGCGAGCAACAACATCAGACCCTGCGAGGCCAGTTTCTTCTCGACCGCCGGTTTTGAAGCCTGCCAGAGCTTCATCGATTCAGGATAGCTCGTGGCCAAAAACGGTATGACGTCGATGCCGTAGATCGGATCCTCGTTCTCGTGCAGCGAGAGGAGCACCTCTCCGATCTGTGCCTGTCCGGTCTGCACCGCGCGTTTGATTTCGGGCGCCTTGAACAGCGAAGCACCGGCGTGCACGGTAATTTGCAGCTTGTCGCCGGTCGCGGCGGCTACGTCCTTGGCGAACAGCGCGAGGTTTTCGCTGTGCGGATTATCCGGCGGATAGGCAGCCGGCAAGTTCCACTTAGTTTGCGCAGCAGCCGGTTGCATTGCCGTCATCGCACAGGCGGCGGCAGCGAGAACGAAACTTCGAAGCAGATACATCGGACGTTCCTCTATGACTAACTAACCCGGAAAGGCCAAACGCGGCAGCACCATCACGATATCAGGAAATACGGTGATGATTGCAACCGCCACGATGAGCAGGAAGAAAAACGGCAGTGAAGCGCGCGCCACAGTGTTGGAATCTTTGCCGCTCATCGTCTGCAGGACGAAAAGATTGAACCCGACCGGCGGCGATACCTCCGCCATTTCTACAACCAGAACGACGAAAATTCCGAACCACACCAGATCGAATCCAGCCTGCTTGACCATCGGAATGACGATCGACGTCGTGAGCACAATCATTGAGATGCCGTCGAGCGCAGTGCCGAGCACGATGTACATCACGGTAAGCGCGGCAATCAGCGCGTAAGGGCTCAGATGGAAGCTGTCGACCCAGCCCGCGAGCGTTGCCGGAATGCCGGTATAGGCCATCGACGTCGACATGTAGGAGGCACCGGCCAGGATCAGCATGATCATGCAATTGACTCGGACGGTACCCATGACGCTTGCCCAAAACGATTCCCACGTCAGCGCACCGTGCCACCAGGCGATACCCAGCGATCCCATCACGCCCCAGGCCGCGCATTCTGTTGCCGTCGCCCAACCAAGCATCAAGGAAAGAAAAACGAGAAGGATCAGCAAAGTAAGCGGGATGAGCTGCTTGGATTCATGCAGCTTCTCGGACAACGTCATTTGCGGCTCAGGCGGCGGCGTTTTTTCCGGATGCGCCAGCGACCAGCCGGCGATGTAGCCCGAATAGAGTGCCATCACCAGAAAGCCCGGAAGAAATCCGGCGAGGAAAATCTGGATGATCGAGACGTTCGCCGCCACGGCATACACCACCATGGTGATCGACGGCGGAATGAGAATTCCGAGCGTACCGGCACCGGCAAGCGAGCCGAGCGAAACCATTTCGTCGTAACCGCGCTTTTTCAGTTCAGGCAGCGCGATCTTGGCAACGGTTGCGCAGGTTGCGGCGGAGGAGCCAGACACCGAGCCGAAGATGCCGCACGCGAGCACGTTCACGTGCATGAGCCGTCCGGGGATTCTGTTGAGCCACGGTGCCAGCCCGCGAAACATTTCTTCCGACAATTTGGTGCGGAACAGGATTTCGCCCATCCAGATGAAAAGCGGCAAAGCGGCAAGCGCCCACGAATTGCTGTTGCCCCAGATGGTGGTGGCGAGCACGGGGCCGGAAGGAATGCCGCCGCCGATGAACTGCATGCCGACGTAGCCCGTCGCCATCAAAGCCATCGCGATCCACACGCCACCGGCAAGCAGGATGGTGAGAAACACCAATAATAATGCCGAGATGCCGACCAGTTCAGCCATGTCAGACACCGCTCTGTATGGCTTGCTCGACGACTTCTTCCGCCGTCACCGGTTTTGGTTTTTCGTAGCGCGGGGCATTGCCACGCACGACGTGAATGAATTCATCGATGAAGGCGATCAACAGAATGAACAGGCCGCCGCTGTATCCAAGCTGCGGGATCCACAACGGCACCGGGAGCACTCCCTGCGCCATGTCGTGGAAACGCCAGGAATCGAAAGTCAACAGGGCGGCGTAATAGGCGAAGAACGCGACAAAGGATCCCCCGACCAGCAAGGATATGATTTCGATGATATGGCGCGGGCGGCCCTCGAGCCGGTCGATCAGCAGACCAACCCGAATCATTTCGCCGTGGCGAAAGGTATGCGCAAGACCGAGGAACGATGTCGCCACCATGCACCAAGAGACGAGATCGTCGCCGGCCGGAATATTCAGACCGATGGGGCGTCCTGCCGACAGCAACATCATCAACACGAAGATGGCGATCAGAAAGCCGCCCGCGGCATAGCCGGCGAAAAGATAAAGCTTGTCGAGCAACGTCCGTATCATCCGGCCCCCCAAGACATGATGACGTCGGGCGCGGCTCGCGCGCAACAGATTTCCGGCTCAAGTGTATTTGGCCGGCCTGCTCAGATCGGATCGACGCCTTTGGCTCTGAGCGTTGCCGCAGCGGCAGGTGCAGTCAGAAAGCGAATGAGGGCTTTGCCCGCGTCCGGTTCCTTGGCCTTTGCGCTCAACCCGGCAGCGAAGCCTATCTTGGTTTGCAATTCCTCCGGGATTGGACCG
This sequence comes from Pseudolabrys sp., assembly GCA_035623095.1. Classification (GTDB taxonomy): domain Bacteria; phylum Pseudomonadota; class Alphaproteobacteria; order Rhizobiales; family Xanthobacteraceae; genus Pseudolabrys. Next base: position 88,656 of record DASPUD010000112.1, read on the forward strand.
ACCACCTCTACGCCTGGAACGTCAGTAATACGTGTAGCGACAACGACGACCATATCCGCTTCGCCGCGCGTAACGACTTCAACCGTGTCCTCCGCTTCCATCGGCTTGAGCTTGCTTTTCATCTCGGTTGCGATGCCCATGCGGTGGAGCAGGCCTACGAAATAGATGCCGCTCGCCCCTTTGCCCGGAAAGGCCACCTTATTGGTGGCGATCAGAGCGCGCTTGAAGGCTTCAACCGTCTTGATATCCGGCTTCGGCGCGCCGGCGCGCACCGCTAAAGCAAGGCCGGCTTGACCGAAATCAGCGCGCGGGCCGATGACCGCGCCATCCTTGATGAACGCGTCGATAATCGGCGGGTTGCCGACAAAGCCATCACCAGCAATCCGGCAGCCAGCATGCCAATCGTTTTCATGACGTCACCGCTTTCCTCAAACCTGAAGCTAGCAGGCTTGTTTTGTCCCCGACAGGCCGGACATAGTGCATGCAGGGCGAAGTCATGGCAGACCGGTCACCGCAGACTTGGGATTTCTGGATTGATCGTGGCGGCACGTTTACCGACGTGGTCGGACGGCGGCCCGATGGCACGTTGGTCGCCCACAAGCTCCTGTCCGAAAATCCCGAAGCCTATAGCGATGCCGCCGTGCAGGGGATCAGAGACCTGCTCAGCCTCAAGGCGGGGGAAACTATACCCGCCGGCCGGATCGGCGCGGTCAAGATGGGAACGACTGTCGCGACAAATGCTCTTCTCGAGCGCAAGGGCGAACGCACCCTTTTGCTGATCACCAAAGGTTTTCGTGATGCGCTCAAGATCGGCTACCAGGCGCGCCCGAAGATTTTCGCCCGTCACATCATCAAGCCCGACATGCTCTATGAGCGTGTGGCGGAAGTAGACGAACGCGTCCGCGCTGACGGTACGGTCGAAAAGGAACCAAATATTCCTGCGGCGTGCGCCGACTTGGTCGCGGCAAAGGCGGACGGCATCAACGCGGTAGCTATCGTGTTCATGCACGCATACCGCTATCCGGAGCATGAACGGCTGATCGCCGCGCTCGCCCGTGATATGGGTTTCGCGCAAGTTTCGGTGAGTCACGAAGTCTCTCCACTGATCAAACTCGTCGGCCGCGGCGACACCACAGTCGTAGACGCCTATTTGTCGCCGATCCTGCGGCGCTACGTGGCCCAGGTCGACCACGATCTCGACGCGAAACGCTCCGCCGCGCGCCTGATGTTCATGATGTCGTCGGGCGGGCTGACGGCGGCCGAGCTGTTTCAGGGCAAGGATGCGATTCTCTCAGGTCCGGCCGGCGGCGTTGTCGGCATGGCGGAAACCGGACGGCAGGCGGGCTTCGACCGTCTCATCGGGTTTGACATGGGTGGAACGTCAACCGACGTCTCGCATTTCGATGGCGAATATGAGCGGGCGTTCGAAACGGAAGTTGCTGGGGTGCGCATGCGTGCGCCGATGATGCTCATCCATACGGTCGCGGCTGGCGGCGGTTCGATCCTGCATTTCGACGGCGCGCGTTTCCGAGTCGGCCCCGACTCGGCCGGAGCCAATCCCGGCCCAAAATGTTACCGCCGCGAGGGACCGCTGGCCGTTACTGACGCCAATGTAATGGTCGGCAAACTCATCTCGGAATTTTTTCCGAAGATTTTCGGACCCTCGCAAAATCTGCCTCTCGACGTGCATTCAGTGCACAACGCGTTTACCGACCTTGCGCAGCAAATCGGCGGCCGCAAGCCCGAAGAGGTTGCCGACGGCTTTATCAAGATTGCCGTCGAGAACATGGCGAACGCGATCAAGAAGATATCGGTGCAGCGCGGTTACGACGTGACCCGCTATGCGCTCAATTGCTTTGGCGGTGCCGCCGGTCAGCACGCCTGCCTTGTCGCCGACGCCCTCGGCATGACCCGCGTGCTCATTCACCCATTCTCTTCGCTGCTCTCGGCCTACGGCATGGGCCTGGCCGACATCCGCGCCACGCGTGAGCAGGCAATCGAACTTCCATTGGGCGACAAGGCGCTGAAAGCCATCGCACGCATCGGCGCATCGCTCGGCACAAAGACGAAGGCCGAAGTCGCCGGGCAAGGCGTTGCCGCCGGCAAGATCAAATTGCATGTGCGTGCTCATATCCGGTACGCCGGCACGGATACGGCGCTGGTCGTGGCGGCCGGCAGCATCCCCGCGATGAAGCGCGCTTTCGAAAAGGCGCACAAAGCCCGGTTCGGGTTTATTGACCGAAAAAAACAGGTCGTGGTCGAAGCCGTTTCAGTCGAGGCCATTGGTGGCGGC